>DASXLR010000106.1:0-39628 GCA_036496075.1 Paenibacillus sp. | reverse complement strand
TTAGGCACGCCGCCAGCGTTCGTCCTGAGCCAGGATCAAACTCTCCAATAGAGATGGATGTCAGATCAACTTTGCAGCGACCTCACATCCATCGAATGAAAAGAGCGATATGCTCATTTTGAAACAAACTGGCGAGAATTTTCATTCTCTACCAAATGATTTCTCATTTGTTTTGACTTCACTTTCGTGAAATCTTTACTCACTCGTTGTTCAGTTTTCAAAGATCAATTTCTCTTTCGTCATCACCAGTTGTTCTCGGCGACAACTTCTATATCTTATCATGTTACCCATTTGTTCGTCAAGCCTTTTTTTCAAAAACATTTTTTTGTTTCTGATTACCTTTCGGTAAGCTTGGACGCCTTTTCAAAGGGGCGATTAATAATATAACACATCATTATAAATATCGTCAACAACAATCTTTAACTTTTTTCATATACCTTATAGTGTAATCTTTAAGCCAGCCAGAAGCGCCACCCCAGGCAACCCTAGAAACATTACCGTACCCACTGTTACAGGATTTAATGGGATATATATATTCGGAATAAAACCCGAAAAATTCACTGCATATATTCCTAATGCTGCGAGTACCATGTGTATTCCTAGCACGCTTAGCCATTTAAATCCCAGTCTCTTCTTAATCACAATATAAAGCAAGAGCAACATGGATACAACGAGTACGCCCATCATAATCAATTTCACCTTAAGCTCCCCCTTTAGACTGCTGAGTCTTCAACATAAATTTGTGAGCGATCTAAGCCTATTTTCTTCGCCTGTTTCAGATACATCTGATATTTGATTTCTGCCGCCTCAAGCATATAAATGGCATAATCAACCTCTTCTACACCTGACGCCTCCTCAAAATACATAATCGCCTCTTCCCATCTTGCCCGCGCACGAAGAACCTCTGTGTATAAATTTCTCTTTTCAGACCGCTCCTCTTCAAGCTCTTTCTTAAACCAACTGTTCCATGTTTTTGTCACCCAACTCATCACTAATTCCTCCTTATCTCGCGTTCCCACTTTTATACATATCGAGAAAAGGACAAACTTAGAACAAGCAAATAAAACAAATACGATAATACCTTCTAGCCAGACTGAACATAGAACTTTGTCGTCCCCAAAGCACGGTATTCGTCCACCCATTAGACGCTCTAATATGCAAACAAGAAAAACGGCTTCGTCATCCTTTTAAGGACGACAAAACCGTTTCTCGTAGAAATATAAGAAAATATAGTGAAACTTATACTTTCTTAATATAAAAAAAGAACCCTAAGGGCTCTTCTCTTAAATAGCATATTCACTGTTAGCATCAGCGTAACTCGCGTCTTCCTTCTAATGCCTTGGATAAGGTAACCTCATCCGCATACTCCAAATCGCCACCTACAGGCAGCCCATGGGCAATACGGGTCACTATAATATCAAAAGGACGAATCAACCTAGAAACATACATTGCTGTTGCTTCTCCTTCGATATTTGCGTTGGTCGCCAGAATTAGTTCCTGAACACGCTCATCACTAAGCCTGTTCAACAGTTCCTTTAACCGTATGTCGTCAGGTCCAATGCCCTCCATGGGAGAGATCGCTCCCTGAAGAACATGGTAATATCCATTAAATTCTTTAGTACGCTCCATCGCCACGAGATCTTTGGGATCTTGAACAACACAGATCACAGACGGATCTCGCGTCTTATCCTGACATATCCGACAAGGATCGGTATCGGTAATATTGCAACAGACAGAACAGTAATGGAGATTCCGTTTGACACTAACGAGCGCCTTGGCAAAGTCAATAACATCGTCTTCCTTCATCGTAAGAACATGAAAGGCTAGACGACTCGCTGTCTTCGGACCAATACCAGGTAGCCGGGTAAATGATTCAATCAGCCTTGCAATCGGTTCGGGATAATACAAAACTAAAGAACTCCTTCTGCTGTGAAATTAGAACAGGCCTGGGATTTTCATTCCGCCTGTGAATTTACCCATATCATCGTTGGCAAGTTCATCTGCTTTAGTCAGGGCATCATTCACCGCTGTCATCACCAGATCCTGCAGCATTTCTACATCATCCGGATCTACGGCCTCTGGTTTAATCGTAATGGATAACAATTTCTTGTGTCCGTTCACTTCTGCAGTCACAACGCCACCACCAGAGCTTCCTTCTACTTTCTTAGTCACTAGCTCTTCTTGTGCCTTCATCATCTGCTCTTGCATTTTTTTCACTTGTTTCATCATCTGGTTCATATTATTCATTCGTTATCTCTCCTTTGTAGATCCACCTATAGTGAGTTCTATTCTTTTATAACTACGAGATCTTCGCCAAAAAGTTGAAGTGCCTCGTCAATCCACGGCTCTGATTTGGAATTACTATCCTCATGTTCGTGTTCCAGCTTCAATTCTTCCTTGGCCTGTTGTGTTGATCCCTCAAGAGCAGTCATCCAATCTCGCTGCATAATCGTCACCAAATGATAAGGTTTACCAAGCTTTGCCTCCAGAACATGCTCTATAACCTGTTTATTAGCAGGTTTTTCGGTAGTCTCACGGTGAATATTATTCTTAAAGGCTACCAGAATAGAATCATCTAGTACAGAGGCAGGCTCTCCATCCATAAACCAAGCATGGACAGTAACCTTCTCCTCCTTAACCCCTTGAAGAACAGAACCCCATTGTTTTTGGATCATTGTGTACAATTCACTATTTCTCTGGAGTAAGTATTCATTCAACTGTGAAGGGAGTTTAGCAGCAGAGGATGCACGTGGTGCTGGCATCCCACCTCCAGATGATCTAGAGCTCCCTCCCGAATCACGAGCATTACTAACTCCCGCTCCACCCGTCTTCATAAACTTCTCAAGCTTCTGCTCCAGAGCTACGACTTGTTGCTTCAAAATATGGATCTCTCCTGAATCAACAGGCGCAGCAGCTTGAGACGTAACACGCGCAGGGCTAATCTGATGCGGCTGTTCCTGCTGAACACCACCTTGCGGTATATTACAAAGCTTAAGCAGAGCCACCTCAAATAATGTCTGCGGCTGTGAAGCATATTTCATCTCACTTTGGTAGTGATTCAGAATATCAATCATTTGAAATAGCCGTTCACGTGAGAACTGGCCTGCCATTTCCTTATACTCTTCTGGGTTCAATACCCTGTCCGTCAGCTTGTCCGCGTGGGGTACCATTTTGATCAATAGTAGGTCCCGGAAATAATACAGTAGGTTCTCCATGCATTTATCTGCACTTTTACCTTCCTGCATGAAATCCTCCACTATTTGTAGCACTAAACCTATATCTCCATCAAGCAGACCTTGAGCCAATCTTCCGAACTGTTCGGAGGCAATTCCCCCGGTCATATTTAGTACTTGTTGGTAGGTTACATCATCTCCCGTAAAGGATGAGATTTGGTCCAAAACGCTGAGCGCATCCCGCATTCCACCATCCGAAAGCCTTGCGATATATTGAAGAGCATCGTCATCAGCCTTAATGCCTTCTTCTTGGCAAATACGACGTAGTCGCTCAGTCTGTTCATCCAGCGACACTCTGCGAAAATCAAAACGCTGACATCGAGATATAATCGTAGCTGGCAGTTTATGAGGTTCAGTCGTCGCAAGAATAAACATAACATGAGGTGGGGGTTCCTCTAGCGTTTTCAATAAGGCATTGAATGCTTCTGTGGTCAGCATATGCACTTCATCGATAATATAAACCTTCTGTCTAACTTCCGTTGGCGCATATTTAACTTTCTCACGTAAATCACGAATTTCTTCCACACCACGATTAGATGCAGCATCAATTTCTTGCACATCCATGACAGATCCTGCCGTTATACGGCGGCAAGACTCACATTCATTACAAGGTTCTGTAGCAGGGCCTCGCTCACAGTTCACGGCTTTTGCTAGAATCTTCGCAGCACTTGTCTTTCCGGTTCCTCGTGGACCGCTGAACAGGTAGGCATGAGAAACCCGCTGTTCACGTATCGCGTTCTGCAGCGTTTGAATGATATGCTGTTGTCCCACTACATCTTGAAAAGACTGCGGCCGCCATGCACGGTACAGCGCTATATGTTCCACTTTGCTTTACCCTCTTTCAACTTCCACTTCATGACGTGTTGTCGCATCATCATTATACTATATTCCACTGTTCAGCAAAACTTCAAATCACCTATATCATAAATATTATTATAACAACATACACCCACGTCTTGTCCGCCGTATGTATCTTCTTATCTCTTAAAAAGCAAAAGCACCTTCGCCACAAGGACAAAGATGCAAATAGAACATTCTTAGTTATAGATAGGTACCGTGCACCTGTTATTGATGATTGCAATCCGAGCGGCAATCTTGTGAAACTACTCGGGCTAGGCTTCCCTTCGGCACAAGAGTGTTTTGCTTATGGCTGCTTCCTTCCGGACCTGACCAGGTTCACAAGCACTCATTGCGAAGGACCCAACCGTCAACATAGCACACAGGGACCAAGACCTCACATCGACAATACCTCTAACAGGAATTCAACCTCGCTACAGCGGATTGCGAGCTACAGGGCACCGCTACCTCCCCGTCTAGCACGGCGAGGATAAGTATATCGCAAGGCAGAGCAAAAATCAACTACCATTGTTCACCATGCACTCTGTTACATGTATATTACTATTGAGTATAGAATTAATGATCCGAAGGATAACACAACAACGATCACCTACATCCAGCGTTCCTACATACCATAAACAAACAAAAAAACCCCTATCTCTCGGAAGAGTAGGGGGTTGCACGACGATTTAATCATCAAGCCGCAAAGCGGCTTATCATTAGATTAAACTCCGTATTTTTTCTTAAATTTATCAACACGACCACCAGCATCCAGGAATTTTTGTTTCCCTGTATAGAACGGATGACAGTTGGAGCAAACTTCTACACGTAGATTTTCTTTAACAGAACCTGTTTCAAATGTATTGCCACAAGCACAGCTTACAGTAGTCACGTGGTATTTCGGTTGGATTGATTCTTGCATGACTTTCACCTCTTTCCGCCCTGTGTCTCATGTGTACACAGAGTAATTGGACATACAACACGATTATAGCAGGATGATTCTCAATAAGCAATCATAATCAGCTATTGTTTATATGGTAATAATCTTCTTCTTACGCACCATATCCGCTGGGGGCACATGTGTAAAAGAACCAATAACCACATCCGGCAGTTCTGCACGGAATATTTCAAGCATCTGCTTCATGCCTAAAATTTCGCCTTGAGCTGGTGGAATAAGTTCCAGATAACTCTCAGGGTCAATATTAAGATTCCGCATTTGAATTAACTTAAGACCCGTTCGTCTACAGAATTCGATCATGGCTTCAATTTCTTCCTCACGGTCAGTTACACCCGGAAAAATCAAATAGTTGATCGAAGTATATACACCCTGATCCGTAGCGTAACGCAAAGATTTCTCTACATTCACAAGATTATATCCTCTAGGCTTATAGTATGCATCATAATGGCCATCTAGCGCACTAATGGTACTAACACGCATAAGATCTAAGCCCGCATCCACAATCCCACGGATATGATCACTTAATCCAGCATTCGTATTAATATTAATATATCCCATATCCGTGACCGATCTCACTTCACGAATAGCATCTATAATAATCTTGGCCTGCGTAGAAGGTTCTCCTTCACAGCCTTGTCCGAAGCTTATGATGGATTCAGGTGTTTTGAGATGCTCTAACATGACCTCAACCAATTCATCCACCCTTGGACGGAAGTTCATACGAGTCTGCGGTGATACAAAGCCACTGTCATCTGGCTGCTCGGAAATACAACCGAAGCAACCCGCATTACAAGAATGCGATACAGGGACAGCTCCTTCCCACCTATTCAGAAATGTATTTGAGGAAGTAAGACATTCATATCCTAATGCGCAATTGGATAAATGCGTGTACAGCCTATTATCGGGATATTTCTCTGTCAACCGTTGTACACCATGGTCCAGTTCTTCTGGATCACAATTGATAGGGTTCCACTTCTCTGGATCATCTGTTAGTTCAGCCGCCACATAGAACTGACCCTCTTTCCATACTACAGCCGAATAGCCAAACAAAGGCAACTTATAGGTCTTGTCGGTCTTCACATAGCCGGGCAGCCCCAATCTTGTATAACCTTGTGGCAGTAGTGCGCCCACAGCCTGAGCGTTATCCGGCAATGACATCATTTCCCCAGTGTCTGGGTCCATACCAATAGCGCGTGTACTTGGTAGACCTACCAATGTAGCACCATCTGGCAATGGAATAAGCTCGTCCTCTAACATCTCAACAATCATATCCCCACTACGGGCAAGCCCATAAAGCGAGGGATGGTCAAATACATTTCCTTGTTCATCTGCATATACCAGATACATGATGTTCTCCTCTTTATCAAAAAGCTATATTTGTGCCCAACTGGGCGTGTAATGTCCTCTTCTTAGGATAACGTGGCAGACGCAGTCGATGGACGGGACGTTCTGCGAGTTGTGCTTTGATTACTGTTTCCATTGCTGCCATTATTACTATTACTTGGTTTAGCAGGTACATCAAAAGAGGCAATGAATTCCTCATTAGTCTTGCTATTACGCATTTTTTTTAGGAATCCATCTACAAATTCAGCAGAATCATTCATGTTTTTACGTATAGCCCAGATCGTATCAAGCTCTTCTTTCGTCAATAACACTTCTTCACGACGGGTACCTGAGCGACGAATATCAATCGCAGGGAAAATACGGCGTTCTGCCAACTTGCGATCCAGATGCAGCTCCATATTACCTGTACCTTTAAATTCTTCATAAATGATATCATCCATACGCGATCCTGTATCTACCAAAGCTGTTGCGAGTATGGTTAAACTACCGCCTTCTTCCACATTACGTGCTGCACCAAAGAACCGTTTAGGACGATGAAATGCTGCTGGATCAATACCCCCACTAAGCGTACGTCCAGAAGGAGGAATAACAAGGTTGTATGCACGAGCGAGACGGGTGATACTATCCATTAAGATAACTACATCCTTCTTATGTTCAACTAATCTTAATGCCCGTTCTAGTACAAGCTCTGCCACTTTAATATGATTCTCTGGCAATTCATCAAATGTAGAAGCAATAACTTCACCTTTTACAGAACGCTGCATATCCGTTACTTCCTCAGGCCGTTCATCAATCAGAAGTACAAATAATGAGATTTCGGGATTGTTGGTAGAGATACTATTGGCAATTTCTTTTAGGAGGAGCGTTTTCCCTGCTTTTGGAGGTGCTACGATTAATCCACGTTGTCCCAGTCCTACAGGTGCAAGTAAATCCATAATACGTGCGGACAAATGGTTAGGGGATGTCTCAAGTACAAGTTTCTTTTGTGGATATAGAGGAGTTAGCGCTGGAAAATGTAGTCGTTCCGCTGCAGTCTGAGGACTTTCTCCGTTCACGGCATTAACCTGAAGCAATCCAAAGTACCGTTCATTCTCTTTCGGAGTTCTACATTTACCGGATACTAGATCTCCAGTCCTTAAATCAAATTTACGAATTTGTGAGGCAGAGATATAAATATCTTGTGTACTCGGTAAGTAGTTAATCGGTCTTAGAAAACCATACCCTTCGGAAAGTATTTCTAGCACACCTTCCATAAACATCAATCCGCTCTGCTCCGCTTGTGCTCGCAGAATAGCAAAAATTAATTCTCTCTTCTTCAGCTGACCATAATACGGGATCTGGTATTGCTTTGCTAGCTTGTACAGATCGGTCAGCTTCATTTCTTCCAAATCGGTAATTTGTAGATCCATGTAATAACCACCTATTCAATTTTATAAGTCCATATATCACAATCTATTAGTCTATGAAAATTCCTTATTAGGACAGCTTTGCCCCATTCAGAAGAAAATATGCAAATTCAGCCAAAATAATGACCGAAAAATTATATTTTCTCCAACATAAGGTCATAAATTTAGTCAGTCTCACGCCACACATCTGCTCCTAAATGACGAAGATTAGTAACCAAATGGTCATACCCACGATCAATATATTCTACGCCCGTAACTTCTGTAATACCTTCGTCAACTGTAAGCGCAGCAATGACAAGTGCCGCCCCTGCACGTAAATCCGTTGCTTTTACTTTAGCGGCATTGAGTTTGCTTTTCTCAATAATGGCTGAACGTCCTTCGACACGGATCTTAGCCCCCATGCGTATCAATTCGGGCACATGCTTAAATCTATTACTATATACAAAGTCGCTAAGCACACTAACACCCTCAGCCTGTGTCAATAAACTCGTCATTGGAGATTGTAAATCGGTAGGGAATCCTGGGTAAATTAACGCCTTCACATCTACATGCTCATATTTATTGCGTCCAATAACACGAATGCTCTCATCAAGCTCTTCAATTTGAACGCCCATTTCGAGCAATTTAGCTGTCATAGCTTCCATGTGTTTGGGGATAACATTATCAATAATCACATCACCACGCGTAGCGGCAGCTGCAATCATATACGTTCCTGCTTGAATACGATCGGGAATAATGGAGTGAGTGCAGCCGTGGAGTTCAGAGACACCTTCGATACGAATGGTTTCCGTACCGGCGCCCTTGATAACGGCTCCCATGGAATTAAGGAGTGTTGCTACATCTATAATCTCAGGCTCTTTAGCCGCATTTTCGATGGTAGTGGAACCTATGGCACGGGCTGCAGCTAGCATAATATTAATGGTTGCTCCTACGCTAGATACATCTAAATATATTTTAGCTCCCCGTAATTCTTTAGCGTGCAAGTGTATAGAACCATGCTCATTCGTTACTGTAGCGCCTAGCGCTTCAAATCCTTTAATATGCTGATCGATAGGTCGGGGCTCGAAATTACAGCCTCCTGGTAGGCCAATCACTGCTTCATTAAATCTGCCAAGCATGGCACCCATCATGTAATAAGAAGCTCTAAGCTTCTTTACAGAACCATCCGGCATGGGAATTGATTTGATGGATGAAGGATCAATTTTCATCTGGCTGCCTTCCCACGAAACGCTCGCACCAAGCTCCTCAAGTATTTCGGCGTACACAGCTACATCACTCAATAGCGGTAAATTATCCAGAATAACTTCCGATTCCGCCAGAATAGCAGCCGGAATCAAGGCAATAGCGCTGTTCTTAGCACCGCTGATGGATACCGTGCCATGTAGCGGCCTTCCGCCAGTGATCATCAATTTTTCCATAAGCTCAAGGGTCCCCCTAAATATTTTGCAGCCGATAATAATACGTGCTGTCGGGATTTTTATAGTGAAAATGGAAAGACACCGGCTAAGCGGTGCGCTTTCCATCACAAACTATTCAACTTGTCAGCCCTAAGTGATCTACCCTGACTCACTTAGAATAAGATTTCAGTCTCTTTTGCTATATGCACATTACTGAAAGCTATTACGCTTGGTTGCTAGAACCGAACTCACGCATTTTACCGATAACTGTTTGTTTGATTGCTTCGCGGCCTGGAACGATGAATGTACGTGGATCATATGCTTCCGGTTTCGCAGCAAGCACTTCACGAACAGTTTTCGCGAATACGATTTGGTTCTCTGTATTTACGTTGATTTTAGAAGTACCAAGGGAGATTGATTTCTTGATGTCATTCTCAGGAATACCTGTACCGCCATGAAGAACCATCGGAATGTTAGTGGCATCACGAATTTCTTCCATTTCTTTAAATCCGAGGTTAGGCTCACCATGGTAAGGTCCGTGAACGGAACCAAGTGCTGGAGCTAGAGTATCGATACCTGTTTCTTTAACGATGCGCACGCACTCATCCAACTTAGCATACATAATTCCGCCGATAACGTCATCTTCTTGCCCGCCAACAGTACCAACTTCAGCTTCAACAGAAACACCTTTTGCATGCGCATATTCAACGACTTTTTTCGTCATTTCGATGTTTGCATCAATTGGACTATGTGAGCCATCAATCATAACGGATGTAAATCCTGCATCGATTGCTTCTTTACATTTATCAAAGCTTGAACCATGGTCAAGATGAATCGCAACAGGAACTGTAATTTTCATGTCATGTAAAAGACCTTCAACCATCTTCACAACAGTATAGAACCCGCCCATATGACGCGCTGCTCCCTCAGATACTCCAAGGATTACTGGTGATTTCTCTTCTTCTGCGGCACCCAGAATCGCTTGAGTCCACTCCAAGTTATTAATGTTATATTGACCAACTGCATATTTACCTTCAAGTGCTTTGTTTAACATGTCTTTCATAGATACTAATGGCATGGTTTCAATCCTCCTGAGAAATGTTGTTATTATTTTCTATAAACTAAATCCGACATCTCATACAACTTTCATTATACCACATCATGTCCAGAAAACTAAACATGCATCTACGTAAAATTAGAACTGCAGCTTGTCCATCTAGGATAAGTCTCAGTCCTGCGTTTCTTATGGCCATAATTCAAAGTTAGATGCCACTTAATAATATATTCTATTTTATAGGAGAAAAGCTGTGTCAGATAACACAGCTTTATTAAGTTCTTTTTATTACAATCTTTGTTAACCGTTTTTTATACTTTGTTATTCCTTAATTGTGTGTTTACCGCTACCCTCATCTCATCAATATCAAACGGTTTAGTGAAGTGCATGAGTGCACCTAGTTCGGTCGCCTCTTTAATCATGTCTAGCTCCCCATATGCAGTCATCATAATCACTTTGATCTCCGTATTGATTTCTTTAATATGTTTGAGAATTTCAAGTCCATCCATACCTGGAATCTTCATATCGAGTAGCACTAAATCCGGGGCATCATTCCGAACTATTTCTAAAGCCAATCTTCCATTTGCCGCCTGGAACATTTCGTAACCCTCACTACTAAAAACTTCCATTAACAGAATGCGAATGCCATTCTGATCATCAACGATTAATACTTTCTTCTTATCCAATCGTTTCAACCTCCCAAGAATCGACCACCGTTAATGTTATTTCAACAACATTCCATGTTTTCTGAAGTTAACCAATTAATGTTATTCGCTTCTATAATATCGAATTCCTGCTATCTTCCAAATTTGTTTAACAAAAAGAGGCCTCCCAACAGGAGGCCTCACTTCAACTTTTATTAAATATGTTCTTGATACTTCACAGATGCTTTTACAAATTCACGGAACAAAGGCTGTGGACGGTTCGGACGAGAGGTAAATTCCGGATGGAATTGTACCGATAGGAACCATGGATGCCCTGGAAGTTCTACAATCTCAACTAGACGACCGTCTGGAGAAGTTCCAGAAATTTTCAAACCTGCTTGTTCGATTACTTCACGGTATTCATTATTGAATTCATAACGATGACGGTGTCTTTCATATACCAGCTCATCGTCGTAACAAGACATAGCTAAAGATCCTGGTTGCAACTTACAAGGATATAATCCAAGACGCATCGTTCCACCCAAGTCTTCGATGTCCTTTTGTTCTGGTAATAGATCAATCACAGGGTACTCGGTTGCAGGGTTAATTTCTGAGCTATTAGCTCCTTTAAGTCCTACAAGGGCACGAGCATATTCAATAACGGATACTTGCATACCAAGACAAATACCGAAGAAAGGAATATTGCTCTCACGCGCATAACGAATGGCTGTAATTTTACCTTCAATACCACGATCTCCAAAACCACCTGGTACGAGGATACCACCTACACCATGAAGCATGTCCTTTACGTTGTCGCTAGTAATCTCTTCTGCATTAACCCAACGAATCTTCACTTCTGCATTTGAATCAAAGCCTGCATGAGAAAGGGATTCTACAACACTAAGATAAGCATCATGAAGAGCAACGTATTTACCAACAATGGCAATTTCAACTGTTTTCTCAAGCTTTTTGATTCGGTCTACAAGTCCTTCCCACTCTGTCATATCTGGTTTAGGTGTAGTTAGCTTCAAATGGTTCACTACAATTTCGTCCAATCCTTCATCACGAAGATTAAGTGGAACTTCATAAAGTGTAGCCGCATCGCGACATTCCACAACTGCATCCTGATCAATATCACAGAAAAGGGCAATTTTAGCCTTCATATCTAAGGAAAGCTCATATTCTGTACGACAAACGATGACATTGGGTTGAATACCAATACTACGTAGTTCCTTAACGCTGTGCTGAGTAGGCTTTGTTTTCACTTCACCAGCAGCTTTGATGTAAGGGATAAGTGTCACATGAATATACATTACGTTCTCACGGCCAATTTCACTCTTGATTTGGCGGATAGCCTCTAGGAATGGCAAGCTCTCGATATCCCCTACTGTACCACCGATCTCTGTAATAACAACGTCAGAGCCCGCTTCACGCCCCGCACGGTATACACGTTCTTTAATTTCATTCGTGATATGTGGAATAACCTGAACGGTACCTCCTAAATAATCACCACGACGTTCTTTGCTAATAACGGAAGAATATACTTTACCCGTTGTTACGTTGCTATTCTTAGAAAGATTAATGTCAATAAATCGTTCATAATGCCCCAAATCAAGATCCGTCTCAGCTCCATCGTCCGTCACAAAAACTTCACCGTGCTGATACGGACTCATGGTCCCAGGATCCACATTTAAATATGGGTCAAATTTCTGAATCGTTACCTTTAATCCTCTATTCTTGAGCAACCTGCCAAGTGAAGCGGCAGTAATCCCTTTACCGAGAGAAGATACAACCCCACCGGTCACAAAAATATACTTTGTCACTGTAAAAACCCTCCTAATTAAAGTCCCGATATTCATGCAATCTATGATGTTTCCTTAGCCACAGCAACCACATATTAACAGTAATCATTACATAACAATATACCACTCCAACAGAACTGGCATGGCACTCAATCTTTATCTAAAAAAACAAAAAAGTGACACCCGTAGTACGGGGGCACTTTTTATCATTTCAATAAATATTCTTCTTCAATCATAAGCCCATGCAATAGTTTACTCCGTGCCTTGTACTCTGTCAAGTCAGGAACAGGGAAACAGATCCCAGGATAAATAGCTTATAACTTTGTAGAGTATTCTAGTCCTTACTATTACCTAAATCATCGGATTCTTCATCTTCATCTTCATCTGACGAATCGTCGTCATCTTCATCTAAATCAGCATCTTCTAGGATAACTTCTTCTTCAGCTTCTTCCTCGCTGTCATCATCACTATAAATGTCGTCATGGTCTTCATCAATTCTGTCGAAATCTTCACCGTCATCACCACTGTAAGTCTCTTCATCCGTGAAGTCATCATCTTCCAAGTCATCGTCATCATCATTGATGATTCGTGGACGCTTGGCATTAGCAATCGGATCTTCAGAACGATCAGCAGGATACCAACGTTTCAGACCCCAGAGATTAGTTCCAACGCAGGCGAACCGTCCGTCGATATTAATCTCCGTATATAACTGTGCAATGGTATCATTCATTTGTTTCTCTGTTAGACCACGCTGTTTGGCTACCTCTGACATCAAATCAAGGTAATAATAGGGCGTATTAACCGTCTTTAGGATGGCAAACGCCAAGTCAACCATCGGCATTTCCTTAATTCTTTCTGGATCAATTTTTAGTTGGATTGGGGTACTCACTTGCGAACACTTCCTCTCATGCAATGTTCAATTTAACACGCATTTTAGATCAATATATCCCTTAACTCAGATAAGTAAAACCTATTTGGGATTAAAATGCAAGTTTTAATCCCAAAACTAATATTTTATAAAATAATCTAGGATGAACGACTTCATCGTCCCAAAAGGACGGCATTCGTTTACCGATCAAATATGGATGGAAGTTTATACTTTCTAACATTTCAAAAAAAAGACAGGGTAAAATCCCCTGTCTTCTGACTGTATCCATCCCCCCAAGGAAGACTTCCTTATGGAGTTGTAGTAAGAGCCATCCGGTCTCTTGTTATATTATGTACGCGGCTTCACTTTGACAACAACCCAGCGCCTATTTACTAAAAAAAGGGCAAGTTCCCACTCATACCGTGCTACCGCTTCATACTATAACTCAGCATTAGCATGGTTCATCAAGAGGGGGACTGCCCATATGGACTACACCGGTTTTATTCAAATACTACTTGAAGAGTCTGAACGTCCCGCCTCGGCACTAGAAAGACGTATCATTACCTTTCATAATCCCCAGCGCTTCAACGCATACCAGCGGGAATTACATGCACTTAAATCAAGTGGTATTACAATTCCGAACGTGCAGTCATCTAATTTAATTAAAGCTATCATCGCTCCTCTACCGTGTCGAAGCAAGTTGATTAACAAATATAAAGATACGCTGCACATTGAAGACGATATTCAGCTAAAGATTCATGCTCTTCCAAGCACTATTGAGAATAGTCCGGGCATTCCTTATGGAGTCAAACAAATCCAAGCGCCCAAGGCATGGTCAACATCCACAGGGCACCATATCAAAATTGGTGTCATTGACACAGGCGCTGATTATTATCATCCTGATCTACGTCATTCACTTGCCAGAGGCATCAATCTACTCAATCGAAATATGATGCCCTTAGATGACAATGGTCACGGAACTCATATTGCAGGTACCATCGCCGCAGCTAACAGTACGGTAGGAATGATTGGTGTAGCTCCACGAGCTACTATTTATCCCGTCAAGGCTTTTGATCACAGCGGCTCTGCTTACGTATCCGACATTATTCTCGGTATCGATTGGTGTGTGAGGAATCATGTCGATATCATTAATATGAGTTTTGGAATGAAGACCCGTAGCCGAGCCCTACAAGAAATTGTTAACAAAGCGTATAATGCAGGTATTTCAATTATTGCTTCATCAGGAAATGATAGTAAACGACGTAATATTGATTACCCTGCCCGTTATTCACAGACTATTTCTGTTGGAGCAACGGATCACAATCGTCGAATCGCTGGTTTCAGCAATCGTGGACAATATATTGATATCTATGCACCTGGTGACAAAATTATATCTTCTTGGACTCGAGGCAATTATCATGAAATGAGCGGCACTTCTATGGCAACCTCACATGTCAGCGGAGCTATCGCACTATTACTGTCACAGAATCGAAATTTACACCCTAGCGAACTTAAGGCATTATTGCGCCGCACAGCCACTCCCCTACGTGTTCGAAAAGGGCAACGATTAGATCGAGACTGCGGTGAAGTAAATGCACTTCGCTTGTTAAAAGAAGGCATGAAAGCTAATGCAGTCACCTCAGAACCGCTAGCTGCTAGCATAAAACCACAAAAAAACCGTCCTTCCTAACGTAGGAAAGGACGGTTTTATCATGACAATATAAATATAAGCTGGTTGAATTACATTTTCTCCGGTGAAGTCACACCGATCAATCGTAATACATTACTGATGACCGTGCGGACTGCATTTAGCAACGCCAAGCGAGCTTGTGTCTGTGCCGGGTCTTCTGTAATTACACGTTCTGCCTTATAGTAACTGTGGAACATAGAAGAAAGCTCATATACATAACGCACCATCCGGTGGGGCGCATAGTGATGTATCGCTGTTGCAATTTCCTCTGGCAACTCCCCTATTTTGCGAAGGAGGTCGTATTCACGTTCAGCCGTTAACGTATTTAAATCAATCTCTGAGATTGGCAACAGTGTAATACTCTGTTCTTCCACCTGACGGAAAATACTGCAAATTCGCGCATGTGCGTATTGTACATAGAATACAGGATTCTCGTTAGATGTTGAGATCGCTAGATCCATGTCGAAATCTAAATGCGAGTCCATACTCCGCATCGTAAAGAAGTAACGAATCGCGTCAATGCCTACTTCATCCATCAGATCTACCATCGTAACAGCTTTTCCTGTACGCTTAGACATTTTTACTTTTTGGCCATCTTGAAATAAGCTAACCATCTGTGCGATCAATACGTTTAATTTATCAGGATCATTACCCAGCGCTTCCATAGCTGCTTTCAAGCGAGGAATGTAGCCATGATGGTCGGCACCCAATATATTAATCATTTGATCGAAACCACGGCTATACTTGTTACGATGATAGGCGATATCCGGCATTAAATAAGTATAGGTTCCGTCATTTTTCACCAATACGCGATCTTTGTCATCTCCATATTGAGATGTGCGTAGCCACGTAGCTTCGTCTTGATCGTAGACTTCTCCTCTTGTCTTCAATTCAGCAAGAGATGCTACAACCTGCCCGTTCTCATACAGGGACGTTTCGCTAAACCATTCGTCAAAATGTACTCTGAATCGAGAAAGGTCTCGCTTTATTTTATCTAATTCCTTCTCAAGGCCGTACACACGGAAGAATGCGGTCCGCTCTGCTGGCTCCATCGAGAGTAGAGAATCCCCTTTTTGTTCCACTAAATCTTTAGCGAATCCCTTGATGTCTTCTCCATGATAGCCGTCTTCAGGCATTTCAACCGTCTGTCCCAGCTCCTGCATATAACGAACTTCTATCGACTTGCACAGATTAACGACCTGGTTACCTGCATCATTAATATAATATTCACGAGTGACTTGGTATCCGGCCATATCAAGCAAGTTACAGAGTGCATCTCCTACTGCTGCACCACGAGCATGCCCAAGGTGAAGACTTCCTGTAGGGTTAGCGCTTACGAACTCCACTTGAACTCTCTTGCCTTGACCAACATTAATCCGTCCATAGTCGGTGCCTAGTTCCTGAACCTGCTGTATGACAGGATACAAGTATTTCTTCATCAGAGTAAAGTTAATAAATCCTGGGCCCGCAATTTCTGCCTTCTCGATAAAAGCTTTATTAAGATCCAAATGGCTGATGATTTCTTCTGCGATCTGGCGTGGATTCTTCTTCGCTATTTTGGTCAATTGCATGGCTACGTTACTCGCTAAATCTCCATGTACCTTATCCTTAGGTACTTCAAGGGTGATCGTAGGAATATCTTCTTTGGTAACTATGCCAGCTTGGATGATAGCATCAACAATAACTTCTGATACTAACTGGTTAATCTGCTCTAGTGGGTTCTGTATCATGATTTGGGTTCCTCCTGTATATATAAACTAATTGCAAAGCGTCCAGATAAATCATCATAGACATATAAGTCATAGGACCAACTCACGCGCCCTAGCCCTCCTTGGATATCCATCTTCATCTCATGCGTGTGGGTTGAGAGATTGAAGGTAGTATAAGGAGAGCGATAAAAGCCAGGCAACGTCGTATCTAGTTGATAAGACTGTTCTGACTCTACTTCACCATGTCGAATGATTTTCACTAATTCGGGAGTAATCTTAATAGTCGTTCTTGTGGAGCCACCCTTCGGACCTGCCTCGGGTTCCTCGTACCTTACATACAGTACCGAGCCTTTAGCAAACACTTCAGCCAACATATTTTGCACCACTTCTTCTCCTTCGTGGTGACTCCGTAGCTGTATTACGGCCTTCATCATATCTGGCATACTTGAAACAATCTCCAATCTATACATTCTATTGTACTACTATATCCAGTTCCCTGATTCAATTCAAATAAAATAATGGATGGATTCATCGTTATGTAAAATAAACGGATACCTATTTCAACTTCGAATAAGTATCCGTGTCTAGGTCATGCCTACTCAAGTAAACGATATATTTCATACTACCTATGCTGTCTTAAGAGGAGAAGTATCCCTTATTGTATCGAAAATTTACGGTTCCAACTTAATCCACCATCACGGGTCATATATATAGATGACTTGCTAATACCTGTGACTGCCATCCACCCCCGTTTACCATCTGTAAAGGAAATACGAGCATCAACTCCACTAATAGATGGCGTGATGTTCTTCCATGTCTTCCCTCCATCATAAGTCCGTCCTACGGATACGACTTCTCCCGCTGGTGAACCTGCACCTAAGAATGCTGTAGTTCCATCAATTAACTGTAGATTACTAGGATGTCCTCCAGCCAGCGCTGGACCTTTGTCTACAACAGCCTTCCCCTCACCGGGTGCTGGACCTCCGCCAGCTGTAGACTGACCGATCACACGATTCCAGTGTCCTCCACCATCCGTACTGCTGTATAGCGAATAGGATACTTGTGACATCCCTGATTCACCGTACAATAAGACCCACACTTGCTTGCCGTTACTATAAATTTCTCCTCCGTTATTACTTGCAGTAGCTACACTCAGCTTCGTAGACCAATTCTTACCTTCGTCCACAGTCTTCATAACCTTATAGCCACCACTAGGAATCACTACGATCGTCCATCCATCGTTCACATCATTAAAAGATGCAAATCGACTATTGACCGGAGTAGCAATCTTAACCCAGTGACTTCCCCCATCGACAGTCTTGTAAACTGCCGTTCGTGTGTACCCAAAACCTACGTCTTCGCTGATACGATCCATACGTTCAAAGCTTACACTGCCTGTAGAAACCTTACTCCAATGAGATCCCCCATCCGAAGTTTGTATTAAATACTTCTTCTGCTCAGAAGGAATAGATGCCAGCGCCCACCCATCCTTGTTATTAGGGAAATCGATTTGCGTAAACTCCCACCGTCCTGTATAAATTTCCTGCCAATGGCAACCTGCATCCGAGGTGCCGATCATAAAACCATTTCCAGCAGCTCTTCCCATGTCCGCATTTATAAATTGAATATCCGCGAACTGAAGTGGGTCTTTACCTTTACCGGAATGTTGCATCTGCAACTTACTCAATAGGCCATGATCTCCGCTTCCACAAGGTGCTGATGCTGTTGCTATAGCCTTGGAAGAGGAAATAAAATAACCTCCGGGAAGCAGTAGCGCTAATGCCATCCATAATAGAGCAGGTCGTTTGATAAATTTAGTAATCAACATAGAAGTCACTCCTTCCATTATTACATTACCCTTATTTGGGTTTAATAACACATTATGAAGTCTGGGTATGTACGTTTAAAAAAACACCTTACAGAAACAACAACGGAGCCTACCGGCTTCCTAATTATCGTTTTTGAAGGTGCTTCTCTATGAAAAATCTATTTCACAAAACCTAGCAACATTTCACGAATTAACTTCGCTGCTACAATCTGTGTCTGTTCTGTGTGATCATAGATAGGTGCTACTTCTACCAAATCACAGCCCACAACATTGACTCCAGAATTTGCAATAAGATGCACAGCCTCTAGCAATTCCTTAGAAGTAATTCCACCCGCTTCTGCCGTTCCTGTACCAGGCGCTGCAGAAGGATCAAGTACGTCAATGTCAATTGTAACATAGACTGGACGACTCCCCATCTTCGGTAAAGCTTCTCTGAGTGGAGCTGCTACTTCAAAGGGGTAGAAGTTGATATTCTGATGACCAAATTGAAATTCTTCGCGCGAACCTGAGCGAATACCGAACTGGTAAATGTTATTTCCACCCATGAGCGCCGCTGCTTTACGTACAGGCGTAGAGTGGGAGAGAAGCTCACCCTCATAGTTTTCTCTAAGGTCAGCATGTGCATCAATATGAATCAAGATCAGATCAGGATACTTCGCGTATACCTGCTGAATAACAGGCCATGTGACGAGATGCTCTCCACCGAGACCGATTGGAAATTTATCATCCGCCATTAACTTGCCAACATATTCACTGATGACCTCCAAACTACGTCCAGCATTACCGAATGGCAGTAGCAAATCTCCAGCATCGAAGTAAGTGATATCCTCAATACTTTTATCAAGATAAGGACTATACTCTTCTAAACCTACTGAGGCTTGACGAATATGTGACGGGCCAAAACGGGAACCCGGGCGAAAGCTAACGGTATAGTCCATAGGCATGCCATAAATAACAGCCTTAGAACCTTCATAATCTTCTGAGCTACAGATAAATACGTTACCTGAGTATGCTTGATCTAATTTCATCGTCTCTTCGTAGCCTCCTATTTCGTTAGATCTTCCACGAATTTCGGCAACACAAAAGCGGCTTTGTGCAGACGTGACGTGTAATACTTTGTATCTAGCTCGGGAATAGTTGCTTCGTCTACTTCAAGTGGATCATGCACTTTACTTCCCATTGTAAATGTCCAGAGACCACTTGGGTAAGTTGGAATATTCGCAGCATATACACGAACGATTGGGAAGATTTCCTTCACGTCGCGATTTACTTGTTGGATAAGATCTGCTTTGAACCAAGGGTTATCCGTTTGAGCAACGAAGATTCCATCCTCTTTCAACGCTTCATAGATCCCCTGATAAAATCCGCGTTCGAACAACGGTGCAGCAGGACCTACAGGTTCTGTCGAATCTACCATAATAACGTCATATTCATTCTTATGATTGATGATATGCATATATCCGTCATTTACCAATACCTCAACACGAGGATCTTCCAACTTACCAGCAATAGAAGGCAAATATTTTTTGGAATATTCAATGACTTTACCGTCGATTTCGACTAGTACAGCTTTCTCTACCCCTGGATGTTTGATAACTTCGCGTATCACACCACCATCTCCACCGCCGACAACTAGTACACGCTTAGGATTAGGATGTGTATTGAGTGCTGGATGAGCAACCATTTCATGATATACGAATTCATCTTTTTCTGTTGTCATAACCATGCCATCTAGAACAAGCATGTTACCGAATTCTTCTGTCTCAACCATCGCTAGATCTTGAAAATCTGTTTTCTCTGTCACGTAAGTTTGTTTAATCTTCGCAGTAATTCCGAATACGGGAGTTTGTTTCTCTGTGAACCATAATTCCATCGTATATACCTACTCTCATTTTATATTTAATGTTTAGCCTTCACATTTCTGTCTATTGTACCAAACAAAATTGATTATATTAAATTAAGGTGAAAATGCAACCATTTTCGACATATATTTGCCAATAAGAAATCATATCGCATGTAAAGTGAATATCTATGCTCTTCCCATCCCATAATGAAAAGAAAAGGAAATAAAAGGGAGCATACGTGTCATGTCGCAACAATCTACAAAGCAACCTAAGTGGAAAAGAAAACTCTTGATGATGATTAAGTTATTGTTCGGCATGACTGTCCTTGTTCTTCTAGTTAGCGCGATAGCCCTCGGATATCTATATAATTCAAATTTGCCTGTGGCTGATACAGATCGGAACTCTCGAATACTAGACAGCCACGGGGACATTATGGCCACCTTCTCAGCGAGTGGGCGTAGTTATGAACCCGTCACTTTAGATGAAATATCCCCTTTTCTAATCGAAGCTACTCTTGCCGTAGAAGATCGTAAATTCTATGACCATTTAGGATTTGATATCAAAGGAATGGGCCGGGCCATACTAGTCAATCTCAAGAAAATGGACCGTTCACAGGGAGCGAGCACACTCACACAACAGTTGGCCCGAAATTTATATCTAAGTCACGAGAAAACCTGGTCACGTAAAGTAAAAGAGGCGATGTATACGGCACAGCTAGAGATGAAGTACAGTAAAAAGGAAATTTTACAAATGTATCTTAACGAAATTTATTACGGTCATGGTGCCTACGGCATCGAAGCTGCTTCCCGCATGTATTTTGGGAAGTCTGCTAAGGATTTGAACCTTGCAGAAAGTACTCTACTAGCTGGAATCCCTAAAGGACCCACCTATTATTCTCCCTATAATCATTTGGATAGCGCCATCAAAAGACAGCGGATTGTCCTTTCCACCATGGTGGAGACAAAGAGCATTACGAAGCAAGAGTCCAATCAAGCGGCACGCGAAAAGTTAGTCATCAAGCCTCAAGGAGAGCAGAAGACTATTGTGACGGCACCTTATTTCCGCGATTATGTACGGAATTTAGCGATTAGTGAACTAGGAATTAGTGAAGAACAACTCGATCATGGTGGATTGAACATCTATACAACGCTAGATTCTTATACCCAACAGGCGGCAGAAGAGGCCGTAGCTAGTGGCATGGACAAGGGCAGTGAATTAGAGACCGCTCTGATCTCCATAGATCCTCGAACAGGGTATATAAAGGCCATGGTGGGCGGGACAAATTATCAAACTAACCCTTATAACCATACACTAGCCACAACACGCCAGCCGGGGTCAACCTTCAAACCCATCATGTACCTAACGGCCCTAACTTCCAAGAAAATGTCCGTACTCAGCACGTTCAAAAGTGAGCCCACGCTGTTTCACTACGATAATAATCGCAAGACGTACCAGCCAAGTAACTTCGGTGAAAAGTATCTTGGAGAGATTAATATGCAGCAGGCTATCGCCGCTTCGGACAATATATATGCTGTCAATACGATGATGACAGTAGGACCAGACAAGGTCATAGATACAGCACAAAAAATGGGCATTAATAGTCCTCTTCAAGCGGTGCCCTCGCTGGCATTAGGAACTTCACCAGTCAGTCCACTTGAGATGGCGTCAGCTTTTGGCGTGATTAGTAATGGTGGTGTTCGTATGGCCCCTGTAGCTGTGCTCAAAGTGACGGATTCCACAGGAGAAATAATATATGAGGCAGAGACAACGCCAGGTGAAGCTGTGGTGGATCCCGCTGCTGCTTATGTTCTGACGCATTTAATGGAAAGCGTGTTTGAGAATGGCGGAACAGGTAACCGTGTATCATCCCTCATAAAGCGCCCTGTAGCAGGTAAAACAGGTACGACGGACACAGATGCTTGGCTTGTAGGATTCACACCAGAACTCGCTACAGCGGTATGGGTAGGATACGATAAAGGCCGAGATATTGAGAATAGTGATGGGCGCCGAGCTGCACCTATTTTTGCTCAATTTACGGAAAAGGCACTAGAGAATGTCCCGCCCAAAATTTTTCCGATTCCAAGTCAAGTGGTTAGTGCCTATATCAATCCCGAGTCAGGACTACTTGCTACAGCAGACTGTCCCGAGAAAACATTGGAAGTATTTGTCCCCGGCACGGAACCAACAGCGTACTGCACACTCCATGGTAGTAAACAACAACCTGCCAAGGAGGAAGCCATTCCCGTAGATCGCACGTGGTGGTCCAATCTTAAACAGTGGTGGATGGATTAATGATCAACTACTCCAGAGCAGAGCAGTCCAGAACTAAATCAGTAGTTCAGACTGCTCTTTCTCTTTCGTTCTCCCTACCTCCTATTTGCACTTGACTGCCCGACATTCAAACCAACACTTGATTGTTAGTTTTTTTTAGGTTATATTTATGTAACAATCAAATCAACGTTTGAATATAGTAACCATTACAATTAGCAAAGGGGTCACGATAATATGTCAGACATTAACACAATCAAAGATCCGATTATAGACGAAGACGTCTGTGAAGTAACATCCATAGATACTCACAAGACAGTCCAGCTTCAGAAAATCATCAATGAAGAAGAAATTCTAGGTATGGTGGATATGTTCAAAGCCTTATCTGATCCAACACGTATGAAAATTGCCTATATGCTAGATCAGGCACAGGAACTGTGCGTATGTGATATCGCAGCTGTGTTAGGAAGTAGTATGGCAGCTACCTCCCATCATTTACGTACATTGAAGAACTTAGACATTACCATGTCACGTAAAGAAGGAAAGAATGTCTATTATTCATTAAAGGATGATCATATTAGAATTCTAATTCAGATGACTCTAGAGCATCAGAGGGAGAAGATGGACGATGAGCACAAACAGTAAAAGTAAAAGAGCTAGCGATACATTACCTCATGTAGAATATCCTGTACAAGGATTATCCTGTGCCAACTGTACGCGCGAGATGCAAGAGGAAATTAACAAGCTTGAGAACGGTGAGGATGCCCGCTTAAGCTATGCCAACAGTAAACTAACCCTTCATCCTGATGTCGATATGTCACGTGTTGAGCACATTTTGAAAAGTGACGGAGCACGTCTTATCAAAAATACGGGTAAACACGCTGGTCATGGTCATGATCATGTTCATACAGATGGATCAGAGCATGGTCATACTCACGATGACGGGCATGATCACGGACACGATCATAGTCATGAAGGAAATCGCCTTATGAAATGGTTACTAGGAATTGCGGCAGTACTCTATCTTTCAACTTTCATTCTGGGTGGGATCATGCCACAGCCGGTACTCATTGCCTCTTACATCATAGCGATCGTATTCAGCGGGTACTCTACATTCTGGCGTGGACTTAACAACCTTATTCGTTTTAAATTCAATATGGATACACTGATGACGGTGGCTCTAACTGGAGCCGTTGTCATCGGTGAATGGCAAGAAGCTACACTTGTGGCTATCTTGTTTGGCTTAAATGAAATGCTGGAAGGCTACGGCATGGGACGTGCTCGCAAATCGATGGAGGCTCTTCTCGCCTCAGCCCCTAAAGAAGCGACCCTGATACGGAATGGAGAAACGGTTACAGTGCCGATCTCAAGTTTACGCGCTGGCGACATGGTTCAAGTCCGTGCTGGTGAAAAAATACCATCAGATGGTTTCATTCATGAGGGAAATAGTGCCGTTAATGAAGCAGCTATTACTGGAGAGTCCATTCCCGTTAGTAAAAAGAAGGGTGACCCTGTGTATGGGGGTAGTGTGAATGCAGAGGGTTTACTAACCATTGAAATTGAGAAGGCCTATCAAGATTCTTCTTTAGCTAGAATTATGCACCTAGTACAAGAAGCCCAAGATAGCAAAACACCTACAGAGCTGTTCATTGATAAATTTGCTAAATACTATACGCCAGCTATCATGCTCATCGCCCTCTTCGTTATCGTTCTACCTCCGCTGTTCATGGGAGAGCCTTGGATGAAATGGGTATACCAAGGACTAGCTATTCTTATCGTCGGATGTCCCTGTGCGTTAGTGTTATCCTCTCCAATAGCTTTAGTAAGTGGAATGACACGTAGTGCACGTAATGGCATTCTGATCAAAGGCGGGGTCCACCTAGAGCAATTGGGTAAGTTGGAAGCCATCGCCTTCGACAAGACAGGCACACTTACACAGGGCACGCCCTCTGTCATAGAAGAAGTCATCTATGACAAAGAACGTTTCTATGACGTGGCAGGTTCATTGGAGCAATCCTCCCTCCATCCACTTGCTAAAGCAGTCGTAGATCATATCGTCAGCCAGCGTCATGAAACTAGCCATTTCCCTGAAGCAGGCAATCTCACTACTTTACCAGGTTCAGGAATTCAAGGAGAAGTCAATGGAATCACATCCTGGATGGGTAGCGAAGACATCCTGACACATATCTCACCCTCAGATCCACAACTTCTCGATCAAGTACGTCGTGATATCGTTAGATTGAAGGAACAAGGCTATACCTTAGTCATTGCTGCAGATCAGACCCATGTACTCGGAGTTTTCGGATTAGCCGACGAAATTCGTTACGAGACCAAAGATGTCATTAAGCGGCTTCACCAAGCGGGTATTTCTCATACCGTTATGCTCACAGGAGATCACGAACAGTCTGCTCGGAACATTGCATCTCAAGCCGGTGTTACGGAATATTATGCGGGTCTACTTCCTGAACAAAAGGTAGATCAGATCAAAGAGCTTTCCACTCGCTATAGAGTGGCTATGGTGGGCGATGGCATTAATGATGCTCCCGCACTTGCCACAGCCCAGTTAGGGATTGCCATGGGTAAAGGAACAGATAGCGCTATTGAGACTGCCGATATTGTTCTTATGCAAGATCACCTAGGTAAGCTTCCAAATGCCATCCATATGGCTAGACGGGTCAACCGAGTGATTGGCTGGAATATTGGTATTTCACTAACGCTAAAAGCGATCGCCCTTCTCCTCACTATCCCAGGCTTACTCACCCTTTGGATTGCCGTATTATCCGATATGGGTGCTACCATTATTGTTACCCTTCTCGGGATGTCGATCCTACTAGGAAAAGATAAATAAATCCAGATCACAAACAAAAAGCCTCAGTATCCACGCTGTAAGTGGATACTGAGGCTTTCTTCATTTTTTCACAATAATAAACGAGTTCAATTATTAATTATACTTCTAGCGCCTTCTTCAATTCGTCAGGTGAAGCGTTCCACCATTCCTCATTACGTAAGATTAACAAATCCTTCAGAGCTGTCTTATCCTGTGCACTTAACTCATCTAGCGAGATTTTGCGCTTAAGGGCAGAATCTAATTTATTAACATGCTCGGCAAGAATTTTCCAACCGCGACGCGCCTCCGTATCAATCCACATCTCACATGCCATAGCTCCTGCATAGAATTGAGCTTCTAGCGTACGATCGACTGCGATCCATACTACCCATACCTGACGACCGTTAGGTACATCTTCCCGATTGGCTGAGAATTTAATGCCCTTCTCTACCTTACTCTTGGCATGCATGGCTCCTACATCAACCTTAGCTTCTCCTTGATCAATAATCACAGGCGATACATTATTCAGATCAATTGAACCTGCTCCAAAGCCGGTGTGCTTACTTTTACTGCTTACAATATTAAGGGCAATTTGTTTCTTGCCAGTTTGTTCGTTATTATCCATTCCCTTTGACCTCCCACAAAACAGAAATTTAATCGTACATTTCTGCCTCCTACTATTCGTAACGGTTATTCATTTTATTTTAACTAATAATCGGCGAATTGCAAACATATACATGCTGTAGATGCTTGTCAACGGGAGGTATTCATGTATGGCTCCAGCCCGCACCAAAATAATTGTAGTTATTATTGTATCCCTATTTCTCCTTAGTGGCACCTGGTGGTGGACCCTTCTCGTCGACTCGCCGCAATTAGAGTCTGCGTATGCGCCCAATGAGGGCAAGCCTACAAATGCAGCTACGCCACCCCAAAAAGAAAGTGTACAGCAACCAACTGCAGAAGTTCTTAGCAAACGTCTTGTGGAGTACCATATCAATGTTTCTCTTAATCCTGAGGAGAAGCTATTGAAAGGTACCGAGACACTCACTTGGACTCATCCTGGTAAAAACATTGTAACTGAGCTTTACTTTCACCTGTATCCTAATGCCTTCTCTTCTAAAGAAACTACCTTTATGAAAGAATCTGGTGGCAGGCTTAGAGGAGATACAATGCCAGCCGACGGATTCGGAGCTATGAATCTCACAGATATTAAAACGGCAGATGGTCTGTCACTTATGCATCGTATTCAATATGTACAACCGGACGATGGCAATAGCAAAGACTATAGTCTCATCAGAGTTCGTCTGCCAAGACCTGTCAAAGGTGGCGAGAGCATCACGCTCAATTTGAACTTCGAAGTAAAGCTGCCTAAAATATTCGCGCGTATGGGAATAGCGGATGACTTCGTTATGGCAGGACAATGGTTCCCTAAGATTAGTGTATATGAACCCCAAGGTACGCGTGACCGGGTTACTGAAGGTTGGAATCTTCATCAATACCACGGTAACTCTGAATTCTACGCAGATTTTGGTATCTACAATGTAAAAATCCATGTACCCAAAAATTACATCGTCGCCGCTACTGGATTTCCGACCCAAACAGCTACACTCAAAGATAACATGAAGGTCTACCAATTTTATGCTGATGATGTACATGATTTCGCTTGGTCAGCTTCGCCTAATTTCATTGTTGCCGAGAAACCCTTCTCCTCTCCAGGGGTTCCGGGTGTACGTATTAAATTGTACTTAGATCCTGCCCATGAAGATATGAAGGAGAGGTACTTCTATGCGGCTGAGGCTGCTCTGAAGTATTTCAGTAAATGGTATGGGTCTTATCCATATTCAACCTTATCCATTGTAGTCCCACCTGAAGCCGGTAACGGAGCAGGCGGCATGGAATATCCAACACTTGTTACGGCCTTCGGAGCCAAGAATGACTCTCCTGGTTATGAATTGGAGCGAACAGTCATCCACGAAATTGGTCATCAATATTTCTATGGAATGATTGCAAGCAACGAGTTCGAAGAAGCTTGGCTAGATGAAGGATTCACATCTTATGTAGAAGATAAACTCATGGAACAAGAATATGGGGTCATTCCTAACCTTGCCATTCAAGCAGCCGTTATCTCTTCTCCCGCTCCACTCAACCAAGAGGCATGGAAATATGGATCTCAAGAGCACTATGCTCAGAATGCCTATTACCGCGGCAAGCTTATATTGAAAGGAATTGAGCAGCAAGTAGGGACACAAACAATGGGCAAAATTATGAGAACATACGCGATAAAATACCGTTTCGCTCATCCTACAACGCTAGACTTCCAAAAAGTCGTGGAGCAAGTTACTCATACTTCATGGCAATCCTATTTCAATCAATATGTATATGGCAGCCAAATGACCGATTTCGCCATAAAACAGATTACTGTACAACAGAAAAAGAGCGCCAATGGGCCCCTCTATGAATCCGTCGTCACCGTAGATCGACAAGATGGACAGTACCCCAATATACCGATTCTTTTTCGCTTTACTGATGGTCACTCTATCCACAAAGTATGGAAAGGGAATGGAGATCGTATTCAGTTCAAGCTACAGTACAAATCTCCTCTGGCATGGGCGATGATAGATCCTGAATACACACTTGTACTTGAGAATAACCATATCAACAATTATATGAAGGTAGATAACGATCACAAGATTGTATCCCGCTTAAATATAAGCATAACCAAGCTATTGGAAACATGGCTTGGAAGTCTGTCATGGTGAGGTGAGGGCCGATGAGGATCAATATTTCCAATGGATGGAAAAGTGTCAAGGACCAATTCTACGTTGTTATCATTCTATTTCTATACCAGTTACTCAGTGGGTACTTTTTATACCGTTTGGTTAAATCAGCCGTTGTCCCTTTATTCCTACGCTACCCCGACCCACCTCCGAATGAGTTAAGTCAGATTCTCTTCTATGTAGAAGGACAATTAAGTCTAACAAACAATCAGACCGTCCATTCCTTTCTTTGGATGTTGTTAGCTATGCTACTATTACGCATGATTGTGACACCCCTTATTCATGCAGGAATCCTTTATGGTCTCCATCAAGAAAGATTAGGAGAACGAGGACTTTTCTTTTTCGAGGGTATACGTAAACTCTGGAAACCAATGGCACTGCTATATTGGATAGAGATCGGACTTGTATTAGCTCCAGCTTACTGGCTCATTCCAAAATTATATAATATGGCACTTACAGCAGTTATCTCTCCTTCTACATGGTTACAAGCTGTGCCCTATGTTCTCGCTTGGTGTGTATACCGTTATATCATCCATCAATTGATTCTCTACATGCAATTTAGCGCAATAGGCCGCGCAGGAATCATCTCCTCCATCATGATATGTCTTCGTTATATGATATCTGTTATAGGTATTTCACTCATTCTAGGACTTAGTTGCTTGTTACTGTTCAGCCTATTCACGGGTGTGTCCCTTTGGTGGACTGGATTGCTTGGCCTTATTGTTCAACAAGCTTATCATTTCATATCCTGTCTGTTTAAATTATGGGGGGTCACAGCACAGTTTGACTTATGGTATACCAAAAAGTTCAAATCTTCATAAAATAAATTATTAAATTTTTGTCATCACTGTAATCCCTTGATACAGGAAAAACCCCGCCCTTTTTTGAGAAAAAGGGCGGGGTTTTTCCTGTATACTTTGCTTTAAACGTTTGCAAAACCATACATCCTCTGTTAAAATAATCCCAGTTAGTTTTTAGTAACAACTTTGTAATCTTTACGACATTATTATTGTATACGACTGTCACTTTCAGGTGCACGATAAAAGCCAAATTCCTTGGCACCAGGAAGCGGGGGAACCATGATATGGGTGAATTGATCTCGCATTAGAGGGATCATAGGGGACCTTCAACCGAATCCTTAAGCTAACCTCGCAGGCATTGGAAGGGGAATATGTATTGAAGAAGAAATTATCCGCCGTAGCACTGAGTGTGGCACTTGCACTAACCATTGGAACTGGAAGCGTATTTGCAGACTCGAAACTGGACTCAGTTATTCATCCCACTATCGGGGTTAGTTACAAGACCGCTGGAACATCCACCAATGGATTTGACTGTTCTGGATTTACCAAATACGTATTTCAAAAACTAGGTGTCACTCTTCCTCGTCAGTCCTCATCACAGTATCAGATAGGTGATTCTGTGTCACGTAATGCGATGAGACCTGGAGACCTTGTCTTCTTTAATACCTTTGGAAATGGTGTATCCCATGTTGGGATATTTGTTGGTAATGGTAAATTCGCACATGCATCTACTTCACGTGGGGTGATCGTTAGCTCTCTCAATGAAAGCTATTACTCCAAACGCTACGTTGGCGCTAAACGTGTGATGAGTACAGCTAAGTATCAAGCTACCGCGTATAACTAAATCTTTATAACTAAGCCTGCTCATGAGATTTTTGCCGAAATCCTATGAGCGGGTTTTTCTTTTATTTCATACTATAGACGTAATAAATCACAAAAAGGTTTCATTTTTTTTAACCAATCCATAATTTTTTTTAATATTATTGATAGAAACAATTGCCAAACTATTAATCCTTTGTTACAATAGTCCCAGTTAGTTTTTAGTAACAACTTTGTAATAAGTGTTGTAACAACTTTATCATTGATGTATATGTTCTATCAAAATAGCGTTAACCAATCAGCCGAATTCCCGTAAAGTCGGGAAGCGGGGGAACCAGTAGTGGGTGAATTGATCTTGCATCAAAGGGATCATAGGGGACCTTCAACCGAATCCTTAAGCTAACCTCGCAGGCACCAGGAGGAATCATATTGTTGAATAAGAAATTAGTATCTTCATTTATGGGTTTGGCCTTATTATTCACTATTGGAACAGGAAGCGCTTTCGCAGACTCTAAAATGGATAAAGCGATTGCTCCAACACTTGGAACCAGTTATAAAAACGCTGGGGTTAGCACAAGTGGCTTCGATTGCTCCGGATTTACAATGTATATTTTTGAGAAACTAGGTATCGATTTGCCACATCAATCCGGTTCACAATTCGGTATGGGTACTTCTGTAGATCGTAATGATTTACGTGAAGGCGATCTAGTATTCTTTAATACGAGTGGAAAAGGCGTTTCACACGTTGGAATTTATGTTGGTGATGGTAAATTCGCACATGCCTCTACTTCTAATGGTGTAATTATTAACTCACTTAGCGAAAGCTACTACGTTTCTCGCTACATCGGTGCCAAGAGAATTATGAGTACTGATACATATGAAGCTGTTGCGATTGATTAAATCATTCATTTGACCTTACCGCCCGAGAATTGAGATTTTTACCGAATCTCAATTCTCGGGTTTTTTGTGTCTTTTCATATGTGTATCTTTTAATGCCTATCATTGCATACTTTGATTGAGCTTACTCTTCATTACCCTGCTATTTGAGAACTAAACACCTACTTCCCGTAAATACATGCCACATGTGTTTCAACGATGATAACCAAATTTGTCTGAGAACAAAGGAGAGCCTAATCATGAGTAATAAAGATGAAGATTTCATTGTTCTTCCTATGGAGATAAGTCATGCCCGAGCTATTTGTGAGTGGAGGTTCGCCCCACCTTACAACATATATAGTTGGATGCCTTGGGAACAAATGGAGAGGCTTGGTATTGAGTTCGGAGACCCGCTTCTACGTGCAGCTCAATATGTGTCCGTTATGAATGAATCTGGAGAGCTATGCGGATTTGCACAGTTCTTTCCATTAGAGGGAGTAACCCGATTAGGCATCTGTATGCACCCTGATTTGTGTGGCCAAGGAAGGGGTAAATCTTTTGTGCAATCCATTGTTCATGCGGCATTGTTACGAGGGCCCCAGAATGAAATAGATCTAGAAGTACTTACTTGGAATAAACGCGCTATTCAAGCCTATGCCAAAGCCAACTTCATCATTACTGATTGTTACGAACGACTTACTCCTGATGGTAATAAAGACTTCTACTGTATGGTCTATCAGCAAGATAACACCTAATCATATGATAAATAGCACTGCTCTGTGAGTTTTTTGATAAAATCAACAATATATTTGTTTATTTTTTGTCACAAACGCTATGCTCTAAGAGTTTGTTCCGCTATAATAAGTACATTAGCTTAGATAGAAAGGGACGAATAATTATGCAAAAATGGATCATGAGCGGTTTGTTTTTCGCAGCGTGTACTATAGCCCTGGTACTTATGTTCACATTACCAGGTAAAGAAGAAGTAGCGGAAGAAGAAAAACCAAGCATGCCTGCAGTTACCTTAGATGCTGGAGCTGCTGAAACACTGGTTAAAGCCAACTGTATCAGCTGTCATGGCGACCAACTAGAGGGTGCAGTAGGACCGAATTTACAGAAGATTGGAACTACAATGTCAGCGGAACAGATTTATAACACCGTTTCCAAAGGTAGCGGAATTATGCCGGCTTTTAAAGGTCAATTAAAAGATGAAGAAATTGCTCACGTCGCTCTTTGGTTATCTGAGAAAAAGTAAATCGCTGACAGCATATAAGAAACGGGCATCACTCCAATAGGAATGATACCCGTTTCTGCTATTTAACTATCTTTTCCTCTGCCCGCCCTCTTCTCTCACTCTTTCACTACCACACATTTTCTCAAAAGATTCATTATATTGTTGCGCAGCTTTGAAATCGAGAGCAGTCAGACCCCCTTCACTCCACGAGGTGAGACGTAACATGACTGTGGTATAGTCAATATGAATTAATGGATGATGATCAAACGCTTCGGATATGGTCGCAACTTCGTCCACAAATGCAATTCCCTTCATAAAACTTGAGAAAACATATTTGCGTACAATCCAACGCTCCTCTTCCAGCTTCCATCCATCTAATTTACTTAGGTTAGCTGCAATTTCTTCCTTTATATATGCCATGTTTATTTCCTCCTCTTCCGACTAACTTCAATCTAACCTAAGTTCGTTCGACGATTACTGAAATAACCTTCTGACAGTATATTCTCTTAACGATTCATTCATACATGCCTGCCTTCTTAGCATCGATATAGAATCAATTACTAAGAATTAAATTAAAGAAACAAAAGTAATTTCCTCTTCGCCTATCAAAACATTAATTCTGTGGATATCACGATCATAAATCACTACACCGCTTCCAACCTTAATCATAGAATCTGTGCCTAGTCCGTAAAATAAATCTTCGGCCAGTGCCTCAAGAACCTCTTTCTTCCCTTCCTCTGGAAGCTGCCCCCATTCACCTTGCTCCATTTCAAAAAATTCATAACAATCTGTAATTTGGCCTACTGCTGTCGTGAATTCTCTTAAAATATCATCATAATTTCGTCCATGTTTTACTCCCATATTCACGCCTCCACTCTCTATTGTAATAGTACATTAGTCACTCATTTCATTATACCGGAAAATATCCCTAAAAAAAAAAGTCACTTCTGACGATAAATAATATAATGCGTCTCTTGCGGGACAGTCCATCTTCTTTATTTTCAATTGACTGCATGAAAGGATTCAATTCTATTTCTCATGGATGAGGTGTATAATGGAAATTTCAACAATTATTGGTTTAGTTCTTGGTCTCGCTTCAATTCTAGTAGGTATGGTCCTTAAAGGAACATCCCTTATGAGTCTACTTGTTCCAGCTGCATATATCATTATATTGGGCGGTACAGCAGCCACGCTGTTTATTGGGTTTCCTATGTCTGAACTCAAAAGAATCCCTAAATTGTTAAAAATGATTTTTGTGAAACAACAATTAATGGATAGAAAAGAAATGATTACTGTATTTATGGAATGGGCTTCCATTACACGTCGCGAGGGACTGCTTGCACTAGAATCTAAAGTAGAAGAAATTGATGATAATTTCTTACGTAATGGTATGCGTATGATCATCGATGGTAACGATCAAGAATTTGTGCGTGATGTACTGATGGAAGATATCAACGCAACAGAAGATCGTCACAAGGTCGGTGCACTTATCTTTTCACAAGCGGGTATGTACGCTCCTTCTCTCGGGGTACTCGGAGCTGTAATTGGTCTAATCTCAGCTTTGTCTCACATGGACAATATGGATGAGTTAGCTCGTGCTATTGGGGCTGCATTTATCGCTACAGTACTCGGGATTTCAGTAGGATATATCATATGCCACCCAATCTCTAACAAGCTTAAACGTCTATCTAAGAATGAGGTGGATCTCAGACTCATGATGGTTGAAGGACTACTGTCTATTCAATCAGGTGTCTCCACTATTGCTATCAGTCAAAAACTATCTGTCTTCTTAACACCTTCCGAACGGTTGGAATTGAATACTGATGATAAGGCGGGTGGTTCAGGTGAGTAAAAAGGGTAGAAGACACGAGCATGAGGAGCATGCAGATGAATCATGGCTACTTCCATATGCTGACCTTCTCACTCTACTTCTAGCTCTCTTTATTGCTCTTTATGGAATGAGTGTGACAGATGCCAAGAAGTTCGAGGAGATGAGTAAAGCATTCAACGTTGCCTTGACCGGTGGATCTGGTGTGCTAGATTACAAATCACCAACACCAAGCGATAGCCCTGCGGAGGATACACCCTCATCATCAATCGATACAGTGCCTAAGAATCGTTCTAATTCTAAAAGCGAACAACAAGCAGCTGCCCTTAAACAGCAGGAGCAGCAAGACTTGGAGAAACTAAAGAAGCAGATTGATCAATATATACAGGGTAATGGCTTAAGTAACCAGCTCAATACGAAGCTTAATCAATCTCAATTAATGATTACGATTAGCGATACAGCACTCTTTGCTTCAGGAAGCGCTACGGTTAAGCCTGAATCTAGACAACTAGGTAAGGTAATATCTAATATGCTACAAGAGTTCCCTGACTATAATATCGTCGTCTCAGGTCATACCGATAACATTCCGATCTATAATAGTTTTTATGAATCCAACTGGGATCTTAGCTCTGATCGGGCATTACAATTCATGAAAGTATTACTGTTAAATACGAATCTCGATCCTAAGAAGTTTACGCCTGTTGGTTATGGAGAATACCATCCGATTGTAGATAATAAAACACCTATTAACCGTGCTAAAAACAGACGTGTTGAAGTATCTCTTCTTCGTAAGTACCAAGATAATAATAAGCTTCTAAATATTACAGAAGCTAAAGATTAATAACGTAATTCTAGAGAGACGGTTGCAATCGTATATACCTTCTTAACTCAAGAAAATAATCAATAAAAAAACGAGCCTTTAGAATTACTTCTAAGGCTCGTTTTGCTTATCTATTGCAGATTATAATCAAGTAGACTACCCAGCTCCTGCTTATCCTCAGGCGTTAACTCCCACCAAGTACCCACAGGGTGATCTCCAATACGTATATTCATAATCCGCACACGCTCTAATGCTCTTACCTCGTATCCGAAGGCGCTACACATCCTTCTGATCTGTCTGTTCTTCCCTTCAGTAAGAATGATACGGAATACGAACTCTGACAATTGTGTTACCTCACAAGGTAGCGTTAGATCCCCTAATATCTTCACACCTGTAGACATTCCCCTTATAAAGGAGGGAGTAATCACACTGTCTACCTTTACAATATATTCTTTCTCATGCTTACCTTCTGACCGTAAGATCTGGTTCACAATGTCTCCATCATTCGTTAGCAGTATTAGACCCTCCGAATCTTTATCTAAACGGCCTATAGGAAAAATCCGCTCCGGATGATCGACAAAATCGATAATATTTCCTTGTATATGCCGCTCCGTAGTACAAGTAATACCTAGAGGTTTATTAAGAGCAATATAAATATGTTCTTTCTTAGCCTCCAAAGGTTGTCCGCTAATACGAACGTCATCACCCAGCTCCGCCTGACTACCTAATAGAGCTAACTCACCATTGATTGTTACTTTTCCTGCATCTACGAGCTTATCTGCTTCGCGACGCGAGCAAAATCCTGTCTCACTAATAAATTTATTTATCCGCACGAATCTTGTCCACCTCTACATTGAGTTTATTTAGAATGACTTAAGTACATATCGCTGAGGGAAGTAGTATCGTAATTTGAGTTCCTTTATCTAGCTCACTCTTCACTTCCATCATTCCCTTATGAGCTTGAATAATGCGCTGGCTTACCATAAGGCCAAGTCCTGTTCCGCTTTCCTTATTAGAGAAGAAGGGTTCCCCAAGCATCGGCATCATATCCTCTGAGATGCCTACTCCTTCATCCTCAATTGTAATCCCTATATGCTGAACTCCTGACAAGAATAAATATAGGGTAATCGTACCCCCTTGTGGCATAGCCTCTATCGCATTCTTTAATACATTAATAAAAACTTGTTTCAGTTGGTTAACTTCACAATGCACCATAGTGAGTTTATCGGTAAATTCATATTTGAATTCAATACCGAACAAATGAGCTTGGCTATCCAATAAGGATACCACATCTCTTAAGATGTACCGAACATCTTTTTCTTGAAATTGCACCGCCTGCGGTTTAGCTAAAATTAAGAATTCACTTACGATGAGATTAATTCGATCTAACTCAGATAACATAATATTAATATGTTGTGGATTAAGTTGCATACTCTCTTGTTGAAGCTGCATGAATCCTCGCAAAGTTGTAAGTGGATTTCGAATCTCATGGGCTACACCTGCTGCTAATTGACCTACAGTTGTCAGCTTCTCAGAACGTCTCAGAAGCTCCTCCATACGATTACGCTCCGTCATATCCCTAGACACACTAATCAGGGAAACAATGTCCCCCTCCTCATTTCTCACAGGCGAAGTACTAATGCTAACCTCAACTGTAGAACCATCTTCCTTTAAACGGATCGTTTCTATTGCTGGTAGCTGTACTCCATTGAGTATTTGCTTCTGTCTCTCTTCTTCTTCTTCCTCCAAAAAATCAGGAACAAAACACAAAGCACGCCCGATTACTTCATCCTTTTTCCACCCATATAGCTCTTCGAAGGCCTTATTTACCTGTATAACGTTCTCCCCAAGATCTAACATATGAATGGCATCCGCGGTCTGATTGATAACCGATTCTAAATGTTCTTTTACCGAACGGTTCTCATCGACCATTTGCTTTAGTTTCCCGGTACTATATTTAATATTATGAGTCATTGCATTAATACGTTTCGCTAATAATCCTAACTCGTCATTCCCCCTTACTGTTAAGTAAGTATTAAATTGTCCATCACTTACATCATTCACTTTCTTCAACATGTCCTGGATTGGACTAGTAATAATACCCGATAATATAGCACTACCCAAGAAGACGACACACAGTAGCATGAACGATATCCAAATATTCATCATTAATTGTTCTTTCATTACAGAGGAAATAGCAGCATAATCCATAACTATACTGATGACATACAGATCCTTATTTGTTGTAATAGGCACGAAACTTTTGAGAACTTTTACACCATTGATATCTTTCTCAAATATAACTTTTTCTTTAGTGCGAATAACCTCAGCAATGGCCTGTTTATCCTGTTCCAAATTGCTGTACGTGTATGTACCAAAACGAATCGGTCGGTTATGTAACTTCACATTATAAGGATCATATCCGTCAAGGAGCATATCCTCACTCCCGAAAGTCACGGGATTGATACCCGTAATCTCTAAAATTTGTGGATTAACATGTAATATTTCCTTCAAGACTTCATCTGGACTTATAACTTTAGTATAATCATTAATCTCCATACTTCTAATATACGGGTCTATGATATAGTTACGACTACCATCATAGAAATATCCCCACTTATCAATTAATTCTGGACCAGATGAAGAATATTCAAACGGCCCGGTCCAAAAATGATCCCACTTATGGCCTTCAGGAATGGTTACTTGCTGTTGATTTAGCAACTGAAAGAATGCCTTTTGCCAGTATCCCCAATCCTTAGTTGATTGTCCAATCTCCGGGGTATCTGACGATTTGGCAATAATAATGTCATTTCCATCCCTGACCAACAAAGAGATATGGGACACACCTAATTTCTGACTAAGCTTGACTAGTTCCTCATTTGTTACGTTATTTATATCTGGATCTAATTCATAAGAGGCTATAAGTGACGCCATATATAGGACTTCTTCAATCTTTTGCTCAATATAATTAGCACTATACTGACTTTGTTTGACTGTAACAGCAATCTGCTCTGAGGTCATCATCATTTTTGTCTCTGTATCATGCCTTAAATTTTCTTGTGTAGTATAGAAATTAAGTGTAAGATTCAACAACAAAATAACCAGCACTGAACTGGACATGATGAGGGTTAATTTAGTTTTGATCGACAAATTAGCTTTTCACCTCTTGGGCATTGGCAACAAGGGGTCTTGGTATCAATGGAATATATTCCTACATCTATATATCATAACTCTATCCCTTTCATTTGAAAAGGCGTTTCAATGGTGTTTGATGCATTTTTCACTCTCAAGAGAACGATTGATTACTCCACTTTCATTTATTACAATAAATAAATGTGTACAACCACCCAAAAGTTATACACATAATAACAAAAGCGCCTGTTAATTTGTGCATAACATTGTTAATAAATTTAAAGTTATACACAAAGTTATGCACATCATGTTAACAACCGAATATTTGTTCGTTGAATAAATACCATGTTATCCAAGGAGGTTCTACTAATCGTGAGTAATCAGCATGAATATTGGATGCGAGAAGCCATCGCCCAAGCTAAACAAGCAGAACAATTAGGAGAAGTACCTATAGGGGCCATTATTGTCCGTGGGGAAGAAGTCATAGGAAGAGGTTATAATTTACGTGAAACGACAATGGATGCAACTGCTCATGCTGAGATGGTCGCCATTCGAGAAGCTAGTCAGCAACTAAATTCCTGGAGACTGCTAGACTGCAAATTGTATGTCACGCTAGAGCCATGCCCCATGTGTGCTGGCGCTATTGTTCAGTCACGTATTCCACAGGTCATCTATGGAACGACAGATCCTAAAGCAGGATGTGCAGGAACACTCATGAATCTTTTGCAAGAACCCCGCTTTAATCATAGGACTGAATTAATAACGGGTATTCTACAAGAAGAGTGCTCCATGTTACTAACTGAATTTTTCCGTGGATTAAGACGAAGATAACACTACATTCAAATAACCGTTATGGAGGTCCAACATGGCTTATGCTTTATATGATACAACCCATAATATATTTATCCGTCCATTACAGGTGTCAGATGTCGAATCCTTATTAGCTATACGCTTGAATACTCGTAAAGCTTACGAACCCTTTGAACCTAGACGAACCGAAGAATTCTACACCCTCCATGAGCAAAGACAACTCATTCTAAGCCGCGAAGAGGACCGGCTGCTTGACCGAGCCTACATGTTTGGAATATTCACATCTGATGCAGAGCTAATTGGACAAGTAACGATATCAAATGTGGTACGTGGTGTTGGCCAGTATGCCGATGTCGGTTATTTGATAGACCTGATCCATCAGGGTAAAGGATACATGACAGCCGCACTAGGACTAGCTCTCCAATATGCTTTTGAAGCACTTAGACTTCATCGAGTACAAGCTGTCATTCTTCCGGTCAACCAGCCTTCACGACGTGTATTAGAGAAGTCAGGGTTTCAACGTGAAGGTATTGCGCGACGCTTCTTACGAATAAACGATCAATGGCAAGATCATGAAACCTTTGCCATCCTCGAAGAAGAGTATCGAGATCTTTATTCGCAACAAAAAAGACCCACCTAGTGTTTGTGAAGTGCACCCCTTAGAATAGACATTGGAAAAACACCCGGGTTTAACCGATGAAATACTAGGGGGTGCATTTTACATGGCAATCAAAGGTCAAAAGTTTAAACATTATCCAGAATCTTTAAAAGTGAAGGCGATTCAATTGCATATGGAAGAAGGGTGGAGTTACCGTCAAATTAC
>DASXLR010000105.1:0-4213 GCA_036496075.1 Paenibacillus sp. | reverse complement strand
TTTTACCAAGTAACCACATTCTGCCACTTATAACTAAGAAATATATAGGCATCGTCACTAATGAACCATTATGAAGAGAGCTCATTCCCCATGTCGTTAAGCTAACTAGCAAGTAATATCCTAAGCTAAATATCGCGCCTGCTGTTCCCACAACATCTTGAAAATTGACAAGGGCAAGACTTAGACAATTAGGTAAAGCAATACCAGCGCCCATTAACATGACAAACATGGTGAGCTTAGCTAGGGAAAGGGGGGCATCATTATAGCAAGACGATTATAAATCATCATTTTTATATAGGAGGGCTTACTTAAATGACCACTTATGTAAGTCAAGATTTGGTGGCTTTGCTAATGAGAGAGCCTACCAGGATTTCAGAACAGGGGGAGCAGACAATTTAGATCTTCATCCACGGGCTCACCACCCACGAAGATTTGAATCTCAAAACGCTAAAAGGAATACGGCTACCAGACATTTGCCTTGAGCGAGTATCGTTCCTTGTGTAAACATCTTGCAATAAAAGAACTAACCCATTCGGCTATTCTTTATAGACTTTTTCCTTCGAAATATGCTAACCTATTTGTGAAATCGCTTGGAATAATTTGGAGTTTAATTTTTTTGAGCAAACGTTTGCACCTACATTGGAACACATCAAGTTGTATACGGAACCCCACAATGAAATGATTAGGAGGCTTGTCCATTGAGTGAGAAAAAATTGCCAACCGTAGCTTACTTCAGCATGGAATATGGACTTCATTCGGATTTTAAAATGTATGCGGGTGGTCTAGGTATTCTTGCCGGAGATTATATCAAGGGAGCAAAAGACATCAACATGCCGATTGTAGCAATCGGTCTGAAATGGAAACAAGGCTATACAGATCAAAGAATTGATGCAGAGGGAAAACCTTACGACACTTACCATAACTATGTTTATGATTTTCTTGAGGATACTGGCGTTAAAGTAACGGTTAAAGTTAGAAATAGCGATGTTGTGTGCAAAGTATGGAAAACAGAACATTTCGGTAATACCCCACTCTATTTGCTTGATACAGATATTCCTGAGAATAACGACACTTGGATTACCGGTCAGCTATACGGTTGGTTTGGTGAAGAACGGATTGCGCAAGAAATCGTGATCGGCATTGGCGGTGTCAAGGCGATGCGAGCACTGGAAATCCCGATTGATGTTTACCACTTCAATGAAGGTCATGCTGCTCTTGCGGCTACCGAATTAATCCGTGAGAAGATGTGTGCGGGTCATACGTTCGAAGAGGCTTGGAGAGCGACCAAAGAAGAAGTCGTATTCACCACACACACGCCAATCAAAGAAGGTAACGAAACTCATCCACTCGAACGTCTTGAATATATGACAGCTTTCAATGGCTTAACTCGTGACCAGATGGAACGTATCGGTGGCAATCCATTCAATATGACCGTAGCTGGCTTACGGCTTTCACGTATTTCCAATGGCGTAGCTCAACTACATGCCGATACCTCCAACAAAATGTGGAAAGAGGTTGCTGGTAGATCCCCCATTATCGGCATCACGAATGCCATCCATACACCCACTTGGGTCGATGAGCGTATCACTCGTACCTTCGAGAATGACGGTGATCTATGGGTGACACATATGGAAATGAAGCAAGAATTGATTGATTTCATTCAGAAACGCTCTGGTATCCAGTTAAATGTAGACAATCTACTCATCGGCTTCTCCCGTAGAGCGGCACCCTATAAACGAAGTGATCTCATCTTCTCAACTCCTGAAATCATTGAACACTATCTAGAATCTGGCAAAGTTCAGATCGTCTTCTCAGGTAAAGCCCATCCTTTAGATGATGTTGGTAAGAAAATAGTTAGTAACCTGATAGCTATGATGAAGAAATATCCGAATAGCGTCGTGTTCTTAGAAAATTACGATATGACCATTGGAGCCATGCTTACACGAGGTTCAGATATCTGGCTTAACAATCCACGTAGACCGCTTGAAGCCAGCGGAACCTCAGGGATGAAAGCAGCGATGAACGGCGTTCTCAACTGCTCTATTCTGGACGGATGGTGGCCAGAGGCCTGTATCGATGGTGAGAATGGTTGGCAGATCGGAGATGGCTTCGAGACAACCGATTTCGAGGAATTAGACCGCCACGATACAGAAGCCTTGTACAATACGTTACTTACCAAAGTGCTACCAACGTACTATGAAGACCGTCCAAAGTGGGTCTCTATGATGAAGAACAGTATTGAGACGACCCGCGAGGAGTTCGCAACCAAGCGTATGCTTGAGCAATATTTTAGCGAGATGTATATTAAAGCTAAATAGATAGCATGAACTAAAGACGAACCCTCATATTCATGATCTTTACAACTCTCAACACCAAAAAGCCGATCAAACTCATCCTTGAGATTGTCGGCTTTTTTTCAAATCTGTTTATTTACCCTAACTTTATTCCACCCAAGCTAGCCCCTTTAGCAAATAATCGTTCGATGTTCTTCTCTACTGCTGGATCAGGTATTAACGGCGGTGCTTGATGTGGCTTACTACGTGCATCAATAATCACATTATCACAAGCCCAATGTTTGTTCTCGTAATTACCATTCACTCCATAAATATCATGTGAAGGATTACTTCGCGTGAATGTAGCCCATAAGAAATTCTGGATTCTCGCACTCATGAATGAGCTATCATCACTCAGAATGATCATCGGACAAGATGGGATTGGTCCTTTGGCTTGAATAACGTTGCATAACCCTTGTAGATCCTGTTGTGCTTGTGCATAATCAGTAAATGAAGGTCCTTGCATAACTACAATACCTGGCATGATGAGTTGTGCATGTTCAAAACCTCGGATGTCTTTCAGTTCGTCAGGAACCTCTTTGCATAGATCCCTTTTCTTATCTCCATAAGCGGCGAAGACAACTTTGCTACCACTATTTAATCCCGTACCTGAATAATCTAGCGTATCTATGGTTGTATTTGTATAAAAATGAATGTCGCGATGTAGATCAATACGTTCTAGTATATAACTCAAAAAATCCACTTCATGATGCGTATCTATGGGTTGATTCTCTTCAGCCGTTATAAATAAATACTTCGCCAAGCTCAGTTGCCCTGTTCCTAAAATACGATTGGCTATGGTGAGGAGCTCGGCCGGTTGTTTAACTTGCTGATAGGGTGTGTAACGTTCACTGCCAATCGCAAAAAGTAACGGATGTACACCCGCAGCATCAACAGCATGAACTTCCTTGACACCGGGAATTTCATGTTTGATTGCATCCCCTGTTAACTCATGAATGAGTTCTCCGAATGCGGTATCTTCCTGAGGTGGACGACCCACAACGGTAAACGGCCATATCGCATTTGGCTTAGCATACACTTTATGTACTTTCATTAATGGAAAGGGATGAGTAAGACTATAATAGCCCAAATGATCACCAAAAGGTCCCTCTGGTTTCGTCTCCCCTGGGTGAATTTCACCAGTTATCACAAAATCAGCATCATTACTAATACAGAAACCATCGACATAGCTGTAGCGAAAATTACGTCCTGCAAGCAAACCGGCAACCGTCATCTCACTCAGACCTTCTGGTAAGGGCATGATAGCTGACAATGTGTGCGCTGGTGGACCCCCTACAAAACAACTTACTTTCAGAGGGACTCCTAGTTTGTTCGCCTTGTCCTGATGTACTCCGATACCACGGTGAATCTGATAGTGTAAACCAATCTCTTTATTCATCTCATAGTCATTGCCACTCAGTTGAACACGGTACATACCCAGATTGGAATTCATAATTCCTGGTTTTGCTGGGTCTTCAGTATACACTTGGGGTAAAGTGATAAAAGCCCCACCATCCATAGGCCAGTGCTGAATCAACGGAAGGTCAGATATTTGGATTTCCTGTGCAGTAACCGGAAGACTACCCAACTTTTTCAATGGGAGAGCTTTCAAAGCTGCCAACCCGTTTCCAATATTGTGAAAGGGTCGTTTTAACGCTTTCATGGGATCGTCCCGTAGAGCCATTACATTCTGTACCGATTCCCATGTATCTCGGAAGATAAACTTACTACGCTCAATTTTCCCGAAAATGTTGGATGTCGCCCGAAACTTTGAACCTTTTACATTTTCAAATAACAACGCTGGGCCGCCAGCCTCATACACTTTCATATGAATCGCAGCCATTTCAAGATAGGGATCGACTTCTTCTTTAATACGGACT
>DASXLR010000104.1:0-14608 GCA_036496075.1 Paenibacillus sp. | reverse complement strand
CTGGACCTTCAGAGTAGAAAGCACCACGTGCTTGAATATGCAGTGCTTTTTTATCTGTAACAGGTACTGTTACTATAACCTGTAACTATTGTAGTTACAATTAGAATGAAAGTCAATTCTTATTGACGAAAAAATTAACTTCCTATTATTGGGCTCAATCTAAAAATTAGTGGATGATATGTTCAACTCAATAAACGGTGTCGATTGCATTCAATTAAAATGCCTGCCATATAACAACCACGATTACGTGTGAAGTAGTGCCAGCGATTGGATACAAATTTCTGAACGCAGAAAGTAATTTTTCGATCTATCCCTAAACCCGGAAATTTCATATTATCGCACTATTTATTATGGTAAAATAATCCTAAATTATCTTTTGGTTTATGTTTATAATTTGGTGAATTTGAAGTTTTGAAGAAAGTTATGATTCCTTTCGATGAAGAACAGGATGAAGTTATTTTATTTGAAAAAGCTAAGGCCTTAAATAAAATGACTGTTTCATAAGGGGGCTGTCTGTTATGGAAAGGCGTATATTTTCTGCATATAATCAAAGCTACAAATTGAGTAGTAAAGAACAGTATGATATAGCTACTGCAATTAGAAGATTCAAAAATGATAACTTTCAAATATCACTTTTATCTATTGATAAAGATGGCTTCGAGTTGGAACTAGTCGGATTTATTACACGCTATTCAACGAGAATAATTTCGTCTTTTTTAAGTGAACAATGTACTTTAGATCATATGTATGTTGTTCTTACGAGCGGGAGAAGACGATTGTTCAAAACGACTAAATCTCAATAAAAGAGTGTTAGAAATTGCTTTGAAAAATAATCAAACGAAATGCAAGTTTTAAGCGATAGGAGAATCGAATGGATCAGATAATAAATCTTTATGTAGATGATCTACGTGATTGCCCAGAGGGTTTTGTTGTAGCGCGTACATATAAAGAGGCAATTAGTATACTTGAAACTCAAAGGGTGCATATCCTAACTTTAGATCATGATTTAGGCGAAGATAGGGAAGGAAAAGAACTTCCTAATGGATATGACCTAGTTAAGTATTTCTGTGAACATGGTTTGAAAGTAAATAAGATTTATATGCATACCGACAATCCTGTTGGGCGTAGGAATATGTATGAAACACTTTTGGCTGCACAGCGAAGAGGCTTTATCAACGGAGATATTGAGATTTATTATTATCCAATTACTAAGAATGTATATTCAGGTGACTAATTAAATGCAAGTTCAAAGGAGAGATCCTATGGATAGCCGATTTATATTCTCTTTTTCTTTAGGTGTTGGTTCTTTAGTTATGCTTGTTCTTAATTTAATTTTCTTTGGTAATAGCTTTGCCTCATTGCTGTTAGGAGCTTCCACAGCCCTAAACTTTGCTGTAATGGGAAGTTTATATCCAGAAAATACAAAGGAAGCCTTAAAAAAGATCTTCTGGAGAGATTAATGATGGTTTAGCTATGTAAATGAATATTGAATATAAGACAACGATATGAATCTTTTACTGAATCTTGAGGAGAGATGTTATGTGGGATAAGAAGCACGATGCAAATCTTATTGTTCGAAATGATGTTCCTCTAGATATTGGTATTTATACATGGTACACCAAATCAAATGAAGAACTAATTTACATAGGTAAGGCAACGGGCAAAGGTGGATTAAGAAAAAGAATTTGGTCACAGCATTTGAATCCAAAATATTTAGAATGTAGGACATCAAAGTTTACCAGTAAAGATTCTTTTCAAGTAAACAATCCAGTCCGTCATAATAATAAGATAGGGATTGATAAATCGGCCTTTAGAAAAAGTGTGGCTAGAGAATATTCTTTATTGGCTGGAAATGATTCAGTTCAGTATTTGAAAAACAATTATTTGATAGCATTCGAAAGCTATAAAAACTTAAGTCCAGCAGAAATTGCTACTTTAGAAAAAGAACTCATAATTAAAATGAAGCCTAAATTTAACATTACAAACAAATGAAAATCGATGATGAAATTAGCCATTCATGAGGTGAGGCCATTGTATGAGAAATATATAACACCAGACTCATTCTTTTGTGATTGTCGATATGCACCTTATATTTTGGAGTTTGCTGAGAATATCCCCAATTCTGATACAAGGTGGTTCATGGATCATGGTTTTGTTCATCTGAAGAATGAAGAGAGATATACTATTACATTCAAGGGATTTGGAGATGTGAAATTTAAAAAGTATATTCTCATCCTAGATGCTTCAATTGATCCCTATACTAGTGAGTGCTGTATTGAAGTTGTGAAAAGAGTAGATAACCTTTAAAGTTATTTGGGCTGTCCGGAAAATCAAATGAAACGAATCATTTACAATAAATGAGATTGAACTACAGTGATGAGACAATGGATAGGGAATGACGAGTTTGGGTCTTATACCTTTCAGGTAGATGAACGCATTAGTAGTGTAGATAATAAATTAAAATATGATTTAGAATCATGTCTAAACGGAAAAAAGGTTATTTAATACCCTAAAGAATGTTATTAAAAACAAAGTTCGCAGTAAAGTATACCTTAAGGATATAGTAGTATCTTCATTTGAAATAGATGAAAACATTCTCTTTGTGGGTACTGATGTGCTTGATGTTGATTTTATGTACTCTGACTTAACCAATGTTGAGGACTATGTTCAATGATAGAGGTGGCTGATGAAAATCGGGATTTCCGAGAAAAATTTTGAAATACATAGTTTAATCAGCTGGTACAAGCACAGCAACATCATGATAGGGAGGGCATCGCGCTGCTGAAGAACTTCAAGCTACCTCTAAATTGTGTAAAGGTATATCATCTTAAAAATTGTATATGGCTTTTTGCCGAAATAGAATATACATGCAAAAATATGCGGATTTTTCGACTCGTTACCGGTGTGTTAGATTGAAGGTAAGACATGGATCAGGAAGGTAATATTCAGGCTCAATCCTTAGATGACTTACATGCGGATGCGAATAAGTATGTCCGTACAATAAAATTTACATAGTGTGGGATATCATTCATAACCTACACTATTTTTTGCGGAAATATATCGGAAACAAAGGCAACGAAACAAATGAAATAAAAAGGATTGTTTATAGACAAATCCATTATTTGAACATAAACTACTAAATAATCAAGATATTTAACTAATAGGAATAATTTTATTTGAAAGCGGTTTCTCGAAGGAGAGTGCTTCATGAAAAGAAATTGGTTCCAGCGTTTACTTCTGTCCTATCTACCTGTATTTATCGTCATCGTATTTCTATTTGTCTTCATTGGTATTGTGCAATTAAACGATCTGTCGAAGAAGGAGTCCATCAAATCAAGCCGCGTGTATGCCGAGAACCTGATGAACAGTGTGGACATGTCCTTGCGATCTATTGAAATGATGACGCTCGAGACAATCACGAGGAATGAGAAGATAACGGGATTTGCGGGGATGGAGAGTGATTCGCTGTTTATCATCGAGCTATCTCGTCTACTTCAAAACATGACAACAACAAATGCATTCATTGATTCTATATATATATATCGCTCGGGGGACGGATCGGTCGTTACGGACAAGACCAAGCTCCCTGTGGAACAATTTGCGGATTCGTCGTTTATCGAAAAGCATATGAACTCTAAAAGCCCGGAAGGTTGGAGTTCTCCAAGAATATTCCGGACAACGGCGATAGGAGAGGAGAAGGAGACAGTCATCTCCCTAGCGAAAGGAGTGCCGCTAATCGGAAACCGATTCACACTGTTAGTCGTTAATGTAAGATTAGGAGCTATTCAAGAGTTTCTGGATACCTATGGAAATTCGACCATAAATCAGATCGAGGTTTTAGATGAAGAAGGTGCTTATGTATTTGAGCAGCAAGACAAGGAATCTCAGGTCGGTACGATCACGTTAACCTCTGATTATACAGGATGGACGTATTACAGCACGTTAAAGTCCGAGGGACTAGGGAATATGGTTGGATATGTGACCAGTGACTGGTTTATATTTGGGTTCCTTGGGTTATTGATAGCCATTGGTTGGATCGTATATATTACGCGCAAAAGTTATAAACCGATCGAGACGATGATGTCACGAATCCAAAAATATAATGAGGAACATAAAGAACATCCCATTCAGGCCCCGACCGTGGATGAGCTGAGTTATATTGATTCCACACTGAGCAGCATCATGGAAGTGACAGAAGATTACCACCATCAATATCAGGAGAATCAAGCCTATCGGCGTACTAGATTATTCCTTGAAATCGTAGAAGGAACACATGCCATAGATCAAGCGGATTGGGAAGCGGAGCTGCGAGCCATGGGGATTCAGGATTTCGGCAGCGCAGCCGTTAGTATGGTTGAGATTGATAAGTATCCGGAATTTATTAGTCAATATTCCCGTAAGGATCAAGGCTTGTTTAAATATATTCTAAAGAATGTAATTCAGGAGACCTTAGAAAAAAATGGGATTCATATCTGGCAAGAATGGATAACGAACCATAGGTTATGTGTTATCTATATACTAGAACAGCAGGAGTTTTATACTGAAGAGCGAATTCTAGGGCCATCGGAACAGGCGCTAAACTGGATGAGAGATAACCTGGGATTGACCGTGACATTCGGATTGGGGCGTATCGTGAGAGATGTTCATACAATCAGTCAATCCTATGAGTCGGCGATTCGATCGCTTGATTTCAAAGTCACGCTTGGAGGTAACCGGGTCATTGGACATTGGGAAATTGATTTGTTGTCACATGATGATTTGTTTGTGTATTTGCAATATGTGCGGACGATTGCTCAGAATTTTAGAGTGGGGAATGAGGATTGGCGGGAACAATTCACCTTATTGTTTGATGGTTTGCGAAGCATATTATTGCCGAGAGATGAGCTCCTCGGCATTCTGAATTATATGAATTATTATTTCTATCGCGAAATGATGGAGCTTCCACCAGAATATCAAGAGTTATGGAATCAAGAATTTCGAGCGCCATGGGATGAGAGCATGGAGCGACTGGAAACGCTAGATGAGATTGAGCATTTCTATTCTGAAAGCTTATCGGCTTGTGCGAAAAAGATTGGAGATATCCGGAAGAGCAAAGGAAATCACGGGGTGATTCAGAAAATTAAGTGTTACATTGAAGAGAATTTTAACAATCCGGATTTATCCTTGTCGCAAATTAGTGATCAATTTCTTATGAATCCTTCGAGTGTTAGCACCATGTTCAAGGAAGAGCTTGGTGAGAAGTTCGTCGTTTATCTCTGCAAAGTTCGGATGGAGCGTGCAAAGGATTTGCTTCGGAGCACACCACATCCTATTCAGAAAATTTCGGAGGAAGTGGGATATTTACATCAGATGTCTTTCATACGCGCATTCAAGAAGATGGTGGGAACAACACCGGGCGATTACAGGAAAGTACATCAATAGATGTATACAAGGAGAGGGAGACCTCTCTTTTTTCTATATGTTAACTCCACAAAAACATGTAGATTGTATGAATCTCTCAAACAAGGTATGGTCAACCAGTCATTACTGACAGATTCCCAATAATTCATGTCTGGAGGATTTCATCGATGTCTACATGTATTCCTAAAGTATTAACTTCTAGTCCGAGTATTCACCGCCATCCGGAGAATCCCGTCTTGGATGCGGCTCGTGTACCCTACCCGACGGCACTCGTATTTAACGCTGGGGTGACCAAATTTAACGGTAAATATGTCATGGTATTCCGCAATGATTATGGCTCCACGATGGATCAAACATTGGAACCCAGCCACACGACAGATTTAGGTATCGCATTCAGTGAGGATGGCATCAAATGGACAGCCGGTCCAAAGCCCATCTTCAAAATGCATGATGAGGAGATCATTCGAGCTTATGACCCTAGGCTGACGGTCATTGATGGGCGTTGTTATATGTGTTTTGCTGTAGATACACAGCACGGTATTCGAGGTGGTATCGCGGTAACGGATGATTTTGAGCGGTTTGAAGTATTAAGCTTATCATCCCCTGATTTACGAAATATGGTTCTTTTTCCGGAGAGAATAAACGGCAATTATGTTCGATTGGAACGCCCTTTTACGGTGTACAGCCGTGGTGGCGCGGATCGGTTCGATACATGGATCGCCGAATCACCAGATCTTAAGTATTGGGGAAATTCGGATTTGCTCTTAGCCGTAGAACAGGTTCCCTTCGCTAATGATAAAATTGGTCCGGCTGCTCCCCCAATCAAGACAGATAAGGGATGGCTTACTACCTTTCATGCGGTCGATATAGATCCTTGCCGAGGTAAGAATGGATGGGAACCCACATGGAAGAAACGTTATACCGCAGGCTTGATGCTGCTCGATTTAGACAATCCGAAGAAGATCATCGGGATGTCCAAGCAACCTCTGCTTGCACCGGAGGCTTCTTATGAGATCGATGGCGGGTTCCGAAATCATGTCATTTTCCCAGGTGGAATGATTCTTGAGGAGGACGGCGAAGTTAAAATTTACTACGGGGCGGCGGATACGTATGAATGTCTGGCTACAGCCCAGGTCGATGATTTGCTCCGTCTTTGCCTCGAAAATTAAGTTCAATGATGAGTCTTGTGCCCACGGCATGAGACTCATTTTTTTATCAGGGACAAGCGAAATTATCCGCTGCAATGCCTGTTAACAGTCCGAAAAATAGTATATAGAACCCTCCATCTACAGGTCTAATCTACATGTTAATTGAGCGAAATCGTGTATATTGAACGCTTGGTACCAGTCGCTATATGCTAAGCACAAGATCAACCTTAACCAACAGATGGGAGTGGTAACTACATTGAATTCAGCGGATGGGTTGCAGCATGCGTGGGAAGCCGCTGTGAATAAAGTTAGGTTCACGAGTCAAACGATAGGGGCTCAATTTCCTCATGGTTCACACGATGGAAGCTTTCAGCTTATGGCGCCGAGTTATTGGACGGCAGGGTTTTGGCCAGGCATTTTGTGGCTCGTATACAGAGATCAACCGGATGAGCGATTAAGACAAATGGCTGTATGTTGTGAAGAACAATTAGATAACGTATTGTACCGGTTCACGAGTCTGGATCATGATATGGGATTCATGTGGACGTTGACGGCCATTGCAAATTGGAGGCTGACACAGAACGAATTATCCAGAGAGAGAGCACTGACCGCAGCGAGCCATTTAGCGGCAAGGTTCAATCTAAAGGGACAATTTATCCGAGCCTGGAACCATTCAGATCGTGTAGGTTGGGCGATTATCGATTGCATGATGAATCTTCCTTTATTGTACTTTGCAGCAGATCAGATGAAGGATCCTCGATTTAAGCATATCGCGATCGGTCATGCAGATATGGTTGCAAAGCATTTTATACGTGAAGACGGTTCCGCATACCATATTGTGTGTTTCGACCCCGAGACGGGAGAACGAGTGGGGGCGAGAGGTGGACAAGGCTATGCGGAGGAGTCCGCTTGGGCTCGGGGATGTGCCTGGGCAATTTATGGTCTGGTGTTAAGCTACCAGCATTCACTGAGAGAGCCCTATTTGGAGGCTGCGAAGCGTGCAGCAGATTTTTTTCTATCGCATGTTCCGGATGATCAGGTGCCTTATTGGGATTTCCGAGCTCCAATTACGGAGGATACGCCAAGGGATTCTAGTGCAGCGGCCATCGCGGCCTGTGGATTATTGGATATCGCGGAAGCTCTTGAAGGTGAACGTGCAGCTTATTATCGAAGCAGGGCATTGTCAATCCTGAAGTCGCTGTATGAGAATTATAGTGCGAACGGTACAGAGCAAGCTGTTCTATTGTATGGAACAGGCAACTTGCCGGGTCATCAAAATATCGACAGACCATTAATTTATGGGGATTATTTCTATATGGAAGCCTTGTCGAAAGCGTTAGGGCACTCATCATTCTGGCAACCTGATACCACAAGTTAATCCAGCAAGTCTTAAATCGTATCGACTGTTTCGGTACGTGATACGATGCGTTTAATTCAGAGAAAAAGGAAGTGATATTGATGAGACCCTCTACGCCACCGTCCCCGTTCGTTACGAATGTGCGTGAGAAACAGAAACGCAATTGGCTCGTTAGAAAGTATACAAAGCGGGTGTTGAAGCAGAATATTGCCTTATATATCATGTTCCTGCCCATTATCATATACTTCTTGGTATTTAAGTTCTACCCGATGTCAGGATTAGTTATTGCATTTAAGAATTATAGCTTTATTAACGGGATCTGGGGAAGTTCGTGGGCAGGACTTACTTATTTCAAGATGATTGTTCATAATGATCAATTGCTTCGTGTTGTCTGGAATACCCTCAAGTTAAGCGTATTGAATATTGTTGTCGGATTTCCGATGCCGATTATCCTTGCGCTTTTGCTTAATGAGGTGCGGAAGTCGTGGTATAAGCGGACGGTTCAGACCTTGGTATATTTACCTCATTTCCTCAATTGGGTCATTATTGGCGGTATTATCGTGACGATATTCTCCCAAAGCTCAGGAGCGGTTAACCATTTGCTTGAACGCCTGACAGGAGAGACATTTCCTTTCTTATACAACTCCACTTCTTGGATCTCGATTTATGTGCTGTCCGGTATATGGAAAGAAGTTGGTTGGGGTGCAATTATCTATTTAGCAGCGATGACCAGCATTGACCCAAGTCTGTATGAAGCAGCGAGTATGGATGGTGCCAATAAATGGAAGAAAATTACACGTATCACGATCCCTAGCATTATGCCGACCGTAATTATTATGTTAATCCTCAAGATCGGATCCTTGATGGAAGTTGGTTTTGATCAAGTGTATAACCTTCAAAACAACACCGTGATTGAAGTGTCAGAAGTAATCAGTTCATTTATGTACAAAGTAGGTATTCAGCAAGCTCAGTTTAGTCTGGCCACGGCTATGGGATTATTCGATTCCATTGTATGTTTGATCCTTGTGATCCTTGCGAATTCATTTGCACGACGCTACAACCAGGGGCTCTGGTAGGAAGGAAAATCATATGAAGCATACAGTAAGCGAGAAAGTCTTTTATAAGGTGAATAACATTATTCTTCTACTTATTAGCTTGACATGTGTACTGCCGCTCGTACATATTTTTGCATTGTCTTTAAGCGATAAGCATGCGATAGCATCGGGAACAGTCAGCTTCTTCCCGGTAAACTTGGACTTAAGCGGGTACAAGGTTTTATTTAATGAGACACCGATTATTCAAGCGTTTCGCAATAGTATCATCATTACCGTCATCGGTACGGCGTTAAATATGTTGTTTACGATACTCGCGGCATATCCGTTATCGAAGAAATATTTTATCGGGCGACGATTTTTTTCCCTAGCAATTATCTTTACCATGCTGTTCGCAGCTGGGATGATTCCGAACTATTTACTTGTGAATAGTTTGGGACTTCTAGATTCTTATGCATCCTTATGGCTGCCCGGTCTGGTTAGTGTATACAACATGATGGTTCTTCGAAGCTTTCTGGAAGCGCTGCCTGAAGAGCTGGAAGAAGCTGCACGGATCGATGGCTGTTCGGAGTGGAGATTGCTTATTCAGGTTGTTCTTCCGCTCTGCTTGCCAGCTTTAGCCGTTCTAGCGTTATTTTACGGTGTAGGGCATTGGAATGCGTTCCAGAATGTATTGATTTACATTAATGATTCAGAGAAGCATAACCTCTCGGTACTGGTTCAACAAATGATTCAGAATCAGAGCTTAATGCAAGAAATGACGAATATACAGCCGGATTTAGCTATGGATTTAACGCCGGAAGGTGTCAAGGCAGCAGGTGTGATGGTTATGACCATTCCAATGTTGATCGTCTATCCTTTCTTACAAAAGTATTTTGTCAAAGGCGTTATGATTGGTGCAGTAAAAGGGTGATCCAACTTGTAAACATGTTTCGTGACGAAGGGGAGGAAGAATATAAATGAGAAAATGTGGCGCTAAAAAAATGTTGACGATGATTCTAAGCCTTGTAATAATTAGCAGCTTAATGTTGGCAGGATGTAGTGGTAGCAATAAACCAGGTAATCAGGAGTCATCTTCTGGCGCAAATAAAGATACGGGTACAAAGCCTAAAATCATGGTGTCTATTTATGATCGCAATAATGTGCCTGAAGGAGAAGGGACGATCACCAATAATCGCTGGACCAAGTGGATTAATGAGAATTCACCGGTTGAAGTTGAATTTGTTTCGATTCCCCGGACGGGCTCCAATAGTTCTATCGAGAAATTAAATGTGATGTTTGCTTCAGGTAAAGCACCTGATTTGATCATGGAATACTCGAATCCCTTCATGAAGGATCTAGCGGGAAAAGGTCAGATTATTCCGTTGGATGAACCGATAGAGAAATATTCAACCAATTACAAGAAGTTTCTACAGGAGAATGAAATGATGAAGAAATTAACGACATTTAATAGTCAAACTTATTTCTTCGGCAGATTAACGCCGTTCATATCGAACCATTATCTTATGATTCGTAAAGACTGGTTGGATAAGTTGAATCTTCCTGTGCCAAGCACAACGGAGGAATTTTTGAAGACAGCGATTGCTTTTGCAGAACAGGATCCAGATGGTAATGGGCAGAAGGACACGTTAGGTTCGACATTCTATGATATCGATTATTTCTTCCAATTGGGACAATCAAGTGCGGAGTCCATGCCAGTTACTTCGTATCACTTAACGAATGACGAGTATGTTCGCACATGGGATCGTCCAGAAGCAGCGTTGAAGTTGAAGAAACAATTATATGATGCTGGGGCTATAGATAAAGATATTTTCGCGGATAAAAATGGTACGAAGGCACAACAGGATTGGGTAAATGGTAAATTGGGAATTTGGGGATCGGATGGTCTTGAAACGGCTAAGGGTTATGGTTCTTATGAAACCTTCAAGAAGAATAACCCGGATGCTGAAGTCGTTATTCTTCCTTTGCCGAAGTCCGAATTTGGTCAATTTGCGCCCGCTGGCGGGACGCCGATGCAATTTACCGCAGCGATTAATGCGACGACTAAGAATGTTGAGGCTGTTATTCAGTACGTGGATTGGTTGATGAGTGAAAGTACGCAAAAGACATTGATGTACGGCTTCGAAGGAGAGCATTACAAGATGGGTGACAATGGTTGTCCAGTGGCCATCGATATCGAAAAAAATAAGAAAGAGCTTATATGGAACAGCGACTATCAAATGTTGACCAATACGGGTGCGATGGGCAATTGTGTCGATTATGCGAATCAATTGGATCCGAACAAACCACTCGATAAAAAGTATATTGAATTGATCAAAGAAGGTAGAGAAGCTTATATTTCTCCGGATCGTCCTTATACTATCGAAGTCGTTCTTCCAGTGTCCTTGAAAGATGATTTGCTTGTTATAAATAGTACAGTGACGAATACGATTATAAGTATTTATACCAAAGCAGTTGTTAGCGGAACAAGTTACACAGTAGAACAAGCGATGAAGGACGCAAAAAGTGCTTGGGAGAAAGCAGGTGGAACGAAGATTGATGATTTCTATGCCAAGGCTTACCAAGATAACAAGAATGATATTATCTATACCAAAGATTATTACCAATATTTGAATAAATAAATGCGATGCAAGGCGAGCTAACCCTCGCCTTGCCGTCGTTTATGCGCATAAATTCCTCCTTTGATAGATCAGCAAGCATATACTAGGATTCAGCCGTTGGAGCCTGTGATATGAAAGTACCGATAGATGAACTTATCTAAAATTCACTACAAAGGGTGTTATAACATGCTGAGCCGATGGAATCAGCTTACGGATCTGCCACATATGTATCGATCTATTCCGCTATGGTCATGGAATGATAAGTTAAAGCCCGCTGAGCTGGAACGACAAATTGAAGAGATGCATCGAGCAGGCATCGGCGGATTTTTCATGCATGCAAGAGGTGGGCTGCTTACGCCATATATGGGGGAGGAGTGGATGTCTGCCGTTCGGACGTGTATTGAGAAATGCAAAGAGCTAGGAATGTCCCCATGGTTATATGATGAGAATGGCTGGCCAAGCGGATTTGCGGACGGTAAAGTGCCTGCATTGGGTCTGCCATATCAACAGAAAAAATTAGTCTATGAAAGGGCTCCTTTTCAAGCATCAGCGGCTAACACAATAGCTTTCTATGCGAAGCAAGAGCAAGGGTATGTCTGGGTATCGGCTGAGGAATCCAGCACGGCTGATCTACGGATTTATTATGAAGTGAATCCCTATTATACGGATACCTTGAATAAGAAAGCTGTACGGGCTTTCATCGAATCAACCTACGATGCTTATTGGGAACAGTTCGGGGCAGAATTCGGAGAGGATATTCAAGGCGTTTTCACAGATGAGCCGCAATTTGCACGCGGACATTTGCCTTGGTCGTTCGAGCTTGAGCCAACCTTTACGTCGCGATATGGTTATGATGTGAAGGAGTTACTTCCTGCATTATTTTTTCCTACACCAGAATGCCAGAAGGTAAGGTATGCGTATTGGGAATGTGTAACCTCCATGTTCGTCCAAGCCTATGCCAAACAAATTGGTGATTGGTGTGCGAGTAAGGGGTGGTCTGCGACGGGTCATGTTGTGGATGAACAAACGCTGATAAATCAAGTCACTTCCGTAGGAGATCCACTTGCTTTTTATGAGCATCTTCAAATTCCGGGTTGCGATTGGTTGGGACGTTGTGTTAGTGATGAGCCGATTGTTCCGAAGCAGGTGGGGTCTGTAGCACATCAACTAGGCAAAAAGCAGACGATTACAGAAAGTTATGGATGTTCAGGCTGGAATATAAGCTTTCAGGATTTAAAGCGTATAGGAGAATGGCAGTTTGTCCATGGCATTAATTTGATGTGTCAGCATTTACAAGGATATAGCCTCAAGGGTTTACGCAAACGCGACTATCCGCCATCCTTGTTTGTTCAGCAACCTTGGTGGGAGGAATATAAGCGATTTAATGATTATTTTGCCCGTTTGTCGATGCTGTTAATAGAAGGAACAAGGCAGGTGGAGACGCTGCTCCTTCATCCGATACGCACCGCTTGGACGCTACAATGCGGGGAAGATCATGCCGAAATTGTGCCTTATCATCAAGCCTTTGCACAACTCACCCGCTGGATGTGTCAAAGGTTTATCGAGCATGATTATGGCAGTGAGAGTATTATAGCTGAACATGGTCGTGTCTGTGACGGTATGTTCATCATCGGTGAAGCCGCTTACCGCGTCGTCATTATTCCTCCGAGTATCACGTTGAATCGAGCTACGGTAATCTTGTTGAAGCAATTCGTGCAACAAGGAGGATGTCTGATTGCGTGCAATCCATTCCCAAGATTAATCAATGGAGAACAAAGTCAGGAAATAGATGATCTTATGGAGTCTGCCATCCATATCAATTGGAGTGTTAGCGCTTTACTTGATGCAGTTGATAGAACGATTTCTCCATCTCTAAATCTGAAAAACGCAGAGGGGGATGTCTTAGCGCAGGATACGATTAATGTACAAACCTTGGCGCTAGACGGTTCATTCATGTATTTCTTGGTGAACTCTGGTGAAGAGGACTATGGCCAGGTTCACGTTGAATTATTACGTAAAGGGTATGTTACCATTATCGATTTAGAGTTGGGACAAGCCCAAGAGATTCAACAGGTCGAGACAGAAGCAGGTGTTCAATTGACATTGCCGCTGAACCCGGGGCAATCTCATGTGTTACGGTTGCAGCCCAATCATGAAGAGGAGAGGACATTTGCAACGAATAAGGTCGAGTCATCGATGATAGGAGAATCAGAATTATATCTCTCACTAGATGATCAGTGGCATATCGCAGAAGTAACATTGAACAGTCTAACACTAGATGCTTGTCGGTTGCGTGTGGAGGACGGTCCTTGGTCAGAAGTGCAGCCGATAATCTTCATTCAAGATCAGTTGTTGGCACTAGGCCATCCGATTTCGATTGAATTAGAATTTGACTTTCAAGTCCAGTTCGATGTGCATCCAGATCGTGAAATGTATCTTGTACTTGAGAATCCTGAATCGATAAAGATCGAATGTAATGGGTTCCCGATTGAATCAGTAAGCTGCGGAACGTGGAGAGATATCGCTTTCCACAAGATTGATATCCGCGGCAAGGTTGTATCGGGTGTAAATCACATTCGTCTACGAACCTACTTCCACAATTCGCCTGCATCGTATGCAGCCTTGGAAAACGCACAGAAGTTTGAATCGGAAGGGAATAAACTGACACTGGATACCGAAATGGAGAGTATCTATCTCGTAGGTTCTTTCGGGGTGATGTCGACATCCGCATTTACAAATGGAGATCGACGTACTGTGTTAACTGATGGTCCTTTTGTACTTACGGAAATGCCTGCAACTGTACACGCGAAAGATCTTGTTCGTCAAGGGTTTTCATTCTTTGCTGGGAAGATTCGTTTGCAGCAAAAGTTCAAGTGGTATGAAGAGTCGAGTGTTCAAGTAAAATGGTGTTTTGCACTCCACCTGATTCTATTGTTAGTCGATTGTTGATCAATGGCGAGGAAGTTCGAACATTTTTGTGGCATCCGTATGATGCGGATATATCACTGTTACTGAAAAAAGGTGAAAATCTCATTGAAATTGAGATGATCA
>DASXLR010000103.1:0-10434 GCA_036496075.1 Paenibacillus sp. | reverse complement strand
GGCTCAAAACAGAAATCAGTGGTTGACCGATATATGGAGCCGATTGTTGACCGCTACGCGGATGGATTGTCCTTCCGATCGCTGTTGCCCCCAAATTTTTTTGAATATACCGCTGTTAGCGGCTAAAATTCAGGGGCAAAGGCGAACGCTACGCTTCTCCATGACAATTCCATCCTCTGCGCTACCATCTATCTAGATCTCTATTTCCTGCAACCACTAATTATGATTTAGAACCTTCATTAATTTAATTATTTAACCCAGTAACGATCTTCACCAGTGTCTTATCGCATTACTTTAATTAGGGCGGCCACTTCTTCCTCTCCGTATCCCGCATCCAAGGCCTTCTTGAAAAGACTCTCAGCAAATACTGGAAATGCACTGTTAATGCCAGCTTCATGAGCTTGTTCCATGAGGAGATCGATAGTTACCATACACATATTAAGAGAACTCTGTGGATTATCGTATGTTTCTGTTTGAATCACTTCGCTCTCATACTTCATTACCTCGCCGATAACTGGTGAGATATTAGCTATCATGGACCCGAAATCATCCACATGAAGGCCATCTGATTCAAGGATGCGTGCTGCATGGAAAAAACCGAGATACGAACCAAAGAGATAGGAAAGGAATGCCAAATCCGTCGAAGATGCTGCACTAACTTGCTCACCAAGATAAGGCACATTTCCGGCCAGGCTTTTAATAAATGGCTCACTCTGTTGAAAAGCGGTAAGGGAGCCAGATGTGAAGATTGTAGCGTCCGGTCTGCCTATCTGAGACGGTGAAGCAACTATGGCTCCGTCGAGATAGTAGGCACCCTGTTCTTGAGCCCATGCTTCGTTGTCACGTGCTTGCTTGGGACTGCCTGTGCTCAATTGCACCAGAACACGACCTGCGAGAGCTGATTTGACATCTTCTGTATCCAAAATATGATATGAAGTCTTATAGTCAGATACACAGATGATAGACACTGGGCTTGCGCTTACCGCAGAAATAACACTGGGGGCAAGAATAGCACCATCTTTGACGAGCGCTTCTGCCTTTGAACTTGATCGGTTCCATACTGTGACTCGATAACCTTTTTGAAGCAATACTGAAGCTATTGCCCCACCCATTGAGCCTAAACCAATTACTGATACATCATTCATCTTATTTCCTCCTTGTTATGTGCTTCTAATTCTTCAGACATAGGTAGCGTTCCATTCAGTTGTGGACGTTCCATGACGTCCGTGTTCTCTTGAAGTCTCTGTGGCCCGATGTGGATACACATGACAACGTGTTACGTGCCCAGATCAGCTGGGATCAGATGCCGTAGCGTTATCTCCCGGGAATCGATCATCGAGACAAACGATTGAAAGGCTGGTACGGACTTGAGCTGCTCCATTGCCGCCATCGCCGTTTCCATATCGGACCAGTACACTATATCTGTCCAATGGATTTCATCCGCCGTATGAAGCAGAGTTCGCCCTTTAAACCCAGATATTTCAGTTTCTAATACCTCGCTTAGCATTAGGGCTGCCTGGTTAAATTGTTGTTTATCCGTTCCTTCTTTTAGTTTGAATAGAACTAGTTCCATTACAAATTGTTTATTATCTTGCTTCATCTTTGTTATCCCCTTTTATTGTGGTAATGGAGGTGTATGCGATCTCCTATGCTTGACTACATGGTTAACTATAAGGAATAATAGTGCCAACTAATGTCACTATTATAAAATTAGATATATATATAATTGAGAAAGGAGCCGTTTATGAACAAAGCACAGCGACTTATTCATCTTATTATGTTGGTTAATGAACGTAAAAAGTTCACGATACAGGAAATGGCCGATGAATGTGGCGTTTCACGGCGAACGATGATCCGCGATTTGATGGATCTTAGTGAATTGGGAGTGCCACTCTATTCTCAGGTAGGTTTGGGAGGCGGGTATCGTATCTTGCGTGAAAAGGTGCTGCCACCGATCAGCTTTACAGAGCATGAGGCAACCGCTTTGTTTTTCGCCTGCCAATCGTTACGGAATTACAAGTTTCTTCCTTTTGAGAATGAAGTTAATGCCGCATTGCACAAGTTTTTACATTACTTATCAAGTGATCTCAAACAAAAGATGGAAAGAATGCAACAACGACTTGTATTCTGGGTGCCTCCGCATGAGATGGAGTTGCCTTTTATGAAAGAGTTACTTGATGCTGCGATAGACCAGCGTGTGGTTACGATTATGTATGAGGCAGCGTCGCGTCGGGAACGAATGATCCAGCCGATCGGTTTATACACGATGAACGGGTTATGGTACTGTCAAGCTTACTGCTTCTTAGCAGAGGATTATCGAGTGTTTCGCGTGGATCGTGTGAAGAAGTTCTCGTCAGAGGCCGACCAGAGCATACGACTGGATACTACCGAAGATCATATTCAGACATGGATCATGCGGATGGATGAGAACGATACGCTAGAGCTAGAGGTGGAATTAACGCCAGAAGGTGTCAGACGATGTCAATCCGAATTGTGGCTAGCCCAGTCGATCAAGTTACAAGACGATGGATCTGGCACTATTCGTACAAAGATGAGCACTTCGTATATAAAGTGGGCGGTACACTTTTTTCTCGGATTCGGTATGGAGGCGGATGTAAAGAATCCTCCAGTGTTGCGAGAACGAATTCGGAGCAAGCTTCAGGAGCTACTGGAACAATATAAAAATTAGAAAGTTTCCATTGATTTGAGAGCTGCTCTGGCCGGGGTGATCGACCTCTGGGCGATTACCCCAGTGAGTTTTTTTCGATTCAAGAGAGTACAATGACAAACTAGAAGGATCAAAAAAAGTATGACCTCGAAGAATTTCATTCGAGGTCATATTTTTTTTGGATTATCTTAAATTTATATTCCCTTGGGTCAGCGTATCATCAAATTTAGCTCAAGCATGATCAAGGGCCTGAGGGGTGAATCAGGGCACTCAAAGTTCGTAAGCTGGAAATATACCCGAAAGTTTGTGATAATAGGGCTATAGCGAAGTTGGAAAGAGGGATATCATTGTCAGAACAGGATGCAGTTGTAGAGATAAATGAAGTTCAGATAAAAGCAGAAGAGCAGGAACGTATTGTTAAGCAGATAGCCAAGGAACTCTCCTTGTCCTTGAAGCAAGTGCGTACAACAGTCGGATTATTGGATGAAGGGAATACGATCCCTTTTATCGCACGTTATCGTAAAGAAATGACGGGAGAACTTGACGAGAATCAATTACGTGACATCGAAGAACGTGCGGGATATCTACGGAATTTAGAAGAACGTAAGCGGGAAGTCATCCGGATTATTAATGAGCAAGGTAAATTGACGGTTGAATTGAAGGCATCAATTGTACAAGCAGTGAAGTTACAGGAAGTGGAGGATCTATATCGCCCATATCGTCAAAAGCGCAAAACTCGCGCTAGTATGGCGAAGGAGAAAGGCTTAGAGCCTTTGGCGAACTGGATATGGGATCAGCCTAAGCAAGGTGACGTAGTGGCTGAAGCCGCTAAGTATGTAGATTCAGATAAGGGTGTAGAGACAAGCGAGGATGCCATTCAAGGTGCTATGGATATTATCGCTGAGAATGTTGCAGATGATGCTGCTATTCGTGCGTGGGTACGCCGATATACGATGGATCATGGTGTGCTAACCTCTGAGGCCAAAGATGCTGAGTTAGAGTCTGTATATGAGAATTATTATAGTTACCGTGAAGTAGCCAAGAAAATGCCACCTCACCGTATTCTAGCGATTAACCGTGGTGAACGTGAGAATATTCTTAAGGTTGGTCTTGAGGTGCCTGCGGAGTCAGTTCATACTTATATGGGAGCTCAGTTGTTAAAAGGTACTTCCATAGTGAAATCAGTGCTAGAATCCATTTTTGAAGATGCTTATAAACGCCTGATTTCACCGTCCATTGAGCGAGAAATTCGTGCTGAATTGACAGAGAAGGGTGAGAATCAAGCGATTTCGATATTCTCAGGTAATCTGCGAAGTCTTTTGCTTCAGCCGCCAGTGAAGGGACGTTGTGTACTTGGAGTAGATCCAGCGTTCCGTACAGGATGTAAATTGGCTGTAGTAGATGATACTGGGAAGATGCTAGAAGTAGCGGTTACTTATCCAACGCCACCTCATAATAAGAGAAAAGAAGCGGCGGATAAAATTCGCGAGCTTATTACGAAATACAGTATACAGTTGATCGTCATCGGGAACGGAACGGCTTCTAGGGAGACTGAACAATTCGTATCAGAGATTATTAGCGAGTTGAATCAGAAGGACCTGGCCTATCTGATCGTGAATGAAGCGGGAGCGAGTGTATACTCTGCATCCAAGCTAGCACAGGATGAGTTCCCAGATCTAGATGTTGCAGAACGAAGTGCAGTATCCATTGCTCGCCGTGTGCAAGATCCATTAGCTGAGCTGGTGAAGATTGATCCTAAAGCGATTGGCGTCGGTCAATACCAACATGATGTTACCCAGAAGCATCTAGAAGAGAGCTTGAAAGCTGTTGTTGAGTCTGCGGTCAATCACGTTGGTGTAGATGTGAATACAGCTTCCCCGTCGTTATTGTCTTATGTAGCGGGAGTTAATGCGACAACAGCGAAGAACATCGTTAAGTATCGGGAATCCAATGGTAAATTTAGTACTCGTAAACAGCTTCAAAGCGTGCCACGTTTAGGTGCCAAAACCTATGAGCAATGTATCGGGTTTATGCGCATTTCTGAAGGGGACAATGCCCTAGATAGCACGCCTATCCATCCGGAGTCTTATGCGGTCGTGGATAAGATATTCAAGGAATTGAATGTTGAGTTGAATAGGCTAGGAAGTCAAGAGCTGAACACCATGCTGGCAGAGCAGGATATCGAGAACCTTGCAACGAGACTTGAAGTTGGGGTACCTACACTGCGAGACATTATTGAAAGCTTACAGCGTCCTGGGCGTGATCCACGTGAGGAGCTACCATTGCCCATTTTCCGTACCGATGTATTGAAGCTTGAAGACCTTGCAGCGGGTATGGAATTACAAGGTACAGTTCGCAACGTGATCGATTTCGGAGCCTTTGTTGATATTGGGATTAAGAGTGATGGTCTGGTTCACATTTCACAGCTCAGTAACGGTTATGTGAAGCATCCGATGGACGTTGTTTCTGTAGGTGACAATGTGACGGTATGGGTGTTGAATATTGATCTCAAAAAAGGTCGTGTTGGACTAACGATGAGAAATCCACATAAAGAGCAATAATGGCTTCATGGTTACTAAAAAAGCTTCGCTACCTATCATAGGTAGCGAAGCTTTTTTGCGAAATATTGAAATTCAATATTTCATTAGAGTACCTTAAATATAGATTAGTCATCCGAACTCGTTCGATAATAGAACCAACATTCATTGAGGATCTTAATTTGGCGACTATCTCTTCTGCTAAAAGCTTTCATTAATTGACTGCAAAGCCACTGCGGCAAGGGTATCCCTCCTCTTGCAATTCCATATGTAAGGTTAGCATATGGAGGGAACGCCTAGAGTGTGCATGTCTACAAGATAATTATTCCATTTCCTCTTCGTACCATTGCTCCAATTGAGCCTGAAGTGCACGTATTTCAGTAAGTAGGGAGATCAGTGGATAGTTCTTCTCGTCGATGGTGGCGAAGGACTTCTCTAGCTCATTAACATAATCTAATCCGTTCTGTATGGTATGATGTTCCTGCAAAAGGTCCAAATTGTCGCATTCCGCAACAGCTAGAGGTAACTTGGGTATTTCGATTGCCGTTAGTTTGTCGATTTCTTTATTTAGGCGTAGATTTAGTGCGCTCAGCTGATAAGCATAATCTGCTGGCATTTCCACAAATTGTAGATCTCGTTGTTGCTGTAAAATAACGTATCGCATCTTTGACATATTGTAGTGGAATCCCCCTCTGTTAAAATTGGTTGATGAACTAAAGCCAAAGTACTCTCGTTCACATTGTATACTTGACAGTGTAGCGTATGGTGAAGTTAAAATTCAAGTATCATCTCTTATATGTACACATACATGTCTTAGATGATTAGGAAGGAAAAAGTAGATTATGATGAAGGATATGAGTAATGAACAACTTCAAGTGTGGGTAGAAGCCATCTCCTTGGAAAGCTTTGGAGTTCCTTTTCGGCATCAGGCGTTGTTTAATGCACGGTTGTCGACTACGGGGGGACGGTATTTCCTGAAGGGACACAACATCGAGATTAATCCGCATCAATTGGACAATCATGGTATAGAAGAAGTGGAGAAAATTATAAAGCATGAGTTGTGCCATTACCATTTGCATTTAGCTGGACGCGGATATCGCCATCGCGATGTTGATTTTAAGCAATTGCTGAAGCAGGTGGGTGGAAGTCGCTACTGCCAATCGCTGCCTGGTGCCAAGGCGCGCAAGCCACAGCCCTATCGCTATAAACTCGTCTGCACCGCCTGTAATCAGGAATATTTACGTAAACGTAAAGTAGATCCTAAGCGTTATCGTTGTGGCAAATGCGCAGGGAAGTTAACCATAAGTTTACTTAATTAAAAAATATTCCTTATGTAAGTTTCGTATCTCTCTTGACTCTACCGTGAAATCATGATAAATTATGTGATATTGAAAGCTTATTGTTCCCTGATAGCTCAGTTGGTAGAGCACTCGACTGTTAATCGAGTTGTCACAGGTTCGAGCCCTGTTCGGGGAGCCATTTATTTTTGGAGAGATACCCAAGTGGCTATAAGGGGACCCTCTGCTAAGGGGTTAGACTGCGTAAGCGGTGCGTGGGTTCGAATCCCACTCTCTCCGCCATAATTATCAATAGCTTAGATATAATACATAGGAGCCTGCAAGGGCTCTTTTTTATGATTAGAAAGTAGAGATTTCATGGTGTGCTTTATGGATTAATCAACGGCATATGCCCACTCTAATTAGGCACATGGGTATTTATTATTATTTTTTGCATAGTCATTAAAAAATGCTTGTCATGTCATTATATATTTGGTATACTCAATCTTGTCGTCACGAGTATATGTGACATTAAGGCCCGTTGGTCAAGGGGTTAAGACACCTCCCTTTCACGGAGGTAACATGGGTTCGAATCCCATACGGGTCATTATTTTTTCCTCATATGGCTTACATTTATGTATAGTCCATATTTTATACGCGGTCGTGGTGGAATGGCAGACACGCTACCTTGAGGTGGTAGTGGGGGCAACCCCGTGGAGGTTCGAGTCCTCTCGACCGCATCATAGGTTAAACAGATTAACCCTTGCTTCTAGCAAGGGTTTTTTGTTGTCTATTTAAACAACAAGATGATCAAGTAAAAACATAAAACAGCCAGATACTATTTTTAGTCGATAGAGTTCGACGTCTAATACATGTATATTATGCTATATGAAACGGGTCTTTTTATAGCTAGCTAGTTCCCTCAAGGGTATCTATATTTTGCTGAATCTGCATCATGACCTGATGTAAGGATTGCAGTTGTTCATCGGTGATTCCCTGTATAAGTTCCTCATTAAGCATGACTTCAATTGGAATAGTATCTTCTATGAGTTGTTTAACAGTAGTTGTTTCAAATATTAAGAAGGCTCTGCGATCACTAGGGTCTACTCTTCTATGGATTAGCCCTTTCTTATCTAGTACATCTAGGATACGTGTGATCGTGGGCTGATCTTTATCCGTACGTACGGATATTTGCTTCTGATTGATACCTTCTTCTAAATGAATTTGATATAGGACGGACCACTGCTCAGGTGTGACATCAAAGGGTTTTAGGCGATTGGCGAATAGATTACTAATTTTTCGAAAGGTATTAGCATATTTAAATCCAATGGATTGTTCTGGAGAAGAATATCTGGACACGCCAAAACCTCCTAACATTTTAATTGTTATAACAACTAAAATTATAACAAGAGATAGACATCAGATCAATATTTGAGAAAGGAGACTGCGATCAAGATTCAGGTGGACGTTCAAGAACTGAAGAATACTTGGGGTATAAACGCCGAATGCAATCAGGGCAAATATCATGTGTGAATTCAACATGGGTATGTTTCTCTAAGAAGGTTTCGACGGATTTCCATAGCTCCTCTTCATCTCGGATGCTCTTACATACAGCGCAGATGGGGAGAAAGCCTCGAAGGGTCCGAATCTGTGAAATAGACTCTAGTAAATCCAATTCTAGCTGTTTTTTATTGGAAATATCCAATATTGAAATAACAATCCCCTTGATTCTATCTACTCCTTGCTCGAGTAGTGGGCATGCATTAAATAGGAACCAATGCCTATCATTTATAGGCCAGTTAAACTCATATGAATAAGAATATTGGTGACCCTTAAGAATACATAGAAGACTATCTGTCAGAATATGATGGTTTTGTTGCATGGGGGATAGGTAATCATGAGGATGAAAGAAATTAATTCCATGCCAATCGAACTCGGAGGGATTTTCATTTTGAATTAATAAATGGTTCCAAACATGGTTAGTGGCAATGATGTAACCATCTGTATCGATGACAGCAATGCCTTGCTGTAGTGAATTAATCACCTCGTGATAAAGTGAATTAACAGAATTATACACAGATCATCGCTCCTGTCATATGAATGACGTTATTTTCAAAATGAGGTGAGTTTGTTTATGGTATAATTTATGTAATAATACCCTATAGTATATACGTCGTTACGTCATTTTTCAAGATGTTAAATACTTTAATACGTATTTTATTTGGCAACAATGATTGGAAGGCGGTCATAAAATGCAGACGATTTACGAACGGATTGAACTTCTTATTAAAAATAAAGGCATGACTAAAAAATTATTCTGTGAAGAACTTGGGATCAGTACAGGGAATCTTGGTGATTGGAAGAGAGGGAAGTCCACACCGAGTACGAACAAGCTAATTGAGATTGGAGCCTATTTCGATGTTAGTCTGGACTGGATTATTCTTGGGAAGGGACCTAAGTATGGATTGTTGAGGGAAGGCCGAGGTGTCTATTTGTTAGATGAATTACAGCAATTAAATAGCTCCAATTCTATATTAAGTGACCAAGAAAAGGGCTTTATCAAGGAGTATATTGAGTTTACAGACTATAGAAGGAATCATAACTCGGAAGAATAAGTTTAACTTGCTGGATAATGCAAAAAAATGCACGCCCATTGAAGGAGTGCATTGTTTCAACTATACATTGCTTATACTCTACGTGAAACGGTCACCGTCCCTTTAAGGACGGTAGCCGTTTCTTCTTGGGTTGAGGATATGGTTTGGTAAGGGAGTGTTTCTATCTTGTTGGAGAGTACTGTAGTACTTCAGGGGAGTTCTTCTTAATGGAATGCCATTCTTGTTCTAATTCTTCAATGAAGGTCTGAGTGAGAAGATCAGCCTCCGTTCGCGGCAGTTGGATCAGAATAGAAGCTCTACTGACATAGGATGAAACGGCAGAGTACATATAACCTTGTACAGCCTGATCACAATTAATTTGAAGCCTATTATTGATCCAAGCGTGAATTGTAGTGAGACAACCGACCGCGTCGTGATCATATAAAGAATGTTCCAATTCATCGAAATCCATCCAAGGGTATAGCGCACGAGCTAATTTAAAGAGTCGTTTTCCTGACCTCTGAGCGTTATTCACTTCCTGATCAGTACTTCTTGTACCCTGTACCGCTCTATCAATCAAAGCAATCCTCTGCGAATCCTTACCATCTGCTGCTGCATAAATTTCCTTAATTGCCCAACCATCTCTTCTAAGTAATTGTTTAGGTAATTGGCCCCTCATGAATGATTCTAGATCATCGCAGTTCTGGATATTTCCTTCTGTCATTTGGGATTCCAACTCGAGAGTATGTTTGAATCCACCTACTGAAAGGGAGGAATCTAATCGTTGTACATAATCAAGTAATTTCCTGCCTTTATCCAAAAAAAACGCACCCCCAATAAGTATATATATATCCTTTTTGAGTTATATAAAATAACATGTATATACACATATGGAAAAAATTAAGTTAATGTGTAGATTTATATTACTCAAGGAACCATATAATGTCAATGTATATGATGTAGTATAAAATTTAGAACCATTAATGTTATTTTTACTTACACATCTTAAAAGTGATTTTCCTTCCTTTACTTTGAAAAACAATGCATGTATAATTATTAATGTTGTTTAATGTTTCCCTTTAATATTTGCGGTCGTGGTGGAATGGCAGACACGCTACCTTGAGGTGGTAGTGGGGTCAACTCCGTGGAGGTTCGAGTCCTCTCGACCGCATCATAGTGGAAGTGAAAAAACCTTGCTAATTTAGCAAGGTTTTTTTGCTCTAATTCATAATCAGTGCTTGCTGAAAATAGAAATCTATGCTGATCGTAGCTTCGATACTGGAATTGTCGTGGAGAAGCGTAGCGTTCGCCTAAAAGCTTTCCCTTGGAAAGCTACTTCGAAAGCATATGCTTTGCCC
>DASXLR010000102.1:0-14042 GCA_036496075.1 Paenibacillus sp. | reverse complement strand
TAATTATATTTGTAAATATTTTGACAGACTCGCTTTAATTCAAGCTCTGATCCGAACGAAAGAAATCCCAAATGAATAGATTTACCTTTGTAAAAGACCCACACGCTATCAATCCCTTTTACTGGAAGATCAACTCGATTTACGTTTTGTGAAACGTACCAATCTATTTCAGATTCATAACCCGAAACTCCATTTACGCCCCCACTTACACCATCAATTCGTTGATCACGAAGCTCATCAACAACAGAGAAACCTTTATATTGCTGATAAATACGCTGAACCACAATCTCCACCTTTTCTTCAAAAGACAGAACACGATATTCAGTATGGAATAAGGTGTGAATATCCTCGGCTACAATGGCATAAATAGGATCATCCCCGTAACCTTGTACGATTCGCGGTTCATCCAGATTATACTTCTCAAGCAGTTGACTGAACGCATCCTGATGATAACGCTGACGGAACAAATAAAGAACGATTTCGAATTGATCCTGAGCATTTAGTAGGTGACTTTGTTCAAAGGGAATGGCCTCATCAACGCTAGTTGCATTCAATCCATAGCTCTTTACTAGTAAATCAGCCATAAATTGTTTCACATACTGTTTGTCATATAAATCACCTGAGATACATCCCTTGAGCGCTTTACGAAGTTCGCTACGTTTATTCAATCTTCGTTTGTACTCTTCCTCATGAAGCCCTAAATCCGACAACTGACTATGTGTGAGCTCATGCAGTGTTGTTTTCACAAAATCCGTCATGGAATCAATCGTATATTTATCTCGTGCCGATATATTCGTTAATACAGGATTTCGAAGCTCTAAGTATTTAATGTAAATAAACAATGCTGCGAATAATAGAATGAGTCCAATGATAAGTAAATTAACAACATCCCCAAAAAGCATCAGGCCCCCCTCTCCATTACTTTGACAGAAGCCGTAAGATGGAGCTGCTCCATAATATCCTTTGCGAGTCCCCTGATACTGTCAAAGAATGAAGCTGACGGATGTTGACTATTCATATGCCTACTTCTCTGTATAAAAGGTAAAACAGCTTTCATATTCCACGCATCCATGAAGTCAGTTGAATAAGGGATCCCATGTAGATGTCCTTTGAATCCGAACCGTCTCTTTACATTCTGTAATGTACAGTTTGATTGACGATCATAACGACCTACGACAACGATATAAGGTTTATTCTGTAGCGCTTGTGGTAAGTTATTTCCTGAGAAGAAGTTCTCTAGAGCTTGAATATTTTGTGTGAGACTTACTACAATCAGATCGGCCGCCTCTAATATAGCGCCATCCCCTTTAGCATCAACATCATGAGTACCACATCCGGCATCCATAAGTACTAAGTCATAATATTGATTCGCTAGTGTTAGAATAGATTGGAGTAACTGAGCGCGATATCCTGGTAATGTTCCTTCACACTTAGCGTTCCCACCTACAAAATCTAACCGATCTAGCATTAAAGGTACTGTATAATCACGGATGTTCTCTTTGTTAAGACGTCGATTTAGGCACAATCGTTCAAGTGCATCCATACCGCAGTCGTTAAATGAAATAAATGAGTCATCAAGCGCTACTTTCCCCGTATGAAATGCCCCCTCTACGCGCTCCCCCGCAACTCCTCCATGCCCAAGTAGCATCCGAACTTTGTATTCTAGGCCAATCATGGCCGCAACAGACGTTATATGCGCAGTACTTCCACTCCCCCCTTGAAGGGGACTCCAAAAAGCAACAGTACTCATATCTTTGTCCTTCCTGCGCTACGTAAAGCGCGTTTAATATGATCATCATCTAATCCAGTCCATTTCATTAATGTACTTAATGCTTTTTTATAACGTCTGGAGAGTGGCTTCATGTGAAGTTGTCTCTGATGCTCGTTCTCAAGCTTCAATGCCATATCCATCTCATCCCAAGGAATAATAATAGGTTCCCCCTGCCAGCTCACAGGCCAACTTTCAACATGCCCTTCAATATAAGATCTCGCTAATAGAGTATCTACTACATGTATATAGACAAGTTGAAACGTCAAATTTTTAAGTGCTGCGTACTGACTATGAAGAGTGTTCAACCATCGGCTACCTTCATGTAGTGACCACACCCCATAGTCCGTAGTCCAGACGCGTACATCTGCATCTCTCCATATCTCCATTGAAAAGAACGATAACTTCTCCACGTCATAAATCACATAATCATATCGTTCTAATTTTCCCTCTCCATCTCGTAGGTGTTCTTCCAAATGAACCTGTGAAGTAAAACCACACGCTACATCAAAATTCATGAATTCAGTTACCTCTAAAGGTCTATCTAATAGACCAATATAGAGAGGATATTTATGGGTTTGTGTTGCATCAACTAATAACACTCGCTTGTCCAATGAGGATAACAATTTACACAAATAGAGAAGCAAATCACTTTTTTCACATATGCCTGCAAAAATCCATGTTTTCAATACAATAGCGCTCCTTCCTCATATTATGGTGAAGATTTCTCCTGAACATCTGTAAATGTAGAAGCATCCGCAGCATTTTGAGATAAAATATCTACTCTTTGTTCTGTACCATTGTCTAGATTGCTGCTCTCCTCATACAGACTTTCTACGCCATGTTGCTGTGATGAAGCTTGATATGAGTAAGTTGGAACAGTCTCCGAAATAGATGACGTTTCTCTAGATTGTGATGGATTCAGTGCTGCCAAGTCTCTCTCTAAAGCAGTCCGTACTGATTTAGTCAAATGTTTCTCAGCTTTGTTCACAATATTGGGATCACTCGCCATTAATTTAAGTACTTCTTTATTCACAGGATAAGTGGGTATCGCTCTGTCTTGCATCTCAGGTTCAACATAGGTCAATGCATATAACGAAGCTTCATGAAGTAAAGCATCCACCATTGCGCTCGATAAAGATAAGATTTCTGCTTCACTAAGGGTAATCCACATCGTTGGACTCAATAAATCTTCAATCTTCTTTTTAGAGAGAATGATGAAATCTTGCCCTGTCGGAAATTGAATCCGTACATCGATGACATCCCCTTTCTTCAAATCCGTTGGAAGCATAATTTCATTTAATTCCTTGTTCCTTAGATCAGGTGGGGTCATCTGACCTTCATTAAACATCGTTGCTGTAAGAGGCGTTCCTTTATGCAACTCAATCTTTGAACTAGACCCAATAATAATCTGTGGATTATTAATCAAATTGTCAGGAGCAACAAGCCCTGGTAATTTCACAGCAACGAGGTCCTTCGAAGCTATCGTCTGCCCAGGTTCAATATCCCGCGCAGACATAAATCCACTAATCATTGACCTCTCTTGCTCAATCTGTGCATCTTTTAAGACTTTAATTTCTTGTTGATGCTCTTGCCTAAGGTTCGCACGGCGATTATGCTCAAGCTTCATGTTATAAATCACATATCCTGCAAAAATAATTCCCATGATGGCAGCCCCAGCAAGCCCTGCATAGATAAGGTGCTTATTCCGCTGCCTAATTTTTGACATGCATATTCTCCTTTTCTATAGACTTATCAATGAAGATAATTAACAATCCTTGCATCAACGTAGACCGAAACGAAACTTTTTCTTTTTCACAGCAGTTGGAATGAAGCCTTGAAATATTTGGGAGCATACTCTTTCCATCTCGTCGCAATGGTCAAAAGGGTCTAGATGCAATGGCAGACTGTATACCTTTGTAGTATTCAACTGCTTTCGTAGCCGTTGTACAGCTTCGGAAGCTGCTAATGTTAGACAATAAATCCACTTACTCTGAGGATGCTCTGATAATCTTAATACGGCATCCGATACATCTTGCAACCGCCACTCTGAGCCTGAACCAACCAGAATAGGAATATCAGCCCTTAGAAATTCTTCCAAGCGATCGTTATCCCGATAGGACCCCAAATCCATAATGACATAACGATAGCTGCCCCCAAGAAGACCGATTACATTTGTCCTAGCCATCTGTACCCAATAATCTACTCCCTCTACGGAGAAATTTCGATCATGACGACGTCCCGTTGTGTGAGTACCCTCAACAATCTCTTGAATTCTGCTAAAAGCATTCGCATGCATATCCATCTCTACAATGGCAACCTTTTCCGAGTTTCTCGCTAAATAATGTGCCATCGCAATCGCTGTATGCGTAGTGCCAGTCCCTCCAGATGCACCCATCACTGCAATAACACATGTGCCCATAGTTTCCTTACTAATCAATGGTAAAGCTTGCTTAGGTATTCTTCGGTTATGGGGCAGAGTCTGTCTAACTTCACTTGCGGACTGAAACCGATCTTCTGGTGATTGTTCCAGTAATTTTCGTATGATGGGAATAATGTCACGTGGAAGATCAATCTGTATATTTTGATCAACTCCTGTTAACCATTCACTTCTCTTCCCACCAGTAGACAAATATAAGAGCAGTGCACCTAATCCATATAAATCTGATCTTGCATCACTCTGACCACTTCCGTATTGCTCAGGTGCAGCGAAACCAACGGTACCTAGCTTCATCGTATCTTGGTCTTGATGTTGTTTATAATTACGTGCAATACCGAAATCAATTAACCTTAACTCCAGCTGAGGAGTCAGCATAATGTTAGATGGCTTGAGGTCCCGGAACACAACGGGCGGATCATGATGATGTAAATAATCAAGGACTTCAAGCAACTGATCAGCCAGATGTAGAATGAAAGCGCTCTTCACTTTTCCGTTATGATCATTGAAATATTTCTCCAGTGTCATGCCTTGAATATAGTCCATAACCAAATAGGTAACGCCTGATTCATCCGGCGGAAAAAAATCAACAATACGTGGCAAACGTGGATGACTGAGTGTAATGAGTAACTCGGCCTCTTCTTCAACACTGCTATACTGCTGTGGCAGTGAATAGCATTGTTTAACTGCCCAATGTTTACCTGGGAGCTTCATATCTTCAACCAAATAAACATAGCTCATCCCCCCAGAGCCAATCACTTGCTGAATCCTATATCTCTCCCCGATGATGTGTCCCACTTGATGTAAAGATCCCTTATTCATATTTTCACCTCCATTTCATTGCAACAAAAAAAGGGAAAGCTCCCTGAAAAGTTGAAGTCACGATTAGGATCGGTCACTTCGTACTTTTCGGGATGCTTTCCCTATGTTGTTAGTTAAATTTGGGATTAGTATAGAACAATATAACAAGAGTTGTAAAGGGATAATTTTATAATTCATCCCAAATGGTTGAATTATATAGATTCACACTATTAATACTTAACCATATGAAGTGTTATCTCGTCACGGTTGTGGAAGAGCTGCTTCGCATACTGTAGCTGCATATTAGCCTCTTCAAACGAGGCAATAACCTCTCTAATCAGAGCCATTGGTTTTTTGTGCATCAGCTTCACAGTCACGATTGCAGTTCCCCCAGGGGACAGAGCATAAAGCAGATCCTTAACAAGTCTTACCATCTGCTTCGGACTCCAACTCATGTCACACACTAATAAATCGAACTGATTATCACGGAACTTCACTTCGGAAGCATTCTTCCGCATAACCTTTAGCTGAGCGTGACCTTTAAGAGATTCGTGCATCAACGCAGGATCAACCGCAGTTACGTGTATTCCTCGTTCTAGGAGAAAGGATGTCCACCCACCCGGCGCAGCTCCAATGTCCAGCGCATGATGAAATGCAGAGAAATCGATACCGAACGTTTTTTCTGCCTCTAACAATTTGAACTTAGCTCTAGAGATCTGTCCATCTTCGCGTTGAAAGCGAACAGCCCCACCACTCCAATCTGAGATATTATCCTTAGGATAAGATATCCCTGCATAAATGTGATCCGAAGAAACTAACACAGACAGTATCCATTCAGCATCCTGCACAATAAATTGAGCATTTAGCTCGCTGAGTTCGCTTAATAATTGTTCACGAAGCGCTCCAGCACTTTGTTCACTTAGACTATCCTCTGTTTTACGTACTTGTAAAGATACCGTTGCTCCATGCAATTCATTCTGCTCCATAACAAATGACTTTAACTGTTCTAATCCAGTGGCAAGATTATCTATAGCAATGTCACATTGAACAGGTTGAATATGTCTAACAAAGATGGGAGCTTGATTTGCAATCATCTCGACAGCTTCCTGCCAGCTATAAGATACTGTAACTAGAAAGACTTCTCCAGATACGAGCACTGTACTTTTAACACTACCAAATAATCTCCGTAATTCTTCTTGTGCAAAAGGAGCAAATCCATGATTTGCCGTCATTATAAACCGTGACTGACCACGTTCCTCTTCACTTGTACTTACCATGTTATCATCCAAACGGATTAACCTCCAGAAGTTACCTTGATCCAGGGACGTCCATTGTCCCATTCCAGCTCAACTGGAATTTCATAGGTACGTTTAATCATTTCTTTAGTTAGAACTTGTTCTTTCGGACCTGCTCCAGCAAGCTTACCATCTTTTATAAGTGCTACGTGCGTAAATAAAGGTACAATTTCCTCAACGTGATGTGTTACATATACAACCGTAATATCCCGTTGTCTAAGATGATCAATTTCTACTAACATCTTCTCTCTCTCAAATAGATCCAGACCTGCACAAGGCTCGTCCATAATTAGCAGCTTCGGATCACCCATTAAGCAACGAGCTAGCATCACCTTTTTACGTTCCCCTTGTGAGAGCGTCCCGAGTGGATGATCTACCAACCCACCAAGATTCATCTCTTTCAGCAGTTGGATCGACTTCTCCTTTACCTCTACGGGAATGTCTTGATAAAATCGCAAGAACGCATAAGCTCCAGTGGCTACAACTTCCCATATCGGATCAGTAAGCGACATTTTTTCGAGTAACGTCGGACTAATGTAACCTATTTCCTTGCGGACTTCACGTATATCACATTGTCCGTATACATTTCCTAATACCTCAATCCGGCCCTTACTTGGAAAAAGATAACCTGTCATCATTTCTAATAGTGTCGTTTTACCTGAACCATTCCGGCCCAATATAGCCCAGTTCTCACCTTTATTTACTTGCAAAGATACATCGTCCAGAATAAGGTTGTCTTCTCTCTGTAGAGAGATATGTTGCATCGATATCATTCTACCACACTCCTTATTTCATTCAGTAGTTCTTCAACAGATCCCATTCGATAGCGTATAATAGGTGGATTCACCTTGCTTGCCTCTGCAACGAGTAGTGCCGGGACACTTGTGATCTGATATTGCTGTACCAATTGAGGCATCATATTCACATCGGCACTTGTTATAATATCCGGCGGCAATAGGTGCTCAATAACCTCCAGCATCCTTCTAGCAACTTTACATGTTCCGCATAGTGGCGTATAGAAAAAAACAGCTATTGGCGATTCCGTGTTACTCAGTTCTATGATAAGCTCTTGCTGATTAAGTTCTTTCATCAGATATGCTCTGCTGCAATTCTTTCCAGCATCGCAGTACTCATCGGGCCATTATGAAGAACCACTTCTGAAGGCTTATGTTCATACAGTAGCTGATACATTTCCTGTTTACCGTGAAGACTTGATGTATGCAGATAGATTTCTCTCGGATATATCTGTTCACGAATGATAGCAGATACGACATCCCTACCACACATGGTACTTTCTAAACCTAATTCATAATCCAGAGATAAAATATCTACCTCACACTCTCGTAGCATCATTAAACACTCTTCCCCACTACGTGCCAATGAGAAGCCCACAGGGCAGCGCCGACAATCATCTAAATACAAATGAATCACAGTACACCTTCCTTTCGTACAAACTAAAAGCTCAGATTCAAGACCAATTCATAATTTTGGCTATATCTTCTTTGTGAGTTCCATCCTCACCTGTCTCCGTTTCCATAATCGCAACGGTTTGTTGAAATTCAGGATACGAGAATAGTTCCCGGAATGCTTCTTCTCCAATATACCCCTCTCCAACTCGAGCATGTCGGTCCTGACCCGAGCCAAAAGGGAATTTAGAGTCATTCAGGTGAATAGCTACAACATCCTTCCAATACTCTAACTGCCGGCCTTTCTCCATCAGAGCTCTAGTATTAGACGTATCCCATACCCCCGCAGCAAAGGCGTGACACGTATCGAAACAAAATCCAATTTTATCCGGATAACGAGACAAACCACGAATATTAACCATCTCTTCCAACGTAGTTCCCATGATTCCCCCATGACCCGCTTGATTCTCAATCAATAGCTTGGTATTGCCTTCCCAAGAATTTAGTACGTCATTTAGACATTCTATAATATTCTTGTACCCTTGTAATGGATCTGTGCCTTTGTAATGTCCAAAATGTACCACAATCCCAACTGAACCACACGCCTCCGCAATATCCAAATCATTCTGAAGTGAGGATATAGTCAGGTTATAAAGTTCGATTCCACGACTGTGTCCGATCGCCATATTTACTGGATATGGTGTATGAGCGATACTCAAAACCCCATTTTCTTGACTATACATTGCACAATCCGCTGCATCTCTGCTATTCATTGTTTTAATGTGTAAGCTGCGTGGGTTTTTCGGAAAATATTGAAAAGACTTGGCCCCCATATCTACCGCGCGACGTGCTGCTCTCCCATAGCCGCCTCGGATACTTATATGGCTTCCAATTTTTATCTCATTGATCATGTTGGCATGATGGACAGAAAAAAGCCTTCCGCCCAGTTAGCTCCACTTTACTCACTACACCACCACAGCGATAGCAAGTCTCCCCTTCACGATCATATACCTTAAACTTGGCTTTGTAACTTCCCGTTAGTTGGTCATCTTTCTGGATCGGCGTATCAAGATAACCACCATCTTCAACGCCTTCATTCAGAACTTCAATCATGCTACCGTAGAGCCTTTGCAACGCCTCTTCTCCAAGATCCTGAACCTTAGCAGATGGTAACAAGCTGGCACGATAAGCAATTTCATCTGCATAACGATTCCCAATCCCAGCAATAACATGCTGGTTTACGATCATCGTTTTGAGCCCACCCCGACGTTTTTTCGCAATTTTGACAAAACGCTCTGCGTTCATTCTACGATCCAAAGGCTCAGGTCCAAGCTCACTAAATACCTGTTCTACCTCTTTAGCCGATAACAAATGAATATATCCCAGTCGTAGTCCTATGAAATATAGCGTATGTTCTCCGAACGAAATCTCAACTTGCGTACTACGGTCGGGAACGTCCTCATTCGTGCCATAATACATTAGCCCACCCAACATGAGATGGACAAGTAAGCGCCCCCCATTATTCAGATGGAAATTGAGATATTTACCTCTTCTTTCTACAAAAATAACTCTATTCCCTATTAATGCAGATGTAAAAGTATCTACGGGTACATTAATGGATTTATCCCGAGTTACTTTAATGTCTGAGATCGGTATATCAAGTATATGATTAGAAAGCACTCTTCGGTAATGTTCCATTTCAGGTAATTCTGGCATATTATCTTCTTCCCTTCTGGTTGTACTATTTATATAACATTAAGGCTCTACACTAAAACTAGTGCATGAAAAAAAGTATAGTGTTGATTGATGACCGCTACGCGGACGGATTGTCCTTCCGATCGCTGTTGCCCCCAAATTTTTTTGAATATACCGCTGTTTGCGGTAAAATTCGATGGCAAAGCGTATGCTTTCGTAGTTGCTTTCCAAAGGAAAGCTTCAGGCGAACGCTACGCTTCTCCAGAACAATTCCGTCCTCTCCGCTACGATCTGCAAAATCCATTGTTTTCAGCGAATTCGTTACGGTTAGAGGCATAATTCTCCCCTTTTATATCAAGGGCATAAGAGCTGTAGCGCCTCTTGTAAGTCTTTGCATACAGCGTCAGGTTGAATACCCGTTGCCTCAATATGCTGCTGTAGGTTTTCTTCTGTAGTGATACCTGTAAGCACCAGTACCGTGTCACAACCTGCCGCCGCTCCAGCAGCGATATCTGTATGCATATTGTCACCCATAACAGTAACCTCCGATGGATGTAAATTCAACAAATCAGTTGCATAAGTCATTAGATGACTTGAGGGTTTCCCAATTACAATGGGCTTAACCCCTGATCCCGCTTCAATGGCAGCACCAATCGTTCCAGCTCCAGGAATAAAACCATGATCGGATGGAAGCCTTAAATCAGGATTGGTAAGAATCGAGATCGCACCTTCATTAATCCACCGAACTGCTTCTGATAATGAAGCATATGTAAATGTCCGATCTATTCCTTGTACTACATACTGTGGAAATTCGTTTACCTCTTGCAATCCTGCACCAAGTAATGCATCACGTAGTCCATCTTCACCAAGGATTAGCACTCTTGCTCCTGGTGACTTCTGAGCAATATACTTTGCTGTTGCCTGTGAGGAAGTACATACATCTTCCGGTGCTGCTTGAATTCCCATCCCATTAAGTAATGCAGCAACACTCTGTGGTGTTCGAGAAGAATTATTCGTAACAAATAAATACGGAATATGACGAGATTTCAATGTATCAATTAGAACGTCAGCTCCAGGAATCATGTGATTCCCATGATAAAGTGTACCATCCAAATCGATTAGTAACCCTTTAATCTGTTTCATGTGCGATAGCCTTCCTTTCCTTATTATCCACTTATTTCATAGTATGAATTATTAATGCATTTAAATTTGGATACTAAGATAAGTTATTGGAATAAATCTATAACCAGTGGTCCTAATCATTTATTTCCATGAAGAAGAAAGCTCTATTCCCCTGATTTCTAACCCTCTATAGCTCATATGAAAGAAATTCAAATCAGGATTCGTCATAAATTATCGAAGTTTAAGTGCAACAAAGATCATTGACATAGAATATATTGTCATTCTCTGCGCTTTCCCGAGAAATAATTATACATCCATATTACCCGAATAATGTGCCCCTATCTACGACTTTCTCACTTCAATCATAATAAGCTCTTCCGCCAGTCTCGTATTAGGAAATAACTCACGCGCCTCTTCTAAGAGAAATGTTAATTGCTCTACATCTTTATATCGAGAGCTAAAATGGGTTAAGACCAGCTCTTGGACACCTGAATTCTTTGCTGCTTCTGCAGCTTGTAATGCTGTACTATGATGATAATCATGTGCAGTGTCCACCATATCATGTAGGAAAGTAGCTTCATGTACAAGTAAATCAGCATCTTTAGCGAGTGAAATGACAGAAGAACATGGTCTAGTGTCTCCAAGAATAGTAACAATTCTCCCCTTCTTCGGTTTACCCAGTACATCTTCTGGTTTGAGTATCTTACCCTCACCTAAGTCAATGCTCTCTCCCCTCTTCAGCTTGCCATATACAGGGCCAGGCTTACATCCATAAGATTCGAGTAGGGCAAGATTTAGACTTCCGGGTTTGTCCTTCTCTATAATGCGATAACCATAGCTATCGATTCGGTGTTCCAACAATTCAGACTCCACCTTGAAACCTTCATCTTCAAAAATCACTCCACCATTATGTTCCACCACAGTTAATTCATAATCCATTCTTGATTGACTCAATGACATCACCGTATCTATAAATTGTTTCAAACCGTGTGGTCCGTATAGGGTTAAAGGAGATTTCCCTCCTTGATTAGACCTGCTGGCCAGCAATCCCGGTAACCCAAATAAATGATCTCCATGTAAATGTGTAATGAATACTTTTTCAAGCTTACTAAGTTTAAGTGAGGAGCGTAATATTTGATGTTGTGTAGCTTCTCCACAATCAAACAACCAGAAGCTCCTTCTCTCTTCGAATAATCTGAGCGCAATAGCCGTTACATTACGCTGCAAAGTCGGTACTCCTGCATTCGTACCTAAGAAGACGATCTCCATACCACTCACTTTCTCCCTTCACTAATCCAGCAAAAAACCTCCGAAGTGTCGGAGGATTTTGCGCTTCAGGTTCTTGCTCTATCTTATTGTTATAACTTCTCTACATTGAAATATTGAGCTTGAGGATGACTAAACACCATTGCTGATACAGATGCTTCGGGTTCCATCATAAACCCTTCTGTTAATTCAATTCCTATATCTTCAGGGTTCAGAAGCTTAAACAAAGGCCCTTGATCCTCTAGATCAGGACAGGCTGGATAGCCGAAGGATACACGTATACCTTGATAACGAGCGCCATGGCGTTGTTTCATTGTCATCGTAGCTGGATCTGAGAATCCCCATGTGTCACGCATCATATGGTGAATTCGCTCAGCTAACCCCTCTGCTGTCTCAAGAGCAACAGCCTGTAGAACATGGGAGCGTAGATAATCTCCTTTGTCCTTCCATTCTGTAGATAACCGTTGAACACCATGACCAGCTGTAACGATTAAGAATCCTACATAATCCATGATGCCACTATCCACAGATTTCAAGAAATCTGCTAAGCATAGGTATGGCTCTACCTTTTGTCGTGGGAAACTAAACGTGTGCAATATTTGAGTCTGATCTTGTGGATCATAGATGATTATATCATTTCCTTGGGACTGTGCTGGAAAAAAGCGATAGATCGCGTGTGCCTGGATTATTCCATCCTGCGTCGCTTCTTTTAATATAGCATCAACGTTAGCTTTTAATTCCACTGCCTTAGGATTACCTTCAGCGAGTAATTGCTCTACAGACCCACGTAGACCGAGATGATGCCCCATCAACATCTGCATATTTACATAAGGAAGAATATGAGATATTGGATAATTACGTAATACATGTCGCTCAGTATCTGGTGGTAAATATACTGGATTGTCTGTAGCAATATTGGATTTCACTGCTCTTGTTAATTCAGGCAACGGTACAATTTCTTTTTGAACAGCATCTTGAGCTTCTTTCTCTGCTTGCATATCCACTCGCATCTGTTCCCGCTGTTCTGGGTTCATTAGCTTATTCGCTATATCTAGTCCATCCATTGCATCTTTAGCGTATACAACCATACCATTATATTCAGGTTTAATGCGATTCTTAGTGAATTTACGCGTAAGCGCTGCGCCACCTACCATGATTGGGATATCAATGCCTGAACTTTTCAAATCCTGAGCAGTAATGACCATTTGTTGAGCAGATTTCACGAGTAGACCAGACAAGCCGATTAGATCCGCCTTCTCTTCTCGATAAGCTTCAATAATCTTCTCAGGTGGTACTTTTATACCCAAATTGACGATTTGATAACCGTTATTGGATAGTATAATCTCAACCAAGTTTTTACCGATATCATGTACATCACCTTTAACCGTTGCAAGCAATATTCTTCCTTTGAAGCTACTCTCATTCTTTTCCATGAAATCCTCTAAATATATAACAGATGCCTTCATCACTTCCGCACTCTGCAATACCTCAGCAACGATTAACTCATTGTTGTTAAAAAGTCTACCCACTTCCGACATTCCATCCATCAGTGGACCATTAATCACTTCAAGCGCACTATACTTCTTCAAGGCTTCGTTCAAATCTGGAATAAGCCCTTCCTTTGTTCCTTCTACCACATAAGAGGCAAGGCGTTCCTCAAGCGTAAGTGTAGAAATCTTATCTTTTTTCACAATTTTCTTTTCACGGAATGCTGCAACGAACGCTGCCAATGTCTCATCACTAGTCTCATATATGAGCGCCTCAGCAAGACGTCGATCCTCTTCTGAAATAGAAGCATATCGTTCTAGCTTCTCCGTGTTAACGATAGCGTAATCCAGTCCAGCCTTGGTACATTCATACAAATATACAGAGTTCAGAACTTCTCGCCCTGCTTCTGGTAATCCAAAAGAAATATTACTAAGGCCTAATATAGTCTTGGTCTCAGGATACTTTTCCTTAATCAATCGAATACCCTCAATTGTTTCTAATGCAGATCCTATGTACTGTGGATCTCCTGAACCAACTGGGAACATGTTAGGATCAAAAATGATATCCGATGGATTAAGATCATATTTATGCACTAATAGTTCATAAGAGCGAGTAGCGACTTCTAATTTGGCTTCACGAGTGACAGCTTGTCCTCTCTCATCAATCAGAATACACACTACAGCAGCACCATAACGATGGATTAGAGGTACTATTTTTTCAAATTTCACTTCACCATCTTCAAGGTTAATAGAGTTAATTATCGC
>DASXLR010000101.1:0-16094 GCA_036496075.1 Paenibacillus sp. | reverse complement strand
GGGTGCTTAAACGCTTCTTCGCATCGTGTTTACATTCTAGGGGGCGGAAATAATGAAGGTACTAAAGGTTCCAGCGCGCACAATCGCCGTCTTCGTGTTACCTTGCCTGCTTTTGTATGTGTGCTTGGTGTTTGCTCCTATTCTAGTATCCTTTTATACAGGATTGCTAAAATGGGACGGAATTACGACTGCGAAGTTTGCTGGACTTGCTAATTTCAAAGATATGTTTTTTCATGATCCGGTATTTTGGCCCTCTGTAAGGAGAACATTACTCTATGCTGTGGCTTCCATGGTGGAAATTCCATTTTGTTTGTTGATGGCTGTCCTTCTAAACCGGTACGTGAGAAAAGGAAACACTTTAGTTTCTATTTACTTTACGCCGGTTATTTTGTCGGTAGTTATCATTGGACAGCTCTGGAAAACGATTTATGACCCTGTATCCATGGGAGGGATGTTGAACGGTGTCCTGATCTCTCTTGGGCTGGATAGCTGGACTCACAATTGGATCACAGAACCTAAAATTGCGATGTTCGCTCTTTATGCAGTATCTCTTTGGCAATATTTCGGCTACCATTTGCTGATTCAATATACCGGTGTTCAGAATATTCCGGATGAGCTGTATGAAGCGGCAAAGATTGATGGGGCTGACGGATTCAAAGCCGATCGATACATTACTTTTCCGCTGATTATTCCAATCTTTAAAATATCTATCGTACTCGCCTTTATAGGGTCTTTGCAGGCTTTTGATCTCGTAATGGTCATGACAGCCGGTGGACCCGCTCATGCTACAGATGTTATCTCCACACATATGTACAACAGTTCATTCTTATCCTTTAAATATGGCTATGGTAGCGCTATCGCTTCTTTCTTGGTCATACTGTGCCTAGTGTTTACTGCTAGCATAAATACGATCTTTAATAAGCTTGAGAAAAAATTCAGTTAGCAAAGGAGTGCGCGATCATGCGGAATGTCAAGCATAAACGCCCAAAGCGTCCTTACAAGGACGGTAAGCGTTTAAGCGAGAAATATAAGGATAATGTATTAAGTGGAACTCATACGTTCTTATATTTCAAGAAAGGACTCGTGTATCTTTTCTTTGCGATTCCTGTCGTTACCCAGCTATATCCTCTTCTATGGCTAATGCTTTATTCCTTGAAGACCAATGAGGAGATTTTGGGAGGACGTTTTTTCTCATTTCCTAAAGTATTTCAGTGGCATAACTATAGCGAGGCTTATAGGTCAGGTAGTTACCTAAAGTATTTATCAAATAGTGTATTGGTTACTGGTGTAACGATGATCTTCGTTATCCTGCTTAGCTCCATGGTAGCTTACGCGATTTCTCGATTCCGTTGGCGTTACGGCAACTTGGTCATGACGATTTTCTTAATGGGGATGATGATTCCCATGCAGGCCACTTTGCTACCACTGATGATCATTTTCAAAAATATGCATATTCTGAATACGCATTTATCGCTCATATTACCTTATGTAGCTTTTTCTACTCCTATAGCGGTGTTTATATTAAGTGGCTTTATGAAGAGCATTCCGCATGAAATCGAAGAATCGGCCTTTATAGATGGGGCGAGCGTATATCGGATCTTCCGCGCGATCATTCTTCCTGTATCCGTGCCACCGGTAATGACTGTGTGTATTCTAACGTTCATCAACATTTGGAATGAGTATATCTTAGCGGCCACCTTCATTTCCTCCGAGAAATTGAAGACCTTGCCCTTTGGCGTGTACACATTCGTTAGTCAGTATTCTGTAAACTATGGAAATATCGGTGCATTTCTAGTGATGGGTGCGTTACCCGTCATTTTAATCTATTTCTTCTTATCCAATCAGATTACAAAAGGAATGGTGGCGGGAGCAGTAAAAGGATAAATCCATATTGCAAATTACAATAATGGAATTATAATGAAGAAGCAGCAGGACAGATGAGTTTGAGGAGGGAAGCCTTTTTGAGAAACAGCTTTCATTCCATCCACCATCGATTGTTTTTGCTGTTTCTTTTTTGTATGTCTAGCATTCTATTAATTGTGAGTCTGCTCTATTACAACCGGACAACTGTACAGTTTCATGAGAAAATAAGTGATTTGTCGCAGAAGAATGTCGCCCAGACGGCGGATCTATTCAGCTTATTGTACAAAGGGTATGATAGTCTCTCTAAATCACTCAGCAATAACTTTGAACTGATACGTTTGATTAATGAGACAAGCACTGAGCCGGCGGTAGCTTACATCAATGAACAGACAATTACCAATATTCTAGGAGCTATATTTTATTCTCGGGATGATCTCGTAGGTATTCATGTCATTACAGATAAAGGTAAGATTTATAATTACGGAAATTATATGAATGTGGTTGATCCCGATTATATGAAGGAAGATTGGTACCATCAGCTGCAAGCTTCCTCCGGTAAAATGGTCTGGCTCGGCGTCTATGAACATTCTCTTATCGATCAAGTAGAGGATAGCCCTGTGTTTGCCTTTGGCCGTCAGATTTACGATCTCAATGAACACAAACCGATTGGCATTGTTCTGTACGAGACGAATCCGAAGCCTGTTCTGGATGCGCTAGATAATGTGAAGCTGGGTGAGCATAGCCAGGTGTATTTAATGTCGCAGGATGGACGATTCGTATCCTCTGCCGAAGATCAGGAACCTGATTTAACTCAGCTCCCGTCTTTACAGAACTCCCAGAATGTTGTGGTCGAACAGACAGCCAATCGTCTGCTTGTCGCTTCTAAACTGTCCTTCTCTGGTTGGTGGGTGCTTAGTATCACTCCTAATCGCGACCTAAATGTAGAGTTGGTAGAGATGAAACGTTATCTGTTCATTGTATTTTCGATTCTTGTGCTCGTCTCTACTTTAATAGCTTCTATGGTTTCACGAACGATTTCTTTGCCGCTTAAAAAGGTGATTCGAGAGATGAAGCAAGTGGAGATCGGAAATTTTCGGGGAATGGTGAATGTTTCTTCTTATCAAGAGATTAATATTCTTGTTGCTTCGTTTAATCGGATGGTTCGCCGAATCGAAGAACTGATCGAGCGGGTGAAACTTTCTTCCGTCAGTGAGAAGAATGCTGAGCTTCATGCCTTGCAATCTCAAGTGAACCCACATTTTCTATACAATACTTTGGATATGATTTATTGGATGCTGGATGAGGAAGGGAATGAGCAACTGGGTGAACTTGTTCTCTCGCTATCTTCGATGTTCCGGTACAGTAGTCATTGGGAAGTTGACGTAGAAGTCACACTGCGAGAAGAACTGGAACAAATTGGACACTATCTAAATATAATTTCTATCCGACTGGAAGGTCGTCTACGGATTGAGATCAATATAGATGAACGATGGCTTGAGGTTCGCCTTCCCAAGATGACTGTACAACCGGTTATTGAAAATGCTGTAAAACATGGCTTGGAATCGCTCGACCGTCAAGGTATTCTGAAGGTGAGTGTAATTGAAGAAGCTGGAGTACTGAACATCGTTGTTCAAGATAATGGCAAAGGTATGGATGCAGAAAAGCTGAATGCGCTGGTGGGATCCTTAGATCGGCCAACAACGAAAGAAAATGGGAAAATGGGGATAGGTCTTCAAAATCTGCACCGGCGGCTCCAGCATATGTTCGGAGAATCCTATGGTCTTGTGATTCGAAGCTTACCTGGAGAAGGAACCGAGGTTGCTATCATGCTGCCGATTCCGCAGGAAGGAGAGCATAGTCTTGAACATTCTCATAGCTGATGATGAACGAGTGATCCGAGAAGGCATTAAGCGCACTATAAGAAGTATCTATCCAGATTATTGTGTACATGTAGCTGCGTCCACAGAAGAAGCAGTCAAGATTATGGAGGAACAATCCATCCATATGGTCTTAACTGATATTCTTATGCCCGGTATGAATGGCCTAGAGTTCATGAGGATTTCTAAGCGGCGGTATCCTTATGTCAAATGGGTAGTCATCTCTGCACACAGTGAGTTTGCCTATGCACAGGAGGCTGTTCGTCTTGGAGCGAGAGATTATCTACTTAAGCCGATCGGTAAAAGCAAGCTACTTGAGATTATTAGTAACTTATCGCTAGAAATAGAGCAGGATCATAAATTTATTAAAGATGAAGACCGATTAAGGTCAAGTCTCAAATATTTAAGAGAAGGTGTATTTCAGAGGCTCGCTTCTGGTTTTAATCTCGGTAATTTAGACATCAGCCAATTAATAGAAGATCATCAATGTTTCTATTTGATTTTGCTCCAAATGGATGCGGGTGATAAAAACATTCGGATAGAACATTTTATTGTAGAAAATGTGTTAACTGAGCTGATAGATCGGGACGGGAGCGGGTTTGTAGTCAGCTATGACCGCCAGAGTCTGCTGGGATTAATCACCTTAAGAGAAGAAGCACGATTAGAAACTTTTCTGGAAGATGGGCGTACCTATTTGAAGCAATATTTAAAAACACCCTTCCAAATGATCCATTCCGGACTTAGCTACGATATAAATACTGTACCTCAGATCGTAACGAGCTTAAGAGAGGCAGTGAATTCTCAAGTGTTGGATTTAACGCCAGCGAAAGGTAGTGGCGAAAAAGCCATCGACATCGCATTGCAATATGTAAAAGAACACTATTTCGAAGACCTTACTTTAGAAAAGATTGCCTCCGTTGTATTTCTGAATCCGGTTTACTTCAGTCAATTATTTAAACAGAAGACGGGTCAAGGCTATAAGGAATACGTGACATCCTTACGTTTGGAACAAGCAAAGCTACTGCTTGTAAACTCGAAGCTTAAGGTGGCAGAAATCGCCGAACGTATTGGATATCAGGACATGCGGCATTTTACACAGATGTTCCGCAAGCGGTTCCTAGTAACTCCGACGGAGTATCGCCAGCAGCTTAATAATGGAACCTACTGAATGGTTCATAGGATTGGAAAAAGGATCTCTGCAGCCATTAGGGTGGCTATAGAGATCCTTTTCTTCTGTGGATCAGTAATGGGGGTAATTTGCTGCTGCATATATAAAAATAACGAAAAATAAAATTAATATGGCGTAAAGTAGAGTGCCGACAATCCCGCATACCAGACCCGCAATAGCTAAGCCTCTTCCTTGCTCATACCGAATCCGTATTTCTTTAAGGGATAGGGCAGACAGAATAACCGCTACAATCCCTAACAAAAATCCGATATAAGGAACAATTATGGAAAGTACTCCTAAAACGAAACCAGCAATTGATTTGCCATTCATCGGTGTTGGTGGGGGCGGGGGAGGATAATAGTTTTGATTCTCGTTCGGCACATAACTCATTCAAATCACCTCCTATCAAGCGTGTTATTGGATGTAGTTAATCCAGTGTTCAAGCTGTACACAAGGAATGAGTCCAATAGATTCAGCTAGTCTGATGGACGCTTGATTTGTTTCAAGCACATGATAGCGTGGAATAAACCCTCGTTCTAACGTTTCTTGTATGGCGGTTTGGACCACCTTTTTCGCATACCCGTTTCTTTGTGAGGATTCTAATGTATGTACAGCGCCGATTTCCCAGATGGTTTCTTCATTACGGAACGCTAGGCAGGTACTGACCGGATTGCCGTCTAGGAAAATTGACACGGAAAAAGCACCATTTTGAAAATAGTCTTCTATTTCATCTTTCGTGTAATGATTAGCGGCCCATAGCGGAATTAATCTGTCGTCAACCACATGACTGATAACAATTTCTTCGTCCTTCGGAAAGATTTGACCCTCAACTGTACTGTATGAGTAGAACCCCCGGACTTTCTCCATTGAAAATTGTGATGATAAGGCCTCTGTGTAGTTCACGTCTTGCAGTTTAAAAACAAATTTTGCTTGCGGAGGCAGCAATTGAAACAGAGCCGGAAATACATCTGGGCTGCTGTAATCCATAAATACGATGTAATCCGCTTGAGGATATACTCTATGATCATATGCGTAGGCTGAGGCAGGAAGAAGCAATAAAACACCCCATTGACTTCCTTGCTCCACAAGATGAGACTCCATGACTTTCTGGAATGAGGTTAGCATTTTTAATAAACTGACATTCTTCAAGGGTTCCTTGCGCAATTTGGTCATAATTCGGTCATTCTGGTGCATGTTATTAACTCCTCGCTAAATAGAATCAAATATAAATTGTACTTATGTAGATCATATATATTTGGATGATTATTATATCGCAGAAATACGTAAGCTTGACAGTGACTGCTATAATGTATTAGGAAAATAAAGCTTGCTGTTTGATGCAGCATACGTAATCGGAGGCACAGAAATTTCATGACACAATCTATCACACCCGCTGCAGTTCGTATAGGAGGAGGCCTAACTAAGCAATTCATACTTATATTAGCTATTGCATCAGGATTAAGCGTGGCAAATATGTATTACAATCAGCCCCTTCTGGCCGATATTGGACGAACCTTCCATGCATCCTCTAACGCAGTAGGATATGTATCGATGCTTACTCAGATCGGTTATGCGCTTGGGATGTTATTGTTTGTTCCGTTGGGCGACATTCGTGAACGAAGAACACTAATATCCGGACTTCTTATTGCCGTATCATTATCACTCGTTGGTTTTGCTACAGCTCAGAACCTTATTTGGATGTATATTGCCAGTTTTGCTATTGGCATAACTACGGTGGTGCCGCAGGTTATCATTCCTCTCTCCGCAGAGCTCGCTCTGCCAGAAGAACGAGGTAAGGTTATTGGAACCGTAATGAGCGGGCTGTTTTTTGGTATTTTGCTGGCAAGAACGATATCCGGAATTATAGGAGATATGTTCGGCTGGAGAGCGATGTACTGGATTGCTGCAGTTATAATGCTATTGTTATCCCTTATCTTATACCAACTAATTCCAAAGACGAAACCAGAAAATAATTCATCCTATACGGATCTACTGAAATCAATGGGGAATTTGATTCGCAGATATTCGACGCTTCGTGAAGCATCACTGATTGGGGCTTGTATGTTTGGTGGTTTCAGCGTGTTCTGGACTTCACTGGCTTTCTTTTTAGAAGGTGAACCTTACCACTATAGTAGCTCTATCACAGGCTTGTTTGGGTTGATCGGTGTAGCAGGTGCTGCGGGTGCTCCATTTATCGGGAGGTTAGCTGACAGGATCGCACCGAAAAAGATAGTAGGTATACTACTGTTGCTGACATTGATTGCTTATGGCTTCTTCGGTTTAGCTGGATTTACAATCTGGAGCCTGATTGCCGGTGTTATTATTCTGGATCTTGGCGTACAAGGGTCACAGGTTAGTAACCAAACACGGATCTATGCACTTGAGCCGGCGGCCCGCAGCCGAATAAATACTGTGTTTATGGTCAGCACTTTTACAGGTGGCGCAATTGGATCAACACTTGGAAGCTTTGCATGGCAGCATTGGGGCTGGAATGGCGTCTGTCTGATGGGTGGAATGCTAATTGTGGCCGCTATATGCATATGGATAGTCTATAGAGGAATTGAGAAGAAGGCATTAAACGCAGGAGGTGCATGAGCATCAATCTGAAGGCGGAAATGGTAAAAGTTGTCCCGTATGACCCCGAGTGGAAGGTAGAATTCAATAGAATTAGAGTTCAGTTGTTATCTTATGTTGGCGACCTCATTGTTACGATAGAGCATGTGGGTAGTACTTCCATTGAAGGCTGACTATCTCCGTTTAAATGCGGTAGCGCGTCAAGCATATGCAGAAGTCAAACAGCGTCTGGCGGAACAACACCGCTACGATAGGGATGCTTACTGTGAAGGAAAGACAACGTTTGTCACCTCGATTTTATCAAAAACCATGAAATAACCCATAAGCAATCATGTGCCTGATCGAAGATGGCTTCGATATTCACTGGGGGACATACCGCTCCACTTACGGAACTGCTTGGAGAAATATAACGCATCATTGAAACCGACCGAAGAGGATACCTGGTCGATGGTGAGCGTTCCTCCAAGCAGTTCCTTTGCTTTATCCATGCGAACCTTTAACAAATATTGCTTGGGTGACATTCCGATCTTTTGCTTAAAGGCCTTAGAGAGGTGAGCCCTATGATAACCAAGCGAGGATGCCATGTGGTCGATACTGATCTGTTGATGAAATTGGAGAGAGATCCAGCGGATCGCTTGATTGATCTGGCGGTCGATAACATCCGGTAAATGTGCGGAATTAGGGGTTAGCGAACCTATGTTCGCAAGGCCGAATTTGTGCACCAAAAGGCGCATCCACCCAGAAGCTTCTAAACTTTCCAACCTTGGATAAGCAGACTGCTGAAAGGAAAAACGAATATGCTCATACAAGTTATGTATCTCTAAAAGATTATCTAAGTGTATTAACGGCTTGTCCGGTGTAATCCCCACTTCTTTAAATAGCTGCTGAACGGCTTCTCCTTGCAAGGCTACCCATACATAAGTCCAAGGCTGTTCCATGTCTGCCTGATAGCTAATAATGCCCCTGGGAATATAACAAAGGTATCTCCTGCACCACATACCTGAGAGTTACTTTCACTCTGAAACACTCCCTTACCATCCATTACGGTATGTATAAGGTAGTAATCGTGAACAGAAGGCCCCATCTTATGTCCTGGGACCGGTTTACCTTCTCCGCTGAACAATACAGTCAGGTCGATTTCATCTGGAGCAAGATTAAACCCTGCTGTGAAATGATAATGCTCTGAAGCCATTTGCTTCTGACCTCCTATACGTGATTTGAATTACATATAGATTATAGGACGTACCACATAAATGCAACAAACATCCATATATGAATTGTATTTATCCATACTCATTGAGATCGCTCTCATTTATAGTGAATAGTGAAGAGAGAGACGGATACCCTCTGATATTCAAGTGTTTATAAGGAAAATTTATGGATATTTTCTGTGTCGTTAACGATGTCGGGACCGTAGAGCTCACTATTTAAGGAGGAATATTTCACATGTCCAAAATTACATTTATCGGAGCGGGAAGTACTGTATTTGCAAAGAACGTTTTAGGAGATTGCATGAGAACTCCAGCCCTTCAAGGCTTTGAGCTTGCCCTATATGATATTGATCTTCAGCGCCTAAAAGATTCTGAGAATATGTTGAGTAATATAAAAGCAAGTAGTGGCAGTACTTGTATCGTGAAATCTTATACGGATCGCAAGGAAGCTTTACTTGGAGCTAAGTATGTGATTAATGCGATCCAGGTCGGGGGGTACGATCCTTGTACCATTACAGACTTTGAAATTCCGAAGAAATATGGCTTACGTCAGACGATTGCGGACACGGTTGGTATCGGTGGCATTTTCCGCAACTTACGTACGATTCCTGTCATGCTTGATTTTGCCGCAGAAGTGAGAGAGGTTTGTCCAGATGCACTCTTTATGAACTATACGAATCCAATGGCCGTATTGACGAATGTGATGAACACTTATGGTGGTGTGAAGACCGTAGGATTATGTCATAGCGTACAGCATTGTATTCCAGGCTTATTCGAGCATCTGGGAATGGATCAGACAGGTGTACAAGCTAAGATCGCCGGTATTAACCATATGGCTTGGCTACTCGAGGTTACGAAGGATGGAGAGGACTTATATCCGCAAATCAAACGCCGCGCTGCCGAGAATCAGAAAGAACATCATGGGGATATGGTTCGTTATGAAATGATGCTTAAATTTGGTTACTACATTACGGAGTCTTCAGAACATAACGCAGAGTATCATCCTTATTTTATCAAACGTAATTATCCTGAACTCATAGAACGGTTTCAAATTCCACTCGACGAGTACCCCCGCCGCTGTGTAGAACAAATTGAACGGTGGCAGCAAATGCGTGAAGAATTAGTAAATAACAAAGAGCTTGTACATGAACGTTCGCATGAATATGCGTCCTACATTATGGAAGCCATCGAAACGAATGTACCTTTTAAAATAGGTGGTAATGTTATGAATACAGGTCTTATCACCAATCTTCCGAAAGAAGCATGTGTAGAAGTTCCGTGCCTTGTAGACCGCAGTGGCGTGACTCCAACCTTTGTGGGAGATCTGCCTCCGCAGTGTGCTGCACTGAATCGTACGAACATTAATACACAATTGTTAACAATTGAAGCAGCGATTACTCATAAGAGAGAGCATATTTATCACGCAGCTATGCTCGATCCGCACACTGCCGCCGAACTGTCGATGGATGACATTACGAATATGTGTGATGAGCTGATAACAGCCCATGGAGACTGGTTGCCCGCGTATAAATAATGCGGTCTAATCTTTCATTGTATAAACACAAAAAAAGCCTGAGAAATCAGGCTTTTTTTGCTTATCTGTCTAGGACAACTGGGGTCTTAAAGAATACACATATATGGACACCTAAATGCGGAGGTGAAGCATGATGATCGTTGAGAATTATACTTTAGCATCGTCTACAACCCATGCCACTCCTTATTACGTGATCAGAGGCGGGCTCCCAGGTCCTGTGTTTATGGTGGTGTCCGGCATACACGGGAATGAAACGGCAAGCATTCGTGCGGCGAAAAACATCGTGAATCACTTAAGACAAGGAGAATTAAATATTTACCGTGGTACGCTTATTATTGTGCCTCTCATGAATCAAAAAGCTTATCGCAAACGAATTCGGGGTGTGCCGGATTTGAACCGGACGTTTCCACGTACTCGGAATGGATCTGCCAAACATCCGTTATCCGTAGCCTTGCTTCAATTAATAAGACGTTATCGCCCCAGCTGGTACCTTGATCTCCATGAAGCGAACGGTTTGTCTCAAAGAAATCCTAAACGCCTTGGTCAGTCTATTATCATTAAGCCTGGGAGCCAAGGTACGGTTACGGCTAGGCGTATCATAAAAGACATTAACCGTACAATCGCAAATACTTCTTATCATTTTAATATCCGTTTACGAGAGCGCCCCGGGTCGTCACGTGCGGCCGTCTCCCGTATCATAGGAGCGAAGGCATTTACTGTGGAAACCTGCTGGAGTCTTGATCGTGACCTTCGTATTCGTTATCAGATAGACATTGTTAGTCGCTTTTTAAGAAGTGCTGGATTGATGTGATGATAATTAGATATGCTGTATGCCAAGCAAGCTGACCCTAAGTTCAATAGGAATCGGCTTGTTTTGTGTGGATTTAAAAGATCATTGACAACAATGGGTATAGTGTATATATTACATATATACATTGAATACACATAAACTAGGAGTGAGGGCACGCGTTCATGAACATATTGATATCCAACACTTCCGGTGAACCCATCTATGCACAGATTGTAAGTCAGATCCGCCAGATGATCCTACAAGGAGAGTTAGTTTCAGGTACGCCTTTACCTTCTATTCGACTGTTAGCCAAAGAGTTGCAGATTAGCGTAATTACAACAAAACGAGCTTACGAAGAACTGGAGAGAGAAGGCCTTATTAATTCCATTGTGGGAAAAGGTTCCTTTGTTTCTGGTGCAGATCAGGAGTTTATTCGTGAGCAACGGCTACGGATCATGGAGAACAAGATGAAGGAGATTATTGACGAGAGTAAGCTGTTGGGGATTGATTTTGCTGAGTTCAGTGAGATGTTGAAATTGCTGTATGAGGAGGAGACAGAATGAACGATGTCATTCAATTGAATCAAATATCTAAAAAATATGGCCATTTTAGCCTATGCGAACTTACGTTCGGTATTAAGGAAGGGTATATAACGGGGTTAATAGGACCCAATGGGGCAGGGAAAACAACTTTAATTAAAATGATGATGGGTATGGTACAGCCCGACCAAGGAAGTATCGAGATTTTTGGCAAAGAAACATCCATAAAGAATGCAAAGTACAAAGATCGAATTGGGTATGTTTCCGATGAGAACTATTTTTACGATCCATTAACCATCGATCAGATGAGTAAGATGATTGCTCCCTTTTATAGTCAGTGGGATAAAGAGACTTATAGGAAATACATAGAGATGTTTAAGCTTTCCCCGCGGAAAAAGATTAAAGAGCTCTCCAAAGGAATGAAGATGAAGTATTCGCTCGCTATTGCCTTATCGCATGGTGCAGATCTGCTCATCATGGACGAACCTACTGCAGGTCTTGATCCCATATTCCGGAGAGAACTGCTTGATTTGCTTAGTGAGCATATCCAGGATGAGAAGAAATCTATTCTTTTCTCCACGCATAACACGACTGATTTAGACCGGATAGCGGATTATATTGTTTTTGTGAATGAGGGGCGGTTAGTTTTTAATGAGATGAAAGAATCACTACCTAATAAATATATGCTGGTAAAAGGCAACAAGGAGCTGCTTGATCGGGATGTGCGAAAATGGTTCATCGGGCTTAGAGAGACGGAAGTTGGTTTCGAGGGTCTTCTGAACAAGCGCTCTGAGGGTGAACGATTCTTTAGAGATCATGCTATATGCGAGACACCTACTCTGGAAGAAATTATGTATTTTACGGTAAAGGGAAACGCTTTGTATGTTTAATCTCTTGCTGTTGATTCGGAAAGACATTATTCTCCTGCGGAATTTTATCCCTTTATTTCTCTTGAGTATTTTGTTTGTTGCCTATGTGCAAAAGGATAGCTCCAGTATGTTTGCTGCCTTTCAATCCTTACTGTTGCTCGTATACTCCTGTTCAATGGATGCACAGAATAACAACACAAAGTTTGTTATAGGATTGCCAGTAAGTCGGCAAGAGATTGTCTTGGCTAAATACTTATCACTGATTCCTTATATTTTCATCGGTTTGGTTTGCTCATTAGTTTTGTTTCTAATTTCTTTTTCATTTGGCTATTCCATTAGTCCAGTGTATTGGATAGGGGTATCTTTAACGTTACTTATGATTCCTTTGACTGCGTCTATTTATCTGCCGATTCATTATTGGCTTGGTTACAAAAACTTTTACTTCAATACCTTTTTTAATGTAGTTGTAACGATAACCACGATAAGTGCTGGAGCTTCACTCACCAATTCATCAGTTTTCTCAAAAATAACCCATTTAAAGCTGCAAGATCATCTGGTGCAGATAGGTTTGATAGGGATCGTTTATCTATTCATCTTGTACTTCTCATATAAGATTTCACTACGATTGTTCAGCAGGGAAGAGTTATAAGCTAAGGAGGACTTATAGTGTATCATTCATTTTATCTTATTCAAAAAGACTTCATTCTTCTGCGTAAATTTCTGATGCTGCTAATCCCTTTCTTTATTTTTATAGCTTACTCGAACTATCATAGCTTCAGTTTATTTACGGTGATGCCACCCATGCTGTTATTGATAAGCTCCTGTTCTATGGATACTCAGCAGATGACGCAACGGTTTCTCGTTAATCTCCCTGTACGGAGACAAGAGCTTGTCCGTGCCAAATACTTCTCAATCCTTCCATATGCGCTTGTTGGGCTGGCAGCAACTGCTTTTACCTATCTCCTGATTATTATGACAGGTAAAGAGGTAACCCCTTATTTTTGGCAAGAGGTTGGTATTGCGATATCTATTTTCCCACTCCTTGCTATGCTTTATTTACCGATTCATTACTGGTTAGGTGCTAAAGGAACGCAAGTGGTTAATCTCGTTTTTATGATGATTATAATGGTTGGTCCGAATGTGATCGGTAGTTTGCTTCAATGGTTTCCTGACCTAGAGAACTGGCAGAGCTATGGCGTGAAATCTAGCTTTATTCCTTATATCATACTAGGACTCGCTTACGTGTTTTTACTCAGCTGTTCTTATCTCATTTCATTGCGGATTTTTGAGAAAAAGGATCTGTGATTTTAATAATTTGAGATTTAGATTGAATTCATATACCATTATCACTACAAAGATAAATACTGTAGGGGAAGGGTATACATCCAATGCCTAAAATGATTTATAGTTTTCGTACAAAAATGATTATGCTGCTGATGGCCAGTATGCTAGTATCCGGTGGGATAACCTTTTTAATCTATAAGGCGCTCCAGCGATATTATCACTCTGAGGTGAAGTTTGAGAATCCACTTACCCAAGTTCGCTATGTAATAAGAGATATTGGAGATGTGAATACATTTTTAATTATCTTTATACCACTCGCCATTCTATTTTTCTTCTTATTCACTAAGCCGTATGCAAAATACTTCAAAGAAATATCAAAGGGGATTCATCAGCTAGCATCAGGTGATTTCTCTGAACGAGTAGATATACCTTCCAAAGATGAATTTGGGATCATTGGTCATGATCTAAATCTAGCCATAGAGAATATGCAAGAGGCCATTGAGCGGGGAGATATTGCCGAGAGCAGTAAAGATCAACTCGTGTTGAACCTGGCACATGATTTGCGTACACCCCTAACCTCGGTTATTGGCTATTTGGATTTTATTTTGAAAGACAATCAATTAACGCCTGAACAGACCAGGCATTACACGACGATTGCTTATACCAAATCTCAACGTTTAGAAAAATTGATCGATGAGCTGTTTGAAATTACAAGAATGAACTATGGCAAGCTTAAGCTTGAGAAATCCTCGATTGATCTCAGTGAGCTTCTTTTACAATTGAATGAAGAATTATATCCAGTCTTTGAGAAAAATGGTCTAATCTCCAGAATGGATATGACACAACCTCTGATGATATATGGCGACGGGGAATTGTTAGCACGTGTATTTGAGAACCTTCTTATGAATGCGGCCCGATACGGAAGCGATGGTCAATTTATTGATATTCACGGTTACTTGGACGCTAACGAGGTAGTCGTAGAAGTGATTAACTATGGGAATTGTATTGAGCCGGAAGAGTTGCCACGTATTTTTGATATGTTTTACACGGGTGATCGTGCACGAACACATCCAACTGGAAGTACGGGACTTGGCTTGTTTATTACTAAAAATATAGTAGAGCAGCATCATGGAACCGTATCTGCGCAAAGCAGTGTGGTGCGGACAATCTTTGAAGTGAGACTCCCGAGAAACAGTAATTGAAGACCATTTCTATATGATGAAGTACCAACCTAAAGAGGATTCGTTGGTGGATGATATCTAAAGATCGTCAACCTTTGAAATCCTCTTAAAAACATGATATAATTAGCTTGCTAATTAATTTGTAAGGTGGTCCGGAGGAACAAGCTGTGATTGAAGATGAGATAAGAGAACTACTGGACAGAATTTCTGCGGAAATGCGTAGAGATTATGCAGCATTGCTTAGAGAATTTAATCTTCATGTGGGCCAAGAACAGTTATTATGCCGGTTATGGAGATCAGATGGAATGACCCAGATCCAGTTAAGCGAAAGTCTGAATTGTGAGCCGCCAACGATTACGAACATGGTGAAATCACTTGAGAGTCATGGGTTTGTTGTTCGAAAAAGAGATCCTGAAGATGGCAGAGTAAGCCGAGTGTATCTTACTTCAGCCGGACGTAATCTTTGTGAACCTGTGGAACGTATATGGAATAAGCAACTGGATAAATTATTAACAGGAATTTTACCCGAAGAACGTTTATTATTAAGAAGGCTTATGAAACAGATGGCGGATAATTTATCTTGAATCTGGCATAGCTCAGCACATCCATTAGCAAGCTAACCAACACTTAGAAAAGAGGAACATAGATGATTACCAGTTTAACTCGTATTAATGAACTAGCCAGGAAAGAACGTGAAGAAGGCCTGACAAAAAGTGAATGGGTGGAGCAGATCGCTTTACGTGAAGATTACCTACGTGAAATTCGTGGACAAGTTCGTAACAGTCTGTCGGGAGTGACGATTGTAGATCCTGAGGGAAATGATGTTACGCCTGAAAAGATTCGGTTGTCGCGTAAAGAAACTTTGAACTAATTTATAGTTAATAAAATGGATGAGCACCTTTAGAATATCGTTGAATAGCCCTAAGGCTTAATCAGCGAATATCTAAAGGTGTTTTTTATGATATCAATTGGACGAAAGTGGAATCATATTTATAGAAGTTATCTTAACGGAAGCTTAATTCTATTTCTTTAGTTGTGGTTGAGAATTAAGACTGAATTAATCTTGTGTTACACAGGATCTAAGACTGGATGGTTAGAATGAAATGGACAGAAGATAAGATATAAACATATGGGGAGCGGGAGATGACAGATGAAAAAAGCATTGTTCTTGTTACTTAAAGTAGTAGTAGTTATTATCGTACTA
>DASXLR010000100.1:0-34590 GCA_036496075.1 Paenibacillus sp. | reverse complement strand
CATACCTTCGCGAAGTCCCTCTCCACTAATGAGACACCGATTCGCCTGAATATAATGATATACGGTATGAAATATGATGAGCCCAGAGACGATAATATCCGCTCTACTCTTAGAAAGTCCATCCACATGCTTACGTTTCTCGAACGGTATGCTGGGAAGCATCTCATACATATGATTTACTTGTTCCGTATCCATCACATAGTTATGAGAATTGGGCATCGTATAATGTCGATTCTTTTGATCGATTTTACCCAACGACCTAATCGTTCCCCCCAAACCAAACACAGGTAAGTCTGGTCTTGACTTCATCCAATCATTTTGTTGAAGTTTCTCCAGTACATAGGAACGTAACTCATGAATTTCTTCCTCGTTCCAGTTCCCATTATTACCAAACTTAACGTTCGTGTTCACAGCTCCAAAAGGCAATGAAATGCTATTCTGGTATCTACGATTCTGAAACAGGGTGATTTCTGTACTTCCCCCACCAATATCAACAACAAATCCATCCTGAATGTCAAAAGAGTTAATAACCCCTAGAAATCCGAAATAAGCCTCTTCTTCACCAGTAATGATCTTAATATCAATCGCTGACTCTCTAGAGAGAAATTCAATGATTTCATTAGCATTAGGTGCATTGCGAATCGCTGCTGTCGCACCCGCACGAATCTGTTCGACTTCAAATGTGGTACAGACCTGTTTGAACTGTTTGAGAATCGGAACGATTGACCATAGTTCCTTTTCTTCCAGTCTCCCTTGAACACTACTCTTTTCACTTAATCGAGCTGCCTGTTTTAATTCCTTAACCACTTTGTAGCCCCCTTCGGGGGTCGTATCATAAATAACTAATCGAATGGAATTGGAACCGATATCGATAATACCGATCCGGTATGGCTTAACGATCATTTGTGTGTACTCCTTAAGGTTTAAGTAATAAGTCTTATATGGGTTAGGATATGATATACTTCACCATATTGTAACAGTGAAAAGCTGAAGGAACAATTATATCGACTGGATTCTCACTATTTATCGGGACAAATCATGTAAGCAATCTTATAAAAATGCACCCTGTGAAAGGTGTGAGATGGTTATAGTCTTACTCCCATCACCCATCGTTCGCAAAGGTGCATAATTGTTATAATACTTTACTTAGGAAATCTTGGGTACGAATATTCTTAGGGTTCCCGAAAAGTTCAGCTGGAGCACCCTGCTCTATAATTGTGCCTCCATCCATGAATACAATTCGATCCCCTACCTCACGTGCGAAACCCATCTCGTGAGTAACGATCACCATCGTCATCCCATCGTCAGCTAGCTTCTTCATCACCTCTAACACTTCCCCGACCATTTCTGGATCCAGTGCAGAGGTCGGTTCATCAAATAGCATCACATGCGGCTTCATCGCCAACGCACGGGCAATTGCGACCCGTTGTTTCTGTCCACCAGATAATTGGTTTGGATAAACTTCCTTCTTATCTGCTAATCCTACAGTTTGTAATAAATCTTGCACGACCTTATCTGCTTCAGATGAAGGCTGTTTCTTCACCGTTTGTGGTGCGAGTGCGATATTCTGACCTACGGTCTTATGAGGAAAGAGGTTAAATTGCTGGAACACCATCCCCATTTTCTCGCGTGTTGCATTAATGTTGTGCTTAGGGGCTGTTATGGACTCCCCTTCAAACAATATTTCACCTGACGTTGGCCGTTCAAGTAGATTCAGACATCTTAGGAAGGTACTCTTGCCTGAGCCTGAAGGTCCAATCACAACTACAACCTCACCTTTGCTGATCTCGATATCAATGCCTTTTAAAATTTCTAATTTACCGAACGATTTATGAAGATCCTTAACGTTTATCACTAGCACTCAACTTCCTTTCTACAATGCCTAGCAGCTTAGACAAGGTAAACGTCATGACGAAATAAATAGCTGCTGCAATAATAAATGGAGTAAGACCTTGATACGTAATATTCTTGATGACTTGTGCCTGATACATAATCTCTGCCATACCAATGACGGAAACAATGGACGATTCTTTAATGATGGTAATAAATTCATTCCCAATCGCGGGCAGAATAGATTTAAAAGCTTGCGGTAAAATGATATGACGCATAGCGGCGCCTTGATTCATCCCAAGCGAACGAGCCGCTTCCATTTGGCCACGATCCACCCCTTGAATACCTGCTCTGAAGATTTCAGCGAGATAAGCTGAGCTGTTAATGGATAATGTAATAACACCTGATTGCAGTGGTGATAAATTAATACCTAGCGTTAACGCCAGACCATAGTGAATGATCATGAGTTGCACCAGCATCGGTGTACCTCTTAATATCTCAACATAAGTCGTCCCTATAAATTTCACGATACGGATGTCATTCATACGCATCAACGCGATGAATAATCCAATAATGAACCCGAACAGAACACCTAGGGCAGATAGTAATAACGTATATCCTATACCCATAGCATAATAGCTACGATATTTCCAAAAAGTTGAGAATATATTACTTCCTGAATGCCCTTCTTCGGCCGCTAGAAGACTTGCCTCTTTTACCATCCGCTCAATCTCATTATCTTGAGTTAATCTGGCAAGCGTACCATTAACCGTATTCAGAAGTGCTTCATTTCCTTTACGAATACCGATGGCTGCTTGTGCTTCAGAATCTTCGGGAACGGCTCCAGCAAGTACAGTATCTGAATCCAGATAACCTATGGCTACTGTGTCCTCCAAGATAACCGCATTTACACGATTCGTTTGCAATTGCATCATCAGATCTGGAATTCTGTCCAGAGAAGTTAGCTGTGCCCCTGCAATAGATAAACCAATCTCTTCTTGGATCGATCCTTTCTGTGCACCAATCTTCTCGTTCTCAAGCTCTTTCATCGTAGGATACTTATCCTGATCCTTAGCCCTAACCACGATTACTTGATGAGACTGATAATAGTTGTTGGAGAAATCTATACTTTTACGACGTTCATCTGTAGGTGTTAATCCCGAAATAACGAGATCAACACGTCCACTTTGGAGCGCCGATAACAAACTATCAAACCCCATATCCTCAATGACTAACTCAGCACCCATGTCCCTTGCAATTTCTTTGGCAATAGCAATATCAAAACCTACGATTTGGTCTTTGCCATCTATTGTTTTGTGAAATTCATAAGGCGCAAATTCGGCACTTGTTCCAAGAATGAGCTTTTTATTCGTATCCGGTTCTCCAACTGCGGCGCTTACGATGTCCGTCGTTGGAACACCAGCAGTAAGGAATATGACGATCGTTACCAGAAACACGATAAGACGAACCATTTTCTTCAACCTTTGTTCTCCCCTTGCCTTTGTATATATATTTGATGATAAATTTAACAACTGGACTATTATAAGTGTTAATGTATTATTATGCAATGTATTACCTTACCATTCGGCCCTTTCGAGGAGAAAAGACTGCATAAACGCCTTCACATGATATAATGAAGTCTATATTGTCATTTATATTTCTATACAGAGGAGTGCACTAACCTTGAAAGACAAATCCCACATCGAACAAACAATCGACCAATATGCTTCCCGTTTCAAAGATATTTCATTATATATTGGAGCGAACCCTGAACTTGGAAACGAGGAGTTTCTTGCGTCAGCTAAACTCAAGGAAGAACTTGCTTACCATGGTTTTAGTGTTGAAGCTCCTATTCTGGGACTTGAAACAGCTTTTATTGGCACCTATTCAGCTGCCAAACCCGGCCCCACTATAGCTCTATTATGTGAATACGACGCACTTGCTGATCTCGGACACGCTTGTGGTCATCATCTGATCTGTATGATGAGTCTTGGAGCAGCTATTGGCCTGAAATCTGTCATCGACGACATTGGCGGAGCCATTAAAGTATTCGGGACTCCAGCAGAAGAGACATGCGGCGCCAAAGTACCTATGACGGCTGCGGGTCTTTTTGACTCATGTGATATCGCCTTGATGACCCATCCCTTCTATGCCTATGAGAAATCTGGTAAGTCGCTAGCCATAGATGCAATACAATTCGAATTTTTCGGTAAGGCCTCTCATGCAGCTGCAAGTCCTCACGAAGGTGTAAATGCGCTTGATGCTGTCATTCAGACCTTTAACGGCATTAACGCTTATCGTCAGCAAGTAAGAAGTAGTGTTCGTATTCATGGGATCATCAATAACGGAGGACAAGCGGCTAACATCATTCCTGATTATGCCTCCGCTCAATTCTATGTACGTGCTTCCTCCCGTAAAGAAGTGGATATTCTTACGAATCGAGTCAAACAGATCGCCCAAGGAGCTGCGCTGCAAACAGGTTGTCGCATAGAAATATCTAACTATGAAACCTCCTATGATGAGATGAATACAAACGAGAAGCTTTCGGATACATTTACGTCTAACCTAATCGATCTAGGTATTCATCCGGATGAAATACAGAATGGGAATGACCATGGATCGATGGATATCGGTAATGTCTCCTTACATTGCCCTGCTATTCATCCTTACATTAAAGTTATTGATGAGAAACACGCACTTCATACGAACGAATTCCGTGATCTCGCGATGCAAGATCTTGCCCTAGATGGCATGCTTCTAGCTGCTAAAGCACTTGCTAGAACTGCCTACGATGTCATTACCAATCCAGAATTATTGGAACAAATTCGCTCTGAATTTCATGGACGTGAACAATAATAAAGTAACAACATCTAAGCAGGCATTCTCCAATTTAAGTTTTCACTATACTTTGCTTATATTTCTATGAGAAACGGTTTCACCGTCCTTAATGGACGGTGAAACCGTTTCTTCTTGTTTGCACATAGATGTTTTTTTTTTCATAATATATATTACACATTTGTACATTATCTAATTTTGATTATGTTAAGAAGCCTAACAATATGGTTCATCAGTACATGAAATAAGTGAAATATGGGGGTGTTGTTCATGCTGTTAGAAGCCTTGTATCACGTCCCTCGGGGTAAATGGGCATATGCTTATAATTCTTCCACAATCCATCTGCGTGTACGCACCAAAAGAGATGATGTTGACTCTGTCATTGCAATGACTGGTGATAAATACGATTGGAATACTACTTATTTCGAAATCACGATGGAAAAAGCCGCTTCTGACAAGATGTTTGATTATTGGGAGGCATCCGTTCGACCTAAATATAAAAGATTAAGTTATGTATTCAGAGTAAGTGCTGGAAGTGAAACGATCTACATGTTAGATAATGGTATCTATCATGAATGTCCTCAGCCCACTGGATCTTACTATGAGTTTCCTTACATACACGAGATCGATGTCTTTAAAGTTCCAGACTGGGCAAAGAAAGCGATTTTCTACCAAATCATGCCTGAACGATTCGCCAATGGTGATCCAAGCAACGATCCTCCAAATACGGAACCCTGGGGTGGCAGACCTAAGTTAAATAATTTCTTTGGGGGAGATCTTCAAGGGGTATTAGATCATCTTGATGATCTGGTTGAGCTAGGAATTAACGCGATCTATTTCACTCCGCTCTTCCTCTCTCCTTCCAATCATAAATATGACATTGTGGATTATAAGCAAGTAGATCCGCAGTTCGGTGATAGCACGCTCCTTAAAAAAGTAGTGAAGAATTGTCATTCACGAGGCATTCGGATCATGCTTGATGCGGTATTCAATCATTGTAGTGAGCAATTCCCACCCTTTCAGGATGTAGTGCTTCATGGCGAGCAATCTAAATATGTGGATTGGTTCCATGTAAACCAGTTTCCTGCCCAAGTGAATAATGGCATAGCTAGCTACGATACGTTCGGATTCTATGGGAATATGCCTAAATTTAACACGGCCAACCCCGAGGTTAAGCAATACTTACTTGATGTAGCTGAATATTGGATTAAAGAAATTAAGCTAGATGGATGGCGACTTGATGTAGCTAACGAAGTGGATAATCATTTCTGGCGAGACTTTCGTAAGGTAGTGAAGAACGCTAATCCCGAAGCCTATATCGTTGGAGAGGTCTGGAGCGACTCACTGACATGGTTAGTTGGAGATATGTTCGACTCCGTTATGAATTACCCCTTCGCAGATAAAGTACTTCAATTCTTCAATGGTGGTATGGACGGTATTACTTTTGCCGATCGTGTGGGTTCCATTCTCATGCGTTATCCTCAACAGACTAATGAGGTTGTATTCAATATGTTATGTAGTCATGATACAGATCGACTGTTAAATCGAGTTGGTAATGACAAGCGCAAACTAAAATTATCTGTTGTTTTCTTATTTACATTCATGGGGACCCCTTGTATTTTCTATGGTGATGAAATTGGATTAACTGGGGGGAACGATCCAGACTGTCGTCAATGTATGCAGTGGGATCATGATAAACAAGATCGTGAATTATATGATTTCTACAAGCTTATGATTGCACTACGTAAGCAGAATTGCGCATTACGTGAAGGTCACTTCCGGTTCTTAAAAGCAGACTCCCATGATGGTCGAATTGTATACGAACGAGCTGATGAGAAAATCCACTTCACGATATGGATGAATAACACAAAAGAATCACAGACGTTATCTCACCCCATGGTTACACATGACTGGAAAGATGCTCTCACTGGAGAGCATGTGGAACCTAAAGATGGCATCATGAATATTCATCTTGATCCCTATGGTTATCGGATCTTGTATCGTAATCTAATTTCATAATGCTTACATTAACCTGATGGGAGTCCCCTTCCATTATGTTTTTTGTATAATGTCAACCGTTATACGAAAGCAAAAAAGAGCCATTTAAGGCTCTTTTTTGCTTTCGATTTATTACATATTATAATATTTATTCATAAATATATATTTTATTCTTTATTTCCATCGCTTAGATGAGGGTTTCAGAACGTCGTTATTGAATGATATATGTCCGTATATTCCCTAGCTGAAATATCCCAGCTATACTCCCCGTTGAAGGCGTTCTTCGTAATTTGACGCCAATGTTCAGGCTGTTTATAGAACGATATGGCTCGTCTAATGGTATGTATCATATCATGCGCATTATAGGCTCCGAATGAGAAACCATTACCTTCGCCTGTAAACTCATTATAAGCATGTACAGTATCGTTCAAACCACCCGTCTCGCGTACAATCGGGATACTTCCATAACGCAGTGCCAGTAGCTGACTAATTCCACAAGGTTCAAATTTTGAAGGCATCAGGAACAGATCACTAGCTGCATATATTTTGCGTGACAGTCCTTCACTAAATTGAATTTGGGCTGACACTTGATCTGGATAACGATAAGCAGCTTCACGGAACCAATCTTCATAAGCATGATCCCCTGTACCCAATATAACGACCTGAAGGTTCTCATTCTGGAGCAGTTCATCAAGAACTCTGATCACTAGATCTAATCCCTTCATCTCGACGAGACGCGTTACCATTGCAATCATAGGAATATCCGGCTTGATAGGAAGGTTCAATTCACGTTGAAGCTCCACCTTATTTTCTTTCTTTTTAGACAAATTAGACCTATATTTCACATAAATATGAGGATCACGATTTGGATTATAGCTCTTGGTATCAATACCATTCACAATCCCGCTTAACTTGTCTCCAAGTGATGACAGTAATCCATCCAGACCATTCCCATAATACGACGTCTGAATCTCACTTGCATACGTAGGGCTCACGGTAGTTACATGGTCTGAATATGAAATTCCTGCTTTCATGAAGTTCATATTGCCATAATACTCCACACCCATGTAATAGTCATTATTCAAACCGAATAAGTCCCACATCACCTCATAAGGAAAAACCCCTTGATACAACAAGTTATGGATCGTTAACACGGTTCTCATATCTTGATAAAACGCATCATGTCGGTATTGTGCCTCAAGAAGCAGCGGAATCATAGCTGTATGCCAGTCATGGCAATGAACCACATCTGCTTTGAAATCAATAACGCGTAAAACCTCTATAACAGCACGGTTAAAGAAGGCGAACCTTTCTCCATCGTCCATAAATCCGTACACTGCATCACGGCCAAAGTAATATTCATTATCGATAAAGTAGATGGGAATGCCCTCATGAATTAAAGTCTCAATGCCACAATATTGACTTCTACAACCCACTTGCACATTCACTTCACCCACATGACTTGTAGCTTCACTGTATTCATTTGGAATCCCACGATACTTAGGCAGAATAACACGTATATCTTCACCGCTCTGCTTAAGGGCTTTGGGAAGCGCTCCTATAACGTCAGCCAATCCACCTGTTTTGATAAAAGGGGTAGACTCCGCTGCTGCGAACAATACTTTCATTGTGCATTCCTCCTATTGTTTGTTTCGACGGGGCTCTCTTTTGTAAATCAACATACTGAGTGGCGGCAAACTCAGCACTAGACTCTGCTTCTGATGATGCCAAGGAATCTTCTCGCTTATTACCAGAGAGTCACGGATAGTGTCTTCTCCTCCGAAGGAAAGCTGGTCCGTATGAAATACACATTTATAATGGCCTGCTCGTTGAATACCGATCCGGTAACTGTTTCTTGGACTAGGCTGGAAGTTAATGATGATTATCAAATCATCTACAGGTTTCTTACCCTTCCTGATATATGAAATAACACTCTGTGATTGATCGTCTGCAGTAATCCACTGGTATCCTTCTACCTCATGATCCAGTTCCCATAGTGCTTTTTCCTGTAAGTAGAAATGATTGAGCCCCTGCGTATAACGCTTCATTCGCCGATGGCTATCATAATCCATTAACAACCAGTCTAATTGATCTTGATCCTTCCACTCAATGAACTGACCAAATTCCCCGCCCATGAATAATAATTTCTTCCCAGGATGAGTCATCTGATACCCAAGCAAAATACGCAACCCTGCAAACTTCTCTTCATAACTTCCGGGCATCTTATTAAGTAGTGACTTTTTACCATGTACCACCTCATCATGCGAAAGAGGTAATGTGGCATTGTCAGAATAGGCATAACAAATAGGAAAAGTAAGTAAGTGATGTTTCGAAGGTCTGTTGGTAAAGGAACTTTCTATGTAGTCCAATGTGTCGTTCATCCAACCCATATTCCATTTGTAATTAAACCCGAGTCCATGATCTTCAACCGGCGCTGTAACCCCCGGCCAGGCGCTAGATTCCTCAGCCATCATTAAAGCGTAAGGGTAGTAACGAAATACCGTTGTATTCAGCTGTTGTAAGAACTCAATAGCTTCAGTATTCTCAAGTCCACCCTGTTCATTCCGTTGATATTGATCCTCTCTCTTCTCAAAATCTAGGCGAATCATACTGGTCACTGCGTCAACGCGCAAACCATCAATATGATACATATCCATCCAAAAGAGTGCATTAGATATTAAGAAGGAGGATATTTCTTTTTTACTATAGTCAAAAGATAGTGTTCCCCATCCTGGCTTCTCCGCCTTATAAGAATCGCCATATTCAAAAAGGGGTGTACCGTCAAACAAACGCAGTCCATGTGCGTCCTTAGCAAAGTGTGCAGGTACCCAATCCAGAATAACACCAATGCCTGCTTGATGGCACGCATCCACTAAGAACATGAAATCATGTGGTGCTCCAAATCGACTGGTTACTGCGTAGAATCCCGTTACTTGATATCCCCAAGACAGATCATATGGGTGTTCACTAAGTGGCATAAATTCAACATGCGTGTAACCCATCTCTTTAACGTACGGGATAAGTAATTCCACCATCTCTTGATAAGAGTACAAAGAACCGTCTGGTCTCTGTCTCCAAGTCCCAAAGTGAACTTCGTAAATGTTGAGAGGTCTTTGTAAATTATTCTTTTTTTTACGACGCCATGCTGCATCTTTCCATTTATACCCTTCTACAGAGGCCACTCTTGATGCTGTGGCTGGTCTAACCTCTGCTTGGAAAGCATAAGGATCTGCCTTTAGGAAGTGTTCTCCATCTGGGCCGGTAATATCATATTTGTATAATGTTCCAAGGGTGATATCTGCAAAAAAACGAGTCCAAAATCCAGATTCGGGTATCTTAAATAAAGGATCATTTGCTCCAACCCATTTATTCAGATCTGTGGCTAAACCTACATGACGCGCGTTAGGAGCCCAGACCGTGAAGCGAACGCCATCTCGTCCATCTTCATGTGATAGATGAGCACCTAAGAAGCGATAACTATGGTGAGATGTACCTTCATGAAATAAATAAATATCTTCTTGAGTAATCATTTCTTCAGAATTGTAATGATCATTCAAAATTATCACCCGCTTTATTTAAATATAATTTTTGTGTGCTATTACCCTATTTTAGCCAGTTTGAAAATAAAATGACACTTTTAAAATAAATATGTAATGTTTCAGGAATTATTCAATATAATCTTTTCAAGTGAGTAAAATCCGTTTATATAAATATAACCTATTCAACACTAATCAAATTCAAACCCATTCAAAATATCGGAGGGAATTCAAAAATGAATAAAAAAAATTGTATCGCTATGCTGCTAGCTGGAGGCGAAGGCCGAAGATTAGCACCCTTAACTTCTGTGATGGCCAAACCCGCTGTGCCGTTTGGTGGTCATTACCGCATCATTGATTTTCCTCTGAGCAATTGTGTTAACTCAGGAATTGAAACCATTGGTGTTCTCACCCAGTATGAGGCAGAATCTCTTCATAAACATATTGGCGAAGGTGAGCCTTGGGGTTTACATAGTCACTCAGACACGAATCAAGGCGTATCACTTCTTCCATCTACTTTAACAGGTAGTGATTATTTAGGCACAGCAGACGCCATTTATAAGAATATTGACTATATAGATCAACAGAACCCGGAGCAGGTACTCATTCTATCCGGTGATCACATTTACCATATGGATTACAGTAAAATGCTTGAATACCACTCTAATAAAAATGCAACAGCAACCATTTCTGTCATGGAGGTTCCTTGGGAAGAAGCGAGTCGATTCGGTCTGCTAAATGTTGATTCCGAATCACAAATTTCTGATTTCGTTGAGAAACCCGCTGTGCCTGAAAGCAATTTGGCTTCCATGGGTATTTATATTTTCAAATGGGCATATTTAAAAGAGGTATTACTCAAAGATGCTACCAATGCTCATTCTAGTCATGACTTCGGGAAAGACATCATTCCATATATGCTTACGGGATCAGATCCTCTCTTTGCTTATCGTTTCAACGGATACTGGAAAGATGTGGGCACGGTGAATAGCCTCTGGGAAGCACATATGGATCTATTGGATGAAACTGCAGGATTTGATCTAGAAAAGAAAGAGTGGCCTATGTACAGCCGTTCTTGGAAAACAAGATTTATTGCTACCAAATTTAAAAGCGGCTCAGTATCAAATTGCTTAATATCTGAATCCTGCTCTCATGATGGTACTGCTGAGAAATCCATTGTTTTTTGTGGCGCTGAAATCGGAAAAAATTCAAGTATTAAAGATAGTGTGATTATGCCGAATGTTAAAATCGGTCGTAATGTTGTCATTGAACGAGCCATTATCGGCGAAGGAGCAGTGATTAAAGACGGAACCATCATAAAAGGCTCGGCAAGCGAAGTTGTAGTTGTTGCGCCGCATGAAACGGTATTCCCTAAACCAATAATACGAACCCAGCCTTCCCGATTACTTCAAGATGTTTATGAGAAGTCAACGCGTTTACGTGCTGAAGGTTTGTCTTCATAAATATAACGCATATTACCAAAAAGATCCAATTCCACAAGTGGAATTGGATCTTTTTTTTCATAACCATCAAGATTTCTGATTACAATATTTCGTTATGATCAAGTCGTAGAGAGCTGTTCTTCTGCTAACAAAAGAACGATTGTTACGGTCGTTCCTTTATTCAGCTCACTGCGTATTTCCATCGTTCCTTGATGCTGCTCTACTAACTGCTGCGTAATCGCAAGCCCCAGTCCCGTTCCACCATTAAGTGGATTGACTTGGAAGAATCGGTCTCTGACTTTGTTAACATCTTCTTCACTAATGCCGATTCCTGAATCTTGAACTTCAATCTCCACTAATTCAGGAAAACATGTCACATGAAGATAAATATTGCTTTGCTCGGGAGAGAATTTAATCGCATTATCGACAAGATTCAGAAAAACTTGCTTCAAACGATTCGCATCCCCCATAACCGTAGGATTGTCATCAGATTCAAGAACAAGCTTAATATTCTTCTTCTCTGCCTTGGTCCACATATTCAGCATGATTTCTTGCAGAAGCTCTTTAATAAGTACTTTCCCCATCACAAGCTTCATTTCATTCTGCTGGAGTTTAGAGAAGTCTAGAATCTCCTCTACCAGCCCAATGAGACGTTCTGTCTCCTTAGATATGATCCCCATACCAATTCTAGTCTCATCTGGATCAAAACCTCCAGAGTCCAGTGTCTCACTCCATCCCTTGATGCTCGTTAAGGGTGTCCTTAGCTCATGAGATATGGACGAAATGAAATCCTCTTTGATCTGATTACTTCGAATGATCTCCTCGGCCATATGATTCAAGGTCGATGCTAGCTCACCCAATTCATATCTGTAATCCCCTTTAACCCTCACCTTATATTTACCCTTGGCCATTTGAGCCGAGACTGCAGTGATGTTATTAAGTGGTTTTACGATAGAATTAGCAAGCCCTAAGCTGAACGCTAAGACTACAGCCATTACGGACACACCAATGCCAACAGAAATTAACGTTACATTAAATAATTTCTCGTTCACTCGTTCTAATGATGTTACATATCTCAAAATATACGACTCTGAATCTTGCCCTGCAATTTGCGTCATTTTAGAGACCGCAATGATATCTTCATCTGTCGTTAATTGACGGCCTACCCATTTTCCTATATTACCTGATATAGCCTGAGGAATATCACTCGTCTGAACCGTCATATCCGGTCGATATCCCGTGGAGTTAATGAGAATATTTCCATTGGTATCCAAAATTTGCAGTTCTGTATTCGTCAATTCATAATTACGCAACATGTCCGGCAGCAGGTTAGGATTATCTTCTGAAGCCAATGAACGGGTTGCCTGATAGAATTCATCAGCAGCCCCAATATGAGACTTAATATGGCTATATATACTATCATAATAATAGGTTCGTATCGCAAGTAAGAAGATGACCTCCACTATTAAAAGTGCAGTAAACACTACAATGAAATAGTGCAGAACAATCTGTCTGCGTATACCCTTTTTGATCATTGGACAAGACCTCTCCATTTATATCCATGACCCCATACGGTTTGTAGAAATTCAGGCTCTGATGGGTTATTCTCAATCTTCTGACGCAAGCGGCGGATATTCACATCAACAATTTTAGGATCTCCCATATACTCTTTGCCCCAGACATGATCCAATAGTACATCGCGACTGAGTGGTGTGCTTTCCTTTTCCAGAAAGAATTGAATCAGAGAAAACTCCGTTGGCGTAAGCTCAATTGCTGTTCCATTCTTCTTAAATTGTTTCGATATTAAATCTAAAGCGAACGGTCCAGAATGGAAACTCACCTTAGCTGAGTTCTCACGATGCACATTGACACGACGCAGTAATGATTGAATTCGAGCTATGAGTTCTGTTGGACTAAATGGTTTACTAACATGGTCATCAGCCCCTACGGACAGTGCATACACTTTATCTTGCTCTTGTACTTTTGCAGTTAAGAAAATAATGCCGATTCGCTCATTGCTTTCCCGAATTCTTCTACACACTTCAAATCCATCAATGCCGGGTACCATAACATCTAGCAATGCAATATCAATATCAGACACACTTTTCAACTTCTCGAGCGCTTCATATCCATCAGCAGCTTCAATAACTTCGAATCCATTACGTTTCAAGTTAATGACAATAAAACTACGGATGGACTCTTCGTCTTCCATAATCAATACTTTACTCACCTATTATTCCCTTCCTTTCTATCAGAGGAACCTCTGTACTGTCCCTTTCCTTGCTTTTATTTAATTTAAGATGTTCATCATAACTTTTATAGCCCATGACTTTGCTCTTATCTTTCATCAATAATTCCCAATCTCCATGATCCTTCTCCCATTGACGCACGGTAAAGAATTTGATCTCCGCTACGGTCTTACCCGTATCCAACATAATAAACCGCAAATACTCATCTTTAATAGATTTCGTATCTACTGTAATGTTGCCATGCCACTCTGGAGGGAAGAAATTCAAATGAAAATGATTTTTCAAATCTTGATATTGCTGTCTGACGAAGATCATATCTTCCTCTCCGTCCCATTGATAATAAGAGAAGAACCACGGGATTTCGTCAAAGTTAAAGAGCTCCCAGCCCTTAGGAATCTCTAACATACCAATCTCATATATACCATCATTATTCACATCTTCACTTGTAACCCGTAATTCTTTGTAGGTGCGATCTTGATCCATTACCAATTTCAACTTGTTATTCTCCATCACAACGATCTCAGAATATGAAGAATTCACCCCAATGGAGGAATCCAGAATGATCCCCTTCTTATCTTTGGCCACTTTTCCTGATACAACATTATAATAACTTTCTACATTCGGATTCAGTTCAATTCTATCCAATGCTATAAAACTTTCGTTGTACTGATAAGTTGTCATAACTGCGAGTTCACTTGGCGTCAAAGCAACAATAGTAAGGTCATTAATAGTGTCACTATTTAAATCATCCACTATAAACTCAGTGTATGGTAACTCGAGCTCCTTTTCAACACTATCTCCTTGATATGAGTACACAATGAGCGCTTTATCCAGATCCTCGCCTCGAGAGTAACCCGCTATAATGTCAATATTGCCGTCATTCGTTATATCTACAAACTTCAAAGATTCCAGCACCTTACCCACACCATCAAAGGTACATTTTTTAATCCACGTTCCATCTTTAAGTTTTTCAAAGATCATACCGTGCAATAAAACATCTTGATCCGGTGTTTCATAGAAAACAACCGTCTCTTCTACGCCATCATTATTAAGATCTACGAAACGGATAAGACTCGTATCGTCTGCTTCGCGCGCACGAATTTTTTTACTTCCCTCCGGTAATTGAGTTTCGATAAATTGTCGAAGTGATTCTTTATCTGCTGAAATTTGTGGTGTTTTCATATCTAGAATCGGATCACTGATGATCGTGCAGCCTCCGAGTATCAGTATAACTAAGCAGGCAACACATATCCTTATTAACTTAAATTTGTACACCCACTATCACTCATTTCTATAAATAGCTCATGCATGTTAGAGCATATTCTTCTCTCGCATGGTAAGACGTCTACCCTGCACATCAAATACCACTTTCCCGCCAGAGAGCCCTATTATTCGGCTCGCATATCGCTCTGCTAGTTCTAGAGGAAGCACGGTAATAATCGTCACTTTATCTTCCTCACATAACTTCTGTAAATGACTCAGCACACTTTCCGCAGATTTAGGATCAAGACCAATCACAGGCTCGTCTGCTAATATGACCTTTGCACCATGAACCAATGCACGTGCGATGGCGATTCTCTGCCGTTCTCCACCACTTAACTGGTCACTCTTAGAATGAGCTTTTTCCAGTAAGCCTACGCTCTCAATAACGTCCATTGCCCCCATATAATCATCAGAGCGAACCATACCTGTCAACATCCTCCACCATGGAGTCTGACTGGACTGGCCAATAAGGACATTCTTAAGTGCTGTCCTCCTCAAATTAAGCTGGGGATTTTGTTCTAAGTATGCTCTCTCACGCTTGATTTTGCTTTTACCCATTATCCCCGCTTCAGCTACACTTACACCATCTACAATAAGATTTCCTTGGTCCCAATGATCGCGAACAGCTAGACATCGTAGTAACGTCGTTTTGCCACTTCCACTCGGGCCTACAAGTGCAATCATTTCTCCATTAAATATGTCCATATTAATATCGTGAAGAATAGCTACTTTATCTACACCTATAAATTTGGTTAAATGTTGAACTTTAATCATAGATTCTACTCTCCTCTGGGTGCCTTTCCTCTAGTGTATTGGAAATGACACCTAAATTCTATGCAAACATTCATTCTTGTTCTAATTTCTTAGGTCGGAAGCGAAATCCCACTAGACCAAAAAGGATATACGTAACTCCTAGCAAAATAAACATGCCCCCACTCCAACCGTATTGCATCAGAACACCACTTATATTAGGACCAACCACGCTACCTATACTTAATTGAACAGATGCGATTACGTTAGCTGCCGGGAGAAAAGCACGTGGTAAAATATCAGCGGCATAGGCCAGTCCTAGCGAAAAAAACGAACCTACAAGTCCTCCGACAAGCAGCAACAATATCATACTTCCAACATAGTGAGTGCCTATTAGAGGAAGCATTAGAAATATGATTCCTCCCGCAATCCCGGAAATCATTAATATTTTTTTACGTCCGAACTTATCACTAAGCAAGCCAAGCGGAAGTTGCAGCAGTAGTCCTCCTACGCCGATAAAGGGTAATAACGTTGCAATTTGATGCTCATTGTACCCAATATTTAATCCATATACCGGAAAATTACTATTCATGCTAGCTTCCATATACCCGTATAAAAATGCAGGGATAAGTGCATACCATGCTATACGGTAACTACGACGATAACGATGCTTTTCCTGTTCTTGATCAGGTAATCTTTCTAGACGTTGATCTGGAAGTTTAATGATAACTAACAGAAGTACTAGTAATGTAATACCGCTCATCAGAATAAATGGAACAGCCATTCCATATTGAAGTAACTTGATACCTAGTGGGCCTAGACTGAATCCTAAACCGTAAGACATTCCATAAAGCGATAGGTTTCTCCCTCTATTACGCTCAGGAGTCACCATTAGCACCCACAACTGGGCTGCATAATTTAAAGCACTCACTCCTACACCCACGATGAATCTTAATACAAACCATAAATTCACATTCGGAATCCATGGAAAAACAAGCAGTGGGAGCATAACAAGAACTAGACCAACCACAATAAGTTTTTTAAAGCCAATGACTCCAAGCACTTTCTCAGCTACAAGAGTCATAGCAAATGAACCCATGTAGAGTGCAGCAGCATTCAAACCATTGACGGACGGCGATACCCCCATCTGATCAAGAAATATAGCTAACACAGGTAACAGGAATCCCTGACTCAATCCAGCGATGATAATTACCGTAATTAGAACGAAAAAATGTAGCCTTCCTTTACTGTCTTCAGTGTTGTTTCTCATGATGTTATTTGCAGACACGAAACTATCCCCCTTAAACTATACACATTATAGTAGACAACCCCTAACAGGACAAGCATAATGAAAGAAGTGTAATATTTCACGGAAGGATATGGATTACATGAACTATGAAGTTAAAATAGATGTATCCCCGATCTATGAACTAATGGGAAGCTTTATGGTATATGTCTCGAAAAAATGGGTCGACAACTTAGATATGGGACCAGGATGGGTCCATGATGTGGAGCAGCGTCTCAACCCAGAGATTCGTTCGATTTTGGCTACCGTATCGGCTTGGCCCTTCTCTGACTATGATGTCTTGTACGTATGGGCTGGTCAAAGAAATAATGGTGATTCCATTGAAGCTTTTCTAGAGCAGTTACTGAAGTCTTCTGACATTGAGCTATTCGGTATGGTCTCACCTTATCTTCCAACATTAGCGCTAGTTGATGCCAGACGAATCAGAGATGATTACGTACCTGTGCTCAAGTTGTGGTATGAACATTATTTTAAAGAAATAGAAGATGAAATTATTCCACTAATTGAAGAAGATGCACTTGAGAAAAGAACTCTTTTGAATAAAATGGACCCAGAGAATTTAATAGAATATGCTTCTGGTGGATTGGTCATTGAAGATATTCCGGGTCTAAATACGGTTGTTCTCTTCCCTACTGTTCATAATAGACCTATCAACACATACTGTTTCTATACAGGCATGTTACTTATCCAATATCCCGTAGATGTACCGGAAGAGATAGATGATGAACCACCGATGTGCCTTACCCGTATGACTTATGCACTCTCTAATTCTACGCGACTACGCATACTTCGTTATGTCGGTGAACAGCCTAAATCACTGATGGATATGAAGCATGAGTTGAACCAACCCGTAGATACACTCATGCATCACTTAATGATTCTAAGGGTAGCTGGCCTACTCCGTATCCATCTAGGTGAACATAATAATGATAAATTTAGCATCCGAGCTGAAGGAGCAGCAGAACTCCAAATATTTCTAGAATCTTATATTCGTCTATAGGAGTGAATCATGTGAATACAAGGCAGCAAATCCTATTTGATCTGGATGATACACTCATCCACTGTAATAAGTATTTTGGGCTCATACTCGGGCAATTCGTTGAAGTTATTCAGGAATGGTTCGCTGATCATGAAATAACAACCGAAGACATCAAGAAAAAGCAGATCGAAATTGATATTGCTTCTGTCCATAACGTTGGATTCAAGAGTGGAAACTTTCCACGTTCTCTCATTGAAACCTATCGTTTCTTCAGCAACAAATATAACCGCAAGACAGATCGTCTCGAAGAAGTATACCTTCATAAACTCGGCCTAAGTATTTATGACCAAGAAGTGGAGCCCTATCCAGGGATGGTAGAGACGCTCGAGACCTTAAAAAGTAAGGGTCATCATCTCTACCTATATACAGGTGGGGAAACGGCTATTCAGCAACGCAAAATTGATCAAATGAAATTAAGTATGTATTTCGATGATCGAATCTATATTCGAGAACATAAGAACGTGAGTAGCCTAGAACAAATTATCAGCACTGGGAACTTCAACCGTGAATCCACATGGATGATTGGAAATTCCCTTAGAACCGATGTGATCCCCGCACTCACCGCTGGATTATGTAGTATCTACATCAAAATTTCCAACGAATGGGAATATAATATTGTAGATCTAGAACAGACACCTCATCACGTTCTATATACAGTGGGTTCTATTGAACAAGTTCCCGAGACCATACAACATAAAATAACAAATGAGCAACGGACCCTAAGTTAAGGGTCCGTTGTTGTCATAAAACCACTTTCATGTTATGACTGCATTTCAAGCCCAAGCTTACCTGTAGCCTGATCCTCCAACCCAATACGCGCTTTGTAAGATTGCCCATCGCTATCTTTGAAACTAAGCAGCTGGGTTCGCCCCGAAGACAGTAGTGACTTAAGCATAGATAATGTGATTACCTTACCTTCATATTCCTTCCATATCACGAACCCACAACCTTCTTTAAAACGATTGCAGCCATAACCTTTACGACCCTCTATAATATGCCCTACACAACCCTCTCTAGGACATACACCTAACTCTTGTCTTTCACCAGATTGAGGTGGAGCTGAGGAAGAGGCAGACTTAGTGGACTTAGACGCGGATGCTTTTCTCGTCGCCGTAGAACTAGCACGATTCCCCTTCTCCTGCTTCCCATTGTCTTCACTACCGAACAAGGAAGGTGGGGCTGATCGCTGTGTAGATACTTTATCAATAATAGATATCGTGAATTTCTGAACATTGTCCATAAATTTCTCAGAGGCAGCTTCCCCTTTAGAAATCTGATGCAACCGACGTTCCCATTGACCTGTCATTTCTGGCGAGGTAAGTAACTCAATCCCTGCTAGACGAATCAACTCAATGGTTGACCTACCTTTTTGAGTAATCGTTATTCTTTTCCCTTGCATCGTAATATAACCTACTTTTTTGAGACGCTCAATGGTTGCGGCACGTGTAGCTGGTGTTCCAAGTCCGCTATCCTTCATAGCATCTCGCAACTCATCATTCTCAATGCTCTTCCCAGCACTCTCCATAGCTTTCAGAAGTGTACCCTCAGTGAAGCTCTTCGGCGGCTGCGTGGCCTTCTCTTTCGCTTCACTATCGACGCAATCCACGGATTGATCCTTATCGATTGTGAAGACACGATCGTTCCACTCTACATTCTCATCTTCTTCCTCGTTCTTTCCACCCTTACCCGACTTACTCGCCGTCTTCTCATTCTTAATCAGAACCTTCCAGCCTAATGAAAGCAGCTCCTTGATGCCTGTCTTGAACGTTTCTCCCTCGACTAAGGAAAGGACAGTGTGCTGCTTATATAGTGCAGGTGGGTAGAATTGTGATAAGAAACGAATAACAATTAGATCATATAATTGCTGTTCATCTTTACTTAGTGAGCCCGGCTTCTTCAGTGTCGGTAGAATCGCATGGTGATCCTCTACCTTGGTTGGATTACAGACCGACTTGTTGTTCTTGTGAACAAGGCTTGCATCCGCTCCTTCTACCATTTCTTTGTATGAGGTCGATTTCAGCATATGTAAAGCTTTGTGCATACCCTCAATATTCTGTTCTGTCACATAGTTAGAGTTAGTACGTGGGTATGAGATCACTTTATGTTTCTCATAAAGTGCCTGAGCGATATCTAAGGTATGCTTAGCGGAGAAGCTGTATTTAGCATTCGCTTCCCGTTGCAGCAGTGTCAAATCATATAATTTGAAAGGATACTCCTTCGTCTCCTTCACCTCATACTTATCGATTGTTCCCTTCTTTCCCTTCACTTTGGTAGAGATCTTCTCCGCTGCTTCCTTTGAAGTTAGTCGATCTCCCTGCCACGATCCCATATATTCTAACGTCCCCTGTTTAAAATTCGCTTTGACATCGTAATAAGTTAACGAATCAAAAGCTTCAATCTCCTTCTGGCGATCATAGATGAGCGCCAAAACAGGGGTCTGGACTCGTCCAACAGATAGTAGTGTGTTATGACGCGTTGTAAAAGCTCGTGATGCATTCATTCCGATTAACCAATCCGCTTCGCTCCGTGCACGTGCGGCTTGTGTTAAATCATGAAATTCTGCCCCGTCCCTTAATTCTCTGAATCCACGCGAAATACTTTCAGAGGTTAAATCAGATATCCAGAGCCGCTTCACAGGCTGTTTAAGGCCTAGCTGCTGCTGTATCAATGCAAATATGTACTGGCCTTCTCTCCCAGCATCACAGGCATTGACAATGCGATCACATCGCTTAGCTAACTCCCCAATCGTCTTAAGCTGATCCTTTGTTTTAGGATGTGGCACAATTTTGAACGATTCTGGTAAGATTGGTAGGTCACGAAAATTCCATCTCTTATATTTAGGATCATATGCATCAGGCTCTGCTAATCCAACAAGATGCCCAATCGCCCATGTAATAATATAATTGTCTCCTTCCAAATAAGTACGTGAGTTCTTCGCACGTGGTTCAATCACGGCAGAAATATTACGTCCCATATCTGGTTTTTCGGCGATAACAAGCGTCTTCAAGCGGAAAATCCCCTCTCTTTCCGTTGCGGTAAACACTTTATAATAAAGGCCCCACTCCGTTAAGAAGAGGACCTTTGCGACATGCAAAAGTCCTCTTCTCTTCCTTGCTGTATTGCCCATTATAGCACAAAATATCGACTTTTGTCCCATTTCTGTGAACAACACCGTCTTTTTTTACGAACGTACGGTCCTATCCATTGCGACTGAGCTTCTTACATATATAAATCATTCCATAGCCAACAATCCAAAGGACTGCCCTAGCAAATAAGGCAGTCCTTTCAGTATATAATGTTATTTCTTCAATTCAATAATGATATCTTGTAATACAAAGACTTCTTTCCCCACACCCGATTTTATTGGTATTGGAATTTCCCTTGGCCCATTTTCGGTTATTTCTACGGAACCATGATTATCAGGATTGTAACTTCTTAAGGTGATATGAGGCGTTACTATAAGCTTCGTTGCATGCTGTTCCAACTTTTCGAATGTTTTACTCCAGTTCATCTTATAAGAATCGCCTGATCCTCCATTACCTTCACCAGAGTAGAAATTCCCTAAATCATCTTTAATTTCTAATTCAACATATACCTCGTGCCATTTGTTTCTTACTTCGTCAGAAACCTCTTGGCCGTAATATACAATAAAAGACATCGGGTTGACCGTTATTTTCTCTATATTTACTTTTACTCCATCTTGTTCCACACTGTGTTCCATTAATTGTACTTTGCTATCCGTAGCTTTTAGAGTAAAATCAAATTCCCAATTCCCTTTGATCGCTTCCTGCTTATCTTGATTAATGATACGGTCTAAATTCCACTTTATTTTTACTGTATCTTCCTTGTTACTTGTAAAGGCAGTAGCATTATAAATGCCTACATAATGATGTTCATCCACTTTCGAAATTTTTGAGCTGCCTGCCATCCCTTTGGACCCTTCAAGCGCTGGATCACCATGGATATTGAGGTTTTCTCCTAAATCTTGTTCACTTTCTATAGAATAAGTTAATGATACGGTGTTCCCATCATAAATCGCATCATTAATCGTTACTTTGATGCCCTTACTTTCTTTTGTCATATTCATTTCGGTGGAATATTCCTTATAATTATTATAAAGACTTGGACCGGTTCCTCCACTATTCAAAAAGCTGAAAATGTCTCCTATGACAGGAATGTTACTAGCATAAGCAGGGAACGTTATTCCGAACGTTGTACATGATAAGATGATTATAATGGAAGCTACTGCAACATTCTTTTTCCAACTCTTCATTTTCTTCTTCATACTTAATGATTTTTTTAGTGCACTTTTCACTTTAGCCTTCTCAAGTTCATTTACTTCGATTTCCTCAAATTCAGTTTCGTCTATGTTTATATCATTTAATAATTCATAGATATCCTTCATATTCCTCTCTCTCCCAACATAAGGTTTATAGCATTTTTATTAAGTTTCTTTTTTCCTCTATAAATTCGATTATCTATCGCGGCTTTTGTCATACCAAGTTTTATTGATATTTCCTCAGTATTTAAACCTAGGAAGAACTTCATGATAAAAATATCTCGTTCAACAGGCTCTAAATGATTAATTAACTTGATTAGTTCAGTTCTGTCTTCCAACATCATTAATTCATCTTCTGCTGATTTCCCTGCATTCAAATCCATATAATCTGAGGAGAACTCTATTTCCTTACTAACTTTTCTGTAATAGTCGATGGATTTAAATTTAGCAATGGCACATATCCATTTCTTGAAATCATTCAAATTCCCATTGAACTTTTTCGAATTTTTCCAGATTGAAAGGAAAACATCGTTAATACATTCTTCCATGACACCGTTGTTGTTAAGGGGAGCGAGAACTTTATAAGTTACCCCTTTGATTAATGGCAAATATTTATCAACTATGAATTCTAATGCATCTTCTTCTTGTCGCTGTAATCGTTGTATAAAATTTGTATCATTAGACTTCATGTATCGATTCCCCTTATTTTTTTGTAAAAGCGCTTTTACACCTTATACAACGTATTGAAAAAGATTTTCTCTCAGATTTCAATAAAATATTTTGGGATTCATTTGGCAACTCTGGCATGCTGCAAGATGCTCTTCAACGATTGCGACACTTTCTTTGCTGCACACCTCGTCATAATACAATGGCAGTAAATCTTTAATTATCTCACATGATATTTGTCCCATGACACTATTCCTCCTTTAGTAGGTCTTGTACTTTTCTTTTCGCTCGGTGGAATGTAACCCTAGACCAACTTTCTGTTCTCTCAAAAATTTGGCTTATTTGGGCAAAGGACAAATCTTTACTTTGATGAAAGCGGATAAACCCATTCGTTTCATTATAAATGTTACATTGAATTCCATCGTCTCTCAGTCTTTGTTGGACACGTTTTATGTGTACGGAGATTCCACCAATGGGTGGAGGAACAGGACCAATCAAGATAACTTTCTCCCAATTAACACTTCACTGGCTGATCGACGCGTATTTTTCTCCCAACTGCTTTTTTGATCGACATCTTGGGCTTTTTTGCATATCCTTCTTCTTGATTTTACGGATTGAGCCTAACGTCGTTAACTCCAAATAGCGTTCCACATCTTGTTCACTTTCCACCGTATCATTCAGATATTCTTTAACAAGAAATACCCCTACAGCAAACATGAAAGAAGCAACAAAAGCGATCATACTATTCAACAACACATTTGGGCCCACCACTTCTGCTGAACTCTTGGGCTTGGCAATATCTAATAATGATATGTTGTCTACTTTCATTATTCTAGGAATCTCAGCCTTAAAGACTTGTGAAATTGCATTCACAATTTGCATGGAGTGCTTGTAAGATGGATCTTGTATTTTCAAGGTGATGATTTAGGAGTTTTGCGTCGTTTTAATTATAATTCGTTTCATTAAATCCTCTGTTGAGACCTTTAAGTCGGGATAACTCTGAACAACTTTATCCATGACTGATGCTGATCTTACGATCACTTTATATGAATTAATAAGCATGATATTCGAGTTGATTTCATTAATATCCAATGCTGGCTTTCCCTCACCGTCAAGGTTAGACTTATTGACTATTAACGTACTGGAGGCTTCATAGATTGGAGTCAAAAAATACATACTGTAATAACCCGTACCCGATGTACACAGAATTAAGAAGATTACAATCAACTACAATCGCTTTCTTACCATGCTCATCAATAACTTCACTTCCATCGTGATCTCCCCTCAAACATGTTCAAAATTCCCGTTCATATACACTCCTTATGGAGAAAACTATGCGAAAATCTTATCTTTTAGTTTTCTTTTTGATTTTAACTAGTACTCAGATGTGTATATATGTTGTTGACGTTATAATGATACAAATTATATCAATTTTCCATATTGTTAACTTACAATACATTTTGTATCACGTTAAGTAGTTATTTTGCCTTTATGTTTATAGAGTTGTGATGCTTATAGGGAGGAAGAGGAATGAATTTTGAAAATCGAATTGCAGAACTACGAGAAAAGAAGGGATGGACGCAAGAAGAGTTAACTACAACCATCGGAATCAGTCGAGCGGCATTGTCACACTACGAGAAGAGTCGTAGAAAACCCGACTTCGAAACACTTACACAATTAGCTGACTTATTCCAAGTATCCATTGATTATTTAATTGGAAGAAAGGCGCTAACTCAGAATACAATCGATCCCACATTGCAGGAGTAGACAGGATATTTAGTGTTGTTAACCCTCTTTCTTTTACTGATATTTCGACGGTTAGCATTCACCGCTTCAAGGAGTGGTGGTCCTCATGACGGGTTAAGCTCGCAACTTGATCATATAGAGGGAACACAATAAAAATAAATTTAAAAAGGGATGCCGAAATTGACATTCCCACTGTTTAAATTATCTTTTTATCTTCAACATCGTATTCGCATCTTTTTGAAATTCATAAGGAACCTTGGCTTCTTCTGTCGTCCACCCTTGAGCGTGTACGAATTCAAGTATTTTATCTAAATGTTCATATCTTCTACTTGATAAATCAACAAGAGGGAAGATGCGAATTTCTTTCCGCGTAACTCTCATAAGCTCCTGAATAGTCTGTACATGAAAATCATAATCCAGCCTGTCTGCATACATAAACATGAAATGTGCCGATAACGTTAACTCAAATTCATTATCTGAAAATGGGAGCTCAGGTAAAATTGCGGGAGCATAACGCTCTGGTGTTTGCTTCATGTCTCTCACGCACTCCGTTAATGCTTGTACTCTATTTTGTTTAAGCTCATTAATAGATTTGAAGTCATCCCACAGATAATCGTTTTGTTCCTTTTCCACGTATTCCATGGCATGTTCAATATCTTGTAGGCCCTTGTTTTCAAGTTCGGTAACCGGATGATAATACGCAATGTCCGTTGCGGTAACATCCATATCATTCTGATTAGCAATGGCAGTAAAGGAACACGCACCCGCAGGGCAATCCAATACCTTTTTCCCTACTAATTCTTCTTCAGAGAGGTTGAATATTTTCAAGTATTCATCGAACGTCCTCCCAATAAAAACAACACGACTTAAACTCAACTCTGCTTGACTCATCTCATCTCACCTTTCTCATCTCAACTATTCTCAGTTATTTATTTTCCATTAATATCCACAAAGTATAACAGAGGTTCTGGAACAATGTCACTCCCTAGTTTCGTATAACTACCCGTAATTTAGTGCTAAGAGGACATAAGATTTGGAAGTTTATGGAACGGTTGACAAAGCGAATATAGTTACAGTAAACTGTATACAATACATTAAACTGTAATATAGTCAGTGAAGTGTAATAGGGAGGAACAATATGAATAGTTATACTGCTAAACAGATATCGGACATTCTCCAGCAAGACGATTCCAGAATGAATTTAAGAACAGTTAGATACTACACCCAAATCGGAATGATCCCACCGCTAGAACTGGTTGGTAACAAAAGAGTCTATACAGATGTTCATATTCATTACTTTCGCGCTATTTTCACCCTATCAAGAACTGGTGAAACCTTAGCATCCATTCAAGAGAAGTTAAAGACACTGTCGATACAGGAGATTGAAAAAATAGGCGAACAGATGCACCTTTACCAACCAAACCGAGTTCTCGAGAACGAGACCCTTAAAATTAGTGAAGATATCATGATTACGATAAGTCCAAGAATTTCTGCTGAGATCAAACAAAAAGTCATCGATTCTGTGTCTCAGGTCTTAAGGGGTGAAAATCATTGATATTCCATGTGAGATTAGCTAAGTCAATTATGGAGAATGAGGAAGGGATGAATCACCTATGGATTCAATTCTTTTGGGACGATACTTTTGTACCCATAAACGCTGAAATACGTGTACAACTCCCTAACGGGGTTTATCGTTTACACAATCTCAATGGATATGATGAGAACGAATTCAGACACATACTACTTGATTTATCAAAAGATAAAGACGTATTAATCGAATTTTTCACTCAAGATGCAATCACTTGTGGAGAAGCGATCATTATTGTCACTCTAAGTAGCGGAGACTATGAGCAAATTCAAGAGATTCCAATTCATTTGGTTAGCGATCAAGAAATGGACTTACTAGACATAGATGAACATGTTATTGAACGTCTAAAAGAATTAGCTAATTCCAACGACAGTTCAACGAAAAAAGAAACAGATCTCGTTGTTATTCAACCAAGAATTTTAGAGATAAGAAGTAATGAATCTTCATACTTAGAGAAGGAATATCGAGTCGATTATTAAAAATAATGGAGGGCATAGTATGAATCTTATTCCTTATGTTGTTGAACAATCAGCTAGAGGAGAACGTTCTTACGACATTTACTCAAGGCTTCTACAAGACCGAATCATTTTTGTTTCCGGTGAAATAACGAACGAAGTTGCAAATAGCGTGATAGCACAACTTCTATTCTTAGATGCGACCGACTCGGAAAAGGACATAAGCATGTATATCAACTCCCCTGGAGGTTCAATAACGGCCGGGATGGGGATCTATGATACGATGCAGTTCCAAAGCTGATGTAACCACATTATGTGTTGGATTGGCGGCTTCCATGGAAGCCTTTCTACTAACCAACGGAACGAAGGGAAAACGGCTTGCCCTCCCTAATAGCGAAATCATGATTCACCAACCTCTCGGCGGAGCAGGCGGTCAAGCGACCGATATAGAAATTAGCGCCAAGCGCATATTACGTTTGCGTAGCCAAATAAACCACATACTAGCTCAACAGACGGGCCAATCTTTTGAAAAAATCGAAAAAGACACCGATCGAGATCACTTTATGGATGCCCATGAAGCACAAAATTACGGGTTAATTGATAAAGTCATCTACCGGGAATAAAGTGTTTTGCTACATGCTGGAGTCCACTTGTATCCAGCAAACGAAAAACAGCCCTTTACCATTAAAATAGTAAAGGGCTGAAATAGTTAACTATACAGATACAAAGTTATTATCTTCTTACAGCTTCATAAACAAATTTTTGGTTCGCATGTGTTGGTTGTTCGCCATCTACAACGAGTCCAGATTCTAGCAGTGGAATGATTACACGCCCTGAACCAACCATAGCTTCCAGAATACGCCCCTTGCAACTTTTTAGCTTATTACGATAATATTCTAAATCGCCATCTAATGAATCCCCGATTTTCTTGGTTAAATCATAAACCTCTGTACACAGTTCACCATAATAACTATAAGTCATACGTTTCCTCCCTAATCTAATTGTGGTGGAAAGCGATGGTGTGTGGCTTGTTCAAATCCGTAAGCTATTTTGATCAACGTAGGTTCGCTAAATGCTTTGCCTGAGAAAACTACACCAAATGGCCCTTTCGTAGAATCGCCATCGGAGTCAATAATGCCATGGGATGAATACCCGGCTGGGACAGAAATCAATGGGTAGCCCAATCGCGCGGCAATATACATGCCGTCTACATCTCCAGGCAACATTAATGCATCTAAATTATACTTTTCTAGCACATCATCGATTCCTTGGTTAAGCGCTAATTCATCATAATCTGGTTTCTTTTGCAGATAGGTGTGCTCCGTCAGTGTTGTTTCTTCTGATCTTATTAGCGTGTCTTGCCCATATTTCAAAGCTACATCGGTATGCTTCTCATTATATTCAATCAACTCTTTCAAAGAGTGAATCGGTACGGAATCAGCTAATTGCGATAAGTACTGATTAAGACCCTTCTTAAACTCGTAGCAAATGACATCATTATTCCAGTTATTCTGTTCTACGTGAAGCGTGACCGGGTCTACTATTGTGGCGCCTTCATTTCTCAAAGTCGTAATAGCAGCTTCCATGATAGCAAGTCTCTCCTCGTCCAAATGCTTATAATAATATCTAGGAATACCTATTCTTGCATGACCTAAAAAGTCGGCATCTAAAAAAGGTGTGTAATCTATAAATGATCTCTTTGCGCTCGCTAACGTAGTGTTATCCTCGTCGTCTACTCCAGTCATTGCACCTAAGATAATGGCTGCATCCGTCACCGTCCTTGCTATAGGGCCAGGGGTATCCTGACTGCTAGAAATAGGTATAATACCCGCTCGGCTAGCGAGACCCACCGTAGGTTTGATCCCGACAAGCAAATTTTGACATGCAGGACCAACAATGGACCCCGCCGTTTCTGTCCCGATCGCTACCGCTCCTAGATTTGCAGCTATAGCAGCTGCTGGCCCTGAACTAGACCCACTAATAAATATCTCACCCGCACCATATGGATTTAGAACAAGTCCACCTCGTGAGCTATACCCTGCTGGCATCGTGCTAGACATAAAGTTGGACCATTCCGACATATTCGTTTTTCCAAGAAGAACAGCACCTGCCATGCGAAGTTTTGAAGCTACGAATGAATCCTTCGCCGCGAATGACTCAGCTAAAGCTACTGAGCCTGCGCTCGTGTGCATCTGATCTTCTGTATCTATATTATCCTTCAATAAAATAGGAATCCCGTGCAGTCTTCCCCGACTCCCTTGTTCTTTACGCTCTTTGTCTAAAGCTCTCGCTATATGTATCGCTTCTGGATTTATTTCTAATATTGAATTGATAATCAAATCGTATTTATCTATTCGATCTAAGTATGCTTGAACGATCTCTTCTGAGGTTATAGTACCCTCCTCCATAGCTGTCTGCATACTTGTAATATCTGCTTCAACAATCCATTCCTGCAGGTTAATACTCACTTCGGCAAGCCTCCTTATTCATAAGATAATTCATCACATGATACCACAATAATGTAAGACTAAATTGGTAAAAAACAATTATTACTAGACTATCCTACTTAATATTTAAAAACTCCATATCATCCAAGGTAAAAGTCCCGTAATAAAAGTAATAACCCGAAAGACAAGCACTCTGTACAAAGTTCTCTCCATAATTGACACAACAAAAAAAGATACACAAACACTTCGTTTAAAGTGTCTGTGTATCTTCGGGGGAGTATTGATCCTTATTTACACCAGTACCGTCGAACCCATCAAATATTTATCTACTTCACGTGCAGCCTCACGGCCTTCATTGATAGCCCACACAACTAAGCTTTGTCCACGTCTCATATCACCTGCAGCGAATACTTTATCAAGATTGGTCTTGTATTTGCCTTTGTTAGCTTTGACGTTCGAGCGGCGGTCCGTTTCTAAACCTAACTTCTCTATCAACGTTTGCTCAGGTCCGTCGAAACCAATAGCGATAAATGCTAATTGTGCGTTGAAAATACGTTCTGTCCCTGGAATAGGTTGATAAATTTTACTGCCTGAATCATCCACGATCCGTTGAATTTGTACCGTGTGTAACTCTTTCAAGTTACCCTGGTCATCGCCGACGAATTTAGTCGTCATGATGGAGAACTCACGCGGATCTTCTCCATGAATCGCTTTAGCCTCTTCTTGTGCATAATCAAGTGTATACACATTCGGAAATTGTGGCCACGGATTGCTGATTGGATCCCGCTCTAGCGGTGCTTTATCATGGGTACCAAATTGAGTGATGCTGCTACATCCATGACGCAACGCTGTGGCCACACAGTCTGAACCTGTATCTCCGCCCCCGATCACGATGACATCTTTATCCTTAGCAGATATAAATTGTCCATCCTCTAAATTCGAATCCAAAAAGCTCTTTATCGTTCCATTTAAGTAAGTCATAGCATAATGCACACCGTTCAACTGACTTCCTTCAATCTCGAACTCACGAGGCTTCGTAGCTCCTCCGCATAGCACTACAGCATCATACTCGTCCACTAGTTGCTGAGCCGGTATATTTACTCCGATATCGGCATTTGTAATGAATTGTATCCCTTCTGCTGCAAGTAAATCTACACGACGTTGTACAACCCCTTTATCAAGCTTCATCGCAGGAATACCATAAGTAAGTAGACCTCCGATCCGATCAGCACGCTCATATACCGTAACGGAATGACCTGCTTTATTAAGCTGAGCTGCAGCTGCAAGACCCGCTGGACCCGATCCCACGACAGCCACTTTTTTACCAGTCCGTTTCTCAGGAGGGTTCGGAACTACCCAACCTTCTTCAAAACCTTTATCAATAATCGCTTGCTCAATGGTTTTAATGGTAACTGGCTCTCCGATCAACCCAACAGTACATGATCCTTCACAAGGTGCTGGACAGACACGACCTGTAAATTCAGGAAAATTATTCGTTTTGTGCAGACGATCGAGTGCTTCTCTCCACAATCCACGATAAATAAGATTGTTCCACTCTGGAATTAAATTGTTTACTGGGCATCCCGAAGTTCCACCCGCCATATCAATTCCTGAATGACAGTAGGGTGTGCCACAATCCATGCAGCGTGATCCCTGTGTCCGAAGCTCTTCTTCTGACATATGTTTGTGGAATTCTTCCCAGTCTTTAATCCGCTCTGCTGGATCCCGGTCAATAGGCAGTTGACGGTTATATTCCATAAAACCTGTTGGTGTAGACATGAACCCATTCCCCCACTTCTCAAATGTCAGCATAACGATATATAATGTCACATAAATATACATTCATATACAAATCTTATTTAAATTATCTTAGCATTCAGAAGTTTGAATGTTAAATGGATTATCCGCCTAATTATTTGTACTATTTAACATACAGTTCACATGTTAAGGGATGCTAATCTTGCATGAGCTCATAGAAATTGAAACTATAATCATAGGGGTTATTATCATCACGTACACCTGGTATTTGTTCATTTAGCGTCCATTTTGACCAATCTATCTCTGGGAACACAATATCTCCCTCGAAATCTTCATCGATCTTAGTTACAATGAGACGGTCCGCTAAAGGCAACCATTCCTCATAGATCTGAGCTCCACCAATAATCATAAGTTCATCATTTTGTGCAGATGCCTTTGCATCTTCTAGTGTATGAATGATATGAGCACCTTGTGCTGTATACTCAACGTCACGAGTCATGATAATGTTAGTCCGATTCTTAAGCGGCTTACATCCAAAGGATTCCCAAGTCCTTCTTCCCATGACTATAGATTTCCCGATTGTTTGCTGCTTGAAGAATGCCATATCACGTGGTAGACGCCACGGCATATCATTATCTTTTCCCATGATACCGTTACGCCCCATAGCCCAGATCATTGTGATCCTCATTGCACTTGTCCTCCTCTTATATAGCTACTGGTGCTTTTATCCCCGGATGATGCTTATAATTATGAAATTCGAAATCTTCAAACTGATAATCAAATATAGATTCAGGCTTACGCTTTATTTCTAGAACAGGTAACTCAAATGGCTCACGTTGTAATTGTGTCTGAACTTGCTCCATATGGTTTGAATAAAGATGCACATCACCACCAGACCATATAAACTCACCTGGCTCTAGTCCACACTGCTGAGCCACCATGTGAGTCAATAGTGCGTAACTGGCAATGTTAAATGGAAGCCCTAAGAAAGTATCAACAGACCTCATCGTTAGCATACAAGATAGTTTCCCATTAGCTACATAAAATTGAAATACAAAATGACAAGGTGGCAATTTCATATTATCTATTTCAGCTACATTCCAAGCACTAACGATGTGACGTCTTGAATCCGGATTATTCTTAATGGCCTCAATAACGTTAGCAATTTGATCAATTTTCTGACCATTAGGCGCTTCCCAGTCTCGCCACTGCGAACCATAGACAGGACCTAACTCACCGTTCTCATCTGCCCACTCGTCCCAAATAGAGACGCCATTCTCCTTCAGGTACCTCGTATTTGTATCCCCACTAAGGAACCAAAGCAATTCATGCACCACAGACTTGATATGAACTCTCTTCGTTGTCAACAGTGGAAAGCCCTGAGATAGATCGAAACGAAGCTGACGCCCAAATACAGATGTTGTACCTGTTCCAGTACGATCTTCTTTTACAGATCCATGATCCCATATATCCTGTAATAGCTCTAAATAATTCTTCAATCTAAAGCACTCACCTTTCATCTAATTCACAAGTAAATAAATATAAAAGTCATAATTTCTTATCATAAAAAATGAACCGTCTAACTTCTAACGTACATCTAAGTGTACCATGTTCATGTCGTTATGATAACAACAAATCATGGATAATTACAAGATTAGGTTAGGTAATTTACAATAAAAAAAGAAGGAGGAGCATTAGATGCCCCTCCTTCTTTTGATATTATATGAGTTCTTATTTACGTGGTGCCATCATATGAATCGGATTTCCTAGTGCCAATTCGGCAGTTTCCATCACGATTTCACCCAAGGTTGGGTGAGCATGAATAGTCAACGCGATGTCTTCAACGGTAGCACCCATTTCAATTGCCAAGCTCAGCTCAGAAATTAGATTGGAAGCTTCTAGACCCGCGATATGACATCCTAGTACAAGATCTGTACCTTCTTCAGAGATCAGTTTCACGAAACCGTCTGGGCTATTCAAAGATAACGCACGTCCGTTACCTGCGAATGGGAATTTAGATACAGTAACCTTATATCCTTTATCCTTCGCTTCTTTTTCCGTGTAACCTACACTTGCACATTCTGGGTCTGTAAAGGCCACTGCAGGAATACATTTGTAGTCTACTACGGAAGGATGACCAGCAATCGCTTCCGCAGCCACTTTAGCTTCATAAGAAGCTTTGTGAGCCAATGCAAGACCTGCAACGATATCACCAATAGCGAAAATGTGAGGGAAGTTAGTACGTCCTTGATGATCTACTTTTACAAATCCACGTTCATCCATTTCGATACCAACTAGATCCAAGCCAAGTTCACCATCTGTATTTGGACGACGTCCAACAGTAACAAGTAAATAATCAGCTGTTACTTCTTTGGTTTCTCCACCTACGCTGTATTTTACAGTAACGTCTTTATCTGTTTGTGTAGCACTTTCTGCTTTTGCACTCGTGATAATTTCGATACCTGTTTTATTCATGTTCTTAACAACAAGCTTCGTCATATCTGGATCGAATCCGTTAAGTACAGACTCAAGACCTTCGATGATCGTAACTTTACTACCAAATTTAGAGAACATTTGGCCAAGCTCAGCTCCGATGTATCCTCCACCAATAACGATTAGGCTCTTCGGAATTTCTGGAAGATCTAGTGCCTCAGTTGAAGACATGATACGTCCACCGAATGGAAATGGTTTAAGTTCGATCGGACGTGATCCTGTTGCAATAATACAGTTCTTGAAACGGTAACGAGGAGATTCATGGTCATTAAAGACACGTGCTTCATTCTCACTGATGAACATACATTCACCATTGAATACTTCTACTTTGTTACCTTTAAGTAGACCAGCAACGCCGCCCGTTAATTTCTTAACAACACTGTTTTTGAATTCTTGTGTTTTTCCGAAATCAACTTTTACGTTCTCAGCAGTAACACCGAATGCAGCACCGTGTTGAGCAGACTCATATTGATGAGCTGCTGCAATCAATGCTTTGGATGGAATACATCCACGGTTAAGACATACACCGCCAACTGTTGATTTATCCACGATTAATACTTTTTGACCCAATTGTGCAGCACGTATAGCTGCTACATAACCACCAGGGCCGGCACCAATGACTAGCGTATCAATATCTAGAGAAGCGTCTCCTACTACCATGATTAATTAGACCTCCATAACTAGCAGCTCAGGGTTATTGAGCAGCGATTTAATGTAGTTCATAAAGTTTTGTGCTGTTGCACCATCGATAATACGGTGGTCAAAGCTTAGGGATAGCGCCATAACTGGAGCAATTACAATTTCACCATTTTTGACAACAGCTTTTTCAGAAATACGTCCAGTACCCAAGATCGCAACTTCAGGGAAGTTGATGATTGGTGTAAAGAACATACCGCCAGCAGAACCAATGTTA
>DASXLR010000099.1:0-3349 GCA_036496075.1 Paenibacillus sp. | reverse complement strand
GTGAAGGGAGCAGCGGACCTGAGCTTACATGCAGAGAAAATAGAAGACATTTCAGAGGCACTGGGCACGAATAAGCTCTCTTTTCAAAAGGTGTGGGGTAGTATAAGGGGGCCCTTCATCTGGAGAAATAAGAAGAATGATGAAGCACTTGCTCTAAATATCTCTCAGTCAAGGATCATAAACAATCTGAATATTAGTGGGATAGAAGTGTTACCTTATCAAATGAGGTACAAGGATGTATTATCCGGAATGCAATGGCTAGGGTATTTGTCTCAGGCAGAAGCACACTTCAATAAGAGGAATATAGGATATCATCTGCAGACGGGTGCTGCAGGGCTAGAGAAGACATTAGAACCTCTACTTCATGGGGTGGGCCCTACGATTGCATATTATAGCGTTGATGGTCACAATAAACCCATTCCAGATACTGGGATCAGAGTAAAAGCTCCTGATAATCCATATTATCCGTTGAAGTTTATGACTACTATTGATGCTAATCTTCAGTACAACATAGAAAAGCTCACTAGAGAATCGGGAATGGAGCAAGGGGCAGTAGTGGTACTGGATGTAAATTCAGCAGATGTTGTTGCGATGGTATCTTCTCCATTCTATAATCCTCATAATATTCATCCTGAGCAGGGCGAGTGGAATAACAGAGCACTACAAGCGACCGCTCCAGGTTCTATCTTCAAAACAGTGATCGCTGCAGCAGCATTAGAAGCAGGTATCACCTCTCCCAACGAGCAGTTTCATTGTTCGGGACATTATGGTAAGTATGGGCTATCTTGTTGGAAGGAAGGCGGACATGGCCATTTGAGTTTAGAACAAGGTTATGCTCAGTCTTGTAATGTAGTATTTGCTTCATTGGCAGAACGTCTGAGTGCTGAACAAATCGAAAGTACCGCTCATAGACTTGGACTGGGAACAAAGGTGGGATGGCAGGCTGAGAACTTTCTAGGGATGTCTTCTTTCAGACCTTTGGATCATGAAGATGCCGGTGTTATATTTGATGCTTCAAACCAGAATAGGGATGGAGGGGTTCGTGTTCAGACTGGAATTGGACAGCGAGATGTCCAATTGACACCGCTACAGGCAGCTAACTTGGTTGTTACGTTGCTTCATGAGGGACAGGTACAATCACCGCGAATTTTAGGGAGAATTAATTATAATAATGGACAAACTATGAAGACCTTAGTGCCACATCGCTTATCCTCTTCCCAAGGGACGGGAATTAAACCTAAGACAGCTAGACTATTACTTTCGTGGATGAGGCAGGTTGTGACTGAAGGAACAGGGCAATCACTAGTTACTTCAACATGGTCGTTAGCAGGCAAATCAGGTACAGCCGAAGTGGTGTGGAAAGGACAGCCTCGTAATAACCAATGGTTTATTGGATATGGACCTACGAATAAACCCAAATATGCCGTTGCTGTATTGTTTCAGAATGCCCGAGCGAATACAAAGAATCAAGCAACGGCTCTTTTTGGTCAAGTGATGGGTTTCTTATCGTCCTCATTAGGTACAACAGCGGATGGCGGCGATGGTTGACTCATATCGAAGGGAGAGACTTCGAATTCATCCCGTGGTAACCTAATCCAGTTTTGTAAATATCCTTGCATAAGTAACTCTTTAATTAGAATAAGCAGTATTGGCGATAGAATTAAGCCCGCTAAACCGAATAGGGACAATGAAATGATCATAAAGGACAACATTAAGAATGCAGAAGATACGCCTATTGAATTTCCGGTTATTTTGGGTTCTAATAATTGACGAACAATTAACACCACCATAAGAAGGATGGTTAGGCCGACAGCAAGACTAGTATTACCGACGATAAACAAGTAAACAATCCATGGAATCAGAATTACTGGAACGCCTACAAGGGGTAAAATATCGAACAGAGCGCTGACAAGCGCTAAGGATAGTTCATTACCTGTATGTAGTATGAGAAGCCCTATATACACAATTACAAAGGTGATCATAACCATAATAAGCTGAGCCTTTAAATAAGAACCAATAGATTTAAATACATGTGTCTTGAGGAATATGAAGGCTGTTTTGAATGTCTTAGGCGATTTTTCTTTAGCAATACGTTTCCAAGTTTCAATCTCGATGCTGAGGAAAAAGGCTAGAATAATGGCGATACCAAAGTTAGCCATGAACGATGAGAATGAAGTCAGCGCAGTAATCATATAAGCAAAGAAGCTAACCATCCAACCTGTTGCGAAATCAGTGATGAGGGTGAAATATTCATTCATTTTATCTGTAATATTCGGAGGGAGCACGTCAATCTGATTATGAAGAAACTCCGTTAAATGCGTGAATTCTCGTTGAATGACCATCGTATACTTCGGTAAGTTTTCTTGAACTTGTGCAACTTGGGAAATAACAACAAGCCCAGCTCCAAACAAAATACCTAGAATGATTAGAACGAACAATAGAACAGAGATGGAGGAAGCAAGCGCCTTAGGGAGTCCTCTACGGTGTAGGAAACGAGCAAACGGTTCAATGATCATAAAAATGAGAATAGATAGAAATACAGGGGCTGCTAGTTGGTATAGTTTACTGGAGACATACATGATTAATAATACTGTAAGTACGATGAGCCCAATATCAAAAAAAGTACGCCAATATTTTTTGTATAGAGGTAGCATAAACTAAGAACATCTCCTTATTTTAACAATTATTCACTGAATTCTATTGTACATCATTTTCAAAAAAACGCCTATTTGTTTGGCAATTATGATAAAATGTATAATAGTGATTTTTTGGTTCATTCTATATTGTATCAAAGTCTATCAGAGGAAAAGTGGGGGAATGAAATGCAGACTTTGCTGCTTTGGTTGTTCTATATTTCATCATTTTACGCATTCATCCCGGGTATGATTACTCGTATTTTTGGATTTCGCGTCTTTCGAAGGGGAAAGGGAAAACGAGCGTTTGCACTTACTTTTGATGATGGACCCGACCCGCAATACACACCCCAATTGTTGGATTTACTTAAACAATATCATGCTAAAGGTACTTTTTTCGTAGTAGGAAGTAACGCCGAACAGCATCCAGAACTTATTAAGCGAATGCATGATGAAGGGCATCTCATTGGTATTCATAACTATACTCATAAGACGAATTGGTTAATGCGTCCAAGAACTGTTCGTAATCAGATCATGAAGACAGATAAAATAATACATGATATAACGGGTGAACGGACATCTTACTACCGACCACCGTGGGGTATTATTAATTTGTTTGATTTCTCTAAGCGAAACCAATTCAAAATTGTGTTATGGTCATCTATGTTTGGGGATTGGCGTGAGAGTACGGGGGCGGATCGCTTGGCTACACGAAT
>DASXLR010000098.1:0-16406 GCA_036496075.1 Paenibacillus sp. | reverse complement strand
CTCAAGGATTCTTAAGCGAGCTGGATTACCTAGTCTGCCTATTCATAAACTTCGGCACACTTATGTTGTTCTTATGATGGAAGCTGAGGCAAATATGAAATTCATACAAGAGCAACTCGGGCATGAAAGCGTGAAAATAACTACTGAGGTATACGCTCATATTTCTAAAAAAATCGAAACTAAGAATATGGAGAAGTTCGAAAACTATGCAAAAGATATATCATAAAAACAAAAACTTTGGGGACATTTGGGGGGCAACCTCAAATTAGACCCTAGTCCCCTCCCATGCCCCCGAATAAAAAAAAACCTCAACGCTTAGAGCGTCAAGGGTTTGAAGAATTAGTATAAAGTCATATATTGATCGCGTTCCCATTGGTGAACTTGTGTACGGAACATATCCCATTCAATTTCTTTCAGTTCATAGAAGTATGCTAGTGCATGATCTCCTAATGCTTCAGTAATAACTTGGCTACGAATAAGTTCATTCAATGCTTCTTTCAAATCGGATGGTAAGCTAGGAATACCTGCTTCGATCCGCTCTTCTTCCGACATCACATAAATGTTACGGTCGATTGGAGCAGGTAACTTCATTTCATTCTTAACTCCGTCTAGACCTGCTTTCAACATCACAGCAAGAGCAAGATATGGATTAGCCGCTGGATCTGGATTACGTACTTCTACACGTGTGCTTAGTCCACGTGAAGCAGGAATACGAATCATTGGGCTACGGTTACTACCAGACCATGCTACATAACAAGGTGCTTCATAACCAGGTACAAGTCGTTTATATGAATTCACTGTTGGATTCGTAATAGCTGCATAAGCACGAGCGTGCTTCAGAAGACCTGCCATATAATGACGGGCTGTCTGGCTTAGACCTAGCTCATCACTCTCATCATAGAATGAATTCTCTTCACCCTTGAATAGAGATTGGTGACAGTGCATACCTGATCCGTTCACACCATACAGAGGCTTAGGCATAAATGTAGCATGCAATCCATGTTCACGAGCTATCGTCTTAACGACCAACTTGAACGTTTGGATCTGGTCCGCTGCTTTAATGGCATCTTCGTATTTAAAGTCAATTTCATGTTGACCCGGAGCAACCTCATGGTGGGATGCTTCGACTTCAAAGCCCATCTCTTCAAGAGTAAGAACGATTTCACGACGACAGTTCTCACCCAGGTCCATAGGTGCAAGGTCGAAATAACCACCATGATCGTTCAATTCAGTCGTTGGATTCCCTTTTTCATCTGTTTTGAACAAGAAGAATTCAGGCTCAGGTCCAACCTTCATGGATGTATAACCCATCTCGTCTGCTTCCTTAAGACAACGTTTCAGAATACCACGTGGATCACCAGCAAATGGTGTGCCATCTGGCATATAAATATCACAAATCAAACGAGCAACACGACTTTCCGTCACCCATGGGAAAACAACCCAAGTATCAAGGTCAGGATATAAATACATATCTGATTCTTCAATCCGTACGTACCCTTCAATAGAAGAACCGTCAAACATCATCTTATTATCGACTGCCTTCTTTAATTGACTGACAGGGATCTCAACATTCTTGATCGTACCTAGTAGATCAGTAAACTGCAATCGAATAAACCGCACATTCTCTTCCTTGGCCATACGAAGAATATCATCTTGTGTATAACTCATTTATACCCTCTCCCTTTCTCTTCCATGTTCATTGTTAAATGAATAGTTTATTTATTAAAAAACCGGGACAATTCACCTTGAAATAATGACACTTGACCCGGTCTCTTACCAATGACTAGTTGCTGTTTCAGTAGACGGTGAAGTTGTGAATCAGATAGTTCTCTACGTTTAACCTCTGTGTCAGGTGTAATGACTGTAGCTTCTTCAGATTCCTTCGAGACAGGATTCATTACCTGTTTGATGCCAGCAATGTTAACACCCTTCTCGATCAACGCTTTGATCTCAAGCAACCTCTCAACATCATTAAATGAGAATAGACGTTGATTCCCCGCTGTTCTAGCTGGAACAATCAAGCTATGTTGTTCGTAATAACGTATCTGCCTAGCAGATAAGTCGGTTAATTTCATTACTATGCCAATCGGGAATAAAGCCATATTTCTACGAATATCGTCACCCATGACTCATCAACCTTCCAATGATCTAATATCTATCATTGTACATTTCATGATCTTCCATGTCAATGCTATGTTAGATAAACTCACAATAATTTTCTGTCTTGCATGATCTGGATCGCCTTAAGCACTCCATATTTCACATGAGAGTAGGTTAACCCACCTTGCATATACCCGATGTAGGGCTCACGAATTGGCGCATCAGCTGATAATTCTAAACTACCGCCTTGGATAAAGGTCCCTGCGGCCATGATTACAGGATGCTCATATCCGGGCATGTCCCAAGGTTCAGGTACGACATGACTATCCACTGCTGCTGCTCGTTGAATACCTTGCACAAAAGCGATGAGGTGTTCTGGTCCAGCAAAAGAGATGGCTTGGATCAAATCCGTACGTTTCTCATCCCATGCTGGCTTCGTATCGAAGCCAAACCTAGCAAACATAGCTGCGGCAAATACGCTCCCCTTGACAGCTTGTCCAACAATCATAGGAGCTAGGAACAACCCCTGATAAATTCCACGTGTTGTTCCTAGCATTGCTCCTACTTCTCCACCAATTCCTGGCGCAGTTAAGCGGTAAGAAGCGAGCTCTACATACTCCTTCTTCCCACAAATATAGCCACCCGTCTCAGCGATTCCGCCACCAGGGTTTTTAATTAGTGAACCCGCCATAAGATCTACGCCCACTTCGGTAGGTTCAACTTCTTCTGTGAATTCACCGTAGCAATTGTCTACGAATACAATGACCTCCGGTTTGATTAATCTAATCCGATTAACCATTTCTCCAATCTGCTCCACTGTGAAAGATGAGCGCCAATCGTATCCTCTAGATCTCTGGATACCAATGACTTTGGTAGCTGATGTTATTCCACGTTCAACAGCATCCCAGTCCACGCCTCCATCCTCTTTCAATGCAGCTTCTCGGTAGGTTATCCCAAAGTCAAGCAGAGAACCATTCCCGTCCCCTGCTTGACCGATAACTTTATGAAGTGTGTCATAAGGACGCCCCGTAATATAGAATAGTTCATCACCTGGACGCAGAACTCCAAATAACGCCGTAGATATCGTGTGAGTACCCGAGGCAAAATGAGGTCGTACCAAAGCAGCCTCAGCACCGAACACATCTGCATAGACTAAATCTAACACTTCACGTCCTCGATCATTATATGCATATCCTGTAGAACCGGCAAAATGATAATCACTTACCTGATGTTGTTGAAAAGCATCGATAACTTTCCACTGATTGCGATCTACTACCTTGTCAATCACTCTTAGCTGACCTTCAATTTGTTGCTCCACTTCATTCATACATTGTTCCAATTCTTCACTAAACCGTGCCATCGCTTTTTATTTCTCTCCCCTGCTGTCATCAATCTAACGTTAATTGTCCTATATAATAATCAAACTTTCCATGAAGAACATTCAAATTACTATTCAATGTACTCTTTAAGCATATATTCATGCTTTACGTAATCCGCTTTGTGCAGTAGAACCTTATAAAGTAAATCACTTTCATCAAACTCCTGCTCCAAGACATCTCCGACACGATACAATAAAGAGGTTAAATCTCCGCGGTTGGCAGGAATACGGAAGGTGAGTGTATCTCCGGTCAAAGTTGTCTGAACAGCTTCGCGTATGGTTAACAAATCCGCTTCATCAAAGGCACTTATTTTCAAATAACCTTCACCCGAACCCAGCATCTGTAACTGTTCAGGGTTACACACATCTTTCTTGTTGTATAAAGTAATCTGAGGTTTATCCGCCGCTCCAAGATCCTGCAGAATCGACTGTACCACTTTCATTTGGTCTTCTCTCATTTCAGAAGAAGCATCCACGACATGCAGAATCAGATCTGCTTCATTCACTTCTTCTAAAGTTGCGCGAAATGCTGCTATCAAATCATGCGGTAAATTCTGAATGAATCCTACCGTATCCGTCAACACCACTTCTTTACCACTTGGTAATTCTAATACGCGAGAAGTAGGATCAAGCGTCGCAAACAATTGATCTTGAATATACACATCTGCATCGGTTAGTTGTTTCAATAAAGTGGACTTACCTGCATTCGTATAACCCACAAGAGCTACTTGTGTGACACCACTCTTCTGTCTACGTTCACGATACAATTTCCGGTGCTTCGTAATTTCATCCAATTGTTGCTTCAGATCATTGACTCTATCCCGGATATGACGGCGATCCATCTCCAGTTTGCTTTCACCGGGACCGCGAGTCCCTATCCCACCACCGAGCCGAGAAAGATTCTGACTCTGACCTGAAAGGCGTGGCAAAAGATATGTTAGCTGTGCTAATTCCACTTGAATGATTCCTTCGCGTGTTTTAGCTCTTTGAGCAAATATATCCAGAATTAATTGTGTACGGTCAATAATTTTAGCATCTAAGCTTTCTTCTAGATGTCTAACCTGAGCACCTGAAAGTTCATGATCAAAAATAGCAGTGTTAGCATCAGCAGCTTCCATCACTAGTCGTAGCTCCTCAACTTTCCCTTTTCCAATAAACCATTTAGGGTCAGGTTTTTGAAGATTCTGACTAAGGGAATCGAGCACCTCGACACCTGCCGTTTCCGCAAGCTGAACGAGTTCATGGAGAGAATATTCGGGATCAATCCCTTTTCTCTTCACCTCATCCGTTACTAGGCTTACTAGAACCGCACGGTCCTGCATTTCTGTCTCTGTGTCATACGTGGAGTTAATCATGAATAAATGGCCCCTTTTATCTACATGTTGTTCGAAATGACATATCTTTTCTATAGTCCTTGTTTCAAATCCAATTTGAAATCTTCCGTTCGGAGTGTCATGAGCTCAAGCTTACCTGGTTGACTATTCACATATTGATTCAAGAGCCGAACCGCATGATTGCGTATCGACTTTTCAATCATGTTGCGTATATATCGCCCATTACTGAATGGATGTAAGCTTTCATTCTTCTCCTGTAAAATGTGCTGCTTCAGTTTAAGTATCGCCTGAGGCATAAGAATGTAGTCTCTTTCCTTAGCCATTACTTCTGAAATTTGAATCAGTTGATCCACTGAATAATCCGAGAAATCCACCTGAATAGGGAATCGAGAAGGAAGTCCTGGATTAGTCTGCAAGAAGAACTCCATTTCTTCAGAATATCCCGCCAGAATAAGGATAAATTGATTCTTATTGTCTTCCATTGACTTCACTAAAGTATCAATAGCCTCTTTACCGAAATCCTTCTCACCGCCTCGGGCAAGGCTGTAAGCTTCATCAATAAATAGAATGCCACCCATGGATTTTTTGACGAGTTCTCTAGTCTTCTGCGCTGTATGTCCGATATACTCACCGACTAGATCAGCACGTTCTACCTCAATGAGATGTCCTTTACTGAGTACACCCATTTTTTGAAACAGCTTAGCGATGATACGCGCTACCGTTGTCTTGCCAGTACCTGGATTACCTTTGAAAATCATGTGATACACATGCCCGCCACTTGCCAGTCCGGCTTCCGAACGTAGTTGTGCCACTTGAAGTACCGCATAGATTTCGTGAACTAACTCCTTGATGTTATCCAATCCAATCAATTGGTCGAGCTCTCGTTGAATTTCTTGATATAGACTCTGCTCCGCCTGCTTCTTATTTACCTTTACAGGCTCATGATCCGGCACTACTTTGTTTAATACGGGGGCCTCTTGACTACGTAAAATCACATTAATTTGCCTGGATGGCCTGCCTTCAGGCTGGCCATTTGTGGCCGCGACACGCCCGCTCATGCATCCATCACCTCATTATCTACTGGGATGACATCTCTATTCAATGTATTCTACTTCATGAAACGTTATTAACAGTTTCATCCGATTTAAAGCCAAGTTCCATTAATAATTCATTTATTTTCCATTTTGTGAAGGCTAAAGCCTCTCGTGTCTTGTGAATAGACATCTGTAGCACCTTCGATTCTACAAGCCCAAGCTTAGGCTCATCATATTGCAAATACTCCGCTATCTTGAGGGAACGCATCCCATGGTATGTATGTGTGATGATCACGGCAGACGTCCAGCCATGCTTATCCATGAGCTTCTGGCTGAGTAACAAATTCTCCCACGTATCAGTCGCTTCATTCTCTAGAACAACGGCCTCTTGGGGAACTCCATGCTCCAGTAAGTACTGAGCCATCCCTTGTGCCTCTGTAAGTCTCATGCCTGGACGATCCAACCCTCCAGTCACAATAAAGTACTCAAATTTACCGCCTTGGTATAACCGCAATCCCTCTTCTAGTCTTTCACGAAGACCTGGGCTAGGTACATCCCCCCACATCGCAGCGCCAAGAATAATACCAACATCTACTCGTGGGTTGATGTCCGAACTAGTCGTCCGATTTATTTGCCAAATAACATAGCCAAGCCATAGAAGAATTACTAGACAGATAGATAGAATGATGAAGATTATTTTTTTGAACGTAAAACGGCCTTTAACTGAGGCAAGGATCATATTTTCCTCCTAAATTCACCATTCTCAAACAATTGTTTACGATGTTCAAGTGACATCATGAAGTAGGGAAATTGATGTGCATCGATCTCATGCAACAAATGTTTAGCGGTTAACGTAGCAAGATTATATTCCTCTGTCGTTATATCGCTTCGCCTTAAAGCATCATCCAATTCATCTTCATCCAATAGGAAGACCTCTCCATTACTTAATACCACCACATCCAAGTATAAATCATCGAACCAAGGTACTCCCTGATCAGTCACACCCTGAATTTTGCAAGTATCAATATACCATTGAATAATTTCTTGTCGCTCATTAAACATAGCAGTGACAATATAATGGCAGTTCTCAGGGAAGTACTGTAACCAAGAGTACCCTTTGTCTGCAATACGATACGTATGATTGCCATAAGTTTTCCATAGGGGTTCCTTCAAGTTATAAATCGTATACAACGTTATATAACCCGTGAACCTCTCGGATTCGACATAACGACAAGTAAAACGGCGGCGTGAAATTCGACGCCAGTTCGCGCGATCTCCAAATTTACGTTTCATGGGAAATACCCTCTCCAGTATGGTAGTTACAGCTTAACACATTTAGGAATCACACTCCAAATGTTAAAAAATTTCCTTACAGATGAATTATCAAGCTCTGTCGCACTTGGCTTGATAATCTGTCTATTAAAAATAGATAAAGCCCCCACAAGGGAGCTTTATCTATTCTTAGCTAAGGAGTTGCCGTACCAGAGACTTCCCCTCCATCGGGCGTATCGGGTTGATATCCATCAATAGGTTCGCCATTTGTTGAGGTTCCCGGATCAGTCTGCGTATTATCAGTGGGTATATCTTCTATCCCGGTATCATTACCTGTATCGCTACCGGGTGGAGTAACCTCTTCGCCAGTACCAGTACCATTGCCGTTACCATTGCTATTACCATTGCCGTTACCCATCCCATTATCGTTTCCAGTATTACCATTGCCGTTACCATTCCCATTATTATCATCAATAGGTGGTTCTATCGGATCTGGCTCCTCAATCGGTTCTTCAATAATGTCTGCCACTTCAATCATGATCTGAACTGTATTCGATCGTTCTGACTCAACAGCACTATCAGGTTGAATCGCTGTCACATAATAATCGTAAGTGAGACCTTCTAGTGCGTTAATATCTTTAGCCTCCGTCGAAGTAGCTGAGTCGATAATCATCGAATAACTACCTTCTGACGATTCTTTACGATAAACACGATACTGCACATTCGCTTCTGCAGAAGCATTCCAAGACAAGGATACAATCTGAGTCTCTGGATTATAAGAAGCAATTAAGCCACTTACACTGGCCACAGGAACCTGCTCTGGCTCTGGTTCCGGCTCAACTTGTTGCACATCCTTAGGAACAGGAAAGCTCTTCGAATCGAATCCTTGGACCGCTTGTTCCATCACTTTGCCCCAGAATGAAGCAGCCAGCGAGCTACTTCTATGAAGCATATGATTTTTATCCGGTTTATCGTAGCCCATCCATACCGCTGCAGTAAGCTCAGGTGTATAACCTACGAACCACACATCCCGGTTAGAACTGTTACCTTTGATACCGCTCTGTGTTGTACCTGTTTTACCTGCAACCGGTCTACTAATTTTAGCCTTTTTTCCTGTACCGCTATTGACGACATTCTGCAACATTTCTGTCATTTGATAGGAGGTATTCTGGCTCATGACTTGTGTTCCTTTATTTTTATGCTCGTATACAGCTTTTTCATCACTATTAACAATGCTCTTAATCGAGTACGCCGGATTAAGAACTCCACCATTAGCAAGTGCACTATAAGCTTGGGTCATTTCCAACGTATTCGTCCCTGTGCTCATCCCACCGAGCGCCAATGATAGGTTCTTGTCCTCTGCCTCCATGTTGATGCCGAGTTTTTGCGCAAACTTAAATCCTGTGCTTACACCAATTTCGTTCAGTAGCCACACCGCAGGGATATTCTCCGATCTCTGGATCGCTTCTGCCATACTTATGGTATTCGAGTAACCATGAAGATTACGAGGACAATAATTTGCGAAACATTGCTCTCTATTACTCAATGGTGTATCGATTGTAACGCTACCCGAATCTAACGCAGGAGCATAAGATACAATTGGCTTAAGAGCTGATCCAGGTTGACGACGGCTACCCGTTACACGACTATATCCTTTGCGCTCATAGTCACGTCCACCGAGTAATGCAATCACAGCTCCATTCTCATTATTCATGATTATCATAGAACCTTGAACTTGCTGATCATCCACACTCTCTTCAAAATTACTAGCATCTGCGAATTCCTTCTCCACGACTAATTGTGCCTTAGCATCCATTGTCGTATAGATTTTGTATCCACCGATATTCAGATCATCTTGGGATAATCCAGTAACACGCTCTGCTTCACTCATAACATAATCCATAAACGCAAGATACTGTTGCTTCTTAGGTGGTGGAGAATAGTCATACACCACATCTTTGGCTTCGTTTCTTTCTTCGCTCGTAATATACCCTTGCTCCTCCATCAATTGAAGTACAATGGAACGACGTTGCATAGATAGATCTGGATTACGAAGCGGATTATATTTAGAAGGTCCTTTCGGCATTGCGGCTAATGTAGCCATCTCCCATACTTTCAGCTTATTTAGATCACTTTTACCAAAATAATATTCAGAGGCAGCCTTGATTCCATAAATTTGACCCCCGAAATTAATTCGATTGAGATACATCGTAATAATTTCATCTTTCGTTTTATCGCGCTCAAGTGCCATGGCAATCGACACTTCCGTTGCTTTACGGAAAAAGGTTTTATCTCTGGTTAAGAAAACATTTTTCGCTAATTGCTGAGTAATGGTACTACCGCCCTCTACTGCAGATCTTGCGATAAGGTCCTTAACTGCTGCACGACCGATCGACCAAATGTCGACCCCAGCGTGTTCCATAAATCGTTTGTCTTCTGTAGCAATGAATGCATCTTTCAGCAGTTTAGGAATTTCATCCCCTTCTACAGGATCACTTTTCTGGATTGAAAGTTCACCCATTAGCTGACCATTGCGATCATATACTTTCGAATTTTCATGAACCGTCATTTTATCTGCATTTTCCATCAACAGTTTTTCTCCAGATAGCGTGATATATAGATATCCTCCTAATGCACAAAAGATAGCAAAAGCTACCGTGAAAAACATTGTCCAAAAAACACGTTTTTTCGTAATTCTTTTCTTTTTCTTCGGCTTGGGTACTTCTCTTTTTGTCGTTGTCGTTACCCTTCCCCTTGGCGTTTCTTTCTTATCCATTGTAAACCTCCTAACTCCCTCTTTGTACTTGTTCCGTTTAATGAAAAGAACAACCTTTACAGGTTGCTCAGGTCTGCTACCTATTCTCTTAAACGAAATAATACCTAAAAAGTTTCATTACTTAAAATTATCTTTTCATTATCCCTCAGTCTGGGATTCCTGCATCAGCGAAACATTACGCTGTGGAGTTATGGTTGAAATTGCATGCTTAAATAGCATTTGTTGGCGCCCTTCACTATCCACAACAACCGTGAAATTATCGAATGCTTTAATTGTCCCCCTGATTTGGAAACCGTTGACCAGAAATATGGTAACAGGGATGTTTTCTTTCCGCAGTTGGTTCAAGAATGTATCTTGGATGTTAATGGATTTGTTCATGAATTGGTACCCCCAATGATTCAATTAGATTGTTTAGATATATATTCAATATCTGTAAGAAACCTTCCTGCTATTATACCACGGATCTGATCAAAATTCGTAGAAAAGTTTGCAGTTTCCGTAACGTCTACCCACGAAATTTCGTTCATGTGGCGAAACCAGGATAGCTGTCGTTTGGCAAACCTTCGCGTATCCCGTTTCAATAGCGTTATCGTATCTTCAAGAGTCATCTCTCCTTGTAGATACGATATTATTTCTTTATAACCTAACCCCTGCATAGAGATTAGACCTGGTCCGTAGCCTTTGTGCAGCAGTGAAGATACCTCCTCAACCAAACCCTGCTGCAACATCTGATCGATGCGGCCTTCAATACGTTTATATAGCATTTGCCTATCCATTGTCAAACCCATGAGACATAATTGATAGGGAGACTCCTTAGTCTGAGATGCCATTTGAGCCGAATGAGTCGTACCTGTGAGATGATATATCTCCAGCGCACGAACAACCCGCCGTTGATCATTTGCATGAAGTCTCTCGGCACTAACAGGGTCCACTACTTTCAATCGATCGTGGAGTGCTTCAGCGCCATGAGTATCCGCGTAGTTAAACTGTTCACGCCTGAAATCCTCATCGGCTCCCACTTCCGTAAATTGAAATCCATAGCACACAGACTCAACATATAATCCAGTCCCCCCTACGATAAAAGGAAGCTTCCCTCTAGCATGAATCTCGCCTATTAATCGTCGGCACTGTTCCTGAAATTCGGCCACTGAGTAAGGTTCATCCGGATCATGGATATCGATCAAATGATGCGGAATTCCGTCCATCTCATGTTCAGAAATTTTGGCTGTTCCGATATCCATTTGCCGATATACCTGCATAGAATCTCCTGAAATAATTTCACAGCCGTAACGCTTAGCTATTTCAATGCTCATTTGGGTTTTGCCAACCGCAGTCGGTCCAACAAGCACTAGTAATCGTGGTTTAGTCTCTGTTGTCAAGGAATATCACTCCATACGTGATTTTTGAATGGCTACGTTCCTGCATCTTAAAGCCCAAACGTTCAAATTCAGGACTGCCCCATTTCTCTTTAAGCAGAATCGATTTGCGGGCTACCCTTTTCGCTTCTTCAATGACTGCAAGACTCAGTGCATCACTATTAGCAAATTCTCGTAATGGATTAATCGCGGCAGAATCCATAATGGGCTCACGAAACATCGGATCAAAATACACAATATCCACACTATTGTCCGCCATTTCTTGTAAAATATCAAGGTGATGGCCTAGTCTTACCTCAATTCTGCGCATTGCTTTGTTAACTTCCTCAACACCTGTTACATAATGACGGAGTCCTTCTGTAAGCAGCGTTGATAAATGTTCAGAACTTTCGATCGCAATAACTTTGCCTTCTGAACCACCCTTTACAGCAAACACAAGAGCATCACTACCAAGACCTGCTGTACAGTCTAGTACCGTATCTCCAGTTACCATTCCCGCCGCTTCAACCATGGGATCGGGTTCCCCTTTAAGAAGTCTTTTGGCGCGAACAAATCCCATGCTCGGGTGGTATTCCATTGTAGGAAACCCAGGTCTAACCAAGCGCGCACCATTCTCAAGCACAACAAGTACGATCGAATCGCTATGAGCCTGTACTAGCTTGCTTAGAGAAGTATTTCGCCGTGGTACATATGTAAATCCTGTAAGTACTGATAATGCCTTAGCGCGGGTGACCAAGGCGTCTGAATCCGCGCTTCCTGTCGTAATAATCATTACAATCTCCTGACGTCAATCCATATTTAAATCACAATCATCTAAAACTCAACTCTAGTTCAATATTTCTACATGACACGCTTGAATAACTTCTCTAAATCATAGGTGGTAAAAGAAACCACGATGGGTCTTCCATGTGGGCATGTATAAGGTTGCTTACAGGCCGCAAGACGTTCAAGAAGTGTATCCGATTCAAGGTTTGTAAGGTTCTGATTTGCCTTAATCGAGGCTTTACAAGAGCACAGTACAGAAGATTTCTCTCTTAATTTGGCAAGATCTATAGTACGTTCACTGAGTACCCACTCAGCCATTTCCTCTATAATTCCTTGCTCATCCCCTTTTGGGAACCAATATGGGTGTGAGCGAACGAGAAAGGTCTGACCTCCGAAATGTTCCAGATACACGCCCACTTGTTCGAACCAATTCAGTTTTTGCTTCAGTTGTTCACTCTCAGAAGGTGTAAATTCTAATGTAATCGGTAGCAATAGCTCCTGCGAAGCATCTGCGGGATGTCCAAATTGTTCGTAATAAAACTCATAATTAATCCGCTCATGAGCCGCATGTTGATCAATCAAGTATAGCCCTTTTTCATTCTGAGCAATCAAGTACGTACCATGATGCTGTCCAATGAGTGTCAATTCAGGAAAAGGTGGAATTTCGCTAATCCCGCTACTTGCTTGAGCAAATAGTTCCTGAGTCATCGCAGGATTCATGGATTGTGAATTCCTATAACTCGGTGTTGATAATCCATTAGTAGTTCCTTTGGCATAGTAACCTTGAGCGCTTGTTTCACGCACCGAATCATTCCCAATTGGGCGAGTTGCAACTCCATCTTTCGATTCTATCAATGGGTTTACAGTACCCTGCTCCAGCTTGTTCGTATGATTAGAATCTGAACGATTAGAGTCAGAATGATCCGTAACAGATGGCGCTTTGGAAAAACGAAACTGTTCTTGTATGAAAGATGAGTCACTACTTCCAATGTTTGTCTTCACAGGTTGTGGAATCAGTACCTCTTGTCGTAAAACAGCGTGTACGGCTTGTTCAACAAATGGATACAGTTCTGCTTCTTTACTGAAACGAACCTCCAATTTCGCTGGATGAACGTTAACATCAACCAAGGTGGGATGCATGTTCAAAGCTAGAATACCCATAGGATAGCGGTTAATGGGTAACAGCGTATGATATGCTCTCAATATGGCTTGATTTAACCCATAGTTACGAATGTAACGTCCATTCACAATGATTGAAATTGCGTTACGATTAGAGCGTGTCCATTCTGGACGGCTAATGAAACCTTGGATGTTGAAATCCATGTCTTCTGTTTGGATAGGAAGCATCGCTTTGGCGGCCTGTGTCCCGTAAATCGCAGCAAAGACCTGTAACAAATCTCCATTCCCTAACGTCTGTAATAACGTATTGTCATTATGTCTGAGCGTAATGCCAATTTCAGGATGCGAGAGTGCGATCCGATACATATAATCCGAAATATGACCTAATTCTGTCTGGATGGTCTTCATATATTTCAACCTTGCAGGTGTGTTATAGAATAGTTCCTTAACTGCAAAGTCGGTCCCTCGTGAAGATGCTGTATCTTCATGCACTATCAACTTACCGCCTTCTATAACAAGCCTACGTCCCAATCCTTCGTCCCCACTTGAGGTCAAAAGTTCCACCTTCGACACAGCAGCGATACTTGCGAGCGCTTCTCCACGGAAACCAAGACTTGTAATGTGAAAAAGATCTCGCCCATGCATAATCTTACTTGTTGCATGACGGTAAAAGGCAGTCTCACAATCTTCTGGATCGATTCCTGAGCCATTATCTGTTACACGTATGCTCTGAAGTCCACCTTCCTCTACGGTGACTACAATCTTAGTACTCCCTGCATCGATTGCATTCTCTACCAATTCTTTCACAACCGAGGCCGGCCGTTCCACCACCTCACCTGCAGCAATCTGATTGGCAATATGCTCGTCCAATATATGAATTTTGGCCATGCCGATTCCCCTTCTTTCACCCTAGATTTACATCTTGATCTCTCGTTTCGACGTTTACAGGCTCTTCGCCTTCACACTGAGTTCATGTAGAATCTGCATCGCTTGTAAAGGTGTCATGTTCATAAGATCTACATTTTTGACAGACGCAATAATGTCAGCTACTGATCGATCCATAGGTGCTATTACTAGATTAGCTTTCTTGCTCACCTTCAAATCTTCCTCACCAAAAATAGAAAGCTGTACAACATCGCTACCTATATCAAGTGACTCAAGATGATACTCATCAGCTTGCTCTAATACTTGCTGCTTATTAGCATCTCCTGGAATGGATGAAATTCCCAAATCCATCGTAGAACTACTAGAGTCTTGATTCACATTCTGATCAGAGTTATGGCATGTTTCAGCCTTCCGCTCTACTCCAACCGCAATCTGTGATGTTGCTTGTTCTAAGCTATCTAATAACGTGTTCGCACGATCGATAATGGACCCTGGCAAGCCAGCCAGACGTGCACAATATATGCCATAACTACTGCCCGCAGCACCTGGAATTAACTTTCGTAGAAAATGTACTTTATCGCCACTTTCCTGCACAGACATGGAATAATTACGGAGACCACTCAGACCTTCCTCCATATGTGACAATTCATGAAAATGAGTCGAGACGAGTGCTTTACAGCCAATACGATCATGCACATATTCGATCACAGCTTGAGCAATAGCCATACCCTCACTAGTGGATGTACCGCGTCCAAGTTCGTCGATAATGATCAAGCTTCGTGGTGTCGCTTTTTCAGTCATCACTTGAATATCAGCCATCTCCACCATAAAAGTACTCTGCCCACCAATTAAGTCATCTGCAGCACCAATTCGAGTAAATATCCGATCAATCATCGGAATATTGGCAAAGGAGGCTGGTACGAAGCAACCGATCTGAGCTATTATGGAAATCAACGCTACTTGACGCATATACGTACTCTTACCAGCCATATTCGGTCCAGTAATAAGCAAGATATTCGCAGATTCACGGGTCAATTCTGTCGCATTTGATATAAAGGAAGAATCTTTCATGACCGCTTCAACAACGGGATGGCGGCCACCTTCAATGATTAGATTGTAATCATCTGTAAGCGTTGGCTTCACAAAGCCCTGCTCGACACTAACTGCAGCTAAAGATTGATATACATCAAGCTCCGCAACCTTCTCTGCAAGACTCTGTAGACGAGGAATTTGAGCATTAAGCTTAACTCTCAGCTCTGTAAAGAGTTCATATTCTAGATCTACCATCTTATCCTGAGCTTCGAGAATAAGTCCTTCTTTCTCTTTCAGTTCTGGTGTTACATAACGCTCAGCGTTCGCCAGTGTCTGCTTGCGCTCATATCTACCTTCAGGTAACGAAGCAATGTGAGATTTAGTCACTTCAATGTAATAACCAAACACCTTATTAAAACCAATCTTTAATGACTTAATGCCCGTAGCTACTCGCTCCCGAGCTTCAAGCTCAGCAATCCATCGCTTACCATTCATACTCGCTTCTCGCAATTCATCTAAATGCTCATGGTACCCGGGCTTAATGAGTCCTCCGTCACGAACAGATATCGGCGGTTCGTCAACGATCGCTCGGTCAATGTCATCGCACAAATCAACACAGGCATCCATCTCATTTGCGATCTTACCAAGTGTACGAGATGAAGAAGAGGCGCACAATTCTTTAAGCGATGGAATTTGTCTTAACGATACTTTGAGAGACGTAAGGTCACGTCCGTTTGCATTCCCAAAAGCGATTCTGCCTACCAAACGCTCTAGATCATAAATTTTTCCTAAAGAACCACGTAAATCTTCTCTTAGAATAAGCTGATTATACAATAATTCTACAGCTTCAAGTCGTTCCTCAATCCGGCTAACATGCAAGAGTGGCTTATCAATTCTACGTCTAAGCAGCCTAGCCCCCATGGACGTCTCTGTACGGTCTAATAACCATAGCAGTGAGCCCTTCTTCGACCTTTCTCTAACTGTCTCTACAAGCTCTAAATTACGCCGTGTAAATGGATCGAGAATCATGTAGTGCCCTGGTTCATATGGCGAAATCTGTGTGAGCTGCCCGAGTGAACGTTTCTGAGTCTCACTTAGATAAGAGATAAGTACAGAAATACAAACCTGTCGCTCTTGATCCAGTCGCGCCCATACGGCTTCTCCGAATTGACTTCGTACTAACTTCTCATCACGTCTGCTCCATGGCGTGTAGACTACTGGACGATTCCCTTGAAGCTGTAATGAACGAATACTTTCCAATACGCTCTCATCACCGATAATCTCGGAAGGTTCGTAGATATTAATCTCATCACGTAGCCATTCTAGTGAGGAAGG
>DASXLR010000097.1:0-14684 GCA_036496075.1 Paenibacillus sp. | reverse complement strand
CAAAGAAGAATTGAGGAATTTATTCGATTCTACAATGAGGGAAGAGCACAACGAAAATTAAAAAAACTGACGCCGATGGAGTATCGACGTCAGTTTATAGCCTAGGGCTTTTTCCAATGTCCACTAAATGGGGTCTTGACCCAAGCGCTTTTAGAGCGTTTCTTTTTTTTATGTCCAGTTCGTAAGATATATGGAGTAAATTCGAATATTTAATAAGTAGTTCTAGATTAGTTCTCCTTATTGCCGATTGAGTCGCATAACTGACAGATTATGCTCATTTATCCTCTTTGCCCCCTTGTTAAGACGGTGTTAAACTTCAATAACGTTCATAAGTTAACTAATAAAAATACATAGATCAAATGCATCTATATAGATTGAACTAAAGTTTGCGCCCTCAATTTTCTTGTTTCTAAGAAATACAGGAATATGAAGGTTCGTCTTTAGTTCGTTCTATCTAAAAGGAGGAGTAAAATGAATGTTCTCAAGCAACTGCAGAGCTTTTTCTGGGATAAACGAAGTTTCCTGTTCTTATCCATTCTCTGTTTAGCTATCGCCACTGCTTTAGGGCTAGTGACCCCAAATCTGTTGAGGATTCTGATTGATGATGTCATCAGTCCAAGGCAATTTGACAAAGTACCGATCATTGCGCTAACGGTCATCGTGGTTGTCATTCTTAAGGCAACTATGCAATTCTTAAGTGGAATGCTTGGAGGAAGACTCGGTAACCATCTAGCTTACCGATTGCGTAATGCCTGTTATGAGAAATTGCAATTTTTATCTTTTCGATATTATGACACCGCGAAGACGGGAGATTTAATGTCACGTCTAACAGGAGATTTAGAAGCTATTCGCAACTTTGTTGGTTTTGGTTTACCTCAAATGCTAAATACGGTATTCATGGTTGTATTCGGTTCGATTATGATGTTGTCGATTAGCTGGCAGTTATCACTGATCACATTGGTCAATGTTCCCTTTTTAATTATTATTGCATTGAAATTCGAGAATCGAATTCATCCAGCATTTCAGGAAATGCGCTTGGCACTTAGTGCACTAACGACATCCGTACAAGAGAATGTTACCGGTGTTCGTACGGTTAAATCTTTTGCGCGGGAGCCGCATGAAGTGGAGAAGTTCGGGGTTCGGAACGAGCGTTATAAATCGAATCAGATATTCACAGCAACACTGTGGAGTCGCTTTTTTCCTCTAATGGAGCTTATAGCCTCCATTAGCGTTGTTATCCTACTTGCTGTAGGTGGAACATTTGTTATTAATGGATCGTTATCTCTAGGTGAACTCGTAGCTTTCTTTAGCTTAATTTGGTACATTATTGGGCCCATGTGGAACATAGGATTCCTAATTAACAACTACACGCAATCGGAAGCTTCTGGAGAACGTGTACTGGAACTCTTGAATCATCCGATCGATGTGCAGGATCGTGAGGGAGCAATTGAGCTTAAAGCAGAGAATGTGAAGGGCCGAGTCACTTTCGATCATGTTACGTTTGCTTATGGTAATAAAATGGCAGCGATTTCAGATGTTAACTTTGATACACCACCAGGTTCTGTTATTGGATTCTTAGGAGGAACGGGATCGGGGAAATCAACGATCATTCAGTTACTCATGCATGCTTACAATGTCAATGAGGGAAGTATTAAGCTTGACGGGATCGATATTCGGGATATTACGGTTCATAGCTTGCGTAGCCAGATGGCATCTGTGTTTCAAGAAACATTCCTATTCTCTTCTAGCATTCAAAATAACATATCATATGGTCTCAAGGATGTTACGATGGAAGAAGTTATCCGCGCAGCTGAGCTGGCAAAAGCTCATGAGTTTATTATGGAAATGCCAGAAGGTTATGATACTGTCGTCGGAGAACGGGGTATGGGGTTGTCAGGTGGTCAGAAGCAGCGTATCGCTATTGCACGTGCATTGCTTAAGAATCCTAAGATACTGATCCTTGATGATGCAACGAGTGCAGTGGATATGGAGACTGAACATGAGATTCAATCTGGATTCCAAGAGGTTATGAAAGGGCGTACAACATTTATTATTGCTCATCGAATCTCGTCTCTTCGTCATGCTGATGAAATTCTAGTGTTGGATCAGGGTAAGGTTGTGCAACAAGGGAAACATGAGCAATTAATTGCCGTTCCTGGTCCTTATCAGGATGTTTACAACATTCAATATGCAGATCACATTAATCGGATATCCGGTGAAGTAGAAAAGCAGGTGAAATCATGAATACGGAGAAGCAACGTAACAATTCAGCTGACAAAAAGCAGATAAAGGCTACTAGTGACGGCGGAGAACGTTTTGTATACAAGGACGACGATATTATTGATAAATCGTTTGATTGGGGGCAGTTCCGAAGATTGTTTGCTTATATGAAACCGTATAGCAAGCAATTGCTTCCCTTAATTGGTTTGATGATGATTCTGGGGACGATTACGAAGTTAGCCGTTCCCTTTCTAACAAGTATGGCGATTGATAAGGCTATTTCTCCTGAATTTGGAGAGCCGAGTGTTAAATTGCTATATATATTAGCGGGTTGTGTATTATTTCTGTATATTGTTCAATGGTTGGCGAGCACGTATCGGATTAAATTTACGAATATTATTGGTCAGAGAGTGATCTATGACCTTCGGACCGATCTATTTAAGCATATTCAGAAGCTTTCCTTTAATTTTTTTGATAAAAGGCCAGCTGGCTCCGTTCTCGTTCGGGTAACCAACGATGTCAATTCACTACAGGAATTATTCACGAGTGGTGTGGTCAACTTAATGATTGACAGTGTTCAGCTGGTGGGTATCGTGATCATTCTATTATTAATCAATTGGAAGTTAGGGCTTGCAGTGATTGTCACTGTGCCGATCATGTTCTTCATCTCTACTAAGCTTCGGGAGAAGATTCGTCGCGCATGGCAGGAAGTTCGGATGAAGAGCTCTAGAATTAACTCTCACCTTAATGAATCTATTCAAGGGATTCGTGTAACTCAAGCTTATACGCAAGAGAAAGAAAACATGGAATTTTTCGATATGATGAATAAAGATAGTAAGAAATCATGGGATAAAGCAACGACGATGAATCAAGGATTCGGACCCCTTATTGAAATCACGGGTGGATTTGGTACATTAATTCTATTCTCACTCGGTGCTTATCTCATTCAACACGATCAACTTACTGTAGGTCTGTTGGTCGCTTTCTCAAGTTATGTAAGTAACTTCTGGGACCCGATTAACCGTCTGGGTCAAATGTACAATCAATTGTTAGTAGCGATGGCATCGTCCGAACGGATCTTTGAATATATGGATGAGCAGCCAAGTATTGATGACAAACCGAATGCTAAGCCGATTCCCAAGATTATAGGTGACATTAACTTCGAACATATTGTCTTTGAATACGAGAAGGGACGCCAAGCCTTGAAGGGAATCGATCTGGATGTCAAGGCAGGTCAGACGATTGCGCTAGTGGGTCATACGGGTTCCGGTAAGAGCACCATTATTAATCTGCTAAGCCGGTTTTATGATATTACGGAGGGTCAAATTCTAATTGATGGCTATGATATAAGAGATGTCCAAGTTGAAAGTCTTCGTAGTCAGATCGGAATCGTGCTTCAAGATACATTTATCTTCTCTGGAACCATTCGGGATAATATTCGTTTTGGACGACTGGATGCTAAGGATGAAGAGATTGAAGCTGTATGTAAATCCGTAAATGCCCATGAATTTATTTCGAAATTGCCTCAAGGATATGAGACAGAAGTAGAGGAACGAGGAAATGTGCTCTCTATGGGGCAACGACAGCTATTATCCTTCGCTCGAGCATTACTTGCTGATCCACGAATCCTCATATTAGATGAAGCAACGGCTAGTATTGATACAGAAACAGAGTTGAAGATCCAAGATGCTTTGAAGATTCTACTGAAAGGTCGAACTTCCTTCATTGTAGCCCATCGTCTGTCTACGATACGTCATGCAGACAAAATCGTGGTACTTGATCATGGGGAAATAAAAGAAGAAGGCAATCATGCGGAGCTGGTGAAACAGCAAGGCATCTATCATGGATTGATCGAAGCACAGTTCCGCTTTGTGTAAAAACGCTTAAATTAGATTATTAATCCAATTATATTAAAATTCAACAGCGTTTTTCACTATTGTGAATAAAATTAGAATAAAAAATAGAGAAAAATGTAGAAAATTAGCGGAGCACGCTTGCAATCTTCTTTCTAAACCCTGAAAATAGAGAGTGATAGATTTCTGGGGGGGATGAAAGTGGTGTGGGGTGCTCCTTTTTCTGCTTATTCCAAAAAAATGCTACTGCTAGGTAGTGGAGAATTGGGAAAAGAAGTGGTGCTTGAAGCCCAACGTTTGGGTGTAGAGACCATTGCCGTGGATCGCTATAAAGACGCGCCAGCTATGCAGGTTGCTCATAGGTCTCACGTGATCGATATGTTAGATGCAGAAGCCTTGAAATTAATTATTCGTCAAGAACAGCCGGATGTGATTGTACCCGAGATTGAAGCTATCGCGACACATGCCTTATTGGAGTTAGAGAAGGAAGGATATCATGTCGTTCCTACGGCTAGAGCCACTTCTCTAACGATGGATCGAGAGGGTATTCGCCGGTTAGCGGCAGAGACACTAGGTATTCCAACAGCAGCTTATCGTTTCGCTGACAGTTTAGATGAACTGAAAGCGGCCGTATCTGAATTGGGAACACCTTGCGTTGTGAAGCCAATTATGAGCTCTTCGGGTAAAGGACAAAGTGTCTGCCGAACGAAGGAGGATGCGGAAGCTTGCTGGACATCAGCTCTTGAGGGTGGACGGGCTAAGAGTACTCGCGTTATTATTGAATCCTTTGTTCATTTTGACAGTGAAATTACGCTGCTAACGGTACGTTCTGTATCGGGTACGCTCTTCTGCCCACCGATCGGCCATATACAACAAGATGGCGATTACGTGGAGTCGTGGCAACCGCATGCGATGAGCGAAGCTCAGTTGAAAGAGTCACAAGAGATTGCTAAAGCTATTACAGATGAACTTGGGGGATACGGATTATTTGGTGTCGAACTGTTCGTGACCCCTAAGGGGATACTATTCAGTGAGGTGTCACCTCGTCCTCATGACACGGGTATGGTTACCATGATTACGCAAGATTTATCTGAATTTGCACTTCATGTTAGGGCTATACTTGGACTACCGATTGACCATGTACAATTGCTTACACCTGGTGCATCAGCTACATTGAAGGCCGAAGGTTCAACTTCTCATTTTACGGTGAGTGGAGTGGCTGAGGCCCTTACACTTCCTCGTACTCAGGTAAGGGTGTTTGGTAAACCAGACACAAAACCAGGTCGTAGAATGGCTGTTGCATTAAGTAGTGCTGCTGATGTTGAGACTGCTCGCAAGTTAGCTAAACAAGCTGCTAGCCTTTTAAAAGTGGAGGTATATGATCATGAATAGTCAATTGTCAACTCCTGTACTGTGTATTCGTGATTTTTGTTGGGATGATTTAGAAATTAGCACCCAGCTGATGCGTCAGCTAAACTATCCGACCACACTTAGCGTAATGAGAGAACGGATGGAAGAAATGGAATCAAGTCCGCTCTATTGCACTTTGATTGCTGAGGTTGATGAGCAAGTGGTGGGTATGATTCATTTACGTAAAGTTGTTAGTTATGAGCGTACCGAGAATAATACACAGATTACCGCAGTCATCGTCTCGGGGGAGTATCAAGGACAAGGTATTGGCAAAAGATTGATTCTTAGTGCAGAAGATTGGGCTAAGGGTCAAGGGAGTACACAATTATTTCTTACGAGTGGCAATCGTGTAGAACGTGCGCCCGCACATGCATTTTATGAACATATAGGCTTTGCTAAGACAGGCTATCGCTTCTGTAAGAAACTGAAGTAAGGGCTGTTGCTAAAACCCATCCCGGATAACGCATAACGGGGTGGTTTTTTTTATCGTGCGGACGATACAGGAAAGCAGTGATTTGTTGATAACTGAGCCATATTTACAAATAAAAAGGTTTGATATACAATACCGTAGAACTAATGGGAAGCGCTTACAAGGAATGCGAGGGATGTATGCATAATGTATAAACTTATTTTGGTGGATGATGAAGCAGATGTGAGGGAAGGGTTAATTGAGGAAATTCCATGGGAAAAGCATGGTTTTCAAGTGGTTGATAAAGCAGAGAATGGGCGAGAAGCCATTGATTTAATTGACAAGTATTTACCTGATGTCGTGGTTACCGATATCCATATGCCATTTATGAACGGACTTGAATTGAGTAACTGGATAAAAGATAAGTATCCGAACACCAAAATTATTATTTTAACAGGGTATGATGAGTTTGAATATGCTCAGAAGGCCATTAAATTGCAGATTGATGAGTACGTGTTGAAGCCCTTTTCCGCTCGCGAGCTCATAGATATTTTATTAAAAGTGAAGAATCAGTTAGACGAGGAAACCGAAGATAAAGAAAATTTACAGAACCTGATGCAACATTATCGTAAAAGTCTCCCTGTACTACGTGAGCTCTTTCTTTCCTCTCTGATTTCTCGTCATGTGTCTTCAGCTGAAATTCGTGAGAAGTGTCTGAGTTATGAGATGAACCTCAAGGCAGCAGCTTACATGGTCTCTGTGATTAGAGTGGATTATAGACATTTAGAATATGAACAATGTAGTGAGACTACGGCTACACACGGTTCGCTTGAAGGTACAGAAGATCGTCAGTTGCAATTATTTGCGGTGCTTAATATAGCGGAAGAAATAGGCCAAAGATACCAGTGGGGGAAGGTTTTTTTATACCAAGATGATGTTGTATTTCTATCCATGCTTCCAGATTCGCAATTTGAGCCATCGTCTCAAAGGACTTTTGAAATTTTGGAAGAAATTAGGCAGAGTGTTAAGAAATACTTGAAGCTGACTGTAACGATAGGGGTCGGATCGCTTACGCATTCCCTTGAAGGGCTACATCAGGATTACCTTGAAGCCATACAGGCGCTGGACTACCGACTGATGCTAGGAAATAATCGCGTAATCTGGATTGATGATGTAGAGTCAAGGCAAGGTGAAGATCGGCAGGACCCTCTTCACTACGATGAAATCAAGCAACAAATGGTAGTTCGGTCCATTAAACTGGGCACGGCCCAGGAAGTCAGCGATACGGTTGGCAGTTTGTTTGAATGCCTAGAACTTGAGCAGCTCACCATGAAGGATTACCATGTCTATGTATTAGAAATATTGACCTCCATTATGAAAGTGGCTAAGGAATTCAATGTGGAACTTGAGCAATTATTTGGGTCGAACGAACTTCCCTTTGCGGAGATCTATAAATTTAATAATGTAAATGAAGTGAAAATGTGGATTACGGCGGTATGTGTGAAGCTGACGAATACAATCTCCTTGGGACGTCAGTCAAGTTACAATCAATTAGTGGAGTCGGCAAAAGAGTATATTCTCATCCATTACCATGAAAGTGATATTTCCATTAATAAGGTGTGTAACTACCTCCATATTAGCACTGGCTACTTCAGTAGTATTTTTAAAAAAGAAGTGAAGATGACCTTTGTGAACTTTCTAATGCACCACCGAATGGAAGCTGCCAAAGCACTGCTACGTTCCAGTGATATGAAAGCATTCGAAATCGCTGAAAAGGTTGGGTTTGCGGATCCTAACTATTTCAGCTTTTGTTTCCGTAAGAAATTTGGTATCTCTCCTAAGGAGTATAGAAATAACACGGGTGAGGGGGCAATATGGGGTGAAAATCGAATATAAAGGTTCACATCGATTTAAGCGAACGTTATCACCCAAGGTACCCCTCTTCTTCAATGTCAGAAGTATTCAATTTATTATCATGTTGTCTTTTACGATGATTACGGTGGCTGTCGTGCTTCTGGTCAGTTTACTGCTCTATAATAAATTCGCTAAATCGGCTGAGGAGAATGCCTATCTTAATATTCAACAAATTATAGAGCAGGTTAATTCTCATCTAGAGTTATATGTCAAAGGAATGCAGGACATTTATGAGGTAGCAGAACAGCAGATTAAGCAAAGTGATACGATCAACAATTCAATTTTACGTGAGCAATTATCTACGCTCATACGTACGCGTGAAGATCTTGTATCCGTAGCTCTCTTTTCTCCAGAAGGAGGATTAATACTGGACATTCCAGCTGCCAATATGCGCCGCAATACACAGCTGACCGAGCAAAGTTGGTTTCAGTCGGCATTGAAGCAATCTGAGGAAATTTCCTTCTCTCAGCCCCATATACAGAACTTATATAAAGGTCAGTATAAGTGGGTGGTTTCACTGAGTCGAATGATCGAGTATAGAGATGAAGGAACTCTCAAAAAGGGCATCCTGCTTGTCGATGTTAATTTTCGTACGATGGATGAGCTCAGTAGTAAAGTGATTCTCGGTAAAAAAGGGTATGCCTACATTATTGATGAGTTCGGTAATATCGTCTATCACCCACAGCAACAACTGATTTATGCAGGGCTAAAATATGAGAATTTAGAGCCTGTATTTGAATATACTTATGGGAGTTATATGGATAACTCAACGAAAGAGGAGCGCTACATTACGATTAGAACGGTAGAGCCCATTGGATGGAAGATCGTGGGCGTGGCCTACCCGGATGAGATTGTGACGACGAAGAGAGACCTGAATCATTTCGTATTGTGGTTCTTGACCCTTGTCATTATTGCTGTTCTTCTCATTTCAATCTTTGTATCTGCTATTATTTCGAAGCCTATTCGGAGGCTAGAGAAATCTGTAAAGATGGTCGCTCAAGGAGACTTCAACACGCCTATTGACGTTAAGGGAGCTTATGAGGTTGAGCAGTTATCTAAACGTTTCAACTTCATGTTGCACCGTATTCGGCAACTTATGGGACAGAGCATTCACGAGCAGGAAGCGAAGCGTAAGAGTGAACTAGATGTGTTACAGGCACAGATTAATCCCCATTTTCTATACAACACGTTGAATTCTGTCATTCGGATGGTGGAGCGAGGCAAGAATGAAGAAGTCGTTACTGCGATTACATCGTTATCAAAGTTTTTTCGAATTAGTCTTAGTAAAGGCAATAATATCATTACGGTAGAAGAAGAGTTAGAGCATGTACGGAATTACTTAGTGATCCAAAAAATCAGATACAAAACTAAATTTAATTACATGATTGATGCGGAAGATGAAGCGCTTCATTGTACTACATTGAAGCTTATTATTCAGCCGCTCGTTGAGAATGCGATCTATCACGGGATGGAGTATATGCAAGATGAGGGGAATATTGTCATAACCGTGAGAGTTGAGGGCAGGAATGTGGTTATGCGGATTACGGATAATGGACTTGGAATGAGTCCACAAGTAATGCAGCAATTATTAACGGGTGGAGTCAAAAGTGTTAGTGGCTCTGGCGTAGGCGTGAACAATGTCCACCAGCGAATTCGACTGTACTATGGTATGTCGTATGGGCTAACTTTTCAAAGTGAATTGGAGGAAGGAACAACTGTTACCCTTACGATACCTATGCAGAGGGATAATCAGGAGAGCATGGAAAGAGGGACACCATGATGTCAATATCCATGAAGAGAATGATGCTGATCTTGACGGTGTTAGCACTCAGCACGGTTTCTTGTTCAGATTCATCATCTAGGCTGCGTCAAACGAATAATGTAAGGCACATAGACATGGTAGTGAAAATGAATAAAGGCTACTATTGGAACACGGTTAAGATGGGAGCGGAAGTAGCTGCTAAAGAATTTAATGTAGAGTTGACTTTTGTGGGTCCTGAAAGTGAAAAGGACATCAAAGGGCAAATTGGAATGGTGGATGATTCGATAGCTCGCCAAGTAGATGCTATTATATTGGCAGCTAGTGACTATATGAAGCTTGCTCAAGTTACAGATCGAGCCGCCTTTCATAAAATTCCAGTCATTTCTATGGATTCCGAAGTTGCATCAGCTCGGATCACAAGCTATGTAGGGACGAACAATTATGAAGCTGGGCAGAAAGCAGCTAAGCGGCTGATAGAACTTATAGGACAAAGAGGCAGTGTGGGAGTAGTTAGTTTCGTCGAGGGAGCAAAAAATGCAGATGAACGAGCAGAAGGCTTGAAAGACTATATCGCACGTTATCCCGACATTCGACTTGTAGATATTGTTTATTGTGGGTCGGATGAGCAGTTAGCTGCGCGATTAACGAGTAAGATGGTCCAAGAAAATCCGGATCTTCGAGGGATTATTTCTTTGAATGAAGTCGCTTCTATTGGTGTAGCCCAAGAAGTGCAGAGGCTTGGGTTACAGGATCAGGTGAAGCTCATTACCTTCGATAGTCCGCCCGCCGTGATTGAGATGCTGCAAGAAGGGATTGTACAGGCCATGGTTATTCAGAACCCTTTTAGTAATGGTTATTTAGCTATTCAACATGCGGTTGAAGCTATTGAAGGGATCGATGGACCAGAACGTGTAGATACGGGTTCTAAGCTAATCGATCTAGATAATATGTTGTGGCCAGAAAACCAAAAGCAGTTGTTTCCTTTTGTGAAGTAGTATTAACTCTCATTATAAGAAGTACTTAACGCACCGCCATGGAGATTATTCCTGGCGGTTTTCTTATGAGAATTTTCATATAAAACAGGAGGATTTTATATTCGAATCTTCTTATAATTACGCCATAATGAAAACATATCTACAAGATATGATGACAAAGAAAAGTAAATGGGAGGTTATGATTTCATGAAAAAAGTAATGAAAAAGATTACTCCAGCTTTATTAGCAGGTGCGCTTCTCAGTTCTGTCGCAGTAGGGTGTTCAAATTCCAATGATTCAGGTAGCGGGGGAGACAGCAAGTTGCCTCAGATTGGCGTAGCCATCTACAAATTTGATGATACGTTTATGACGGGTGTACGAAATTCCATCAAAACTAATGCAGAAGGCAAAGCGAAGGTAGATATCGTAGACAGTCAGAACTCTCAACCTACACAAAACGATAAAGTCGATTTATTTATCACTAAGAAAATAAATGCACTCCTAATTAATCCAGTGGATCGGACGGCTGCAGGTGTCATTATTGATAAGGCTAAAACAGCTAATACTCCAGTTGTGTTCCTCAATCGTGAACCGCTTCCAGAAGATATGAAGAAATGGGATAAGGTGTACTATGTGGGAGCTAAAGCAGAGGAATCAGGTACGATGTCTGGTGAGATCATCTCCGATTACTGGAAGAGTCATCCTGAAGCAGATAAGAACGGGGATGGTGTTCTTCAATATGTCATGTTAAAAGGGGAGCCCGGACATCAAGATGCTGAGCTTCGTACCAAGTATTCGATCGAAGGCATTGAGGCGGCAGGAATTAAAGTAGAGAAAATAGCTGAAGACACTGCAATGTGGGATCGAGTGAAGGGACAAGAGAAGATGGCGGCATTCCTTGGAGCAAACGGTGACAAAATCGAGGCTGTCCTAGCCAACAATGACGATATGGCATTGGGAGCGATTGAAGCATTGAAAGCAGCTGGTTACTTTAAGGGAGACAAATATATCCCAGTTGTAGGTGTAGATGCTACTGCACCTGCTTTGGAAGCGCTTAAAGATGGAACGATGCTTGGAACTGTACTTAATGATGCTAATAACCAAGGTAAGGCTTCAGTCATACTGGCCACTTTATTAGCCAATGGCGAGACACCTACGAAGGATAACTTGGGATCCGATATTACAGATAACCAATACGTATGGATTAAGTATAAGAAGATTACTAAAGACAATATGGATGACGCGAAATAAAATTGGATCTAAATCGTAATCAGTGGTTGCTGAGATAGAGGCTTATGCAGATCGTAGCGGAGGGGACGGAATTGTCCTGAAGAAGCGAAGCGTTCGCCTTTGCCATCGGATTTCTTCCGCTATAAGCGGTATTCAATCAAGAAATCTGCGGTCAACAGCGATCGATCGGAAGGATAATCCGTCCGCGTAGCGGTCAACTATCGACTTGCTTACAATTGTTCAAGCACTGACTTTGGTATTGTGCCACAATGCAGTTTTTAAATAGATAAGATAAAGGATAAATCGGGGGATGGTTAAGTTTGTGATCCATATAGAGATCTACCCCCGAATTTCTCTGGATAGTCTGGTATCCAAGGAGGCGAGAAAGTCATGGCTGGTAATGAATTTTTATTAGAAATGATAGAAATCACGAAGGAGTTCCCTGGAGTTAAGGCACTTGACGGTGTAACACTGCAAGTCCGTCCGGGAACAGTACATGCTTTGATGGGTGAGAATGGAGCTGGGAAATCTACTTTAATGAAATGTCTGTATGGCATTTATAAGCCGGATGCCGGCGAGATTATATTGGATGGCGTTAACGCTAACATTAACAATTCCAAGGATGCATTGAATTTAGGAATTTCTATGATTCATCAGGAGCTTCACCCTGTTCCTTTTCGAGATGTGATGGAGAACATATGGTTAGGTCGGTTTCCTACGAAAGGAATTGGGCCGATTAGGTTTATCGATCATAAGAAGATGTTTCAGGATACAGAGGATTTGTTCAAGCAGTTAGATATTGACCTGAAGCCAGATACGATGGTAGGCAAGTTATCTGTTTCTAAAATCCAATCTATTGAAATCGCCAAAGCAGTCTCCTTCCATTCAAGAGTCATCGTTATGGATGAACCTACGTCATCATTAACAAGTATTGAGGTAGAGCATCTGTTCCGTATTATACGTGACCTGAAGAAGCGAGGCGTAGCCATTATTTATATATCGCACAAAATGGAAGAAATTTTACAGATTTCCGACGAAGTTACCATTATGCGAGACGGAACCAAGATAGGGACTTGGCCAGCACATGAATTAACGACAGATACGATTATTACAAAGATGGTCGGACGTGATCTCACGAATCGCTTCCCACCTAAAGAGAATATACCGGGAGACGTCATTCTGAAAGTACATGAATTAAAGTCTACCCAGCCTAAGTCATTTAAAGGAATATCGTTTGAACTGCGTAAAGGAGAAATTCTTGGAGTCGGGGGATTGGTGGGTGCGCAAAGAACAGAACTCATTGAAGCTTTATTTGGATTGCGGGAAATTGAATCAGGCAGTATTACGTTGAATGGAAAAGAAATAAAAATAAAGTCAGCGGAAGAAGCTATCAGTCAAGGCATGGCATTACTTACTGAGGAAAGACGGGCAACCGGAATATTCTCCGTTCTGTCAGTACACGAGAACGCTGCGATTGCTAATTTAGATCGTTATCAGAAGCCTTATTTCTTGATAAATGAGAAGAAAAAGAAGAAAGAAGTCGATCTTATGGTCAGTAAATTACGCACCAAGACGCCGAGTACTCGAACATTAATGATGAATCTTTCAGGGGGGAACCAACAGAAGGTGCTATTGGCAAGATGGCTCCTTACAGAACCTAACATTCTGCTATTGGATGAGCCCACAAGAGGAATCGATGTGGGTGCCAAGTATGAAATATATTCGATCATTACGGATCTGGCCAAACAGGGTAAAAGTATTATTATGATTTCTTCCGAGATGCCCGAGTTGCTTGGGATGTCAGACCGCATCATGGTAATGTCTGAAGGTAGACTCACGGGAATAGTGGAAGGTAGTGCTGCAACACAAGAACAAATTATGACTTTGGCTGCACAGCATTAGAGCATGATTGAAGGGGGTTTACTCATTTGAATACAAATACTAAAAGGTTACAGGGCTTTGCATCCCAATATGCGATCTATATCGTCTTAGTTGTACTCATCGTCGGAATCACCATTTATAATCCTAGTTTTTTTTCCATTAACTCTTTACGGGATATATTAATTCAATCCTCAACACGGACTATTATTGCCTTAGGTGTTGCTTTTATCCTCATCACAGCCGGTACAGATTTATCAGCAGGTCGAATCGTGGGGTTAACCGCTGTTATTGCGGCCTCTATGTTACAAAAAGCAGAATATGCCGCACGATTCTTCCCGGATCTTCCACAAATGACATGGATTATTCCGATTGCACTAGCGATTTTAGTGGGCCTTATATGTGGACTTGTAAACGGTTTTGTCGTTGCTAAGTTAAATGTTCCCCCTTTTATTGCAACTTTAGGTACAATGGTTGCGGTGTATGGTGTAAATTCATTGTATTTCGACATGGCTCCTAACAATTCTCAGCCTATTGGGGGACTGCGTGAAGACTTTGCGGATATTGGAACTGGATTTATCGGGAGTGGAAAATACGCTATTCCGTATATCGTGCTCATTGCGATATTCGTAGCTTTTATTGTATGGGTTGTATTTAATAAAACAAAGCTTGGTAAAAACATGTATGCCATTGGGGGTAACATTCAAGCGGCTAAAGTATCTGGGATCAATGTAGCGAAGTATCTCATTTATATTTATGCTATTGCGGGTTCTTTATATGGCTTGGCAGGGGTGCTAGAAGCTGCAAGAACAGGTGGAGCTACGAATAACTATGGAAATATGTACGAGCTAGATGCTATTGCTGCGTGTGTTATTGGCGGAGTATCGACAACAGGTGGTATTGGTACTGTACCGGGCGTAGTCGTAGGAGTCCTGATCTTAGCCATTATTAACTATGGTCTAACGTTTATCGGCATTAGTCCGTATTGGCAACTTATGATTAAAGGATTGATTATAGTAGCCGCAGTAGCCTTT
>DASXLR010000096.1:0-6516 GCA_036496075.1 Paenibacillus sp. | reverse complement strand
TTGCGTGGTCTAACAGAGGCATTAAAAGTTACAATGAGCAGTGAGACGATTTCTGGTGCTCATAGTCTCCAATTGACTCCTGATCAAGCAACTTTCATTAGTAAGCAGTCCAAAGGGATTGATAAATATTTAATTGATCATGCCTATTCGGGGATAGCACTTGTTGCTCAAGATGGAAATGTACTGCTTAAGAAGGGGTACGGCAATGCAGGGAAAGGTAAATTGAATCGGCCAGACATGAAGTCGAGAATTGCATCCATTACGAAATCTTTCACCGCTACAGCAATCATGAACTTGGTAGAACAAAAGAAGATCAATCTTGAGGATCCGCTAAGCCTCTATATCCCGGATTTTCCACGGGGTGATGAAATTACGCTACACATGCTTCTATCTCATACATCAGGTATACCAGCCAACTTCACCAGAGAAGAAGGTATGATGATGGATCAGACCCTTGCAGAAATTAAGGCTAAGAAGCTTGATTTCGAACCAGGTACCTCTTTTAAATACAGTAATGGTGGATATGTATTACTTGCGAGTATCATAGAGCAAGTATCTGGAATGACTTATGGTGACTATTTACAGCAGACTGTATTTAATCCGCTTGAGATGGAGGAGACAGGTGTAGCTTCTCCTAAGCTTAATGTTATTCAGGGATATGTCCAAAAGGAGAATCAATGGACTGAAGCTAGTTATTATGTTTCGCAGTCAGGGACGGGCACTCTTTATTCAACCGTTGATGATTTATTGAAATGGGACCGTGCCCTGTATACAGACGAGATCCTATCCCAATCATCACTGAATCAGATGTTCACGCCTTATTCAGCCCGAAACTATGGTTATGGTTGGATGATTAAGGAGACGAATGCGGGAACAACAGTATTCCATAATGGTAGTGGGACGGGTTATTCCACCGGTATTTCTCGAGATCTTAAGAGTGGGACGGTCGTTATTCTACTAGGTAATCAATCGGGAATAGATACGCTGACCATGCTCAGTGATATACAAGAAGAAGTACAGCACTGAATACTAGACTATGATAAAGAACCCAATGGAGCTGAGACTCATTGGGTTCTTTATCATAATCAGTTACTATATCTCATACAAGAAAAAACCGCGTGAAGGTTCTCACGCGGTAGATGTGAAGAAGGTTAATTACTTCACTGTATCCGTAGTTGGAGCGGCAGCTTTTTCTTCAAGTGTATTTTTGATAGTTGCTTTTTCTTTGATTTCTGTTAGCCAAGTTGTGGACATTTCAGAAACCTTGGCAGTAACAAGTTGCTCACGAATATCAGCAGACTTTTCTTCTAATGTTGCTTTATGAGCTTCTTTACGATCTGTGAGTTTGATGATATGGAATCCGTGAGTTGTCGATACAACACCGCTCAATTCATCTTTTTTTAATGCAAACGCAACTTTTTCAAAAGGCTCGACCATCGCACCACGTGCAAAGAAATCCAAATCTCCGCCAGCATCTTTAGATCCAGGGTCGATTGATTTTTCTTTAGCAATGGCAGCGAAATCTCCACCAGCTTTTAGCTCTTTCAATATTGCTTCTGCTTCTGCTTTGGTGGCAACCAAAATGTGAGAAGCTCGAACTTGTTCAGCAGTGTCATAGGTTGCTTTGTTATCTTCGAAATTTTGTTTCACATCAGCATCTGTAACCGTTACTTTTGGTTCTAGTATTTTACGTATTTTAACTTGAGTCTTCATTTGATCCTTCAAATCAGCAATTGTCATACCTGTTTGTCCCAAAGCTTCGGTGAAGGCTTCTTCTGTAGGAAAGTTCTTCTTGATTGTTGCAATTTCCTTATCTAAATCAGCATCAGTTACCGTTATTTTCGCTTTAACGGCTTCTTGTTCGATTAGTTCCTCTGTAATTAGAGAATCAAGGGTTTGTGCACCACCAGCTACTACTAGTGCATCGTATAGCTTGTCCTTACTAATGTTCACATTATTTACAGTAGCGACAGCGTCAGAATTGTCTTGGTTACTGCCGTTGAATGGAGGTCTAATAAGTACAACGACCAAAATGATGGCAAGTACGAGTGAAACGCCTATCCATATCCGTGTTGAACGGTTACCATTGTCTGAATCACCTGAGCTCGGTGGCGTATTCAGTGGGTCAGATGGGCTCGAGGGTTCGGCATAAGTGACCGGCTGTGATGGAGTAACTGGATTTACATCCAGAGGTTCACTTTCATTATCTACATGAACTGAATCTGATGTGTCGGTGGATGATAGGTCATCCGGACTGTTTAGTTCCTCCGCTGTTGAGTAACTCACAGAATCTGTCTGCTCTTGAAGTGGCTCTGATGTGTTCTCCAGAGATTTTGATTCCTTATTTTCCTGGTTCTCATTCCATGTTTCTTTGTCTTTGTCTGACATTAAATGATATCCTCCTTTTAATTAACAACAACAATATCTTCTATTTCTAACACTTTACCAGAAGAGTTACAATCATTCCTTAAGAAATAATAAAAAATAATCTGGGGGATTTAATAATTCTTTAATACTGATAACTATAATGTATGTTTAAGAGAGACAGCTCGGGTCTTTTTTGGTCAGAAAGTTAAAAATTTTGTCTGTTTGTGTGGATAAATATTTATGGATGGTGCTATACTACTTTAGTTCAAATACTCGGAGGAATAGACATATATGAAATTGAAAATCCATTCAAGTCTGATTTATATTCTCATGATCCTCTGTCTGTTAATGTTTGTAGGCATAGCTTTTGCTATTGGAGGGAATCGTGTTACTTTCTTTGACAATCCTATAATATCTTTTATCCAAGGCTTAGAAAGTCCAGCTTGGACAGGTGTTATGAAGTGGTTTACAACAGTGGGTTCAGCTGGCGTGATGATCATCATATCCATTTGTACATTGTTCATTTTGTATGTTGTATTCAAACATCGTCAGGAGTTAATTTTATTCTTTGCAGTCGTTCTGGGTTCACAATTCCTGAATATAATGTTGAAAAACATATTTAAAAGGATTAGACCAGATTTACATAGACTGATTGAAATCGAAGGTTTCAGTTTCCCCAGTGGACACTCTATGGCTGCATTCTCGTTCTATGGAATACTGACCTATTTAATGTGGAGACACACAAGACCAAGAGTAGCAAGAATTATACTACTTACTTGCAGTGCAAGCATGATTCTTCTTATTGGCGTAAGTCGTGTATATTTAGGTGTCCATTACCCAAGTGATATTATCGGAGGATATCTTGCCAGTAGTGCTTGGATTCTGATCTGTATTATAAGTTTCAAAAGATTCAAGAAACGTTGAAGCGATGAACCTTACTTGATGGTATACTTGTTCTAAAATACATTGATAGCAGGGAGTCTTACCTTTCGTGATGACATCATTCAGAAACACACTGCAAATTCCATTGATAAGAAGATTAATTGTATTACTATTTGCAGTAATGGTCCTCTATCTATTTAAGAGTATGATGAATTTGATCTTAATTACGTTTATCATTACGTATTTGGTTAATCGAGTCTATTCATTCTTAACGCGTAGGTTACGTGATGATCTCCGAATAAGTAGGAAATTTATAATTATTGTGCTGTATGTTTCCGTTGTGGGTCTTATGATAATTGGAGCCTATAAATATGCCCCAAAGCTGATTTGGCAGCTTAATGAACTTGTACAGCAAGTGATTGTATTCTATAGTAGACCCTTCGAACCTACGGAATATAAGGTAGTCAATTATATCATGGAAACATTGCGTAAAATTGATGTCGTTAGCTATTTAGATCAGGGTCTGAATTTATTGGTGAAGACCATTTCTGATATTGGTCAGTGGGGTTTTGACATCGGTATTGCGATCATCATGAGCTTATTTTTTATGTTAGAGAAGGAGAAGGTAACTCATTTCACTGCTAATTTCAAGGAAAGCAAAATCGTTTATATATATGATGAGCTAGCCTATTTCGGTAAGAAGTTTGTATTTTCATTCGGAAAAGTGATTGAAGTTCAGTTCATGATATCCTTAATTAACTGTATTATTTCAACCTTCTTTTTATGGACGATGGGCTTTACTAATTTATTTGGTTTAGCCATTATGATCTTTTTATTCGGATTAGTACCTGTAGTAGGGGTGTTTGTATCTCTTATCCCTTTATGTGCGATTGCTTTCAAGATCGGTGGAATTGCAAAAATAGTCTATGTGCTTATTATGGTCGCTGGATTACATGCATTTGAAGCTTATTTCATGAATCCTAAGTTCATGTCTTCTAAGACACACCTTCCCATATTTTATACATTTACGGTATTGATCGTGGCTGAGCATTTCTTCGGTGTATGGGGTCTGATTCTTGGAGTACCCATCTTCATGTTTTTACTGGATTTACTTGAAGTCCCTGTGTCATTGCCGCTTATGAGGAAGCCAAAGTCAAAGAAGTTACAATAAGTTGAATAGAATATATACTAAAATCCTAACCACGAAGTTAGGATTTTAGCGTTCAATTGATGTTAAATATGAGATAAGGAGCCTTGTTGCCGTTCATGGTGATTTTTGTGGGTGTACTGCAAGGCTTTCTTGATATATTTAGGTAAGTTACTCTTCATACGATTTCCTTCTTCTAATGTGATTTTGCCAGATTTGACTTCTTGATCAATATTTTGTATTTGTTTATGACTTAGTTTTTGTGTGAATGTCTGTTCATCCCATCCTTTTGTCGCTACTGCAATTTGTGCAAGAGTTTTGCCAGTCTTCCATTCACGAATTAAGTCTTGACGCTTCAATCCTAATAGGATAGCAGCGTCCTTCAGAATGCCATTATGTTTACCATGCTGGTGATGATGATCGGGCTTGTTCATAGGCATAGATACGATATGTGTTGTAGATTGTATAGCATGGGCTGTGGAAGTTGCCATTCCTATACTATTTGCGACAAGGCAAGCTACCGAACAAGACAATATTAAAGTCATCTTTGATTTCATAATTAGATACACCTCTTATAGTTAATAGTTTCTATATTTTGTATTTCACAAGTTGTAGTATGAGCAATATTGTAAATTTTATGCATGTATCATTTCGGGCATAAAAGGGTAATATATTTTAGTTTTAGTGTAAAGGAGTGGATTCAACGGTGACTTTTGGTGCACGTATGCTTAAGACAGGGATTGCGGTTACCCTTGCCTTGTATATTAGTTCTTGGCTTGATTTGTCTCCACATGTTATTTCTGCTGTGGCAGCTATTTTCGCTATGCAACCTTCGATTTATCGTTCGTGGAGATATTTCTTAGATCAACTTCAGACCAACACGCTAGGGGCAATAATAGCCGTGCTAGCTGGTTATTTCTTTTCTAATGAACCCATTGCGATCGGACTCGTCTGTATTCTTGTTATCATGGTCTGCTTGAAGCTCAAGATGGGGGATACGATTGGACTGACATTGGTAACGGTTATCGCTGTTATGGAAGCTTCGGGACAGTGGGATTTCGCATTGAATCGGTTCTCACTAAGTCTAGTCGGGATTGTATCAGCTTTCTTAATCAATATTTTGGTGTTTCCACCCAAACCCAAGGTTCAATTAAGTGTACAAATTCAGACGATATTTGAACATATGTCTTTGCTACTTCGAACTTCAATTACGAATGAAATTAAGGAAAATGTATTCCGGGACGAGAAAAGTTCGCTAAGGGGAGATATTCGAGCGCTTGCTGATAAATATTCATTGTTCGAGGAAGAACATAAGAAGATGAGAAAAGCTTCGTTCAGTGAAAGCAGACGATTAGTGGTCTATAAGCAAATGCTAAATACATTATGCAAAGGGCGAGAAGTGCTTGATGCCATTGATGAGCATTATTTTCAATGTGAACGGTTGCCGGATACCGATCAAGATTTTCATGATCAAATTGTCAATTTGACCAAATTTCATGAGCATATTCTACTTAAATTCGGAGATAAGTTAAAGGCGAATACAACGGATTCCTTATTATCAGACGAGCATAGCGATGAATTTATGAAACGTACCATTCAAAGGTATAATGAAACGGATACTAATGGAATGTTTAGACTTTCTATCGTCGCAGCATCATTGTATGACTATGGGTATCAATTGCACCGTCTTAATCGTCTAGTGGATCATCACCATGGGTACGATGAAGAGAATATGGTTAAAGGATGGCAGTCTTGGTTCAGAAAACAACTGAAATAAATGAGTTAGTAAGTGCTGTCTTGTCTTAGTCTTTAAATATCATTATTGCTAAGGTTACCTCTGTATTCTAAGGGTAGCCTTATTTGCGTAGCTCGTAAGTATTGAAGAGTTCGTTTACATTCGTTTACATATAAGTAACATCCCATTATAATACTAGCAAGCATCTAGGAAGCGGGGTATTCAAATGACAAGACAAGATAAATGGAAAAGAGCAACTTTAGCCGATTGGGTACCTGACTTAGTGGCTACGGCTCGTGGTGATCTTAAAGCTACGTTGGCTGTGATTAATACTACGTTGGTGAATGTGGTATCTGGCGAAATTATTCCGCATATGTGTATAGCG
>DASXLR010000095.1:0-5623 GCA_036496075.1 Paenibacillus sp. | reverse complement strand
GATCAACATTCCCGAGGGAACAGTAAAATCCAGATTGAACCGGGGACTCAAGCTGCTGCAAAATATGGCGGCGTCCCAAGTAAAGGAGATGATTGGAAATGAGTCGATTCTATGAAAGCGAAGTAAATGAAAACTCGCAACCGGATTATGATGCGATGTGGATCGCAATTGAACAGGAAGCGTCCAAGCGAAAGTCTGCACTACAGCAGACGAACTCTACGAGGCGCAGAAGGAAGTTCGTTCCAGCAGCTATCGTTTTTTCCTGTTTTATGGTCATTGCCGTTCCTGTGTTTGCTGGCGTGGCACTGAATTGGGATAGTCTCACTGGTGGCAGGAGTGTAACCAATGCGTTAAATAACGGTATTGGCCAGCGATATGACTTAAGCGAATCCAACAAAGGCGTCACGATGAGTCTTAATGGTGTCGTAACTGATGGGGAGACGATGAAAATGATTGTCTCACTCGACTCTGGAGCAGATCCTACACTTTATGACGCGATTGGATTTGAGCGCACTACCATTACCGACGAATCCGGCACAAAAGAAAAAGCCAACGGTTACTTAAACTACGACAAAACGAGCGGAAAACTCCTCGGTATTTATGAAACCAAGGACGAACTGCAGCATAACAAGAAGAACTATACGCTGGATGCTGAAGATCTCGTCTTTTATAAAGACATGGACGTTCCTTTGAAATCGGATCATAAAGCAGGGGATGTTATTTCTACCGGATCAAAGCAATATCCTAGCATAGACATCCAATCGGTAGCACAAGCCAAAAATCAGGTGGTTGTACGTTATAAAGTTTCAGCGTCTTTATCAGATGGGGGCCGTGGGAATCCGCATCTAATCATGAAGAAGAACAGCAGCGAATACATTCAGGCTGTACCCACGGTCCTTCCGAACGACGGATCGGATTTACTTATAGAGCAGGTGTTCAACCTGACCCAAAAAGAATGGGAAGCTGCGGAACTTCATTTCAAATATATGGAAGAAACGAAGCGGGTTGCTGGCACATGGAAATTTGATTTTAAAGCGGACGGTAATAAGGCGAGCGAAGCGATCTTTTCACGGAAACTGCTTAGCAGCGCCGAATTTCAACAAACAACGGGAATCACGTTGGGCCAACTCGTTATTACGCCTCTGGAAATTGTAGTTCAGATTCAGGAAGACAAATCGAACGAACGTTTTAAAGAAGGAGTTGTCTGGTATAACACGGTACGGCTGGCTATAGGTGACAAAGAGATAAAAGGCGGCTACAACATAAAGGGAGCCGACCCTAAAAAGTATCAACACGTATACGGATTCGAATCACCGGAATGGTACAAGGACTGGTCCACAGTGCCTATGAAGCTTGTTCTGAAGGATGCTGTCGTTACGAAACACGATCCGTCCAAGAATTGGATCACTCTCAGCCAACCTGTTGAGAAGAAGCAGTCTGCCGAGCTAAAAGTGGACGGTTATCATATCTATTTCAATTACTATATGGATGGCAAAGACCTGATCGTGGAATCAGAGTCCGACTCCCCCGGGTTCAAAGGCGTCAATCAAACCATGATGCGTTTTGATGGCGAAGTAGTTTATCCGGTAGGGATTTCGAAGGGAATAGTTTCAACGGGCGTAAATGTGGATCGTTACGAAAACGTTGCAATGGACGGAAAAATGGAGCTTAATCCGGGATTTTACAGCTACTATGATTCGGGCCGCGACGTAGAAGTGAAGCTTAATTAGACGAAGCAGGAATGGATTACAACACGTATATCAACATCTTTTGGATATATGAACAAAATACAGAAAATGGATAGAGGATCAGATGATTTCTGACGACTCTATCCATTTTTTATGTAACGATATTATGAAGGGGCTGAATTGTAAACATTGTTTGCTGATAGATGTAGATTGTAGCGATCATCTACCGATTCAGGTCTCTTTTACAACTAAAATTTCAAAATATTTAATGTCTTTTGTAACTGGAATACAGCGGCATTCATAGATTCGGCTTCTCTTGCGACAGCTTGAATCGAGTCTATTTGAGAATTCATAGATGCAGATACTTGTTGTGTACCGGCAGCAGATTGTTCTGTAATCGCTGATATATTCTGAATGGCACCTGAAATTTTTTGTGCACTGTCTAACATAATATCACTTTCATTAGAGAAGGAAGAAATTTGTTCGGAAATGTATTGAACACTTTGAACAATTTGCTTGAAAATTTGCTCTGCTTCGCCAATCATATCATTCTGTATACGAACCACTTCTTCATTAACATGAATGTGTTCAATGGCTTGTTTCACACCTTGTTCTATACTTTGTACTAAGCCAAACACACTATGGGTAGAAGCTGTAGATTCCTCAGCTAATTTACGTACCTCTTGAGCTACCACCGCGAATCCTTTGCCATGTTCGCCAGCACGTGCGGCTTCGATGGACGCGTTAAGTGACAGGAGGTTTGTTTGTTGTGCTATATCGGAGATGGATTTCGTTATTTTTGAAATGTTTTTAGCATTTTTGGAGAGGTCTTCAATAGTCTCAGCCACTTTTTCAGTTGCACTAATATTAAGGCGCATTCCTTCGGCTTGCTTTTCAACAGATTCTCTTCCCTTTTCTACTAGAGTGATCATTTCAATAGATCGCTGATTCATTAATTTAGTAGAAGCAGTATAATTACTTACTTTCTGCTCAATATCCTGAATAGAGTCTGTCATTCCTGCAATATCTTGAGATATTTCATTAGCGCCTACTGCAAGTTCATTAGAAGAATGAGCAACTTGAGCCATGACTTGTCGAAGCTCCTCATTCTTGTCGGTAATCCCACGACTTGTTCCCATGACTTGCTTCGTAATTCCTGAGGCGTCGGTAAGAATCTTAGACAATTTATCAATCATGTTATTGAAGGAACGGCCAAGTGAAACCATTGAGCCTGTTTCACTTACTCTTACTGAAAAGTCACCTTTAGAAATATTATAGGTAACGTTTGATACATCATCAAAGGAAGATGTAAGCGTTCTCTCCACAAAGCGTGAAAGAGGGTAGGTTAACGCTAACAGGACTACAATCAAGGTAAGACCTACGACAATATTCCCCATAATAATAAAAGCAATAACGATAGGAATAGCAAAAAAAGAAGCAATAATATAACATACAGCTATAATTTTCTGTGAAAGAGGCAGATTGTTTAACCATGTCATAGTAAGTATATCCTCCTATAAATTCAATTTGTTTACCATATTCTAGCATAGAGTAGTGCGAATAGTCTATGTAATAGAATTTATAAATAAAGGGATATGAGATGAAAGACCCATTCAAGTCTATGTGCTGTTAAATCAGGCTGGTATCCTAATTCTTTAGAATATATAATTTGCCTTAGAGGTGAACGACATTCGCAAATTGAGATGGTGTGTGACCTTACAATAACAGTTCGATTAGAAAGGACCCCAGTAAATGAATAAAGTAAAAGATTATGTATTAGCAGTTGATATTGGTACGACGAGTGTCAAGACGTTAATGATTCATCAGAGCGGAAAAGTGAAGGCTATGCATTCGATAGGTTATCCTCTAAACGTTCCACAGTCAGATAGAGCGGAGCAAGATCCCAATCAAATTTTTCAAGCTACAGTGGATGCAATGAATGTAGTTATTACTAAATCTGGAATTCATGCAGACGACATCTTATGTGTATCTTTCAGTAGTGCTATGCACAGTCTCATTGTGGTCGATGAGAATCATCAACCGCTAACACCAAGTATAATTTGGGCAGATCAACGGAGCGTAGAAGAGTCAGAAGGGCTTGTTAATAGTGGACAAGGCAAACAAATCTATCTTAAGACAGGTACGCCTATACACCCTATGTCACCTTTGACGAAGCTCATTTGGATGAGAGACAACCATCCGGGCGTATTCAAAGAAGCTCATAAATTTATAGGAATTAAAGAATACGTATTCTATCAATTGTTCAAACAATATAAGGTAGATTATTCTATTGCGAGCGGAACAGGAATGTTTAATATTCATGATTTGATATGGGAAGAAGAAGTTCTTCAATTAATTGGCGTCAATAAAGAACAGCTCTCCGAGCCCGTACCATCCACATATCGGATGTCTGGCATGGTAGCTGAATATGCATCGGCTATAGGGCTGCATCAGGATACACCTTTTGTTATTGGAGCAGCAGATGGTGTTCTCGCCAATCTCGGCATTGGCGTTATGAATTCTGACGAGGTAGCTGTAACGATTGGAACAAGTAGTGCTGTGCGTACAGTTGTTAGGAAGCCGACATTGGATCCAGAGGGACGGTTGTTCTGTTATGCATTAGCAGAGGACTATTGGGTTATTGGTGGAGCTTCGAACAATGGTGGGGTTGTGCTGAAGTGGACGGTAGACCAATTATTCTCCGAAGGTATCTCCCCTCTATCAGAACATGTGCTACAGCAATATACACCATTTCTAGATATTGCGAGGGAGGCGCCTCCAGGCGCGAATGGTCTATTGTTCCTTCCATTGTTAACAGGGGAACGTGCCCCTTTTTGGGATGCTAACTCTAGGGGCGTATTCTTCGGGTTGTCTATGGCCCATGGGAAATCTCATATGATGAGAGCGGCTATGGAGGGAATGATTTTCCAAATAGGGTTGATCGTATCATTGTTAGAGAATCTATCCGTGACCCCTACTAGGATACGGGCATCCGGTGGCGTAGTGAGATCGGAGCTATGCTGCCAGATCATGGCGGATGTACTTGGGATTCCAGTGGAAATACCTGAAGTGATTGAGAGTTCTGGTCTAGGTGCTGCCAAATTAGCGTTATACGCCATGGGAGTCACTAATGATTTATTAGATTCATCAGACTATGTTTCTCAAGCGCTCTACACGCCAATAGCAGAGAATCATCAGCTCTATCAACAATTACTCCCATTGTATCGACAGGTCTATGCTCAACTGAAAGATAGCTTTAAGCAAATAGCTAGATTTCAAACGTCCAATTCCGATAGTATGAAAGAAATGATGAACTGATTAAGCCTCTGGAACAAGTGCGTGATGCAGACTTCCACATTACATTAGAGTATGGATACTGATGTACGTCAGCTCATTGATTTTACTTATGGTATACTTTGAAAAGCCCAGATAAGAGGTAGATCACTATTTAAAGATGAGTACTTTGACACATGAATTGATCATGAGGATAAATTTGAACAATTCCACTTCGTCATATCGCTAAACATTGGGATTGGTTAGGAGTACAGTGACGGGCATCAATTAATGTTTAAGGAGAAGATAGGATGAATGTTTGGAAACACAAGATCAAGCTAGGAATTATGGCTAGTATTCTTGCGGCTTCGATAGGCGTTGTATCACCTAATACTGTAGACGCGGCACGTCCCATAGCTGTATATGTGAATAGGGACCTCGTTACATTCAGTCATGCGCCGTTTGTGAGCAATGGAACGACATATGTGTCTTTAAGAGATACAGCAAAGAGTCTTGGGGCTTCTGTGGAATGGAATGCGGCTAAGAGAGTTTCTATTATTCGTTCCAATGGGGACACCATTGCACATCGATCGGGAACTGCACAGTTTGAAGTGAATGGTTACACGATTGTGGATGCTGGAGCGCCTTCCAAAGTAGTAGAC
>DASXLR010000094.1:0-76255 GCA_036496075.1 Paenibacillus sp. | reverse complement strand
GTCGCTAAGTCATTTGCGAAGAAATTCAAAATAGGGTTAAACTACTTTAGTGAGATATCCTTCGGAAGACAAGAAATTACTTTAGGTAACTTAACATTAATTAACTTTCATCCCCGTTCGTTCTCTCTTGCAATGCAAGAGGTACAAACAGAATGTCTACAAGCGGTAGAAAACTCGATTCATAACTTAAACATCATGTCTAGCCGCTCTGGTGTTCAGATTCTTCACTAGCATGAATTACGGTACATGAACTTCTCCAAAAAGGACAAACGGTCATTGATAGTTGTTCCCAAAAGCTATTGAATGTTCTACTAAACGCATAGATCCAAATTCATCCAACTTAGATGTACCATTTAATCTACAATATTACGATCTAGCAGATCCTAACACGGAACTCGCCACGATGGAATGTCGTACATGGGTTCTATCTGACCGCCCCCCTCTGCCTCATATCTTATGATGCATGAAGCTGTCTGAGAAGGTGGAGAACTTCTACATCCTGATGATTCTGTTGACACTAGCTGAAGATCTTTCTCTGGTAATTTCACTATGAAAGACCACGAGAGGTTCGGCTCTATTTCTGATGTAACCGATCATGAATACTACACTAATTCTTTTCACATACCTGTCTATTACTCCCTCTTTGCAGTTCGTATAATCTCGCTGGAGGCGACTTTTCATGAATTATACAAAGCAGCGTATAGTGAAAACCTAACCTTTATTATTATTTCAGAAAATATTATTCTTCCCTTTCGCGGAAGTACAAATCAGCGTATTATTGATATTCAGGCAAATTTCAAGCAAGTCTCGAAGACTCCAAAGTAGTTCTATAGAAAATATAATCTCCAATATGAGATGATAAATATTGAAAGGAAGAAACCCATGCCCCAATTTGTAACAAAACCGAACAATCGTCAGCTCGCTTTTGATGAAAATCGTCTCTCCGTTTATTCTGATCGCCTACTAGAAGGACTAGAATCGCTTAATAAAGAACGTCTAATCCGAAGTGTAATTAGTAAGCTCCGCCGTGAGGAAGTAACGGGTGAAGAGATCAGCAACGCCTTTACAATGGCAGCTCTTGAGCTGGTTAGCATAGAAGAACCTAATTGGAAATTTGCAGCAGCACGCTCTCTGCTTACTACCCTATATAAAAAAGCTGCTTATTATCGCAGATATAAATCATACCCAGATGAACCTTATGGTGCACTATTTCCCCTTATCTCAGACTTAGTCCAAAAAGGGATTTATCGTGAGGAGCTTTTGGAATACTATACGAAGGATCAAATTGAAGAACTTGCCCAGACTATCGACTACCGTCGTGATCTTCTATTTGACTACATCGGTCTTTTAACACTGACAGAACGTTACCTAACGACTGATTTCGACGGACATGTCATGGAATTACCGCAAGAACGTTATATGGTTATTGCTATGTACCTCATGCACAAGGAACCGGCTGAGAAACGTATGGAACTTGTCAAAGAATCATACTGGGCAATGAGTAACCTTTATATGACAGCTGCTACTCCTACGATGTCTAATGCAGGTAAAAAAGTCGCTGGTCAGCTCTCCAGTTGCTTCATTGACACTGTAGATGACTCCCTAGAAGGCATATTCGACTCCAATACAGATATTGCTCGCTTAAGCAAAATGGGTGGCGGAATCGGCGTTTATCTTGGTAAAGTACGCGCACGTGGTTCAGATATTCGGGGTCATAAGAACACAAGCTCAGGGGTCATTCCTTGGATTCGCCAATTGAACAATACCGCAGTTAGCGTAGACCAATTAGGAACACGTAAAGGTGCAATCGCCGTTTACTTAGATGTATTCCACAAGGACATTCTGGCTTTCCTTGATCTGAAATTAAACAATGGTGACGAGCGCATGAGAGCCCATGATGTATTCCACGGCGTATGCATCTCTGACACGTTTATGGAAGCAGTGGAAGCTCGTGGTGAGTTCAATTTGTTCTGTCCTCATGAAGTTAAGAAAGTAATGGGATGGAAAGATACGAACGGACGTCCACTTGGACTTGAAGATTTCTATGATGAAACGCTAGGTCAAGGAACATTCCGTGATAAATATGCTGAAGCTGTTGCTCATCCTCTGCTATCACGTATTACAGTCCCAGCGATCGATATCATGAAACGGATTATGAAATCTCAACTTGAGACAGGTACGCCGTATATGTTCTATCGCGATACCGTAAACCGCGCCAATCCGAACAGCGCACATGGTATGGTCTATTCTTCTAACTTATGTACAGAGATTATGCAGAACCAATCCGCAACTGTTGTGGAACACGAAGAGTTAGTGACTAAGGATGGACAGACTCGCATTGTGATCTCCAAAATCCCTGGTGATTTCGTCGTATGTAACTTGAACTCTATTCATCTTGCGCGCGCTGTACCCGCAGGTGTGCTAGATCGTCTCGTTCCGATTCAAGTTCGTATGTTAGATAATGTCATTGATATTAATAATATTGAAGTTCTTCAAGCCCAATATACCAACAGTCAATATCGTGCTGTCGGACTCGGTACTTTCGGATTGCATCATTTACTTGCACTTGAGGGCATTCGCTGGGAGTCCGACGAAGCTGTAACATATAATGATAATCTGTATGAAAGAATTAACTATCTTCTCGTTCGCTCCAGCATGGAACTAGCTAAGGAGAAAGGCTATTATCCTAAATTCCATGGCTCTGATTGGGAAAGTGGTGCGTACTTCAATCATCGCGGTTATACCGATGGTCAGCATGAAGGGAAATTCGTAACTACTGCAGAGTGGAAGGAACTTCAACAGGAAGTTCAACAAACCGGTGTTCGTAATGCATGGATGTTCGCCATTGCACCTAACGGTTCAACTTCTATTATTGCCGGTTCTACTGCAAGTATAGATCCACTGTATGATCTATTGTCCTATGAAGAGAAGACAACATATAAAATCGCTAATCCAGCACCAGACTTATCAGATAAAACGATCTGGTATTATAAGACAGCCTTCAATATCGACCAGCATTGGTCCATTAACATGGCCTCTGTCCGTCAACGTCATGTCGACCAAGGGCAGAGCTTCAACTTCTATGTGCGTCCTGACATAAAAGCGACCGACTTCTTGGATCTACACATCCATGCTTGGAAAGCCGGTATGAAGTCCACTTACTATGTACGTAGTCGTGCACTAACGATTGAAGAATGCGAGTCATGTTCAAGCTGATTATCTATCCTACCTAAACCCTCTCTTCAAAGAGAGGGTTCACAAGTACAATTAAAGGAGTCGTTTGTATGAAAATGCAGCAAATTTTTAATACGGAAGCCCCTAACCAATCGACACGAATTATTGAAGGGGAATGCTCCGGCATTCTGAACTGGAACGATATTCGTATGCCTCATATGTATAAATTATATAAGGTACTGCTACTCAATCACTGGATTGCAGATGAGATCCCAATGTCCAAGGATGCTCAACAGTTTCCAGGGCTAGATCCTGAAGAACAACGTGTATTCAAAATTAATATATCTTTACTTGCGGTACTGGATTCCATGCAAACGATGTTTGTGGGAGATGTGAAACGTTACTTCACAGACTCTTCTCTTGAAGCGATCTCTGCGATTATCGGGCAACAGGAAGTTGTTCATAACCAATCTTATTCGTATGTTCTATCTTCCATTGTATCTGATCAAGAGCAGAAGGAAATATTCGAATATTGGAAGAAAGACCCTGTATTGTTAGAACGCAATCGTTTCATAGCGGATATTTACCAGAATTTCCGTGAAAATCAGAATCCACAGACTTTCTTCCAGTCTATGGTTGCAGATTTGATTCTAGAAGGTATTTTCTTCTATAGTACGTTTGCTTTCTTCTACAATCTTGCACGCGACCAAAAAATGATGGCAACCAGCCAAATGATCTCGTATATTCAGCGCGATGAGAACCAGCACTGCTATTTCTTCGCTGAAGTGTACAAACAACTTCTGAAAGATTTCCCAGAATTGAATACGAAAGAGAACATGGATTATGTGTATACTACAATTGATCAAGCGGTTGAACTCGAAATCAATTGGGCGCATTATACACTTACTAATGTCCGTGGCATTGATCTAAATGAACTATCCGATTATATTAAATACACTGCTAATAAACGTCTTACTTTGATGGGTATGGAAAAAGCTTATCAAGGCGTTGATGTGAATTGCATGCCTTGGATTAAACCGTTCTCTGATGACGCACTAAATACAACAAAAACAGATTTCTTTGAAGCGAAGTCACGTAACTACGGTAAAGTCGGCGATGATAACGGATTCGGAGATCTATAATTCGAGCAACAAAAAAGAGGGACCCTAGGGTTCCCTCTTTTTTGTTTATTTATCTAGTTCACAATCAAATATACTCTTTCCTTATAGCTTCAATACACTTTCCTTACGATCTTCCTTGAATCTTGTCTCTGTAGCCAATTCTTCTAGGGCAGCCTGCAAACGCAGTTGCAGTTCTTCTGAAATTTCAGTGCCTCCATCGTCTGTACGAACAACTTGAGAGTCCACGGTGTATACTCCACCTAGAATATGGCGAGCGCCAAGCGCAGATAAAACAGGCTTCAGTGCATAATCAATAGCAAGCAAATGGGCTAGACTTCCTCCAATAAATAAAGGCAACGTAATTTTACCAGCTAATCCCTTCTGGGGTACAAGATCAAGGAATGTCTTAAGTACACCTGTGTAGGAAGCTTTATACACTGGGCTTGCGATAATCACGCCATCAGCTTCCGCAACGAGTCCGTTAGCTTTTACAATATGTTCACTTTCAAATTTGGTATGAATAAGATCTTCTGCTGGCAATTTCGCTACATCAATACGTTCTACTTCAAACCCTGAGTTCTTGAGAAGACCCTCTACATATTCAAGGACTGCATTAAGTCTGGAAGTTAATGTAGGACTTCCGTTAATTACAACAATTTTAGGCATGATTCCATTCTCCTCATCACATCATAATATGTTCTAACCAAACTTTATAAGTCTGGCCATTGTTTTTCATTAATATCTAATCCGATTAGTTTACTATGTTTAATTTATGGTATCAATCATTTTTAATATTGTCAACGCCGATATATACATATCCCCCCCTTGTACTTAGCCTCTGTTTAGTCTATACTAACGTCACAGAATTGAACAGTGATATTGCGCCTATGATCAGAATCCAACTGTGAGGCGTTTGCGATCGGAGCAAGACTCTAAGCTCTCTAAGTTAACCGGCATCCGTCCGTTATCGCGGAACCAAGAGGATCGGAATTTGGCAATCATGTCAGATTTCATCAAGTTGGGTGGCACCGCGAGCAGACGCTCCTCGTCCCAAAGGATGAGGGCGTTTTTTGTATTTTTATAGACAAAGGAGCTTGCGGACATGTTAGATATTCGGTTCATTAGAGAGAATGCAGAGTTAATCCAGGTAACAGCACAGCATAAAAATATGGAGATCTCGATCTCTGAGTTATTGGAGTGGGACGTCAAACGACGTGAACTTCTACAGAAGGTAGAAGCGTTAAGAGCAGATCGTAACCGCTTGACGCAAACCATTGCGGCACATATGCAACGAGGCAATCTTCAAGCCGCCGAACCGATCAAACAACAAGTAAAAATAATTAACGAACGACTCACCATCGCAGATACAGCATGGGCAGACGCCAGCCGTCGATGTAACGAACTACTGCTCGCTGTACCTAACATTGTTTCTCCCGACACACCGCTTGGAAAGAACGATTCAGATAATGTGGAGATCCGAAGCTACGGCGTGCCACCTGAATTCCCTTTTGAGGCCAAAGATCATGTTACTTTAGGTGAATTACATGATCTGATTGATATTCCCCGTGGTGTTAAAGCTGCAGGAAGTCGGAACTATTTTCTCAAAGGTGCGGGTCTCTTCCTTCACCTAGCCGTACAACGCTTAGCACTTGATCTATTAACATCATACGGATTCACACCCATGGATGTACCTGTAATGGTCAGACCCGAAGCATTAAGACGAACAGGATTCTTTCCCATAGGAGAAGATCAGACGTATGAATTAGTAGATGAGAATAAGTGGCTAGTGGGTACTTCTGAGGTATCGCTCGTATCGTACTATAGCGACGAGATTATTGATGTCATAGAACCGATTAAATTAGCGGGAGTATCCACATGCTTCCGTAGAGAAATCGGATCGGCTGGAAGAGATATTCGTGGCTTATATCGCGTACATCAATTCGCTAAAGTAGAACAGGTTGTCCTATGTCCCAATGATCCTGCCCTATCCGAGCAAATTTTACAGGATATCACAAGCCATGCCGAAGAAATTCTTACATTACTAGAACTTCCCTATCGGGTAATGGCTGTATGCACCGGAGACATGTCGCAAAAAACGTACAAACAATATGATATAGAGACATGGATGCCTAGCCGTCAGGCCTATGGAGAGACACATTCATCTTCAAATGTGCATGATTTCCAAGCGAGAAGATCTAATATTCGATATAGAGATGATAATGGCAAGCTAGAATTTTGTCATACCCTTAACAACACTGCCGTGGCTTCGCCGCGTATCCTGATCCCTCTACTCGAGAACCATCAACGTGAAGACGGCTCCATCTACATCCCTAAGGCTCTTCGTCCTTATATGGGTGGGATGGAACAACTTAAGCTGTAGGGCATGACCAAATAGTAAACACAACTAAGACCCTTCATAACCACTCATTCAGTGGGTGTGAAGGGTCTTTCAGTTCACTATTTAAAGTAGATCTCAGAGGTGTAATATGATCCGATCTCTAAATAACATTAGAAATCTTACGAATTCAGCTTAATGTCTCCACCATCTGAAACCCTTCGGTGTTTCGAATGACGTTGCATTCGGTAGTTCTTCAATTTCTTCCATCATATCCGTTGTGTGTACATTTCGTTCTGTTCCATACTCCATTCTTTGGTACGCTCCATCTTCCTGAAACTTCGTACTTGAATATTGAATTTGAGTGACCACTCTTTGCATTTCTAGAAATCCTTCATACATAATTCTATCCCTCCTCGGATGATTACAAGCATCTACCTTGCAAACAATCATCCATCCGTAGGAACTGAAGGATATAGCAAGGTCTTGCCTGCTAAGTTTTGGTTACGCTTTCATAATATCATACCTAACAACATTTGGTATTGCATAACGATCTATATCCGTGTCATTCTTGTGACATTGTCGTGAAATCAATTCATGAGGAACCTTTTCTTAGGTGCTCGATATGCTGATATCATGACCCCTGCAATCAGAAGGAGAGGCTTATAATGAGAGCTAAACAATACCCCATGATGTGGCGAATAGAAATTGGAAGGTATGTATTGCATAAGTTAGCTTGTGCAGGACTTGCTTACTTCACGTTGTTGCTGTTCTTTAACGTTCTACCTTCACTTGTACTAGAGCCAGTCATTCTTCCCCTTTCTCCTGAACACTGGATCTACGGATGTATTATGATTGCTGCTATCCTCGGTGACATCATTTATGCCAGTTTCTCTTCTTTATCGAAGATAAGTCTGGCAATCCTATATGCGGTACTAGGATTTCTAACAGGGTTCTTCCTGTCTATAAATGAGGTTGGTAATCCATGGCTCGGCGGTGTAATGGGAATGGGCTGCATCCTCATATTCTACGCAGGCATAATAGCCATACCCCGGGAATCTCTTCTGACTCCCCTCACGGCATGGCTTATTCCTATATTAGGCTGGATATTACTATAGAAGGGTTATGTGGCCTCAGTACAGTTGCGGCATCCTGCGAAAAAAATTTCGTTATACGGCTATCTATAATATTTAATAAGCTACTGTAAATCGAGTACGTGAGAAATAAGGATCTTCCACTTCATCAATCATTGCAGCTGCAAAGTCTTGAATTGAAATATAGCTTCTATCTGCTTCATCTAACACTAGCTTGTCTGTACCAATTCGGAATTGCCCTGTACGACGCCCGGATTCTATCGTTGCTGCTGGACTAAGATACGTCCAATCCAAGTCTGATTCGCTATATATACGCAGAGCTTCAGCATGTGCGATAGCCAATGGCCGATACTCCTCTGGGAAGTCAGGTGTATCCATCAGTTGAAGTCCTGGTGATACTTCTAAGCTTCCTGCCCCACCTACAACAAGCAGTCGTGTTACACCAACCCGGCGAACGCCTTCTACTAGGGATCTAGCGGCCTCCAAGAGTGCTTCTTCTCCACCAAAGGGAGGTCCATAGGCACTAACAACGGCTTCATGACCTTCAGAGATAGAAGCGACCGAATCCGGATTCATAATATCCCCCTCGACCACTCGCAAGCTATCGTGTTGTTCTGTCCATTTCTTAGCATCACGTACAACCGCTGTCACTTCAAACCTTCTATTCAGTGCTTCACGCACCATACGCTGACCAATGTTCCCATTTGCTCCAAACAATACAATCTTCAATTCTAAGTCCTCTTTTCATAGTGAGTTCATTCTATCTAGATGCAATCCATTGTATCCAAGTTTATTAATGGTTCAAGTTATTTTACCACCGTAGGCCTGTGGTTACACCCTCATGTACTAAACTTTCTTTCGATGTAACATATTTACATGTTCATAAACACACCTTAGAATGAGTTATACATATATGTATATAACAAGTAGAAAGGTAGGTATCACGAATGTCCAATACGTCTAAGCTATTGAAATGGATCACGTTTGCTGTCGAAGCGTTCTTTGCCATCCCTCTGATTGGAGGTGGATTCATCCTGTCATATGGCTGGACACCACTCATTGCAGCGCTTATACTCCATGTGATCGCCATTATGTCGCTCCTGAAAGATCGGCGTTCCATCATTGGTAACGGGCTAGGTGTTATAACTTCCTTAGTGGGCATTATTCCTATTATAGGTTGGATCATGCATGCTATCACAGCACTAGTGCTACTCATTGAGGCTATTTCATTGCAAAGCAAACCAAGGTATTAGACCCCCTATCCGTATCATCCCTCGATCCCTGTGACCTTCGCCGCCTTGAATATTCACGTTGCTTGTGCAATAGTGGAGTAAGAATAATGAAGGAGGGATCGAGGTTGTCCCTTACGGAACTCATCACCACATATATAAGCCCAATAGAAGGTGTTATGGTTATAGGTTTCGCTGTCGTTCTGTTTATATGGATGTATATACGCACCGCTGTACAGCTAAGAACATCTAGCAAGGAGCGTTTAGAACGACTTCAGCAATCTTTGCTGCTATACAGCCGTGTAACGGGTCCACTAAGCGAAATAACAACTAAGAACACTTCAGACCCTAACGATGTAAGTCATCTGATTTCACTACTACAAGAATGCAAAGCAGCTCCTCTATTAACACGTGATTTACATGAACAGATCGACGCTTACATAAGGGAACGAGATGAATCTCGGCATCAACTACTGTATAAATCATTAGAGCGTGAGGTCAGTCGTAGAATCGAGGAACAAAGCACTCTTTTACGAAAGCTAGATAATCCTAGTTGGGGACTAAGCTTCTGGCTATTATTGAAGCCAGCCATACCCTTTGCGACAGCTATAGTCGTTCTACTCTGGAGTTTGCAACTGTATCAAGTTCTTAAGGTCACAGGTAACTCGGGTTCATTTCCATGGGAAACCATTCATGCTTGGGTGCGCTTTGTCTCTTGCCTTGTAGCCACCTTCTCACTGTACCTTGCATTGAGGGATACTAAACGCACATCTTATCGTGTTATATATAATCTATTATGCATATTGATCTCTGCGGTTGCTTTGCTTCATATGCTAGGATTATTTATCGCCCCTTATATTCTAGCTGCGCAGCTCATCCTTTATTTAGCTGGCTTTAGGTTTACCCCTATTCGTTCGCGCCGGGAGAGGCCTTATGCAGGTCGTGATCTTTCACTTAAGGAAACAACACCTGTAGTTCAAGAGGAGGACCCTCTATCTGTACCCGGTTCACGTTCAGATCGAATCCTTTCTAGTTCCAAGAATGACCGAAACAACACAGAATAACATCTAAGCCCCCTTTAATTATTTTTACCCAATATTTATGCAGTCAGTAGGAATAGCCTCGAGTGTCCATGTCTCTTCTTCTCAAAAGGAGAGACATGGACATCCGAGGCTATTTGTTATTCATCACTAATTACCTTGAACTAGATTTCCTAAATTGTGGGGATGCGATGCGCGAGACTTCATTAGACTTAACAGACCCAGAAGATGTGTTCTCAAAACGTTTGCGCTCCGTTCGTTCCATTTGGACAATTTGACCTTCATGCACCACAATCTGTAGTGAGCCAAATTCCATATTATTTAAAAGATCAGTAATGCGCGCTATCCATACTTCATCTACCTTAAGTGGTTTTGCCATAAGATGTCGCCTCCCTCTCCCCAATTCATAATCCCTTCATGATTTCGCTACTCCCTTTACGACTACCTTTTATATACCTTCTTTTCCAATTAATTTAGTGTGATTTAAATGTATCACGCCCTGGAAAGAGATGTCAACGACCATTTTGACGTGAAAACCAGCTTTTCAACAATAAAGTAACCATCGCAAGCAACAGGAGTAATGACGCCACCGCAAAGGATGCCGAGAACTGATATTCGTTATAAAGAATCTCCACGTGTAAAGGTAATGTATTCGTCTCCCCACGTATATGTCCCGATACAACGGAGACGGCACCAAACTCTCCCATGGCTCTCGCATTACAAAGGATGATTCCGTAGAGCAAGCCCCACTTGATGTTGGGCAAAGTAACTTTCCAGAAGATCTGCCAGCCATGTGCGCCAAGAGTCACCGCAGCCTCTTCTTCCTGTACCCCTTGGTCCTCCATCAGAGGAATTAGCTCTCTCGCTACAAAGGGAAAAGTGATGAACAATGTTGCCAAGATAATCCCAGGAACAGCAAATATAATTTTGATATCATGGTCAGACAACCATGGCCCGAGCCACCCCTGTGCACCAAACACCAATACATAGACCAACCCACCAATAACGGGTGAGACTGCAAAAGGAAGATCAATTAGAGTAATGAACAGTCCTTTACCTCGGAATTTAAATTTCGTAATTGCCCAAGCGGCAGCAACCCCGAATACGGTATTGAGAGGTACGGTAATTAGAGCAACCCATAAGGTTAGTCTCAAAGCAGATAAAGCATCGGGGTCCGTTAATGCCATCGCATATACCGACCACCCCCTTTTAAGTGCCTCCGTAATAACAATGACAAGCGGAAGCACAATTAACCAGAGAAGTACTAAGCTGGAACATCCAATCAATAACCATTTGACCCACACCGCTTCTGTAGTTGCCGAAGGAGAAGTTGCTTTTCGTGGTGGTGTCATTAAAGATACAGAACCCGCCATATGAAATTCCTCCTTTTATTCAAAGTGTTATTATTCAAATCATCTAGTCTACCTTATTAGCGGGAGGCTCGGCGGGTCCATCTTTGGAATGAGTTAATTATGAGTAGTAATAAGAATGAAATGAAGAGCAGAATCATCGCTACGGCTGTTGCACCAGCATAATCATATTGTTCAAGCTTCGACATAATTAATAATGGCGCAATTTCTGTTCTCATCGGCATATTACCCGAGATAAATACGACAGAGCCATATTCTCCAATTCCCCGGGCAAAAGCTAGAGCAAAACCCGTGATCAATGGTGGTACTAGCTCAGGAAGCAGCACTTTACGAAAAGTACGAAACCGTCCTGCCCCCAGAGTAGCAGCGGCTTCCTCCGCATCCTTCTCCATATCCTGTAGTACAGGCTGTACTGTCCGCACAACGAACGGTATACCAATGAACATCAACGCAAGTGTAATTCCGATTGGTGTGAATGCCACCTTAATGCCAAGTGGCTCCAACATAGAGCCAATCCACCCATTCTGTGCATATAACGCGGTTAGTGATATACCAGCTACCGCGGTAGGTAGTGCAAATGGCAGATCAATTAACGCATCAAACAACGCCCTTCCTGGAAAGTTGTAGCGCACTAATACCCAAGCTAGAAGGAGTCCAAGCACAGTATCCAATAATGCAGCTACCGCTGAAGTTGTGAAGCTAACACGATAAGATGCGAGCACACGAGGATCAGTCGCCACATGCCAGAATTTATCCCAAGTAAGTCCTGTAGAATTGAAGAGCAGCGCCGTCAAGGGGAGCAATACTACCAAGCTTAAATAAAAGACGCTAAACCCCATCGTAATCCCAAACCCAGGAATTACTTTACGCTGGATATTCTTGACTTGACTCATGGTCCCTTTCATCCTTTCCTTGCCTTCGGTTTAATGAGATAAGCATTAATTTGTATAAATCTGATCAAACACTCCACCATCATTGAAATGCTTCTCTTGCGTTTCTTTCCACGTTCCAAATACATCCTTTAGTGTGAAGAGCTCAATGTTTGGAAAGGAATCTTTGAATTTCTCTTTGACACTATCCAGTGTTGGACGATAGAAATTCTCAGCAGCAATGGTCTGCCCTTCTTCACTATACAAATACTTCAGATAAGCTTCAGACACTTCGCGCGTACCCCGTTTATCAACCACTTTATCTACTATGGCTACTGGAGGTTCAGCCAAAATACTCAATGGAGGATATACGATATCAAATTTATCTGGGCCCAATTCTTTGACAGAGAGAATAGCTTCATTCTCCCATGCAATCAACACATCCCCGATGCCACGTTCAACAAAAGTCGTTGTAGATCCACGTGCACCCGTATCTAGGACAGGGACATGGGTGAACAATGCCTTTAGAAATTCCTGAGCCTTGACTTCATCATTGTTATTCTGCTTCAAAGCATATCCCCATGCTGCAAGATAATTCCAACGTGCGCCCCCAGAAGTTTTAGGGTTGGGTGTAATGACTTCCACACCGTCTTTAATTAAATCGGACCAATCCTTAATTCCCTTCGGATTCCCCTTACGGACTAACAACACAATGGTCGATGTGTAGGGTGAGCTATTCAACTCGAATTTGCTCTCCCAGCCCTCCTTAATGAGTCCTTGATCTTGAATAGCATCAATATCATATCCAAGTGCTAATGTCACCACATCCGCTTCAAGTCCATCAATTACAGATCTGCTCTGCTTACCAGAACCTCCGTGAGATTGTTTAATCGTAACCTTCTGTCCCTTCTCCTTCTGCCAAAAAGCGGTGAACGCCTTATTATATTGCTCGTAAAGTTCCCGTGTTGGATCATAAGATACATTTAGTAGTTCTACATCTTTCAGTTGTTCTGCCTCTGTTGTTTTGTTTCCGCATGCTGCCATCGCTGCTGTCATCAGTAGTACTACCGCCATCAAAACCCCTTGTTTTATTCCCTTTTTCATCCTCTTCACCCCTAATCATTCTTCTCTACCCGATCAAGTCTAGGAACAACAAATAGACGAAGGAATACATCAACTCCAACTGTCACACCGATCTCCAAGAGATTCGTGTCTGCAGCTTACAAGTGATCATATTCCTCCGTCTGTACGGTAAGAATCATTATTTGATTATTCCTACCTGTTTAGTTAGGTATGTCGTTATTGTAAAGAGCATTGGCTTAACTGTCAAACCTTTTTTTTCTAATCAAGCAAATAATCAAATAAATTCCCATTCGACTTAACTATTGTTTATATTGAATGCACAGCGGCTTAGGTACTTGAAGGCTAAACCCTGTTTCTGTCAGACGACCCGTATCGGACTCCACACGGAAGGATAACAGATTGCCACCATCCTGATTAGCTACTAGAATATGTCCCGTAGGTAAAATCGCGAAATTCCGCGGTGTTGCTCCACGAGTGGATACCCACTCCACAGCTTCAAGCCCACCTGTCTCGGAATCAATTAAGTAGAGACCCAAGCTGTCATGTCCACGGTTCGAGACATATAAGTAACGACCACAAGGAGATATATGAATGTCTGAAACATGATTGTATCCTTGAAAATCTGATGGGAGTGAGGAGACACTTTGCAATATTTTCAAATCTGCGAACGTCTCGTCATATGCAAATACAGTAATTGTATTATTAAGTTCATTCACAACATACCCCCACTTCTTCTCAGGGTGAAAATCAAAGTGACGGGGACCCGATCCTGGTGGAAGATCCACTTCATGATGGGAGACTAGAACTCCATCCTCGAGACGGTAGAATACAATCTGATCTATACCAAGGTCACAGACCATAACATACTGACCCGAAGTATCTGCAAAAACAGAATGAGGATGCGCCGCTTCCTGCCGTTCCGTGTTTATACCCGTTCCCGTATGCACGACCAAGGATGATACCTCGTCCAATGCACCGTTATCTCCAAGACGAAACACACTAACCTGTCCTCCATAATTAGCAACAAACACAAACTTTTCATCCAAAGAAAGGCTTATATAACACGGATGGGCTCCCTGTGTTGGCTTACGATCTATCAGATGAAGTTCACCCGTCTCCTTATCAACCGAATAGACAAACACTTCACCCTCTGACTGTTCGCTTACTGCATACAATCGATTCCCTGCTGAGTTAAGAGTCAGATAAGAGCAATTCTCGATCCCTGCAATCGTATTTACAATACGCATAGAACCGTCATTCCCATTTATTGAACAAAGATAAATACCATTCTCTTCCTTCGACGTAAAATTAGCCGTATAAAATAATGTCTCATTATTCATATCAAAATCACTCCTATTAGTAAGTTATCTTAAGTATGTATTACCCAATTTAAGAAGGTACATATCAAACCGCCCCCATACCATCGCCTTAACAAGGTTATAGAGGAATTCATGAATCTGTCTAAACGTTTATGATTTTGCTTCTCCGTGCTTTAAATGGTCTGTGTCTGATTGGCCTTAACGTATGCTTCAGGTGTCCCCTGTATAAATTCACCCTCCTCACCGTTAAATATAATTCATTGATCATATATGTACAATGAGAATTAACGTTCGGCAATATAACTAAAATAACCCGGTTTTCACCGGGTTAAAGAGGAACATCATCATCTTATTTAGAGCCTGCTTGAATATCACGAGTTACATCAGCTAAAGTGATGCTATCGTAATGGCGTTCTAACACCAATTCTCCGCTATCATAGATTTGTTCCATTACTTCTTGGATATGTTCAGATACTACACAAGCGGTTTCTCCACCACCGGAACACCAATTCGGTTGTAGTGAACCTCGCGCAAGCAATCGATACAAATCGCCAAGTGTTAATTCATCACTGTTGATGTTTAGCAAGTAGCCTCCACCAACACCTTCCTTTGTCGTGACATAACCTTGTTTACGAAGCAACCCAAGTACTTTACGGATACGAGCAGGATGTGTACAGACACTTTTCGCAATGTCATCACTGTTCGCCATATGGTCTTTTTTTAAACTAAGTAGGGTTAAACAATGGACGGCAATATTAAATTCACTATTCATGACATCGCTCCCTCTCATCTGTAAATATATATATAACAGTTTTTTATGTCAAGTCTCCTAACTATATTTAGTCTCATATTCTACATAAAATAAGTCCTTACGAAGGATAGGGCCATAACCCCTTTTCATAATCCCTATTGATATAACTAATATCATTAGTTATAATACTAATTATATTAGTTTAAGTCTTAGGAGGAATATTATGCGAGTGATATCTATAGGAAAAGTACATCAGATTTCCTTCTTACCACGTCTATTTCCAATCAATGTGTACCTTATAGAAGAAGAGGATGGGTTAACACTGATTGATACCGGTATGTCTTTTAGTAAGAATGGTATACTTAGAGCTGCATCTGACCTAGGTAAACCGATTGTCCGGATTGTGCTAACTCATGCTCATGGTGATCATGTCGGAGCTCTTGATGTTCTTAAGACTGCTTTACCTGACTCCAAGGTATATATTTCACGGCGTGATCAAGCCCTACTCTCAGGTAACTTGGACCTGGAAGCTCATGAACCACAAACTAAGATACGTGGAGATATACCCACCAACATTAAGACAACACCAGATTTTTTACTAGAGAACGATGACTGCATAGGTTCACTACAAGCTATTGCCTCCCCCGGCCATACACCTGGACATATGGCATTCATGGATACTCGCAGTAATATACTCATTGCCGGAGATGCCTTCCAGACACGCGGCGGCTTAGCAGTCTCCGGTCATCTGAATCCCCTATTTCCGTTTCCAGCACTCGCAACATGGAATAAATCAATTGCACTAGAAAGCGCTAGACGTCTAGCACTACTGGAACCAACTTGGCTTGCTGTAGGCCATGGACTCGTTATACAGAATCCTAGCCATGCTATACAACTAGCTATTACGAAAGCACAAGCTGCTCTGAAGGAGAAATCATAATGGTAAGAAAGATGGGATTGGATCGCAACATTATATTAGCTGCTGCAACAGAGCTTGCCGATAAGCACGGATTAGAGACCCTAACACTCTCCGCACTCGCAGAGAAATTAAGTATACGCTCCCCTTCGTTATATAATCACATCGACGGTCTACCAGGACTACGGATCGACCTTGCCGTGCATGGATTACAACAACTTCGGCACATGATGATCGATGCAGTCATCGGTAAATCAGGAAATGAAGCAGCACGTAGTCTCGCAATTAGCTATGTTACATTTGCCAGGCTCCATCCTGGTCTCTATGAAGCTGTTTATCGTCCTCAAACTATAATTACTTCCGGCTTAGAAGAAGCAGGCAATGCCTTAGTTGAAATGATTATACGTGTACTAGAACCCTTTCAATTGGGAGAAGCCCAGACTATTCATAGCGTTCGTGGCTTACGTAGTCTTTTGCACGGATTCGCTTCACTTGAGCAGAATAACGGCTTTCGTATGAGTATCGACCGAGATGAAAGTCTACATTATATGATCGATACTTTTCTTCAAGGGCTGAGGCATTAGAGCACGGGGATAACCCCTTTCTGTTGAGGTTATAATGAGTTCCAGAGGTCTTCAATTGAATGTCTTCAACAGTGTGATATAATAAATATACTTCAAATTGTAAATTATTATAGAGAGGGGTTTAGAACGTGCCTAACATCAGTCCCTCATATCTTCAACTAGGTAGTACCATTGGTGCCATCGTTCTCGCACTGCTAGCTATATTCATCAGACTAAAAGCTAGCAATAAACCTGTGACCATTAAGAAAATCATCATTCCTCCGTTAGGAATGTCAACAGGCTTCTTGATGTTCGTTGTACCCATGACGCATATCCCCTTATGGTGGGCTCTCATTTCTTTCTTGGTGGGCTGGTTTCTATTCTCTTACCCACTCATTCGTAGTACTCACTTTAAAAAAATTGAGGATTTAATCTATGCGGAGCGTTCCCGAAGTTTCATAGTGATACTATTCGGTCTGCTCGTTATTCGTACAGTACTCCATCAAGTTATTGAACAATACGTTTCCATTGCCCAATCTGGAGCTCTGTTTTTTTTATTAGCATTTGGAATGATATTACGGTGGCGCCTATTTATGTACAAAGAATATCAGCAATTTACCCGTAACTAAAATGAATATTCCTACTCTCATCACCAACTCTACCTTGATCCACTCAAGGTAGGGACTTATGGTCGAAACCCTTCTACTATCTGTCAATTCCCTTATCCATTCATCCACAACACCTAAACACGATACTACCCTTCGCCCTGTATTTAAATACTCAAGTCACGGGAGGATAAATTAAAAATGAAGGCTAAATCTAGAAAAGTTGCCATCATCGGTTCTGGTATGGTCGGCTCAAGCTGTGCTTATTCTATGATTAATCAGTCCATCTGCGATGAGATCATGATGGTTGATCGCACCTACGACCGCGCACTTGCCCAAGCCATGGATTTATCGCATTGCATGGAATTCACACACACCCGTACCAAAGTATACGCCGGAACCTACGGCGACTGTGGGGATATGAATGTTATTATCATTACAGCTGGAGCTAATCCGAAGCCAGGACAGACACGGCTAGACTTATTAGATGAAGCTTCTATTATAACGAAGGAAATTGTTACTCCTATTATACGAAGTGGCTTTGATGGCATTTTTGTCATTGCCGCCAATCCCGTGGATATCGTGTCTTATATGGTTTGGAAAATTTCTGGATTCCCACGTCACAAGGTCATTGGTACTGGAACCTCCATTGATTCCTCACGTCTTAAAACACTACTATCAGATGTATTCTCCATCGACCCCCGCAGTGTGAATGGCTATGCCATGGGAGAACATGGCGAGTCTCAATTCGTAGCGTGGTCGCACGTTACTATTGGCGGGAAGCCTATTCTGCATATTTTAGCTCAGCACCGGGAAAGATTTCAGAATCTGGACCTCGTAGATATTGCCAAGAAAACCAAAGATGCCGGTTGGGAGATTTTCACCCGTAAAGGTTCTACCCATTTCGGAATTGGCAGCGCACTTGCGTTCATTACGAGATCCATTCTCAACGATGATCATAAAATTATTGCCGTTTCCGCTGTACTTGATGGAGAATATGGGCAGTCTAATGTATGTACCGGTGTTCCGGCCATTATTAGCAGTGAAGGGATTCAGGAAATTGTGGAGTTGCAATTAAATGAAGAGGAATCCTATTTATTCAACACTTCATGTGACATTATCCGCGATAATATCAACGGATTAACCATACATATATGATTAAGTTAAATCACTTTGCCGTATCAGATTAATTTTATTGTCAAACTTAAGAATTAAATGGTATATTTAAGAATGAGTGATATTGTCCTCATCATTTATAATTTAAAGGCAATGCTACCGTTAACGAAAGGTACAACCTCGACTATTTTATAGTCTTGTGTTGTGCCCTTTTTTTTCTGTACACAAGGAGGAAATAATATGTTTGTAGAAGCCGTGTATCACCGTCCACAACAAAATTGGTGTTACGCCTATAATGGCACCACAATCCATCTCAGAATTCGTACCAAAAAGAACGATGTCTCTACCGTATCCGCCATGACTGGGGATAAATATGCTTGGGATCAGACGATGGAATACCTTCCTATGACCCTTCTAACTTCAGATGAATTGTTCGATTACTGGGAATGTGAGGTTACACCACCCTATCGTCGATTAAAGTATGGTTTTGTACTACAGAAGAATGAAGAAAAATGTTGGATGACAGAATATACATTTCTGAATAACGCTCCCCCCAACCCTGATCGACTATTCGAATATCCATACATAAACCCCATTGATGTGTTCAAGACACCTGATTGGGTCAAGGATGCCATATTCTATCAAATTTTTCCTGAACGGTTCGCCAATGGTGATTCTAGCATTAACCCCGAAGGCACACTTCCGTGGGGCGGAACGCCGCAACGAGATAATTTCTTTGGCGGTGATTTACAAGGGGTCATCGATCACATCGACCATCTTAGTAACCTGGGTATCAATGCTCTCTATTTCACACCGTTATTTACTGCAACGACTAACCATAAATACGATACCGAGGATTATCTTCAAGTCGATCCCCAATTCGGTGATGTTGACCTATTGAAGAAGTTAGTAGCCCTCTGTCATGAACGAGGAATACGCATACTTATGGATGCTGTATTCAACCATTCCGGAAGATCATTCGCGCCGTTCGTAGATGTGCAGGAGAATGGTGAATCCTCTCGTTACAAGGATTGGTTCCATATTTCCAAATTCCCGATTCATGTGGAGAATGGGATTCCAAGTTATGATACCTTTGCTTTTGAGCCATTGATGCCAAAGCTTAATACCGAGAATCCAGAGGTCAAAGCCTACCTTCTTCATGTGGCGGAGTATTGGATTAAGGAAGTTGGCATTGACGGGTGGCGGCTAGATGTAGCCAATGAGGTGGATCATCAGTTCTGGAGAGAATTCCGACAAGTTGTTAAAAAAGCGAACCCCGATGCATATATTCTAGGTGAAATATGGCATGAATCTTCAAGTTGGTTGCAAGGTGATCAATTTGATGCCGTCATGAATTATCCTTTTACCCATGCTACGCTTGATTTCTTCGTAGAAGGTTCTACGGATGCTGAAGGTTTCTCACACGCCATCGGCAAACAATTAACCCGCTACCCACGTCAAGCAAATGAAGTCGCTTTTAACCTACTCGACAGCCATGATACGGCTCGCCTAATTACACTGTGTAATGACGATACACGTAAAATGAAGCTAGCTGTTGTATTCCTATTCACCTTTCCTGGTACACCATGTATTTACTATGGCGATGAAATAGGACTTACAGGTGGACATGATCCTGACTGCCGAAAATGTATGGAATGGGATCCTAATAAACAGGATCAGGATTTGTTCACCTTCTATCAAGATCTAATCCAGCTTCGCCTACGGTATAGCGCGTTACGGACAGGCTCATTCCGTTTCCTCTCCGCAGAGACAGGCCGTACCATACTTGGCTATTCACGTGAGGATGATACAGATCACATCATTATTCTCATGAATAATAGTGATGCTGAACAATCCATTGAAGTACCCGCAACAGTAACAGCATGGGAAAATCTCTACTCTGGCGAAGTATTAACAGCTCAGAATGGATCTCTCCAAGCAAAGTTATCCCCTTACGGATACTTGATGCTTAGAGCGACGAAAAGAAATTCTAATTAACGCGGATTCCTAGCGTCAATCAATGAAGAGACTGAAGTCTAATGCGAAAATCCGATTACACTTCCTATCATCATGGTAGTGTAATCGACACCTAACCAGTCTAGTCCACTTCACTTTGTTAAGTGAGCTGAACATATAAGTATGAAATCACAGATCCTTACGCGAGACGGGGGTTGTAGGGGAACATCCCCCTACAACCCCCGTCTCTTCGGTTTATCCTAATGATTGATTTTACTCCAGAAACATGTCCATGGAGCTACATTTAGTAGCGGCTCAGTATCAATTGGGTCTTCAACCCGTCTGCCGGAACGAGCCAGCCCTTATCGTTCAAGCTGTTAATGAGTGCTGTGCGGTTAGTGTCGGCATTGTTATAATCTGCCGTTTTGAACGATACTTCTACAATTCGTTCAACGCCTGTTCCGGCTGCATCGCGTATAGGCCATATCTCCACATCTACCTCAAGCCCGTTCCAGCTACCTTCGTATTTACTGGCAAGCACAGGGCCGTAAGCACGGGCATTTTGGAGCTGTGTCTTCCCCCAATTGCTAGAGCTCCAGTCTTTCAGCTTGCCTGGCAACTTGTCCAGCAGCATCCCACGAGCAACTGCTTCTGATGGAAGTCCTAAGGCGCCATTTAATGAAGTGCTGACCTTTTTGTCTAGCGAGATGCTTAAGGTTTGCTTGCCATATCCCCAATCTACCTCAGCCTCATAATTATTATCCGTAATATTAAAACCTTCGCTATTCGCAAGGGTCAGAGCTGCTTGGATATCGCCATTTTGAATCGCATACCTCTTTTTGTAGTTTAGCTCGTAGTTATCTTTATTTTCCTTTTTGCGAAAACGCGCACTCCAACCCTGTGCATCGAGATTCAGGCTATTGGTATCAAAGTACTCGACATTAACCTGCTTGGGACTGGATAGATTAAATTCGGACTGGATAGCAGGAGTCAGTGAGTGATTCCCACTCAATACTTGCGCAGAATCCAGCAGTAGCTTGACCTCGTAGGATGGAACCATATTAGCCTCCTGCCCCTTTGCCTGAACCGTCTCACGTGCCTGTAATACGGATACCAACAGTGTCGCGCCCAGGAACACTACACTTGCTTTTGCCAACCAATGTTTCATGCTCTCAACTCCTATTCTAGAATGGGATTACAAGTACTACTTTAGAGGTCCATTGTCATGAAGAGATCAAACAAAATAACTGATTTAGTTAATTATACCAATAATTAATAGATGATAGACAAGAATTTTTAAGCTCTATGAAGTGTATCAATAAATTTCTCGGTCAATCGGGAGTCAAAGCGATCCTTGTTATAGCAGCAATAAATCGAGCGATGGAAATTGGCATTGGGTATTTGGCGCATGATCAAGCGTCCCTGTCTGACCTCCTCCTGTACAGCTAGACCTGAGATAAAGGCGATGTGTCCACCCTGCTGCACAGTCTGCTTGATGGCTTCGATCGAATCCAACTCGATGGGGCCAATCAGATCCATCCGGTGATTGTTCAGCCACCTCGCCGTCATTTCCCTCGTACTTGAGTCTTTGCCGTGAAGCACAAAATTGGCCGTCGCTATCAAGCCTGGATTGAGTACTTCATAGGAAACCAAATGATGGTCAGGCGAGAAAATGACAACCAGCTCATCCTCACAGAGGCTGTGAGTGGATAAGAAAGGTTTCTCAAAGGGCTCAGAGGAGATAATCCCCAAGTCGATCTCGTGATTCCAAAGCTTCTCTTTAATAATAGGCGCCGGCTTGACCAGTACCGATAGTTCAATACCAGGATTCGCTTTGGAGAAATCACTCAGTACCTCCGGCAACACATAGGTGGCTGGAACATAGCTAGCTCCAATGGTGAGATTCCCTCTGGCAAGGCTTCCATATTCCTTCACAACACGCTCGGCCTCCTGCGCCAGCTTGTTGATGCGGGAGGCGTAATGGAGCAGAGCCCGTCCTGGCGCGGTCAAGAAGGTCTTGTCCCCACGCGATTCAAACAGTTTGACGCCCATATCCTGCTCCAGCTTTTTCATATGATAGGTGATGGTCGGCTGCTTTAGCTCTAGTACGTTGGCAACAGCTGTGATTTTCTTATGCTTTTCTACCAGCTCGACGATTTTTAATTTCAGCAAATTCATGCGTTAACGCCTCCAATTCCGTTTTATCCACTGTAGCATAGAAAAATTCGATGAATGTTAAAGCAAATCCACTAAAAAGTTAATATTTCATTTACATAGCTCGAATAAAGGACGAATAGTTCACCGCTATACTGAAAGCAAGACTGATAACAAGCTTAAAGAATAGGCAGGTTAACAAAAATGGGAGATATCACTATCCGTCTTTTAGAAAAATCTTTTGGTTCAGTTCAGGCGCTGCGGCCTTCAAGCCTGACGATTGCCAAAGGTAGCTTCACTACGCTGCTCGGCCCTTCCGGTTGTGGCAAGACAACGCTGCTTCGGATGTTAGCTGGGCTTGAAACCCCCGATGCAGGCGAAATTCATGTGGATGGAGAGTGCTATTATTCGAAGGCGCAGCGAATCAATAAGCCGGCTCACCAGCGCCATTTCGGAATGGTATTTCAGGATTTTGCGCTCTGGCCGCACATGACGATTTTTGAAAATGTCGCTTTTGGCCTGCGCGCAGCCAGAAAGAAAAGCGGCTTAAGGGAGTCCGTGCTTCATGCGCTGAAAACCGTACGGCTGGAGGGTATGGAAAAGCGGTTCCCGCATCAGCTCTCTGGTGGGCAGCAGCAGCGAGTGGCATTTGCCAGAGCTATCATAATGAAGCCACAGCTCGTGCTGTTCGATGAGCCGCTCAGCGCCCTTGATGCTATGCTGCGTGATGAGATGCGGGCAGAGCTGTTGCATTTAGTCAAGGAGATTGGTGTTACGGCGCTCTATGTCACACATGATCAGACAGAAGCAATGAGCATGTCAGATGAGGTTGTTGTGTTGAAAGAGGGAGAAATATTGCAGCGAGGGACGCCTGAGCGTATCTACAACGCCCCAGCCCATCCCTTCGTCGCCCAGTTCATAGGCAAATCGAATTGGCTGATGAAGGATAAACAAATGGTTCGACCCGAGCATATCCGCTGGAGGGAGGAGAACACCGCTGATCATTGCTTTGAGGGTACATTACGCCATGCCAGCTATATGGGAGACCGCTACGAAGTTGAACTGGACATGCATCAGGATCTTGGAATATGGACAGCGTACTCCCCCTCCCGGTTGTCAATCGGTGAGACAATGCAGGTATATGTATCTCCACAGCATGTACATGATGTCGTGATATAAGCCATTCGACTCATTAATGAAAACTCTGAATTACGCCAGCCTGAACAGGCGGCACACTATGAATAGGAGGCAATACAAATGAAAATAGCCAAACAAGGTATGATGCTTGCTTTAACCCTATGTATGGGAATAGGTTTAGTTGGTTGTGGAGCGGCAGGCAACAATGCAAAAACTGCAGAAACAGCGCCAGCAAATTCAGTATCAGCACCCGCGGAGCCGCAGGATACAGATAAGAAACTGAGCGGCACTCTAGCCGTCTACAGTGCGGGACCGGAAGGCTTAGCCAATAAGATCAAAGAGGGCTTCGAGGCCAAAACAGGTGTTAAAGTAGAGATGTTTCAGGGAACAACCGGGAAAATACTCGCTCGTATGGAGGCTGAGAAATCAAATCCAGCCGTTGATGTCGTTGTACTTGCTTCGCTGCCGGCGATGCAAGGGCTCAATCAAGATGGCATGCTCTTAGGCTACCCGGAAGCTGCCAACGCCGACAAGTTGATTACGGACTGGTCTGATAAAGACGGACATTATTTCAGCTATAGCGCGTCTGCACTTGGCATCGTCTATAATACAAAGCTTGTTCAGACTCCCCCTACTTCGTGGGAGGATTTAGCCAAGCCAGAATGGAAGGGGAAAGTGAACATCCCTGACCCATCCTTATCCGGCTCCGCACTGGATTTCATCTCAGGCTATCTGAGCGATGTAGGGGAGAACGGCTGGACACTCTTTGACAGCTATAAGCAGAATGATGTAGCGATGGCTGGAGCTAATCAGGAAGCACTCGATCCGGTTATTACAGGTGCCAAATCTGTTGTCGCAGCTGGTGTCGACTATATGGCTTATAAAGCGAAGACCGCAGGAGAGCCTATTGATATTGTTTACCCGAAGGAAGGGAGTGTCATCAGTCCGCGCCCAGCAGCTATTATGAAGACGAGCAAAAACAGCGACAATGCCAAAGCATTTATTGATTACCTCATTTCAGATGAGGCGCAAAAATTGGTAGCTGGTGCATACTTACTACCCGGTCGCTCGGATATTGAGGCGAAGGATCGCGCTAATGTCAGTGAAATAACCACATTCGATGTGAACTGGCAGTGGATGAATGAAAACAGCGACAGCGTTACAACGAAATTTACACAATTGTTCAAGTAAGACGAGCTGCCCGGCGGTTCGGGCTTAGATGGGTGGTACGACAATGCAAACCAATTCTTTCAGATCGTATACATGGATCTGGCTAGTGCTGGCACTGCTGCTACTTGGCATGCTGGTGCTGGCACCACTGATGATGATTTTTTGGACGAGCCTATATCCTGACCAGACTTTTGATTTGCAGGCGCCGCTGCGCAATATCATGCAGAGCGAGCTAGGTCAGGTACTGCTCAATTCCATCTGGCTGGGGCTGTGCGTCATTGCAGCGACAACAGTACTTGCGTTTCCGCTGGCCTGGATTATGGCGAAGACGGAACTGCGCCGTCATAAGTGGCTCGATATTGTACTGCTCATTCCGTTCATGACTCCTCCCTACATTGGTTCAATGGGATGGATGCTTTTTATGCAGACCAATGGTTATATGGAACAATTCATCCCAGCCGCTTCGGCTCTGACCCCTGCGTTCTTCAGCTTCTGGGGAATGGTTACCATTATGAGCCTGCATCTGTTTCCTTTCCTATATTTGTTGCTTCGCAATTCGCTTCTCCAAATCAGCGGAAACATGGAAGAAGCAGCAGCTGTACATGGCGGTGGATTTCTTTATCGTATTAGACGTATCATTCTGCCCTTGCTCCTGTCGAGCTATGTTATGGGCGCCTTGTTAATCTTCGTCAAAACGATTGCGGAATTCGGTACGCCCGCGACCTTTGGCCGCAAGATCGGATTTTATGTCATGACGTCGGAAATTCATAAATACATTTCAAGTTGGCCGATTGACTTCGGCAAAGCAACCTCGCTTGCTTCTGTTCTGCTCGCCTCTTGTTTGGTTATGTGGTACATCCAGAGCGTTATCAGCAGCCGTTATTCGTATCGTCTAGTCGGAGGCAAGGGTACGGTCAGCAAATATGCTTCCGTTAAGAATTGGAAAGGCTTCGTATGCTGGCTATATATTGGTGTGCTACTGCTAGCTTCGATCGGGGTTCCGTATTTTTCAATTATTACAGCCTCGCTGCTCAAGCTACGCGGCGAAGGGCTCGCTTGGGGCAATCTTACGCTGCAGCATTACGTTGATTTATTGGCTCCAGGGTCGGAAAGCCTGAACGCGCTGTTGAACAGCTTTGGTTTGTCGATCGTTGCATCCACGATTGCGGTCGTGCTAGGTACCTGGTTAGCACTGACCGTGAAGCGCTCCCGCACGCCAGGACAGAAGCTGGTAGACCTATTCAGCTTGCTGCCTAATACAGTGCCTGGCATCGTCATTGTCGTCGGATTGATTCTGCTGTGGAATGCCAAATGGATGCCTATTCCGCTGTATAATACATACGGTATGGTGGTACTGACCTATGTCATTCTATTCCTTCCCTACACCGTTCAATATGTGAAGTCTAGCTATGGGCAAATCGATCCCATGCTACTGCAAGCGGGCCATGTATTCGGTGGACGCAAGTTGTATGTGCTACGGAGAATTTTACTTCCTCTACTGCTGCCAGGAATGCTGGCAGGATGGATGATGACCTTTACGATATCTAATCGCGAGCTGGTGGCATCCTTGCTAATTTTACCACCCGGGATGAAGACCTCAGCGACATATATCTTCGCCCAATTTGAACAGGGTGCGGTATCCATGGGAATGGCTATGGCGGTTATTTCCGTCGGAATAACGACCGCACTGCTACTTGTAATGTCTTATCTTAGTTCTAAACAGAAAGTGGAATAGCTAATGACGCATTTAACCATTTGGGGAGGGGCCGGAGAACACGGCCGCTCCAGTTATTTATTGCAGCATGAAGAGCAAGCCTTATTACTGGATTGCGGAGGAAAAAAAGAGCATGGGGGCCAGTATCCGCTCATAGGTGAAGAGGTGTTACCCCGCCTTAAGGCAGTGTTTCTATCCCACGCCCATGAGGATCATTCGATGGCCATCCCATTATTATATAAACATGGATTTAAGGGACAGGTATGGACAACCCGTGCAACAGCACAACAACTTCCGGTGTATTTTCAAACGTGGAGCCGTTATGCCCGTTCTCAGTCTATTGATCTGCCTTACGATGACCGGCATATTGATGCCATTGATTACGTGTTTCTGGAGGATAAATCTGCTGCGGGAGATTGGGTCGAGGTGTTACCTGGACTGCGAATGAAATGGGGCCGCAGCGGCCATCTTCCCGGCTCAGTGTGGTTTACGCTGGATTGGGCTGGCAAGCTGATCTATTTTTCGGGGGATTACACGGAGGAGTCCGGCTTGCTTGCTGCTGATCGTCCTGTGCTTTTGCAGGGACCTCAGCAAGCCTATGCAGATCTGGCAATTATTGATGCAGCTTATGGCGCTGACCCCAATTCTCAGGCGATCGGACTAGAGGAGCTTGAAAGGGTAACAAGAGAGACACTGCAGCTAAACGGCACCGTACTCTATCCTGTCCCGACCTATGGTCGGGGTCAGGAGCTACTCGTGTGGGCAAGTGAGATCTTTCCTGAAGCAGATCTTATTGTAGAGCAAGTGCTGATGGAGCAGCTCCATCAGCTTGCGGCTATGCCAGACTGGCTACAGGATAATGCGCTTGCACGTATCGAGGCGCTGCTTGCCTGCGGCAGGTTGCACATTGTTACTGACGAAGGAACACGCGAACAGGCACTTTCCCGAACGGAAGGGGCGATTATTTTTACCGATGACGGTATGATGCAATCTGAAACCGCGCAATGGTACTATAAGCGATTAGCCTGCTCAACGTATAATGCTGTCCTTCTAACAGGTCATCTGGCTTCTGGTTCCTATGGCGAGTTGTTGCTTAAAGAAAACAGCATTGGCGCTCAGGTACACCATGTCCGGTATAAGGTCCATCAAGGTTTGCCCGATGTTCGAAACATGCTTGAGTGGGTGCCGAGCAGAGCCACTGTTCTTGCACATGCCTCCAAGACGCGCACTGACCATTTGCTCACTGTGTTACGGCATGAAGGCCATCACTCACTTCATTCACTCTGTCCTGGGGAGATACTGCCCTTTTGAAGTTGATATAAGGCCTAAAACACCTCAATTATTCGCGGTCACTGAAAAACTCAAAAAAATCAAATAGGCATCTTTTGCTCAATTTATGCAAAGATGCCTGTTCTTCGTATAATAAATAATACTATCAAAATCAGGTGGGTGTTCATTCAAAAGTATGAAGACAACGTAGGGTTCGCACCTTTTTGGCACACCTATATAATCTATTCCCTTTAATTGAGTTCTACCCCTTGCTCGCTCCAGATGTTAAACCCTCCACAAGAAGACGCTGAAGGAACATGAACAGAATCGTAATTGGAACTGCGATCAGAACTGCGCCCGCTGCGAACAGTGTGAAATTTGAATTCGTGTTCGAACTCACCATATCATACAGCCCCACAGCCACTGTCCATTTCTCCTTAGACCGTAGTACCATCTTCGCAAAGATAAAGTCAACCCATGGACCAACGAATTGCGTTAGCGCCATATAAGTGAGCATCGGCCGAGAAAGCGGAAGAATGATTCGAGTAAAAATCCCAAAATTACTTGCTCCATCGATCCTGGCCGCTTCGTCCAATGATCTTGGGATCGTATCCAAGAACCCTTTAGCTATAAAGGTTCCCCCAAGAGGAGCACCTGCTGCATACACAATAATTAAGGCAAGATGTGTATCAAGCAAATGGAACTCTTTAAGAAGTAAGTAAATGGCGATCATACTCATAAATCCAGGGAACATCCCCAGAATCAATACCGTTGAAAGCGCCGTCTGCCGCCCACGGAAACGAAAGCGTGATACGGCATAGCTGGTTAATAACGTGAGGATAATACCGATCAACATAGAAAGGATCGAAATCTTCAACGTATTCATGTACCAACTACCAAACATGTAACTTTTGGATGTAAATAATTCTCTATAGTGTTCCAGTGTAAAACTACTAGGTATCAGTGACTTGCTATACAGTGATTTACCAGGTCGAACGGAACCCAAAATGACCCACAACGCTGGATACACGGAACCGATCACCATGATAACGAGAACGATATAACTTAGCGTCAAACGCAAGGTATTTTTTCCTTTTCGTCCACTCATTGGATCATATCCTCCTCTTTGAATGACTTCGTTCGGCGGTAGTTATAGATTGAGAACGATGCGATAATCAGGAAAATAATGATCCCTACAGCAGAAGCCATATTGTATTTATTCTGATCTAGCGTTAACTTATATAACCAAGTGACGAGCAGATCGGTTGCCCCTGCATACTGGTAATCCCCCACTACAGGATTTCCACTGGTTAGCAAGAAAATCGCGTTAAAATTATTGATGTTTCCAGCAAATTGCGCAATGAGTGTTGGCGCTGTTGTGAAGAGTATCATCGGCAGGGTAACGATTCTAAACTTCTGATAATTGCTTGCCCCATCTACCTCAGCTGCTTCATACATATCACGTGGAATCGTTGTTAATACACCCATAATTAATATCATAGAGACCGGAATACCAACCCACATATTAACGAAAATAACCGTAACTTTTGCCCAGAACGGATCAGTCAACCATGGAAGTCCTCCAAATCCGAAATATCCGAGATATTGATTAATCGGTCCGAACTGACCGTTAAACATATTTCTCATCACAAGCAGCGAGATAAGCTGCGGGATAGCATAAGGAATAATTAAAATCGTTCTCCACATACCCTTAAATTTGATTCCCCGTTGGTTAATAAGTAATGCAACGAGCAGGCCTCCAAAATAAGTAGTTACGGTGGATAGAACGGCCCAAATAATAGTCCAAGTTAGAACCCCGTAGAACGTATGGCTCCATGTTTTGAGTGAAATCAAATCTCTAAATGTATCAAATCCTACCCAATCTATCAGCTTAGCTGGTGGGATATGGTTAGGTGCAGAGTAATTCGTAAAGGCCAGCATAACCATAAAGATGATAGGCATAACCGTGAAGAATAGAATACCTATTCCCGGTAAAGTCAAAAAGGCTTGCGCGAATTTATAATCCATAACATACCGGATCGATTGTTTGAAACTGTTCGGTTGGATTCCCTTTTCTCTTCTCTCCGCGGTTTTACGCGCATCTCTTACATTCATGACATAAATAATGACAAAAATAATCAAAAGTAAAATGGTTATCAAGCTTTGGATTAGAATAAAGATCGAATGATCCCCATCGATCCACTTACCGTTGACTCTCATTCTTGGCGTATCTCCAAGTGTTACCATGCCCCACAAAGATCTACCCAGATTACTGCTGAAATAAATGATCGCATACGCCTCAATTAGCAGGTATACGAGGCCTTTTATAAACTGGCGGTTATATATTTGTCCTAGTCCCATGCTTATAAGCGACAGTATGGTGGCTTTGTTGCGATATCGGTTCACGAGCCTTCTCCTCTCCCTAGAAAACCCAAGGAATTACCCGCCGCATGATGCGACGGACACTTCAAATTGTTATTCCTCGAGCAGTCCATCCTGATTACTTCGTTGCACCGCCATTTAAGTCTTTAATTTGTTGTACTGCCTTATCCATCGCTTCTTTTGGATCTTTACCGTTATCCCAAATTTCTGGGAAAGCTGCATTTACAGGACTCCATATATTTCCCATTTCAGCAATGGTAGGCATAGGTTGAGAATTGATAACTTGTTGAGCAAAACCTGAAACAAACGGATCATTCTTAATCTGATCAGATGCTAATGCTTCATTGTTTGTCGGTATAGAACCCACTTTTTCATTCAGAAGAAGCTGTGCTTCCTTAGTGGATGCGAACTCAGCGAACAATTGTGCAGCATTAGGATACTGTGTAAATGAGTTAACGTACCAAGCTTTGATACCAGATAACGAAATGGCAGGTTTGCCATCTATCGTTGGAATAGGTGCAATACCAAGCTTATCTCCTAGTGCTTTTTTGTAACCTGCAAGTTCCCAAGGGCCCGTTATATCCATAGCTACATCACCTGCGTTGAATAAGCTACGTTTAATATCTGCCGTAATATCAGCACTCTTAATAGGGAGTGCTGCTTTTAGTTTCACGTACGTTTGTAATCCTGCAATGGCACCAGCCGAATTGATTCCAATGTCCTCTTTGTTCGTACCATTGTCACCGAAAATGTATCCACCTCCGGTAGCAATAAACGGATAGTTGAAGTACAGGTTACCCGGTTCCCACATAATTCCGTATCTGTTCTTCGATTTATCTGTGAACGTTTTGCTGAATTCGATAACATCATCGAATGATTTCGGAGCTTCCTTTACAAGCTCTTTATTATAAAAGAGTGCATAGGTTTCAGCTGCTCTTGGGTAGCCGTACAACTCACCATTAAAACTTACCCCTTGAATGGATGCTGGTGTATTATTTGCTATTGTTTCTTTTGCTAGGGCTTCATTAGTTAGCAGCAAACCCGCCTCTGCCGCTCTACCCAAGTTGTCATGTGGGAACATTACAACATCGGCAGCTAATCCTGAAGGGCCATCTTGAGTTAATTTCGTAACTTGATCCGTTGCTTGCACTTCTTCAACTTTAACAGGAATGCTATATTTCTCTTCAAATTGCTTCGCCATTTCATCTGTGAATGATCGTTCTTCCTTACTTTCCCAAACAATCAGTGTAGCGCCCTCTTCTGGTTGAAGCGCCCCGTCAGCAACTTCTTCCGGTGCAGCTGCCTCGGTTGATGTGTTGGTTGCTGCTGGTGTAGCGTTATTCCTTGCTTCGTTGGATCCACAAGCTGTAATGGAGAAAGCTAAGGAAACGGTAGCACATAACGTCAACATTTTTTTCATTTTCATACAAATTCAAACCCCTCTCTAATGGTTATACCTTTCATTTCTTAAAAGCCTGACAATTTGCGCAAACGATTTCACAATTGCGTTAAATTAATCACTTACATTTTTTGATATCTGCCTTTAACTCTTATTTATTCGAAGTAAGCGCTTTATTAACGCCTTAATCATACACAACAGAGATTGTTTTGTAAAAACGTTTGCACATGATCATTCCACCTATATTCAGCCATTTCATTTACAATATCTCCCTTTATCTATGTTTTGCACACAATAACTCCTTATTACTATGATTTACTTCGTTATCGCTATGGAATACGGGGTAATTACCTTTAGCAATATCTTTAAATTTGCAGCCCACCAATAGCGTTCCGATGTAGGTTTACTCCATTAATCCGAGTGGTTCTTTAGCGGCATCCTAACGAAAGAATCTTTTTAGTCAAAACGTTTATACTCCTATATTTCGTATAATTCATTGATTTAGAGAAGATAATATGGGTATTGGCTTCTTGTTCCTCCATCTCTCTCGGTCTCCATCCAATTTATTCTTATTTGTGTTATGATTATGATCATAATGCAAGGTTTGTTATTTACAAGCCGTAGACATTAGATTAAGATATCAATTGTAAAAACGAATATCTCGTTTGTTCGATTTAACGATTTACGCAAACGGTATCAACCGGGAGGTCATTATGTCTGTAACGATTAAGGATGTTGCTAAAAAAGCTGGCGTATCACCCTCCACGGTGTCCCGAGTGCTATCAAATCACCCAAGAATTAGCCGTGAAACTTCTCGCAAAGTAAAGATAATTCTAGAGGAGATGGAATACCATCCCAATATCATGGCTCAGAGCCTCGTGTCTAAGACAACGAACAGCATTTGCGTTATTCTGCCTAAGTCTGCTGAAGAGTTATTCTTGAATTCATTTTTCATGGAATTAGTTCGTGGTATTGTGACACAAGCTAATCGTTCCGGCTATGATGTTGTACTTAGTTCAGGAGGAAGCGAGCAAGAGGAAATTGACGTTGTATCCCGTTTAATTAATGGAAAAAGGGTCGACGGCGCTATCCTGCTCTATTCGCGTAAAGATGATCCTGTTGTTGAATTTTTGCAAAGCAACAATCACCCCTTCGTCTTGATTGGGCGTAGTGATAAATATCCCAATCTTTTATCTGTAGATAATAATAATGTTCAGGCCGCTTATGATGCTACCAAGCACTTAATTTCCTTCGGCCACAAACGAATTGGATTCGTCAGTGGACCCCCAAATCATGTCGTTTCACTAGATCGACTTAAGGGATACCAAGGTGCTCTTGAAGAAAGTGGACTTGAAATGCGCAAGGACTGGATTGTTGAAGGTGAGTTTCTACAAGAAAGTGGATACCGAGCCATGTCATTCTTCATGAATTTACCAGAACGACCTACAGCCTTAGTTGTAGTTGACGACCTTGTATCATTCGGTGTACTACGTGGTTTGCATGAACTTGGATATAAAGTTCCTGATGATCTAAGTATTGTCAGCTTTAATAATATATCCATTGCAGAACTTTCAACCCCACCCATAAGTAGCATCGATATTGGTATTTATAATCTGGGGTATACTGCTTCACAAGCATTAATTCAATCGATCCAACATGATGGAGAAAAGCAATTTCAAAAAAGGCATATTATCCCGCACCGACTTATCGTAAGGGAGTCTTCTATGATTTCTGCAGCTGATCGAACCCATTAAATCAAAACATCATCACCCTTCCAAACACGTGAAGCAATCATTTGCTTCATATATTTTTAAAAGTAGTACAAACGTTTGCACAAATAAGGAGGAACTAATAATGAACACTACGAATACCCCTATTCAAGCTTGTTTATTCGACCTTGACGGCGTGCTTGTTGACACTGCAAAATATCACTTTTTAGCTTGGAAAAGACTCGCGGATGAACTTGGTTTTGAGTTTACTGAGAATGATAACGAAAGATTAAAAGGCGTAAGCCGTATGGCTTCCTTAGATATCTTGCTTGAGGTCGGTAATGTTCAACTCGATGATGCAACCAAGATCGCGCTCGCAGAGAAGAAAAACAATTGGTATGTAGAATACATTTCAACAATGGATGAGTCCGAAATCCTACCCGGTGCACTCACCTTTCTCCAAGAGTTGAAACAACATGGGATTAAAGTAGCGCTAGGCTCCGCCAGCAAAAATGCCATGACCATATTAAACAATGCCCACTTGGTTCCTTATTTCGATGCCATTATTGATGGAACCAAAACTTCATATGCTAAGCCAGATCCTGAAGTCTTCATACTCGGAGCAGAGGCAGTTCAAGTGTCTCCAGAGCATTGCGTTGTCTTCGAAGATGCCGAAGCTGGTATTGAGGCTGCGGTACGTGCAGGAATGCGTAGTATTGGTATTGGATCACCCAACACCCTCACCCAAGCAGAATATGTCGTATCTTCACTCGAAGAAATGTCTGTTGAGAAATTACAACATATCATGTCTACAAAATAAATCAGCCGCACCCATTCTATCTTCATTCATAGAAATGTAAGAATAAGCAACACTATACGATATCACAACCTCTGAAGGAGACGATTTATGTGAAACAATATTTGAAGTTGGACCCATGGAACATTATCGAAGAAGGATTTGATCCCCATAACCATGAAATCTCAGAAAGTGTTTTTAGCATTGGTAATGGATACATGGGTCAACGTGCTAACTTCGAAGAAGATTATAGCGGTAGCACACTGCAAGGTAGCTATATGGCTGGAGTCTATTACCCTGACAAGACTCGTGTTGGTTGGTGGAAGAACGGGTATCCGGAATATTTCGCGAAAGTACTCAACTGCACCAACTGGATTGGAATCCATGTAACTATCGAAGGGCAACCTCTTGATCTGGCCACGTGTAACGTGAAGGATTTCATTCGTGTATTAAATATGAAAGAAGGAACTCTCTCTCGTAGCTTCATTGCTGAGCTTCCTGATGGCAAAGAAGTTAAAGTGGAAGCGATTCGCTTCATCAGTGTTAGCCACCGAGAAATTGGAGCCATTCGTTATGCACTGACTCCTCTTAACTTTAGTGGGCAAATCTCCATCACACCATACCTTGATGGCGATATTGAGAATAAAGATTCTAATTATGACGAGAAATTCTGGATGGAAGTGTTCAAAGAGGCTGGTCCTGATGATGCTGTACTCACGATCAAGACTAAGAAACTGGACTTCCACGTCACTTCTGTCATGTCCTACACTCTAAGTAAGAATGGGCAACCCCTAACGGTTACACCCGAATCCGTACAACAAGAGAAATATGTGGCTCACCATCTCGTACTGGATGTACAAGAGCAGGAGCAAATTGTACTCTATAAATATGTCGCTAGCGTGACTTCACGTGATCACGGTCTGGGTCAATTGATTACTACAGCACGAGCATTACTGCAAGAAGCCATGCAACTAGGATTTGAAGAGCTACTCCAAGAACAAATAAGTAGTTGGGATAGTAAATGGCGAGAGAGCGATATTGTGATTGAGGGCGATATTGCTGCACAACAAGCCATCCGCTTCAATATTTATCAACTTAACCAGACCTATAATGGTGAAGATGATCGACTTAATATCGGTCCTAAAGGATTTACAGGTGAGAAATATGGCGGTAGTACTTACTGGGATACAGAAGCCTACTGCTTACCGTTCTACCTCAGTACAGCAGATGCATCCATTGCTCGCAACCTTCTAGTCTATCGTTACAAGCATCTAGAAAAAGCAAAAGAAAATGCCAAGAAGTTAGGCTTCAGCAAAGGCGCTTTATATCCCATGGTTACGATGAATGGGGAAGAATGCCACAATGAATGGGAAATCACTTTTGAAGAAATCCACCGTAATGGCGCAATCGCCTATGCTATTTATAACTATGTAAATTATACTGGAGACACAGCTTATCTAGGACAATATGGTCTAGAAGTACTTACAGAAATTTCACGTTTCTGGGAAGAACGCGTCAACTACGTTCCAGCCAAAGACCAATATATGATCCTCGGGGTCACAGGACCAAATGAATACGAGAACAACGTCAATAACAACTGGTATACAAACCATATGGCAGTATGGACGATGGAATACACACTTGAGGTGCTAACTAATTTACAGCACAATGAACCTCTCATCTACAAAGAACTCATTGATAAAATGCAATTAAAAGAAGAAGAAACGTCTAAATGGCAGGATATTGTAGCCAAAATGTACTATCCTTACGATGCTGAATTGAACGTATTCCTTCAGCAAGATGGATTCCTGGATAAGGATTTAACTCCTGTCAGTGAGCTTGATCCTAGCAACCTACCACTCAACCAAAAGTGGTCATGGGATCGAATTCTTCGCTCCTGCTATATTAAGCAGGCGGATGTCTTGCAAGGCATATTCACCCTAAGAGATCGCTTCGACCTAGATACAGTCAAACGCAATTTCGATTTCTACGAGCCACTTACCGTTCACGAATCATCCCTATCTCCATGTGTACACTCCATCTTGGCATGTGAGTTAGGATATAAGGAAAAAGCTTACGAAATGTATATGCGCACCTCGCGTCTTGATCTTGATAATTACAATAATGATACCGAGGATGGCTGCCACACGACAAGTATGGCAGGAACTTGGATGTCTGTGGTTCACGGCTTCGGAGGACTCCGCATAAAAGATGGTCAACTCCACCTAAGCCCATTTAATCCTGGCTATTGGAAGTCCTTCTCTTTCAAAGTCATGTTCCGCACTTCGCGCCTTAAAGTAACGGTGTCAGAACATGATGTTACAGTAAGTAATGAAACAGATACCCCAGTACAAGTTAATGTACATGGTAACGAATATATGGTTGGTGGACTGTCCACCGTTCAAGTAAACCTGTAACACAATAAGGAAGAAGTTAATAATATAACGTAACAACCCCCACAGCTGTTAGAATGCTGTGGGGGTTGTTACGTTATACAAATATAGTCGTTTGGATTATCTCCTGAGTTGTAACTTTAGATAATAAGACGCAAATCATAATAGCCCTATAGGATCATCTCTCAGTTGATATGAATACCATGCGGAGGACGATCTGCAGGCTTTCCGAAGAAATAACCTTGAGCAAACTTGATACCTTCATCTCTGCAGAATTCAAAGTCTTCATACCGCTCAATACCTTCTGCAAGTACCAATCCGTTAAACTGGGCTGCTGCTTCAATGATTCTTCTAATCTCACACTGTTTCACTTGATCTTTGTCACAAAAATCAATGAGACTACGATCAATCTTGACATAGTCAGGCTCAAGGGTGGTCATCAGCTCTAGTGTAGAATATCCAGAACCTACATCATCAAGTGCAACGGTCATCCCATTACTTCGATATATATTAAAAATATCAAGTAAATGAGGTAGGTCATCAATCTTCTCCGTCTCCACCACTTCAAATACGAAATCTTTAGGGTCCAAGTTCAGACGGTTAATCGTTTCAAAGGTATGTGTCAAACAACATTCTGGATTATAAATGGAAGAAGGTAAGAAGTTAATAAATCTCTTGTACCCTATCGGTAGCCACTTCGCACTCGTCTCAATCGCCGATATCCGCGCCGCCCGATCCAAAAATGAGTGTAATCCTGTCTCACGAGCGACCTCAAATAGATTAGATGGTTGAAAAGGTGCACTTCCCTTAGCTGGGCGAAGCAGAAATTCAAACCCGACAATCTGTTCATTAATATCTACAATTGGCTGCATATGATTCGTGAATCGTTCTTGACGAATGATGTCAACAACAACGTGATGCTCTAACTTAGCCTCAATCTGTGATAAGGTAAGCCATGGACTTAAATTGCTATTTTTTCTAATTCCGGTTATAGATATTGTTAATTGATCTGTAGCTCCGATTGGTAAACTATGTATTAACTGTAGTAGGTATAACATCTCCTCTTTGCTGTTATATGAAATGGCCACAAATTCCGTAAAAATTTCCATGCTGAGTCCCTTTTCTTGAATTGCAGCCGTTAACTGTAAGTTCAAGGGTTTCAATCGTACCGTACCTTGGTCTTCTATAGGTTGTATTGGAGCGCAGCCACTGCAGATCAATAGAACTCCTCCTTGGCATATTTTGCCGAAAATCGCTGAATTTATTATATCATGATGATTATTTTTGTGGGAATACTTTTGTTCTCATTTATAATTCATCCGGTGGAATTCATTCGAGATATAAATAAACTGACAGCATTATAACACTGTCAGTTTGTTGTATTATTGAGGAATCGTTATTTTTTGACCCACTTTCAGGGCATGTACATCTGTAATTTTATTGAACTTAGCAATGACCGTCCAATCAACGCCATACTTTTGACCGATACGGTAAAGGTTATCACCCTTTTTAATCACATATACAACCTTTGAAGCTTCCGGCTTCTGAACAGGAGGTGTTACGGGTTTGGTTGGCACTGGTTTTGTTGGTGCTGGTTTTGTTGGTGCTGGTTTTGTTGGTACTGGTTTCGTTGGTGCTGGTTTGGTTGGTTCAATTGGAGCCACTGGGGTCGTAACTTCGCCTGATTGACCTACCATTTTCAAGCTATATTTTGCAAAACCATCTGCCCCTGTGCTTATATATGACATTGCTTTGTTGTTCTTCGCTAGAGCTTGTGCATCTGGAGAAGATACAAATGTAACATTCACAGTATCATTGATAGGAGCTAGTGACCAGTTACCATCTGCTGTAGGATTGATTGTACCTTCTTCACGAATATAATCAATAATGACTTGGCGATTCTCATCTGGTGCTGCCATTACAATTCGTTTGCCATCTGGATTAGCTAGCTTCGAGCTTGAAGCACGATAGTTATTCGTTGCAACGATAAATTTCTGTTCTAAGTCAATCGCTTTACCTTGATACTCCAAATTCTTGATACGATTAGAGGATGGATTAATGATGTTAGCCTTAGCATCATACTTAGCTGGCTGAGTCACATCGATCTGATAGTTAACTCCATCAATAACATCATAGTTGTAAGTAGGGAACTCCGTGTTAACTAGATTCTGTTCTGCCTTGCTAGTTGGGTCAATCTGATTGAATTGTCCAGCAGACCATTCTAGCCATTCCTTCAATTCTGCACCTGTTACCCATACCGCATGAACGGTGTTTGGATATACGTAAAGATCTGCCACATTCTTAATCGCGATTGTACCTGCTGGAATATTCGTGTAATAAGAAGCTCCTGCACGGCCTCCTGCTTTGAATGGAGCACCTGCAGATAGTACCGGCAATTTCTCATACTCAGTTCCTTGTAAGTTGTTGTTCACATACCACTTCTGAGCATTAGTCACGATCTGAATGGATGGATCATCTTGTACTAGGGCAAAGTAGCTGTTAATTGCTGCACTAGTCTTACCTACTGGACCCCGAATATAGTCTAACGTTTGTTTGTGCTCATCTTTCACAGCATCTACGACGGCTTGGTCCGCCTCCACCAGAGACTTTTTATTGGCAATGTCATAGATCGGACGCGCTTCAACTGCTGAATCAACGACAATCCATTTTCCGTCAACCTGCTTCAAATCAAGATCAATAATTCCAAGATGATCTCCCCAGTAACCTGGTTCTACGGATGGAACACCATTAATGGTACCCTTCTTAATATCTACGCCTTTAGCATCTTTGAAGTCAGCGCTTGGGAAGATTTTATGTGCATGTCCAAATAGAATAGCATCAATGCCCTCCACTTGGCTTAAATACAATACAGAGTTCTCCATTAAAGGCGTCTGTGGAATTTCTTCAAATCCAGAATGAGGAATAGCAACAATGATGTCTGCGCCTTCCTTCTTCATTTGAGGAATAAATTTCTTAGCTGTTTCTACAATATCTTTAGCCACAATCTTACCTTCTAGATTAGCCTTATCCCATTGAGATACTTGTGGAGGAACGAACCCAATCACACCCACTTTAAGGGTATGCTCTTTGCCTGCCTCGTCCGTAATCTTCTTATCTAGAATTTGATAGGGAGTAAAATAGTTCTTATCATTGCTCTCATCTTTATCTCCATCTGCAATGTAAAGATTCGCATTAACGTATGGGAAGTTAGAACCTTCTAAGGATTGCTTCAAGAAATCCAGACCGAAGTTAAATTCATGATTACCGAGGTTACCAGCATCATAATCCAATAAATTCATAGCCTTGTAAACAGGATGGATTTCACCCTTCTTCAGTGGGTCTACTTTTGCTACGTAGTCTCCAAGAGGATTACCTTGAATCAAATCTCCATTATCAAAAAGAAGACTGTTCTTAGCTTCCTTTCTTGCAGCCTTAATCAAGCTAGCTGTCTTGGCAAATCCATACTGATCCGTATCCTTATCAGCATAATAGTCATAGTTCACGACGTTGACGTGCAAATCCGTTGTTTCCATAATCCGTAGCTTAGCCATTGCACTATCTCCCGCTGCATGGACCGGAGCAAATGAAAGCGCAAACAAATTGAAAGCAACAGCGGTTGATGCTACAACCTTCAGCGTTTTGTGGTGCGAGTTAAACATAGTATCTCCCCTTAATCATATTATGTATTACTTAGTCCCTCCTAGAGTTTATACCGAGTCATCTTAAAAATAAAGAGATATATTTATCTCGCATAACAAACAATGCCTGAGGACCCTGCCCCAGGCATTACATTAGAACTCTTGAACCATCTATGAAATCAATTCACATGATTTATACGATCCATTCACGCTTATCATTATCTTGACCTGTATACGCCATACGAGTCGGTTTAATATCTAAAATGACATAATTGGGATCATTGGGTCCTGTAAACCATTTCTCAAGTTCAGGACTCCATACTTTCTCTCGTAGACTGTCATCCGTACATATAGAACCAATTCCCTCGATCTCTATGACATCCTTACTTCCGCCTATTTCATAGCCCACTAGCAAGGACACATGGGGATTTTCCTCTAACTCTTCAACTTTATGTGTTTGGCGGTTCGTAGCCAAGTGTAAGCTTAACCCTTCATTAAACAATACCATGTACCTTTGTTTCGGTTTATTCCCCTCTATCGTAGCAAACGAGCAAATTTTATTGTGATCCAATGCTTTGACAATTTCCTGTTCTATTCTAGTTTTATCTAACATGATGTCATAACCTCTTCCTTTTCTTATATGGAGTGATAAAACGCATGTATGAGTAATGTACCCATTTACACTATTTTCGAGCCATCTCCTCTTTATCATACGTTGTGACTTTACCATGACGAACAGCTTCATATTAGGGTATGATGGATAGGATCTATTGTCTTGAAAAGGAGCTCAAAGTCATCTTATGAAACGCTTAATTTGGATTGGTTGTTTGTCTTATTTTTTAATTGGTTTGGCACATGTCGTACTTGGTTCTGTGCTTCCAGTCATTCTGGAACATTATGATCGTGAATACAGTGAAGGTGGGCAACTCATCTTTGCTCAGTTTGCCGGTTTCTTGGGTGGCGTGATGCTCTCCCCATGGTTAAACCGCCGTCTCGGAAAAAAGGGTAGTCTCCTTCTTGCCCTAGCTGCACTTTTTGTTGCCGAATCCGTATACACCCTCCTTCCCCCTTGGGAATGGATGTATGTCACTGGAATTGTCGCAGGATTTGGGTTCGGAATGATCGAGGCTGTCATCGGAACCATCATTATCACAGGGGTTACCCATCAGACCGCTGTAGCCATGAGCAGGCTCGAAGTATTCTTCGGCGTAGGTGCTATGCTTATGCCACTGCTAGCTAGTGGTATGATCTACTTTGGCTGGTGGCGCTGGTCATTTCTTGTCGTGTCCCTCTTTGCCCTCATTACATTTATATTCTGGGCTAAAGGTTCCTTCGGAACGTTAGATTCGATATTGAATGTACGAGACGTAAGCACTCAACAACCGAAACAACCTAAAGCAGCGGTGTATCACAAGGGCCAAAAACGAACGCTAGTGATATTTGTTGTCTTCTTCTTTCTATATGTTGGCGTAGAAATGAGCTTAGCCAATTTCATGCCATCTATGCTTGTGGAGAAGATGAGTATGGACAAAGCAGGGGCTGCACTTAGTGTCACCTTCTTTTGGATTGCAATGTCTATCGGTCGCCTATTTGCAGGATATATAGCAGAGAAAATACGCTACCGTTCCTATGTACTCATAAGTAGTCTAGCCGCCCTCATCCTACTTACTCTTTTCCCATTCACGAATCAGATCTGGTCTGCTTTTACCGTTATCACACTACTGGGTCTATTCATGTCGGGTCTTTTCTCCATAACATTAGTATTTGCTAACAAGCTTATGCCCGGTACAGAGGAGTCAACCACAAGCATTCTAATTGCCGCTGGAGGTGTAGGTGGTGCTGTCCTTCCCTTAATCATTGGCTGGTGTATGGATCATCTAGTGGTCAACCAAACCGCTGGTATGCTTGCAGTTTTCACTGTAGGTCTGTTCCTGCTCAGTATTGCTGCATTTCGAGCTCAACATAAATATGATCAGACAATTCAGGGATATCATTAGTTAGCGTGTCAGAGTTACTGGACACCTCTTCCGTTGTAGACTATAATACTCGTTGAAATGATCTAATTTCATAAGTACAGGGGTGCTGGAATTGGCCGGCTGAGAGTGTGTCCCACAAGACACTGACCCTTATACCTGATCTGGATAATGCCAGCGTAGGAACTAGCCGATATGGTTCATCCATATTTCTATCTTGCGCCCATATGCGTCCCGACTACGGGGCGCTTTTTTTGTTGCACAATAACATAGTATATTTCACAAAAGGGGAGAGAAAGAAATGAGAAAAATAGGAATGTTACTTCTCGTATGTATGCTTGTAATAGTCGTAACAGGATGCGGAGCAACCAGTAAGAAACAGACATCTAGCAACAACGAGACGAATCAACAAGCAGCGACACCAGCAGGTGAGACTCCATCCACACCTAAGACATTAAAGGATGTTAAAGTTGTTCTGGATTGGACTCCTAATACGAATCATACTGGACTCTATGTAGCTAAGGATCAAGGCTATTATGAAGAAGAAGGATTAAACGTTGAGATCATTCAGCCTGGTGCTGGAGGATCGGATACGATGGTGGCATCAGGAGCCATCCCTTTTGGTATTAGCTATCAAGAGGCAGTCACTCAGGCACGTATCCAAGGTGTACCTCTTGTGTCCATTGCGGCAGTCATACAACATAACACCTCTGGATTTGCTGCACCTGTGGATCGCAATATACAGACTCCGAAAGCCTTCGAAGGCAAAACTTACGGGGGATGGGGTTCTCCAGTAGAAGAAGCTGTGATGAACTCTATCATGGAGAATGATAAAGGCGATGTTAAGAAAGTTAAAATAGTGAATATGGGCGAGGCTGATTACTTCACAGCTGTGAAGCGTGATATTGATTTCGCATGGATCTTCTATGCATGGACAGGAGTTGAAGCGGAGCTTCGTGGAGAGCCCCTTGATATGTTATATGTGAAAGACTACGCTAAAGAGCTTGATTATTACACACCTGTCATTGTGACGAATGAGAAACAGATTGCAGATGATCCCGAGCTCGTAAAAGCTTTCATGAGTGCAACGTCCAAAGGGTATCAGTATGCGATTGATAAACCTGCAGAAGCAGCTACAATTCTCAGTACATCTGTACCCGATCTAGACAAAGAGCTAGTCCTCGCTAGTCAGAAATGGCTAAGTCCTCGCTATAAAGATGATGCTGAGAATTGGGGAGAACAAAAATCAGAAATATGGCAAGGGTATTCCGATTGGATGTACAAACATAAGCTTCTGGATAAACCGCTCGAGATTGAAAGTGCTTATACGAATGACTTTTTACCTCAGGAAAAACAATAAACTACACCCTCACTTTGAAAGGATGATATCACCATGGCTAATACTTTACTAAGCATTCAAGTAATCCCTAAAACACCCAATAATGAGGATTCTATTCCTTATGTAGATTGCGCCATTGAAGTCATACAACAATCCGGTATTAAGCATGAGGTTCATCCTCTAGAGACCACTATGGAAGGCGAGCTGGATGAGTTGCTGAGTATTGTTAAGAATATGCATGAAGCACTTATAGCCGCAGGTAGCCCTAGTGTTATCTCTCAAATTAAAATTGCCCACAATCCAAAAGGTATAAGTATGGGTAAATTAACGGAGAAATATCGTCCATGAGCTTCATATGGAACAAAGTGTGGCCGCCCTTAGTGGCGGTCCTTATCTTTTTGACGGTATGGCAGCTCAGTACTTCACTCTTTAACATCGAAGATTGGATTCTCCCAGCCCCATCAGATATTGCACGTGAGGCTTCTGCTCAATCTGCAAGGTTATGGGAACATACGCTAGCTACAGTAAAGCTGACCTTAGGTGGATTTGCTATCGGAACAGCGGTGGGACTTTTAATCGCCTTCGTGCTACATAGAGTTTCCTTTCTTCATTCTGCCCTTTATCCACTTCTCATATTGAGTCAAAATGTCCCTACTATTGCTCTTGCCCCATTACTTATGATTTGGTTCGGATTTGGCCTACTTCCTAAATTTATCGTCATTACGCTCGTCTGCTTCTTCCCCGTAGCTGTTGCTGCAATGGATGGATTTAGACAAGCAGATCGAACCATGCTGGGATATATGCGAATGATCGGCGCTACAAAAGGTCAAATATTTACCAAGCTGGAGCTTCCACATGCTCTACCTTCCATATTCTCAGGCATTCGGATCGCGGCAACTTACAGTGTTATGGGCGCCGTCATTGCCGAGTGGGTTGGCTCTGACAAAGGTATTGGCTACTATATGATGCTGCAAAAAGCTAGCTACCGTACGGATCGTATGTTCTTAAGTATTTCCATTATCGTTATTCTCAGTCTATTGATGCATACAGCCATTGTCCTAATAGAGAAAGGACTCGTACGCTGGAGTCCACGTCAAGATCGTTAGTGAACTTAGGATAAGAAGCACTTGTGTCTTCATTCGCGAAAGGAGTGTGCACCTAGTCATGGAACAGCAAATAAATAGTATGCTATATCAAGATCTACCCGCTACGCCACTAGCCTTAGAAGTTCACAATATTACCAAGGGGTTCAGCGGACGTAAACAAAACCTCCCCGTGCTAGATAAGGTTTCTCTAACCGTTGCCCCTGGCGAGTTCGTATCCATTATTGGCCCATCCGGGTGTGGCAAAAGTACCCTTTTTCATATTATTGGCGGTGTCGTTCAACCAGAGACGGGCACGATACGAATGAACGGCCGCGAGGTGACAGGTAAAAAGGGTCTTGTCAGCTACATGCCGCAACAGCCTGCCCTATTTCCTTGGCGAACCATTGAAGATAACGTCATCTTAGCTCAAGAAGTAAGTGGAATTCCAAAAAATCAAGCTCGGGAAGAAGCACGTCATTGGATCTCCAAAGTAGGACTGACTGGATTTGAGAAAGCCTATCCGCATACGTTGTCTGGGGGGATGCAGCAACGAGTAGCCTTCCTACGTGCACTTCTTAGCCCTCAAGAACTGATGTGTCTGGATGAGCCCTTCAGCGCATTAGACGCCCTAACTCGAAGTGATATGCAACGTTGGCTACTCGATATTTGGGAGGAAAGTAGACGCTCTGTACTATTCATCACCCATAATATTGAGGAGGCGCTCCTTCTCTCGAACCGTATATACGTATTCTCCAGCCGACCTGCTGCGGTACTACACGCCGTAGATGTCCCTTTTTCACGTCCACGCAAAGAAGAGATGACCGATGATCCCGCCTTCCTCAAGCTAAAACGTGAGCTTTCCCAATGGATGCGGGAGGAGCAACAAAAAATGCAACGATTGAAGGGAATGCTATGATGGACATTCGTAATCAACAACGGATCGCAGAAGACGATGCTTCACTCGCTCCCTTCATTGATGCCCATATTCACCTTGATACCTATACGGCAGAACAACAGCATGCTCTGCTTACAAGCTTAAGGCCCTCCATTGCCGCTGTGATTGCAGTCTCCATGCATCGGCAATCGAGTCAACATAATCTAAAGCTGGCCCAGAAGTATCCCTCACTTATTCACCCAGCCTTCGGCTTCCATCCGGAACAGCCACTCCCACAAGAAGATGAGATCGTTCGGTTATTCTCATGGATGAAGGAGCATATTGAGCAGATGGTCGCTGTAGGCGAAGTCGGATTACCGTATTATTCAAGATTAGAAGCGCAGGAAGCAGGCCTACCCTTTAACCATGCGGCCTATATAACTCTTCTGGAGCGCTTTATTTCTTTTGCCAGCATTCACAAGAAGCCTATTATACTGCACGCGGTATATGAGGATGCTGATATTGCTTGTAACTTATTAGAGCAGTATAACGTCACACGTGCACACTTCCATTGGTTCAAGGGATCTGCGAACACCGTAGAGCGAATGATTCATAACGGATATTATATTTCATTCACCCCTGATATTGTCTACGAACCCGAAATTCAAGAACTAACCAGACTCTATCCCAGAGATCAAGTCATGGCAGAGACGGATGGACCGTGGCCCTTCGAGGGTCCCTTTAGCGGTCAAATGACCCATCCGGAGATGGTGTCAACGGTTATCGAGAAATGGAGCCAATTACAAGGTCTCCCCGTGAGTGAAGCCCGTAAATTGATGTATGACAATACTCGGCGATTCTACAACCTATAAATTCGTCTATATAAACCGTACACATGAAAAAGCCACCCTTTTGAAGGATGGCTTGGTGTGATTAGTCTATTTTATCCTTTTGTATCCCCAACTGTCATTGCTGCATGAATCCCTTGCTATCCAAGAAGTCTTTCATATGCATGCGTGTTGGCTCTGCCAATCGCTTTGCCATCATCTGTGACCAGGTGGCATCATTCTGACCGTTGGTTCTTTCTAATAAGTATTGCCTCGTGGTAGCATCATAAGCCTTAGTCTCTTCCACGCTCTGCTCTTTGGAATATCCATTCATATGCAGAACAGCCTTCATTGGAAGTCTTGGACGGAGTCCCGACTCCTGTTCAGGGTATCCAATACACATGCCGAATAAAGGATATACCAGCTCAGGTAGCCCGAGCAACTCAGACACCTCAGCAATTTGATTACGAATACCACCAATATAGACGATGCCAAGTCCCAACGATTCAGCGGCGACCGCGGTATTCTGGGCAGCAAGGGTTGTATCTACAGTTGCAACAATGAAATTCTCTGTAGAGTCCTCGAAGGATGTATCTCCAAGATGCGGTTCTGACGCCTTTTTTAACCGATATAAATCCGCGCACCACACCAGAAACACGGGGCATTGCTCAATATAGACCTGATTACCCGCTAATTTCGCGAGCTTACCCTTGACCTCTGTATCTGTTACAGCAATAACGGAATACGCCTGTACATTACTTGAAGTCGAAGCCATCTGACCTGCAGCCACAATCGATGCAAGCTGATCTTGGCTGATTGGGGTATCTTTATAAGCGCGAATAGATCGATGATTCATTAGTAAAGCAAGGGTGTCATTCACATTATTACTCATGGCTCCAACGCTCCTAATTTTCAAAAAAATAAATACTACTTAAGAATGAACAAGGACAATCTTACAACTTCACACGTTGAAGACGGAGAGCGTTCAGAACAACAGAGACTGAACTGAATGCCATAGCTGCCCCCGCAAGCCAAGGTGCTAGAAATCCTGCTGCTGCTATCGGAATACCTATTGCATTATATCCAAGTGCCCAGAATAAATTCTGCTTAATGTTACTCATCGTTTTACGACTCATCACAATAGCATCAGCAACTGCATTCAGATCACCGCGCATCAATGTTACATCAGCGGCTTCCATTGCTACATCTGTACCTGTACCAACCGCCATCCCAACATCAGCAGTCGCCAAGGCTGGTGCATCATTAATACCATCACCTACCATAGCAATGACTTTTCCACCCTGTTGTAACTTCTTCACTTCCTCAGCTTTACCTTCGGGTAAGACTTCTGCAAGTACAGACTTAATTCCTGCCTGATCAGCAATCGCCTTTGCTGTACGTTTGTTATCACCTGTGATCATAACGACTTCAATGCCCATGCTTTGCAGCCTAGACACTGCCGCTTTAGAAGTCTCCTTAATGGTATCAGCCACAGCTATAATTCCCGCAAATTTACCGTCAATAGACACGAGCATGGCTGTCTTGCCATCCGTCTCAAGTTGATTCATTGTTTCACTCGCTGTACCTAGATCAATTCCATTCTCAGCCATTAGTTTACGTGTACCTACTAGCATTTTACGACCATCAACAAAAGCCTTCACACCATATCCAGGAATATTCTCAAATTCCTTCGCCACAGGAAGTTCTAAGCCATTACTTCGAAGAAGAGCCCCCTGAACGATGGCATCCGCTAGTGGATGCTCAGAATGCTTCTCGACAGCAGCAGTCATCCGAAGCATGGCACTTTCTGTCATACTGTCCGCAGGTAGGACATCTGTTAAGACAGGCTTACCATGAGTCACTGTGCCGGTCTTATCCAATACAACGACTTCAATTCCCTGTGCCAATTCTAGATGCTCTCCACCTTTAAAAAGAATGCCATATTCCGCAGCTCTGCCTGAGCCAGCCATAATAGAAGTGGGTGTTGCCAGACCTAGCGCGCATGGACAAGCAATGACGAGCACCGCAATGGCTTTCTCTAGCGCACTAGAGAATTGTCCCTGCTCCACAACCAAATACCATACCAAGAACGTAATGACTGCAATCGCCACTACAATCGGTACGAAGATACCTGAGATCACATCAGCAATCCTCTGAATAGGCGCTTTCGATCCTTGCGCTTCTTCTACGACCTTTATAATCTGAGCAAGCGCTGTTTCTCTACCGACTTTAGTCGCTTGTATACGTAGCATACCATTCTTATTCAGTGTAGCTCCAATCACAGGATCGCCAATATTCTTCTCTACAGGTATACTTTCACCCGTAAGCATAGATTCATCTATAGAAGAAATCCCTTCAACAACCTTACCATCGACAGGGATCTTCTCACCCGGCTTCACGATAATAATATCGCCAACCACAACGCCTTCCATAGAAATACTGATCTCTTCCCCATTGCGAACAACTAAAGCCGTCTTAGCCTGTAATCCCATTAAGCTCTTAATCGCTTCTGAGGATCTCCCCTTCGCTACAGCTTCGAACCACTTGCCCACTAAGATCAACGTAATAAGAATACTGCTTGTCTCATAATACATCTCTACTTGATGGTTCATCGACATACTCAATGAATCTATCGTGAGATACAGACTATAGAAATAAGCGGCCGATGTCCCTAACGCCACTAATACGTCCATATTAGCGCTACGGTTACGTAGTGCCTTGTATGCACCCATGTAGAATTGACCGCCAATAATAAACTGTACAGGTGTCGCCAGAATAAGCTGGAACCACGGATTCATGAATAATGATGGAACGGGAATCCATGAAGTAAATGAAAAATGACCCACCATTGCCCAAAGTAGGGGCAATGAAAGTAATGCTGAGATAATCCATTTCCATTTCTTCCGATTCATTTCTCGTTGGCGCAGATCGGCTGTATCGCTCGCCTCCTGCTTCGGAATAGCTTTATAGCCAAGTTGTTCTACCTTATCCATCATTTCCTTAACCGTTATTCGATCAGGCGCATATTCAACATGAGCCGTTTCGAGAGCTAGATTCACATTGGCTTGTGTAATGCCTTCCATTCTGTTAAGTCCCTTTTCAATCCGAGTTGAACATGCGGCACAGGTCATGCCTGTAATCTCGAAATCCATCGTTTCCTTCAATGTGCCATAACCAAGAGACTCAATCTTTTGCTCAATAGCTTGTATATCTATCTGATTAGAATTAAAGGTGACAGAGGCCTGCTCTAACGCCAAATTCACGTTAGCTCCCGCTATCCCTTCCATCCGACTTAAGCCCTTTTCAATCCGCGTCGCACATGCCGCGCAAGTCATACCCGTAATTTGCAACGAAACTTGCTTTTCACCCGTCTTTTGAGAATTTGTCATCTCACGCTCTCCCCTTCCTGAGGATCCACCATTTATAATACAATACCCCTATAGGGTATAATAACACTAAAAAGAATGCGCGGTTATGAGAATTATACAATCCTCTACCCGCGCCTCTAATTAAATTAAACTACATCATACCCTTGGTTAACAATGGCTTCCTTGATCGTGTCTAGATTTACTTTCGTATCATCATATTCAACAGTTACATTCTTGAGTTCCAGGTTAACCTTACCAACCGCACCCACACTCTTAACTGCTCCTTCTACTGCGTTCAAACAATGATTACAAGACATACCTTCCACTTTTAACGTTGCTTGTTGCATATTCATTTCCTCCTATGTTCATTTCATTAATTTGTTGACCGTCTTCAGTAGTTCGTCAATAACATCATGATCTCCGGCTTCAATACGCTCCACGACACAACTCTTCATATGTCCTTCAAGCAATAATTTACCTACACCATTTAATGCTGCTTGACTGGCTGCAATCTGATTAAGCACGTCATCACAATACGTATCCTTCTCAATCATTCCTTTAATACCACGAATTTGGCCCTCAATACGATTTAAGCGAGTTACGAGGTTACTCTTGGTCTGATCTGAGTGATGGCTATGTCTCTCAGCAGCTTCTGTATGACAATGATCGGTCTCAATTTCAGGAGTCTTCAACTGTTCCGGTGTATTGTCTTCATTACCGATTTCCATGGGTATACCTCCTGCTCCATCTACACATCCTAGGATGTAATTCTATCTTAACATACCCCCAGTGGGTATATCAAGTGTTATAACAATCCACTTATTTTATTATTCTTCTTCAGAGTGGTTTTTTTATTCTCCTTGCTCGGACTGCATTGCTCAAAGCGACTTCTTGCCATTTATGTAGAGAGTAGCTTATGTTTCGTTTTTTGAGTATATATTTAACAATTGAGTATTACACTTGTAGTCAAATAGAAGTTAGGAGGTAAACCTGTGAAAAGTGTTCCCCAGATATCTGATGCGGAATGGGAAGTAATGAAAATTCTCTGGGCCAAGGCACCTTGTACGGCAAATGAAGTGATTGAGGCTTTAGAAGATCAAACGGATTGGAAGCCTAATACAGTAAGAACGTTATTAAACAGATTAGCTCAAAAACATGCCATTTCGTATTCACAAGAAAACAGAGTGTATTCCTATTTCCCGTTAGTATCCGAAGACGAATGTGTGAAGTCCGAGACCGAATCCTTCCTCAAAAGAATCTACGGCGGCGCATTTAAGCCGTTGCTTGTTAACTTTTTGAAAGAAGAACGACTATCTCCGGAAGATATTAAAGAATTAAAGAACATCCTTAATGACAAAACAGAATGAAGGATTTACATATTTGCATTGTAGCTGACGTTATATCATTGACTCGACTAAGGAAAGGAAAGGGTGAATGTGAACCGAATAACAGAACACCTTATTAATCTCTTTGATTGGGTATGGTCTGTCTCGGTCATGGCAAGTGTTTTGGTTGTGCTAATTGTAATGATGCAGCACGTGCTAAAGCATCGTCTGAAACCAAGATGGCATTACTTAATGTGGTTGTTGGTTATTGTAAGATTAATTCTGCCATGGAGCCCAGAGAGCGAATTCAGTATCTATAATTGGATCGGTTATACGGATTCAGTTCAATCGGTTGTACAAGTTAATCAGGAAGAAATACTTGCAAGCGCTGTTGCACCGGAACCTACTACGCAATCTATTTACCGATATGTATTGGTTATATGGCTGGTTGGGTTCTGTTTATTGGGAATATACACAATCCAGATCAATAGGAAATTTGCCCAAAAGCTGAAAAAAGAGACTGTTACGATAACCAATGTAAAAGTACTGTAGCTTTTCGATAAATGCAAAAAAATGATGTCGATAAATAGACCCATTGCTCTTGTCGAATCTTATAATTTGAGAACACCGACTCTTTTCGGTATTATGAAATCCAGTTGATTATGCCCCACACCATTTTAAACAGCTTAAGTGATGATCAATTGCAACATGTGTTCTTACATGAACTGGCTCACAGCAAACGAAATGACATTGGGAACATTACGGCAATAAGGATTGTGCTACACCAAATTTATTTCAACGCCTCAAAACGATAATATTCACAATAGAATTATCCTTGTATTGGTACGAAATCTTTAAATAAAAACGGCCCCTTCGCAGATGCGAATAAAGGCCGTTTTTATTTAATCTGGAAAGAGGAGACGACGCTCAAGGCAAAATTCGATACTTGAAGCCTGTAAGCGGTGATTGAATGAATTATACAAGAAGAAACGGCTTCGCCTCCTTAAAAGGACAGTAACCGTTTCTCGTAGAAATCATATTCGTTATAAAGAGACCGATTAAGAATTAGGTATTACTTTACTTACCTCTCGCATTCATTTCATGCGAAGTTTGATGAAGTTCTTTAATCATATGCTGTAACAAGTTACTCTTTTGGTGGCTGATTCCATTCTGATTATCCTGAAGAATCATTTCATGAATGTTCTTTTTCAGGATTTCACTACGACGTTCCAACACAGCTTGGTTCATTAACTTAATCACTCCTGATTGGTTTTTGACTTGGCCGATATCTTCTTCTCTAATTATAGAGGTTAAGGAGTCATAGTGAAAACAACCTAAGCGCCGCCCTCCTGCTATATAACAGGCTGAGCACATGGGAGCCAGACTCACCCTACCGAGTCAAAGACATCCTCCCATATACTCTTACTTCCTACTTCATCTATATGGATGTCGCCATAATGCCCTTGGCGGACAAGTTATCCATACATTCTTGCAAATATTGTTACCGTTAGAACATCCTCAGACCATAGATCACATAATTTACCTCGATATAACGGTCTTTCCCATACAATATCAACGTTATAATGACGTCTCTTCATTTCTCCCATAATCAATGTGTGATAGTGAAATATTGTGACTGATTCGTTCATCATCCCTCCCTTTCCTCTTTGTCCATCTTAAAGTCACAAGAGATCCGGGTAATTATGGAATATATTCACCCCTAAAGTTTATTTTATCATTCCAATTCATCCGTCCATTACACTCGTTGCTTATAATGCACTCCTTCCTATGAGCTACAATATCTTTCAGCATTCCGGCTATATAGCCCATTAGAGTCATTACAATTTACACATAATCAAGATAAAATAATCTCCTAAGTACTAATGAGAAGGTGTTGCAATATGAAAAAGATTCAAAGGCTACTGTGCATGGGAATTATGGTGTTTGCAATATGCTTGTTACTGCTTCCGACCCCCACCTATGCGCATGCTTTTCTTCAACAATCAAGTCCTTCCGATAATGAAGTATTAACGAAATCTCCAGCCCAGGTCACACTTCAATTTAATGAATCTATTCAGCCGGCATTCCATTCCGTTCAGGTTATCAATTCAGCCGGAGATCGTGTAGATTTAGACGATGTTCATGTAGCAGAAGATCGTCCATCCGTATTAGAGGCCAGTGTGAAACCTGATTTACCGGATGGAAATTACGTTATTGTATGGAAGGCAGTATCAGGGGATGGTCACCCCATAGAAGGAACCCTTCAATTTCAGATGGGGAATAACGAGAATGGGAACCCTCTTCCTTCTACAAAAACAACTTCTAGTTACTTCCCTGGATTAGATTTAATCATCATTCGTTGGTTACTGTATTTAAGCATCGCTTTCTTCATGGGCATTCTCAGTTTCTATTTGTTCATGTATCCGGCCAACCCGAAAGGAAATTTCCTTTTACCGCAGCGTAGCCGCCGACTTCTATGGACTTCGTATTTCGGCATTGCTCTGAGCATATTGCTTAGTCTTCCATTACAAACGACCATTGACGCAAGGATCGGGTGGAGCGAGGTATGGAGCACAGAGTGGTTAAGTCAGATGATTCATACAAGCTTTGGTACCGTGTGGATGGTTCAATTGGTACTGATCGTTCTAGTTGGTGGAACATTGATTGTTGTTCATCGTAACCATTTAAGCTCACGCTTCAGAAAAAATGGTGCCTTCGTAGCCTTGCTATTAGGATTCGGCATCCTTTTATCTAAAGCATTCATAGGTCATGCACCCACAACAGAACATCAAGTAATATCCATTCTTATGGATTTCGTCCATCTATCGGCTGTTTCCATCTGGTTAGGTTCATTATTGGCATTAGCTGCTATTTTACCTGGCGAAGCTTCTCTACCCACCTATCGCCCAGATCGAAAGAAAGTGTATTTCTCGGTCATACGCACGTTCTCGCGCTGGGGAACGATACTTGTGGCACTGCTGATTGTGAGTGGTATCTATGCAAGCTTTCAACATATACCTACGGTATATGCGTTGTTTCACACTTTATACGGTCAAATTTTGCTTATGAAGTCAGGGTTACTGCTTATTATGATTGGATTGGCCGCGTTTAACTTATTCCGTGGTAAACAGATGAATAAGGAACTAAACCGAAGTATATGGTCAGAGCTCAGTGTAGGTGTCGTTGTTCTTGTCCTATCAGCCGTTCTAAGCAACATACCAACAGGACTAAGTTCCCCCGGTCCGATTCATCAGAGTCACAAGCTAGATAATGGATATAGAATCTCTCTCGGAGTTAGCCCTAATATAACAGGGAATAACACCTTCGAGGTTAATATTCACAATGCTGCAGGGCAAGAATTCACAGATGTTCAACAGATTAAACTTACCCTTACTTCACTAGATATGGATATGGGCAAGTATGAAATCATTATTCCGATCACCCCTTCTACACCGTTACGTAAAGAGGATCTTATCAGCATGGCGGGAAGATGGAGTGCTCAAGTTCATGTATTAACGCATTCATTGGAGTCCTGGGATACTACTTTCACCTTCCGAGTAGGAACGGAATAACCCATTACATTCCGCACTTTAATATTCATAAAACCATCAGAAAAGAGGAAATTATCTTGATTAAAAAGTCCAAACTATCTACTTTATTCATTACCGCTGCTGCTAGTTTATTATTATTTGGTGGTGTTGCCAGCGCTCATGTAACTGTCAAACCCACTACATCTGCCCCCGGTGCGTGGGAAACATATTCCATCAAAATTCCAGTCGAGAAGGATATCCCTACGACTAAGGTTACACTCAAAATTCCCGCTGAGGTCGATTTCAAACAATATCAACCTGTACCCGAGTGGGAAGTAAGCACAGAGAAAGATAGTGCCGGAAAAATAATGTCCATCACATGGAGTGCTACAGGTAAAGGGATCGCCGCAGGCGAATTTCAACAATTTAATTTCGTTGCCCAGAATCCTAAAGAGGATAAAGTCATTGCCTGGGATGCATTTCAATATTATAACGATGGAAGCATTGTAGAATGGACTGGCGATGAGAAGTCCGACTTGCCTCACTCGATGACACAAGTCACTACAGCACCAGCAAGCAATGAAGCATCCCACAACGATTCTCATGGTCATGACTCGACAACAAATCCGACGGCTCCTAGCGATGCAACTGCAACTAATTCTAATACCACAGAGGCTTCAAGCAACTCTAACACCACGTTATTCATAATATCTATTGCAGCTTTAGCGCTCTCTCTCGTATCCTTACTGGCTGCTTTTCTCAAGAAAAAGTAATTACAATAATTAAAAGCCGCATTCTGTAAATTAATACGGAATGCGGCTTTTTGTCATATAACAAATTATACAAATGCCATCCTCAAAGGACACACCGATGACATATGGATAACTATTTATACTTTCGAACATATTAAAAAAGAGCAATATCCTTCATAGGACATCACTCTTATTTCGTCATACAATTCAGGAATTAATCAATTTGAACGCCCTTCTTGATTGCCTTCAAGTCACCATTCGAATTGTTAAGTATAGGAAGCATCTTCGAATCACGAACCATAGGAGAATCACACAACCGACAAGTCGGTTCATGCTCAAATGCAAAGTTATCACGCATCCAGCCCTTACAGTCTTCTTTCGTACAGGACCAAATCGAAGTACTTTCCTCCGGAATTTCCTCTAACGATTTTTTGCGATAGTTCATACTCAACCCCCTCAATAGACTTTAAGAACGAAACAAGTATAGACGGATACCTTACGTAAAAATACCGGCATCCGTAAGATAAAATAATACCTTTACGCTCGTAATTATAGAAAAAAACTGCCCTTAACAGACGTTAAGGGCAGTCTTGTTTTAATTACAGTTTTACAACGTTTTCTGCTTGTGGTCCACGGTTTCCTTCAACTACGTTGAACTGAACGCGTTGGCCTTCGTCCAAAGTTTTGAATCCGTCGCCAGTGATAGCGGAGAAGTGAACGAATACGTCGCTTCCACCTTCAACTTCGATGAAACCGAAACCTTTGTCTGCGTTAAACCATTTTACTGTACCTGTTTGCATTTGTAATTCCTCCAAAAATTTGATTTAATGCTGATCATTTTTTACACTTACATATAAAAAAATTTCACACATTGAAAAGTGTATTCTCTTGATTCTGAATCTGCTTTTCAATATGTGAAAAGGATCAACGTTTCTTAACTAAACACAGTGTATCATATGCCGAAACCAAACGCAAGCTGCTCTGTCATTAATTTCAAGAACTCATTTCAATCTATCGCATACTTAAACGCAACTTCGGTTTTATATATTACATCATAACCAAAATAATATGTTTTATAACAATCCGCATATAATATTTTTACGAAGACTACACTTTATTATGATGCCAAAGCGAACTCTAGATACTTACCATAAGGGGGTGTTTCTAACTGATTGAATTTCACAACGTTAACAAGTACTTCGGCTCATTCCATGTATTAAAGAACATAAACCTTCAGATTGAAGAAGGGGAAGTCGTAGTTATCATCGGTCCATCGGGTTCAGGTAAAAGTACCTTGCTACGCTGCATCAATAAACTCGAGAGCATTACCTCAGGCCAATTAATCGTTAATGGAGTTCCTCTACACAATAAGAAGATTGATATTAATCAATTTCGCCGCGACATCGGCATGGTGTTTCAGCACTTTAATCTTTATCCACATAAAAGAGTCATCGATAACATTATTCTAGCTCCCATCAAAGTTCAACGACTCTCTAAAGAAGAATCGAGACAGACGGCCATGTCCTATCTCTCACGAGTCGGTATCGAAGACAAAGCGCAGAGCTTCCCCTCCCAGCTATCCGGCGGACAACAGCAACGTGTTGCTATTGCTCGCGGATTAGCAATGAAACCAAAAATGATGCTATTTGACGAACCCACATCCGCTCTTGATCCCGAAATGATTGGTGAAGTACTAGACGTTATACGCTCACTAGCCCATAACGGCATGACCATGGTCATCGTTACACACGAGATGGGCTTCGCCCGTGAAGTCGCTGACCGAGTCGTATTTATGGATGAAGGCCATATTTTGGAGATAGCCACATCCACTGATTTCTTCACCACTCCGCACGAAGAACGCGCTCGCACATTCCTTAGTCGCTTGATTAATCATTAAATGATCGTTTGGAATCGAAGGGGGAACTGAAGAATGAAGAGTAACTTACATTGGCATTTGTCTCTGATCGTACTGATGGCTGCCGCCCTCATATTTACAGGTTGTAGTTCCAAGGAGGATACCACTCTCGGAGCGATTAAAGAACGAGGGAAAATTGTTGTAGGTGTTAAATATGATACCAAGTTATTCGGACTTAAAGATCCGGCAACCGGAAATGTGGAAGGTTTTGATATTGATATCGCTAAAGCACTCGCTAAAAAAATTCTGGGTGATGAAACAAAAATAGAACTTAAAGAAGTTACTTCTAAGACTCGTATCCCCCTTCTCCAGAATGGCGACATAGACCTCATTATCGCTACGATGACTATTACGGAAGAACGTAAAGAACAAGTTGATTTCAGTGATGTTTATTTCAAAGCAGGCCAGTCTCTTCTAGTGAAAAGTGGGAGCGACATCCAAAGCATCGCCGATCTAGCCAATGGAACTACGGTCTTGGCTGTTAAAGGTTCTACATCTGCGACCAATATTCGCGAGAAGGCACCTGATTCCGAAGTACTTGAGCTTGAGAACTACCAAGATGCCTTCACAGCCCTCAAGGCCGGCAAGGGAGATGCTCTCACCACGGATAACGCTATTCTACTAGGTATGCAGCAGCAAGACCCTAATTATGTATTGGTGGGTGGGACGTTCACAGACGAACCTTATGGAATAGTATCCGCAAAGGGGATAGTGAATTCGTAACAACAGTCAACGATTTATTAAAAGAACTGAAGGATACTGGCGAGTACGATAAATTATACGAACAATGGATGGGCGTCAAACCCGAATAATAAAATATTTGGCTCGAAGGAGAGACGCGATATAAGCCTCTCCTCTTTTTGTCTACTGACAGAACGGAGGATCGAAGAACCGATATGGGGACATTTAATGTTAATCTCTTGTTCGACAACTGGGACCGTTATATGGAGGGTTTCTTAAATACGATACAGATTAGTATTATCGCTCTTATTGGAAGCTTTATTCTCGGAGCGGTCGTTGCTGTCTGCCGAATTGCTCCTCTTCGACCGCTAAATTGGATGGGGACGATTTATGTAGAGTTTATTCGTAATATTCCACTCCTGATCGTTGTATTCTTTTTCTATCTAGGCCTGCCCTCTCTTGGTATTCGACTCGATGGCTTCACGTCTGGAACGCTAGGTCTGACAGTATACACTGCCTCTTTCATTGCTGAAGCTATCCGTGCAGGTATTCAATCCGTACCCCGTGGTCAGTCGGAGGCCGCAAGGGCGACCGGACTTTCTTATCTCCAAACCATGCTATATATCATCTTACCTCAGGCCATTAAAATTGTACTACCCGCCATCGGTAACCAGTTCATTAACTTAGTCAAAAACTCTTCTATTCTTGCTGTTGTTGCGGGTATGGATTTAATGTATTATGCCGATCTCATTAACTTGAGTACCTTCCTCCCCTTAACGGTATATACTTTCGTAGCCTTATTCTACTTAGTCTTAACTATTCCTCTCAGCTTCGCTGTTCTTTATTTGGAACGACGCTTCAATACAACTGACAACAACTAATTCATAACGATGAGGAGAGGAGCTAGTATTGTCATGGATTTCATCGGAGCTTATTCTTATCCTAATCTAAAGTATATTATGCAAGGCTTCCTAGTTACGTTAGAGGTCGCTCTAATTTCAATTATATTAAGCTTCCTACTTGGGGTTATATTAGGTACTTTAAGATACACTCAAATGCCTATTGTTGCTCGATTAACTGCTATTCTCTCAGATACCATTCGTAATCTTCCACTCCTACTCATTATATTCTTTATCCAACTGGTACTGCCCCAACTAGGCATACGCATGTCTCCCTTCTGGTCAACGGTGGCAGCGTTAACGTTATTCGAAGGGGCCATGATCTCTGAAATTGTACGAAGTGGATTGAATTCTATTGATAAGGGGCAGATTGAAGCTGCTCGTTCCTCTGGGCTCAGTTACATGCAGACGTTATGGAATATCATTCTACCGCAGGCACTTCGCCGAATGTCCCCACCCATGGTCAGTCAATTCATTTCGCTACTTAAAGACACCTCTCTGGCTATCATCATTTCACTACCAGAGATTATGCATAATGTACAGATTTTAAGCGGACAGAACTTCAATTATGTCATCCCAGCCCTTTTGCTAGCAGCCCTATTATATTTCATTGTCAATTACACGCTGTCTATTATTGCTCGGCGTCTGGAGACAAAAACGTATTAAAGAGCATTTAGAACAGTACGTCCTATACGAATACTCCAATGATAGAGAGCCTATGCAGGATGAACCATCCCTACGACCTTTTATCGCCCCGGGATAGCTACCCTGAGTAGGCTCTTATCTTTGTTCTAAGGAATTACTACATACTATAAAATTTGATATTTGCCCTGCCACGCGCTAACATGGGATCATTATCCCAAGTGAAAGTTCAGGTGTATTCCATATGATTAAGAATGATAAAATCAAAGCATCCGAGGTTCAATTAACAGGAGTCCATGGCGAGGATCTAGGTATCATGGCTACTGCTGATGCTCTAGCTCTGGCCAAGAAACACAAGGTAGATCTAGTATGTACCTCCCTCTTAAGCAGTCCGCCGCCCTGCAAACTAATTCGAGCAGGCTCAGCCAAACAAGAAGCACAGCAATCTCAACAAGCCAGCCGCAAACAGGCGCAGAGTATTAAGGTTAAAGAGATCCGTCTGACACCACAGATTGAGGAGCATGATTACGAGACGAAGAAGAATCAAGCTGAACGCATGCTAAAATCGGGTAATGCTGTTATGCTTGTTGTACGAATCAAAGGTAAAGAAGGCATAAAAGCCAAAGAATTACTTGAAAACCTAACCAAAGAACTAGCGCCCCTAGGCACTAAGCAATCAGGTATACAACTTAGCGGTAAACAAGCAATGGTTCAGGTTAATCCCAACTAGATTTGAAATGAGTAGCCGTAACACTTTCGTTCGCTACCTAAGAAAAGGCGAGGTTCATAATATGTCCAAGAAAATTTTATTCACAGGCGGCGGATCAGCCGGTCATGTCACCGTTAATATGGCGCTTATCCCTAAGTTCATGGAACTGGGTTGGAGCATTGCATATATGGGTTCCAAAACGGGGATTGAAGCAGAACTGATTCAACCCTTCGACAATGTCGATTATTACGGCATTTCAACTGGCAAACTACGTAGATATTTAAATATAGAGAACTTCAAAGATCCTTTTCGAATCGTTAAGGGTGTATTCGAAGCTTACTCACTCATTAGAAAAATAAAACCAGATGTCGTGTTCTCTAAGGGCGGCTTTGTCTCCGTTCCTGTTGTTATTGGCGCAAAATTAAATAATGTCCCCATCGTCATACACGAATCAGATATTACACCAGGTCTTGCTAATCGAATTGCTCTTCCTCTGGCAACTAAAGTGTGCGTAACCTTCCCAGAAACGTTAAATGAGCTAAAGAGTGATAAAGCCACCTATGTTGGATCTATTATCCGTGATGACTTACGAAGTGGGAATGCCACTAAAGGACTCGAATTTCTGACATTCACCCCTTCTAAACCTGTCTTGCTCATTATGGGTGGTAGCTTGGGTTCTAAGCGAATCAACGGGATTGTACGAGGCAACCTATATCACTTACTAGCTCAGTTCCAAATCGTTCATATTTGTGGAAAAGACCAAATCGATCCTTCTATTGAATGGGAGGGATACCAACAATTTGAATACCTTCATGATGAACTAACAGATGTCATCGCTGCTGCACATATTGTTGTAACTAGAGCGGGTTCTAATTCTATTTTTGAATTTCTAGCCCTCCGCAAACCGATGCTGTTAATACCACTCTCTCGAGCAGCTAGCCGGGGCGATCAAATATTAAATGCCCATTCTTTTAGAAAAGCAGGCTATGCAGAAGTGCTTGAGGAGGAAGCATTAAATGATGAATCCTTCGTCCTCGCCGTAGAATTGCTAACATCTAAACGAGATGACATCGCTCAGAACATGGCTAATTATAATGGTGAAAATACGATAGATCAGGTCATGGAGATGATTCAAAACACGGCTAAGAAATAGACAAAAAGTCGTGAGTTAAACTCAACCTTTCTGATCACATCACGTCTCACAACTTAAGCAAGCACACTCCGTTTCCCAACAATGATGTAAATAGCAAAAAAACCTACTTCGTGGTTAAAACCATAAAGTAGGTTTTTTTGATGTTACCTCTTAGCTACATAAAAGTGGTGTGAAATGTCTAATCAACATGGAGGTGCTACGCTATGGATTCGTAATCGTTGTCGACCGAAGTCATCACGATAGGTTGTCCATTCTACGGAAGCACTCTGCGGGCTGTAACGTATGTCTTGTCCCATGTGCTTCCTGCGAAATTAGAAATCGTAACGCCGATACCGACCCTGTAAGTGTGCAGAAGCTTTCCGTTACCGATATAGAGACTTACGTGGTTAATGACGCCGTCTCGATTGGTATCCGAGAAAACCAAATCACCCGGTTGCAATTGCCCTCTAGACACGAATATACCTACATTCGATTGTTGTTTGGACGAACGGGGGATGTTGATCCCGCTTTGTTTGAATACGTATTGCGTGAACGAAGAACAGTCAAACGCGCTGGTTCTGTTCGATTTGGCTCCGAATTGATAAGGAACACCTAAGAACTGCTTACCAGTCGTAATCACGTTGTCAGCGATAGATGAATTTGCAGCATAAGCCGAATTCGTATTTGTAAACATTGTGCCTGCCGACAAAACGATCGAAAGGCTCAACGTGGCACCGACCAATAACTTGCCAAAACGTCTTTTAGGATTCGTATTCATAATGGCCCTCCCTTGAGTGTGTTAATTGAGAAAGTGATGATCACCTGAAATAACCATAACACATCATTTTCATCCAATATTTTCTAGTTAGGGCTTAACGCTTGTCTCCCAATGGCATTTCGCCGATTATTATAAAACGATGAGAAACTTCACATGAATCTCTTATTGACGTCAGCCATTTTTTCAGTTAGGAAAGGAAATTTTAGTTCTATATACATAAAATGTATCAACTCGGTATGACAGAGGCGTGTGCTAGCTCAATGCGGATGCTCAGGATCAAATTGATCTTATTCCAGAAAGACTATTTTGCTAAGCGCAAGAGAGTGTTCAACAACATCCGTCTAGTTATTAACAATAAAATCAACTACTTGCCTTTAGTGGATGTACTGAGTTATTGGAGCATGACACCAAAGGGAGCACGGAGGATCGGTTCTTGGTTACGGATGGTTCGGAATTTGTCTCCATTCCAAGAAAGGGGTCCATTGCGACCAAAGAAGGAATACGGCTCAGAATCGATCCGTTGATCACTGTGAGTCAAGACCTGTTTATAATCTTGCGATCAGTCAATCGGCTGTTCAACGTTGAAACGCAGTTTACTTGCAGTGCTAAGCGCGTCTTGATTCGTCAACCGGGTCGTTTCTTCGTCACGCTGAAAGGAGATACCCTTAAGAGCATCTCCAGGTTGCTCAATACGACGATCAAGAAACTACTGCCGTCAATAAGAATCTGAAGGAGCCCATCGGTTCCGGGATCAAGGTGTTGATCCCTACTATCGACTTCGATCCAATCCCAAAGCAAATCAATATAAGGAACAAAATGAGAATTAAGCAGGAAGCCGAACTTGCTCCATCCATCATTGCTTTAGGCTTTAGGTTAAGAGGTACGCCTTATCGATTCGGAGCAACTCCTTATCCTAGGAGTCGCAGGTTCGACTGCTCCTCTTATACGCAATATATTTACGGAAGCAGGGGTATAAGATTGCCTAGAACGACCCGAGCCCTCAAGGGTGTTTCGATCAGGCATCGCGATGTCGAAGCAGGGGACTTAATCTTCTTCCATAGAGACAGGTATTCGGACAATCGTATCGGACATGTCGGGGTTGATATTGGAAACGGCAATATGCTGAATACGTATAAGTCAACTCCTGGCGTTACGGTTACGAAGTGGAAATCCCCGTTTTGGTTGAAAAGGTATGTCACTGCAAGGGAAATCCTTTAAATAAGAAACCGCCAATTCAATCTGAAGTTACTCCCTTGAAGAAAAACCGACATTAGGCAGCCTTAGTCCGAAATCTACAGGACTGAGGCTGTTTAATTTAGACTGGAAACGCTCATTTGTTATAGAAATGGATGTATTTCTCTATACATGAGAAAAACAGAAGGACTAAGAAAGGCGCCCTGTCTATTCACGCTTAAATATGTAGTATTGAAATGGGGTAACCTATAAGGTATGTTAATCAACTTATTGGAACATTACGGATATTGGGTACTCTTTTTTGCCCTTTTGCTTGAAATGCTCGCACTACCTCTCCCCGCAGAGCTTTTGATGAGTTATGCAGGGTTTGCCGTCTTTTGAGGGAAAACCTAATTGGTTGTTATGTATTGTTGCTGCTGGTACAGGGACATCTCTAGGGATTACCTTCTCCTATTGGATTGGATATCGATTAGGCACTCCATTTTTTGAAAAATACGGGTACAAAGTTCTAATTATTGCTTATTTCATTCCGGGTGTTCGTCATATTATGGGTTGTTTCTCAGGTACAACGCAACTCTCTTTTCGAAAGTATGCCATTTTCGCCTATATAGGCGCTTTCTTATATGATCCAACAAATATTAAATTCAAGCTTGAGATTAGTTGAGAATTACCCGCAGAGCATTCACCTATAAGCGTTGAACATGAGGGTACCGTCTTAATAACCTTACCAAGGAGCTTCCAATGAACTTGAAACTCATCTTTACCGAATCCTTCATCATAAGCCTTGTTTGTGCTACCGGATTTGCATTAATCGCAATCTTAGTTGGCGAGCAGAATATTGCAGGGTTCGATAACAGGTTGATTTCTCTTATCCAAGGACAGGAGAACGTTTATTTAACACCTATCATGAAGTTTTTTACCTTTATTGGATCGGGTCTTCCGATTACGATAATTACGATAATGATCATGGTTGTGCTTTATGCCGTATTGAAGTTTCGCTGGGAATTACTTTTCTTTGTTGGCGTTGTCGTTGGTTCTGCGCTATTGAATGTCGTATTGAAACTGATTTTTCACCGCGCACGCCCAACTTTACATCGAATCGTGGAAGCGAATGGATATAGCTTTCCCAGCGGGCACTCCATGGCAGCTTTTACCCTTTACGGTATCTTGTGTTTTCTATTGTGGAAACATGCTCGAGTTGCGCTTACCCGCACTCTTCTTATCGTTATTGGTTCTATTATGATTGCAGCGATCGGAGTTAGTCGAATATATTTGGGAGTCCATTATCCTAGCGATGTTGTAGGTGGGTATCTGGCGAGCGGCACATGGTTAGCTGTTTCCATTGGAATATATCAACGGATGCTTGATAAACGAAGTACCAAAGTACGCGGTTGAGTATTCGTAGTATTCGTTTCTCATCAATTTCTAATAGTAATTACTTAGTAATCTCAGAACCCTGTACTACAATTGGGACTGTAATCAAACATTAACTAGGAGGAATTAACGATGAACAAAAAATTAATGGTCAGTGCCCTTGCTATTGCGCTCGTTGGTGGGGGTATTGCGGGAGCAGCCTTATTGCCTTCCACGAATGCAGCAACTCCGATAACCGTAAATGAGACGGCTCCCGTTCAGAAGGATCAAGTACAACAAGACAACGACAAAGAAGTGAACGATGACGGTGTGAAAGGCGAACAAGATAACGATAAAGAAGTGAATGACGACGCTGTGCAAGGTGAACAAGACAACGACAAAGAAGTGAATGACGACGCTGTGCAAGGTGAACAAGACAATGATAAAGAAGTGAATGACGACGCTGTACAAGCGCCTGTAATTAGTAAGCAACAGAGCATCGATATTGCCGTTAAGCAAACGGCAGGTGACGTGACTAGCGTGAAGCTTGAAACGGAAGATGGAGTAACCGCGTATACCGTAACGATCAAAGATGCGGCAAGTAAAGAACATGAACTTACAATTGACGCGACAACAGGCAAGATCATTCCGGAAAACGACTAAGACATCCCCTCTTAAACGGCCTAAGCTTATGCTTAGGCTTTTTATCAAATTTCTTTCTACGACTTGTCTTATATAGGCATTTTTTACTCATAATAAGCAAAAGAAAGGGGGTTTTTCCGTTGTCTAAAGATGTGTTGATCGTAGAGGATGAGAATAAAATAGCCCGGCTGCTTGAATTGGAGCTGACCCATGAAGGTTATTCCGTAATGATAGCCAATAACGGGAGAGAAGGGCTGGATAAAGCCTTAGCGAAAGAGTGGGGGCTCATTATTCTAGATATTATGCTTCCCGAATTAAACGGAATCGAAGTATTAAGAAGATTGAGAAAGGTTGATATCCAAACTCCGGTTATCGTGGTGTCTGCACGGAATACCACACCGGATAAGATATCGGGACTCGATCAGGGAGCGAACGACTACATTACTAAACCTTTTGAAATTGAAGAGCTTCTGGCCAGAATTAGATCCACGATGCGTAGCCGATCGGATGATCAATCGAATAAGGCGATTCTAAGTCAACTTCAGATTAACAACCTAACCGTGAATAAGGTGTCTAGAGAAATTATACGGGAAGGAAGAAGGATAGAGCTCACTCCCAAGGAGTACGATCTATTCGTGTTTTTATTGGAAAATAAAAATCATGCGATGAGTAGGGAACAGATCATTAACCATGTCTGGGGCTATGATTTTGTCGGAGATACGAATGTAGTTGATGTCTATATCCGTTATATCCGAAAAAAGATCGATCAAGAATTTGATGTTAATCTCATTCATACGATATGGGGGGTGGGTTACTGTGTAAGGGAGGAGGACAGTTGAAGCTCAGAACTAAATTCACGTTGCTCACTTCCGCGCTCGTCATATTAATATTATTGAGCGTGGATTTTGTTATCTATTTATTATTCATTAATATTGCAACCCGCAATGAAATCGAATTACTACGAAATAAATCAGAACAAATCATCGAGAAGATCGGACCACTTGCTCTTATGGGTACGGATAAAGAAAACCAGATTTTGGGCTATCTACCCGAAGATTCGATGATCAGGATATTCAATTCAGACTTAAAAATTGTTCGAAGATACCAAGAAGAACAGGATATCGATCTCAATCAAATTCATCTTTCGTCCTGGAACGACTCCAAATTGCTCGATATTAATGGTCAGAAAATCCTAGTCGTTAGAGTGCCTATACAAACTGATTACAATGTCATCGGTGTATTTGAGATTGTCGAGAAAATGGATACTCTCGAATCTAACATAAACCTACTCGTAACGATTCTTCTTTTCTCAACCGGGGGAGCCGTGCTTCTTAGCGTAATCGGAGCGTCATTCTTATCCAAAACCTTATTAAAACCAATATCGGACAGTATCGTAACAATGCGGGAAATTGAAAGCAGTCTCGTATTCAAGAAAATCCCTTCTCGTGGTCAAACGAACGACGAGCTCTTCCATATGACGGAAACCTTTAATCGGATGATGGATCGATTGGAGGAAAACTTTCATAAACAGCAGCAATTCGTTTCAGATGCATCGCATGAGTTAAATACAACGATAACCATCATTGAAGGATATGCCAATATGCTTCGTCGTTGGGGTACTAATGACCAGAAAATCCAGCGGGAATCGATCGAAGCGATTTATGAGGAATCTAAGCAAATGAGGAAAATGACGAGGCAATTGCTTGATCTGGCATCTTTGCAGCAGAACCATAGTCCGAACATAGAGAAATTTGATCTAGTCGCATGCTGTGAGCAGGTATCTTCACTTGTAAAGAAACTACACTCTCAGAGCATTGTGGTCCACTCAGCGGACAAGGAAATCTGGATGGTCGCCGATCTAACCAAGATAAAGCAGCTTCTTCTCATCCTAATAGATAACGCCTTGAAATACAGTAACCGCTCCATTGAGATACAAGTAACTAAAGATTCAACGAATATTGTGATAAAGGTTAAAGATTTCGGTATTGGTATTACTGAGGAAGAAATCCAGCATGTATTCGAACGATTTTACCGCGTCGATACGTCACGCGATCGAAAAACTGGGGGAACAGGATTAGGTCTTCCGATTGCCCAATCAATTGTCACTGAACACCATGGAACAATCCGTATTGAAAGTAAAGAGGGAGCAGGTACGGAGGTTATCGTGCATTTGCCTATAGAACAGAAAAAACAAGTCTAATACAACTCAAAATCCTAATTCACCATAAATGACAACTTAATCTCATACCGTTAAATCCTTATTACAAAGAGCCCATCATCTAAGTATCCCTTGGATGATGGGTTCTTTGTAACCTGGCACATTCAAATTCACACAACCACTAATCACGAACTGCATTTATCGTTCTATCCGTAACGTTCGAAATACGAACATCGGGATCAATTGCCCTTACAATTCCTCTGAATTGAGCTTGCTCCAGAATATGAACTTTGTAGACTAAAGAGCGGGGCAATCCAGAAACATCATAAATCATTGTATTACCGATTTTTACTTGTTCGTGATGTCGCTCTGTCATATCATCTTCCTGTATACTCTCCAGACGCAGCCGCATACTTAATGCTTCTGCAATTTCTTCATGGCGATTGCTAACCACATACGTCATCCGATGCAAAGAGAATCCCCTAAGTGTGATATGCACCATCTCAAACGCGAGCAAATAAGCAATGATCGAGTACATGGCTTGATTCCAACCAAAGATAACACCAGCGGCTGTTAATACCACACAATTGATCACCATAATAAGATTATCTAGCGACAGCGGGATTCGTACTCTCGCTAAAGAGCGATCTGCCATTTCAAGTGTGTCCAACATTCCTCCAAACCTGACAACAATACCAATGCCTAGTCCGAGTGATATCCCCCCACAAATAGCAGCAGAGACGGGGTGTTCAATAAGCGCAGGAATCGGGTGAAGAAAGATGGCAGTGAAAGAGAATACCGCAAGTCCAAGGACCGCCAATATTACAAATTCCCTCCGAATATGTCTATAGGCCATAAGCATAAAAGGAACGTTGAATAGAAAGAGAAACAAACCTAACCTCATCTCCGTAACATGTGCAAATAACGCTGAGATTCCAGTCATTCCACCCACAATGATCTGATTGGGAATCAAAAATAACTCAAGCCCTACGGAGGCTAAGATACTTCCCGCAATAACGAACAATAGCTTGATACACCATCTCTTGAACGAATCCTCTTTATAAGGACGATGAGCTGATTCTAATGACGCGGATAGTATTTTCACTAGCGAATCCTCCTCTTCCGTTATAGACTTATAGCCCAAACGGATAGCTCTAGACTCTAGATCAGCACTTCAACCTGTGAATAATAACTAAGTCCCGCTTTTCTCCGGAAGAGGTGGCTTGCCTTTACGCTCTTTCCCTCTTTTAGAATCTTTGAATTTAAATATCTTATCCATAAAGTTGTAGATATGTTTGGATTCTTTAGAGAGTAGTGGACCCAGAATAGCCATGATTAGCACATACAATGCGGTGAAGCTTTGTAATACAGGCATAAGCCCGCCTGCTTTACCTAAGTTAGCCATAATGATGGAGAATTCTCCACGACCCATGATGGTAAATCCGATGTTAAAGGATGCTTTAGTACTTAACCCTGCACTTCTACCAGCTAAAATAGCCGATGTTAAGTTACCGATAATAGTCAAAGCAACTGCCGCAAGAGATAACCAAACAGCCCCGAACATAGCCATCGGATCTATCGAAAGACCGAAACTGAAGAAAAAGATGGCTCCGAAGAAATCTCTAAAAGGCATGATTAGATGTTCAATACGCTTTGCGTGCTCCGTATCAGCTAACACAAGTCCAAAGAGCAAGGCCCCGATCGCTTCAGCTACGTGAATGGTCTCAGAAAAACCTGCAACTAGAAACAATGCACCAAAAACAACTAGAATAAATAACTCATTCGATCGAATGTTGAGCAGCTTATTTAATAGAGGAACCGCTTTGCGTCCAATAATAATCATAGCGAGCATGAAACCTAACGCGATTGAAGCGGTGAGTAATACACCCCATACACTTGAGGAGTCACTTAGTACAATACCAGAGAGGATGGATAAGTATACGGCAAGGAATACATCTTCAAACATGGTAATTCCAAGTACCATTTCTGTCTCCGGATTAGCGGTACGTTTCAAATCGACGAGGACTTTAGCCACGATTGCACTAGAGGAAATGGTCGTTATTCCTGCAATGACTAAAATCTCTGAGATGGGAAATCCAGCGATCCACCCCAGTATAAGACCTAAGGCAAAGTTAATACCAATATATATAGATCCACCCGTAACGATAGACTTACCTGACTTAATCAGACGACCAATCGAGAATTCAATCCCTAAATAGAACAATAGAAACAAGACACCTATCCGGCCCATAAAATCGATGAATGGAGCACTTTCAATGAACCGGAAATCGAAATGCCAAAAACTCATCGCATGTGGTCCTACAGCCATCCCGATGAGGATGTAGAAGGGTATCACTGAAAACCGTATCTTATTAGCCAAAAGACCGGCTGCCGCTATTAAGGCGATAGCCAAGCCCACTTCAAAAACAATATGATCCATCTATTTAACCACTTCCGTTCAGTAAAATTTGTTTGAATGATTTCTGCTGTTCGCGTTCGCCAACAACAACCAGTGTGGACTCCGCAGGAATGATAAAGTCTGGACCTGGATTAACGTGCTTCTTATGATTCTTCTCAATAACGGCGATAATCATAGCCCCTGAATTCTGTCTTACATCCAGATCACCAATCGATTTACCGATGGCCCGGTAGCTATTGTCAAGTTTGTACCATTCAATAATCAATTCATCAAAAGCCATATCCACTTTCTCAAGCGCTTTGGGAACATAAGTCATCCCACCCACAATGGCTGCAATGATACGAGCTTCATCATCATCCATCGTAATCACGGAGATACTTTCATCAGGGTCGTCATATTCGAAATGGTACATTTCACGTCTTCCATCATCATGGATAATAATGACTAACTTATCTCCACCACGGGTCGTAACATGAAATTTTTTACCAATTCCAGGCAGATCTGTTTCTCTTACATTCATTATTGAAATACCTCCAATTATTCTGTTTGTATATTTAAATAGACTCAAATACATCGTCCGAAAATGAACGGTGTTGATTCTCTATTTTTAACGTAATTAGGGCATAGAACATAGGACTATACTTAACTATTTCATACAATTATAAACGGATGTTCTAGGTTAAATGAATTAATAAACAAGAGGGACTTTCTTAACTCACAAAGGTGGAGGTGAATTGAATGGGGTTTAAAAATAATCTACGTAATAATACCCGTATACTGGATTTAAGTGGAGTATGGCGGTTCGGAAGGCATAGCAATGCTACAAAATAAACCATAAACAAAATAGGCAATAATCTAGTCAACATCTTCAACTTAAGGAGAACCGGTGATGGCTTACGAACAGCGGCCGTAGCCATAGTCGATCCACTACTGATCTCTTCAGGAGTAGTCTCACTCGTAAATTCAGCATGAGAAGATACAGGAACAGAAAAAGCCATCACTAAAACCATGCTAATAAACATAAATAGTCTAAGTAACGAATGGATTGGTTTCATAGCTTTCTCCCCCTTTTCTACATACTGTTACTAAAATGATAACACATAACAAAAGCTACCTCAAACCATAGCACCCTTCAATCATGAAAAAGAGAGCATGCATCAGGATGTTTGCGTAAAATTGTGCTGCTCAAGCCAAAACTCTGAGAACATCTTCGATTTTCCGGCTGTGGGACAACACGCCGTAGTTCATCCATGCCAAGAAGTCGACTTCATAGACACAGCGATTCTGGACCGCAGGAAGGCTTTTCCATAGTAGAGTGTCCAGTACTTCTCTACCCTCTCCCTCCCATTTATCAAAGGTAACAAACAGATGATCGGCATTCAGGTGAGATAGAAATTCACTGGTGAGATTCACGTACCTTTTCCCATGGCTCAATTTCTGCACGAGTGAATGTGGCTTCAAGCCCAAGTCTCTGTACAGAACTCCCCCAGTGTAGCCCAGTTCCTCACCACCATAAAGTCTAATTCCGTATGCTGAAATCCGTAGGAAAGCTACCGTCTGCCGATGAACGGTACGACTAAGTGTTCTTTTGGCTTCCTCAGCTTGATGCTCGTAATTGGCGATAACCTCCCCAACATTGTCCAATCTCCCAAAAATCGCAGCGACTGACCTGAGCGTAGAACGCCAGTCTTCTGCTCTGGAAGGAAGCTTGAATAACGGAGCGATCTGGCGACATTCTTCGAGATTCCAACGTTGAAAGCCATCATCGAGCATGATTAGCTCCGGCTTGTGACCCAACAAGGCCTTCCAGTCTCTAGACGAGATATCGAATTCGGGAACCTGATCAAGACCGAGGTAATCCTGCTTCCCCCATAACGGATTGGAATACTGCATCACAGGTGTTATCCCCAGTGCCAGAAGGTAATCCTCCAGAAAAGGTGCAAATACACGTATATTCTCCTGATGTATACGTCGGTATTGCCCAGGTGTAATACCGACGGTTCCTTTGAAGCGGCGATTAAAATAATACTCATTACTGTAGCCAATCGCTTGTGCAATGTCGTATAAACGATCATCTGTTAAGAGCAATAGCTGCTGCGCCCGATCGATACGGATGCCGTTCAGATATTCCAGTGGGATCTGTCCGGTCATTTCTTTGAATAGTTGTGAGTAGCGCGAGCGGCTGATATCCGCCATTTCCGACAATTGATTCACCGTCAGCGTATCCTGATAATGCTCTTTCACATAATCAATTGAGCGCTGCACAGCAGCCTTACAATCCTTGTCCAGGTTGACCGCAGGATTGGACCGAAGAATCAGCAGCAACAGCTCCTGAAACCGCGTATGATTGGCGAACGCTTCGATTCCTTCATTATAGTTCCGGTTCTGATGCAAGGAATCCAGCAGCAGAATGCATTGGGAAAAAGGCTGAAAGCTCACCGGTCCGGAACGAAGCAACCCCCTCTTTAAATCCGTCAACGGGCTGAACCGTTCGCCGTCTCTGCTAATCATTTCGAACGTGATCCGGTAAAAGCTAATTCCGTGCTCGCTGCTTTCTATCCCGTTCATCATACCCGGCTCAAAAAGAAAGCCCGCTCCTTTTTCCAAAGGAAAATCGTCACCTTCCAGTACCACCCGTCCCTGTCCCTCAGTCACAATAATTAAGGTATGCTCCTGAAAAACCGTTCTATTGCTCTTGCTATGTTCAGATGGGTTCACCATCTCTATATGTATAAGGGAATAGAAAATCACTTCTTGCTTGCCAGGTCCAATATTCTCCGTCATTTTCCACCCTCCCCAGTGAGAATCATTTTCATTTATTAGTGTAAAACAAAAAAGAAAGCCTTTCAACCAGAGTTGAAGAGCTTTCTCCATTAAAACTAATGATTTTTAAACGGTGGCTGCTTATTTCACCATAAATTTCAACAGGTCATCCAGCTTCATGGAATTTGCCGTGATCGCTCCCGATTGCCAGTGAGACCGCTCCATCTTATAGACGTTTCCGTTCTTGATCGCCGAGATGTTTTTCCACAGGGGACCTTCTAAAGCCTTGTAGGCCTCCTGATTTTCCGGGTCATTCCATGTTCCGTTATCCGGGAAAACGATGAGATGATCCGCATCCAGCTCGGGAATGAGCTCCTTCGAAATAACCGCCTGGAAATCGGTCATATTGGCCGCCATGTCGACAGGCTCAAGTCCAAAATCCCTATAAATCACCCCGGTCAATCTGTTCTTGATTCCAAACAGGGCAAGGGCCTTATCTGCAACATTCAACCGAATAACGGCTACCTTTTCTTTTCCGACGGCCTGCTCTAATTTCGCTTTGCCCTCCGCTACCTTTTGATCATATTCGGCAAGTACGCTGTCCGCTTTTTCTGGGATGCCCAGTACATCCGCAATTGCTTTAAGCATCTGTTTAGAATCATCCAGAATATCTTCCTTCAAACGGTAGGTTGGCGCGACTTTTGAATACTGCTCATACTTCTGTGCGTCTATCCCGTCCACGATGATTAGATCGGGATTTTTATCAAGCAATGCTTCAATACTGCCGCTGATATCAAACTCAGGAACGTCAAGATTCAGATATTCCTGCTTACCCCAACTCGGATGATACCACTGAACTATAGGGGTAATCCCCAGAGCTTTTAAATAATCCTCTACATAAATACCCGCTACTCGCTTAGGATGTGTTGGAATTGTAACCTCTCCAAATGCATCCGTCACGGTGCGTGTTGCACTTTCTTTGACTGTGCCTGCTGGCGCTGTTGTATTATGCTGCTGGTTCTCTGTTGTAGAGTTTGCTCCCTCAGCAGGGTTACTGTCCGTCGTTCCACAAGCAGTCAATCCCACCATTACAATTACTAACAAAGCTGTCCAAGCTGTCTTTTGACCCCATTTAAACATTCTTTTACTCACTCCTATATCTATTGTTATTGATTATCATTATCAATCAGTATAGTGACAATAGTATCCTATGGAGTGTCCTTATTTCAATGCACTTTCTCAGCCGATTTCTTATACAAACTCCATCTTAGCCATAAGCTCAACTGATCTGTATTCCCATTTCACCGACCTGCACGCCGTCACACATTCGCTGAAAAGTTATGCCCATTTAAATGCCTGATAGACACCATATTGTCTCGCTCGTATAAGCTTTGCTTCGCTGTAGAACGTACACTTACGACAGCTCCCAATGCTTTCGAAGCAGCCTTCCAAAGGAAAGCTTGTAGACGAACGCTACGCTTCTCCACAACAATTCCATCCTCTCCGCTACGATCAGCATTGATTTATATTTTATGCAATCACTGATTATAATTTATAGCCATTAAAATTCCGGAAAATTTAAAGGAATCAATCAGTTTGTATAGAAGGGATCTATGTGTCTATAGTTTTTTTATTGCTGATCCAGACACCTATAATATTAATTCTACATTTATGCAAATATCTACTAGATGGAAAGGAAGTGATACTTTGTTACAAAATAATCAATTTTATTTCTATGTATGTATGGTTTACCCTATCATTAATTAATGCAGGATTAGCACAAACAAAAAATAGAAGTGGGCTTAATTGGTTTTTTATTTCAATGATATTGGGTCCAGTTGCAACTTTAATTATCGTCAACTTAAGTAGGAAAGACTAAAGGGCCCTAAGAGAAAATACAAAGGAAGAACTAATACAAAAATATGACAGACTCCACTTTTCTTCCTACGCTCATGCCTAATAGTTTGATTAGAACATAAATGACCCGTACAATGGTCACTTTTCTCAAAGTATCCATCTTACGGGTAAAGTACGTTTAAATACTATGTTTCTTTATGATATAAACTCTATATTGCCCATCCCCGACCTCGATAGGTTTATCAAAATGTCCCTTAATATATGAACTATTTTGAATATATTCTTTTATTTTTGAATAGGTCGACATTTCAGTTGAATAAACTATTTTTCCAGTAATTTTGTATAACAAGTAAGATATACCTGTAAGAAAACTAGATTGTTCTGCTCCATCTATAATTACAGAACCATTGCTATTTAAACTCATATAACAATTTCCGAAAAATGTATCTATTTCTACTGTGCCTTTACCTTTTTTACTGTGCCAAAGACACCCCTTTTTATCCATAATAATATCCGCCTTGGGTATGTCGAATTCAGCTCTTGTTTGAGTTAGCTGAAGAGCATTTTTCTTCTCTTTTATGTAATAAGAGTAACATTTGAGATAATGTGTTGTTATCTTGTTATACAAGAAGATTTTTACACTATAGACAGTATTTAGTATTCTATTAAATAGGGGGGTACATAATTAAATGGCTGAAAAGAACAGAGAGATAGACATAAAAGAGTCAGTTGATCAGTTACTTATAAAGATGTTCAATGAGCAGCTATTAGAGACAGAGTTGTCGGAACTTTATCAAATGTTAAGAGTAGATTATTACCCTTTTATTGTGTGGAAGCTACAATGTGTTTATGATGCTGAAGATGCTTTTCAAGATTGGATTTATGCACTGTATCAAGCAAGATCTCTGAGAATGCCAGACAATCCAGCAGCTTATGCAGTGAAAATGCTGAAGAACATCATCAGTCAATATGTAAAAAAGAAAAACAAACAAGCAAATCTAGATTCCGCATTAAAGGAGATTGCAGTAACGATAGGTACCGAGGGTGGTACTTATATAGGGTATGACACTATGAATATCACTGTCAGTCTATCCGCTGATATATTCCACGATGAATTGCAGGAATTGCTATATAAGTTATCTATAATTGAGCGACAGTATTTAATATTGAATGTGATTTGGAGTTATACGAGCAGGGAAATTGCTGATGCTTTTAATGATACTGTTGCTGCTGTTACAAAAAGAATTCAACGAGCTAAGAAGAAAATGAAAGGCTATATACAGAATCTTAATGTGGATGGCGTCTAATTTGGAAGCGAAAAGATATTTATTTGTTGAACGCTTGATGTCAAAAGAAAATAAAGTTCTAGATTGAAAAATAAAGTGTTACACTCAGTAAATTAAATTGTAGAAAATATAGTATTAGACTAATGATGATTCATTAAGCTAACGGGCAGTTTAGACTTCCATGAATAAAAGAGGTATTTATGGTATTATATGTGATTATGGATTATGAAATAAATTGATTATTTGAAAATGGGGGAATCAAAATATGGAACGTAAAATTCAACTAATGGATACCTACGTAAATATCGACTTTGGAAACTCACCCTTTTTAAAATTAGATAAAGGGTTGCAAATTCCATACTCTTCAATTAAGGGAATAACAACAGGTAGACCGATACCAAATGCTTTTAAACTATATGGTGCTTTATTAGGAGGAATGAGAAATGGGTTAT
>DASXLR010000093.1:0-16805 GCA_036496075.1 Paenibacillus sp. | reverse complement strand
CGGTAAACAAACCTTTCTCGTTAGCAAGACGAATCGCCTCTACTTCTTTGTCATAAGTAATCCCTTGTTCTTCTAATGCTTCTCTATACGTACCATCTATAAGTCCAATACTAGGAAAATTATTAATACCAGCAAAACCTTTGTCCTTAATCAAATCGATGTACTGATCTAATAGGATGGTTGGATCGGTTGCGCATATACCGAAGCAAATCGGGATATTCTTAATTCTAGGAATGAGTTCCTTCGAGGCAAAGTCCATCACAACTTCATTACTATTGGCATAGGGTAGGAACCCCGCTAACGAACTGACGCCCATTTGCCTGAAACGTCCTGAACTTAAAGCTAAAATAAAATCAGCACCGCCTTGTTCTGCATATTTAGCAGTCATACCAGAACCAGCAGCAACACCAATCAAATGGTTATGCACTTTTAATTGGTTATACAGATAGGCTATAGTCTCATGTTTATTCCGCATTAGTTATGAACTCCTTATTTTATTGTTGTATTAAAAGTATTGTACTATAGTAGGATTGGCTAGCATTTATAAACTGATTCACAGAATGTTCACTTGTGAAGCAGTGGTATTAGTCTGTATACTTAGAAAAATTTCATATGGCTGGATGATGTTTATGGGAGATGGAACGATGTGTTCCAACCGAAGGGGCAAAACTCTCAGGTGCTTGTGGAAATGACAAGTGAAGACCGTAAACGGACAGAACTCTGGAGAGACCCTTGTCATAGGGCGCCGAAGGTGCACGGTAGATGAAGTTATCTGCTTAAACTCTCAGGCAAAAGGACAGAGATCGGTATGACGTAAGCAGAAAGCCTACGCCTTGTGATTATATTCACGATAAGGCGGGAGGTGTGTTTTTCTCATATCCTGAATCTCTCCAAGAGTCAAAATCAGTCGATTTGGCTCTTTTTGTTTTCATTTTTTAAGGGGGAGTGGTTAAGATGATAGAAATATTAGACAAGATTGATAGTTGGGTATGGGGACCTCCTTTACTTATTCTAGTCATGGGAACAGGGTTGTGGCTGACGATTCGTTTGAATCTGCTACAGGTGCTTCGCTTGCCGCTGGCGCTCAAGTTGATTGGAAAGTCACCTAATGATGGTAGCGGAGATGTTAGTAGCTTCGGGGCGTTAAGTACAGCTCTTGCAGCAACCGTAGGTACAGGGAATATCGTAGGTGTAGCTACAGCAATTAAGCTGGGTGGACCCGGAGCCTTGTTCTGGATGGTGGCCGCAGCCTTTCTAGGAATGGCGACTAAGTACTCAGAGGGATTACTGGCTGTTAAATATCGGACACTAGACAAGAATGGACAATATTCTGGTGGACCGATGTATTACATTGAGAAAGGTCTTGGTCCACGCTTTCGGCCGCTAGCGATCATGTTCGCAGCTAGTGGTATTCTGGTCGCTTTGTTCGGAATTGGGACGTTTCCGCAGGTGAATGCGATTGTATCTGCTACAGAATCGAGCTTTGGAGTACCGGTCGTCGTAACAGCTCTTATTCTAGCAGTGTTGACAGCTATCGTGACCATTGGGGGAATTAAGAGCATTGCTCAGGTGTCTACTAAAGTGGTGCCCTTCATGTCAGGCTTGTATGTTCTTGCTTGTCTAGGAGTTCTCATTATCTACGCTGAAGGGCTTCCCCACGCGATTTCTCTCGTATTCACATCTGCGTTTTCAACTACTGCAGCTACGGGTGGATTCCTCGGGGCTACGATCATGCTTGCTATGCGTAGCGGTGTTGCCAGAGGGATCTTCTCGAATGAATCCGGCTTGGGAAGCGCACCGATTGCTGCAGCTGCAGCCAAAACCAAATGGGCCGCTGAGCAGGGATTAGTCTCGATGACAGGTACTTTCATTGATACGATTATTATATGTAATCTGACGGGACTCATGTTATTGGTAACGGGGGTGTGGAATGGTGATAGCCAAGGCGCACTCATGACGCAACAGGCTTTTGCTACTGCTTTTCCTGCTTTTGGGGCAGGGTTGCTGACGATCTGTTTGATTCTATTTGCTTTTACAACGATTCTCGGATGGAATTATTATGGGGAACGTTGTGTGGAGTATTTAGTTGGGGTCAAAGGGATTAAACCTTATCGTTATCTGTTTATAGCTCTTGTGGCAGGTGGAGCATTTATAAAGTTAGAGGCGGTTTGGTTGTTGGCTGATATTTTCAATGCGTTGATGGCGTTTCCGAACTTGATTGCATTGCTTGGGTTATCCGGTGTCGTTGTGCAAGAGACACGCGTGTATATGGCGGCTGTTCATGGAAAGAAAAAGTCGCAGAAGCCACTTAACACAAGCATGGATACCAAATATAAGTAACTAAATATTAGGCGTTGCGATGGATATCTACTATTAGGAAGCAACAATGAACCTCCTGTCCCCATACTGTGTGGGATGGGAGGTTTGTGTATATAGATAGAAGATCCAATGGATTGGATATGTTCATGATTTACATGTTTGTTCATTCATTTGTGGATAGTGACACCCTACAGCAGTTACTGTTTGTTGACGTATGAAGAAGACCACACTATACTTCTCACACACACCCATACGAGTTGGGTAAGAATCAGCCGAGTGATGAAGAACAACGTGACATGGAAATCGAACCGGTGTGCGATCCACGACTGATAAAGGTTACTATTCCTGACTTTCTGACGAGTCATACATAATTCTTACTCCAAGGGGAGCATAGGTTTCTTCCTTATAGTGACCTTGCGGGCAAGCCTTAACCAAGGAGAAGGTCGTTTTCTCGACGGATAGTAATTCATTACACTTAGGGCATCTGTTTTCAAATAAACTCTTCCATTTATTCAACATAATAACCACCTAATTCTTATGAATTTACTTGGTTTTAATTATACCTTCACAGTTCCCTAATGTATAGGGGTTATCAGATTAATATTGCGAATTTCAGTGGGCTTAGTCCATTGAGTTAGCGATATAAGGGTGGGGCCTATGAACATTTTTCTATCCATTATTATGATCATTATTGGTTTTATCGGTTCCTTTTTTTCAGGATTATTGGGTATAGGTGGAGGAATCATTAATTATCCGCTTTTACTTTTTGTTCCTTCAAGTCTTGGTATAGCTAACTTTACGGCACAAGAGGTATCCGGCATAAGTATGTTTCAAGTTTTCTTTGCATCATTAGCGGGTGTTCTTGCCTTCAGAAAGAAGGGTAAGAAGAGTAAAACTGAAACCTCACTGATTCACAAGGGACTTGTGTTAAACATGGGGATTAGTATTCTGCTTGGAAGCCTTATAGGAGGATACGTATCTAAATTTCTAGCTGAAGATTCTATTAACATTATTTATGGTGTATTAGCCATTGTTGCTGTTGTGCTTATGGTCATTCCGAATAAAGGGAAACAACAAGATTCGGATGAAATATCATATAATAGAATCATTGCGACGATAGCGGCCTTTTTGACCGGTATCGTATCAGGAATTGTTGGCGCAGGCGGAGCCTTTATTCTTATTCCTATTATGCTGACCATATTAAAAATTCCGACTAGAACTACGATTGCTTCTTCCCTTGCTATCGTATTTATTTCCGCCGTAGGTGGTGTGATTGGGAAAATTACTGGGGGACCTATTCTTATCATGCCAACTCTTTTTACGGTTATAGGAAGTTTATTAGGTGCGCCACTCGGATCGCGGATGAGCGCAAAGATGAATGTGAAATATTTACGTTACGCTCTAGTTGTTTTAATTTCAGGGACTGCCATTAAAGTGTGGATGTCTATATTGTAATCTTCTTTACAACAGTTATTGAATATGGGTTAGCAAGTTTGTAACGGATATTCCTATAATTTGGAAGGATATTCAAATAGTAAAGGCGAATGTATACCTATAACTCCATTTGTATATTCTCAACGTGGATTCACAGAATGGGATGTTGAACAACCTGAAAATTTTAAATAAGTATCTTATGGAGGGTAAATACTTTTGCTCATACAGAAGGGAGCGATGAAGGATGGGTAAGCACAAAGTGGTGTTATATATTGCTATGAGCTTAGATGGATATATTGCAAGGAAGGACGGTTCGGTGGATTGGCTAGATGATGTTGAGGGTGACGAGGTAGATAACGGGTATGGCAAGTTCTATGATTCAATTGGAACGGTGGTTATGGGCAGACTCACCTATGATGAAGTACTTAGCTTGACGGATAATTTCCCATATGCTGATAAACCCTGTTATGTGTATTCAAGGTCCAAACAAGTGGAAGCGCCTCACGTTGTGTTCACTGATGAACCATTAGAGAGCTTCATTCCGAGATTAAAAGATACGTCCAAGGGAGATGTTTGGTTAGTTGGCGGAGGTCAGCTTGTTCAAACTTTTCTGGAAAAGAAATTACTCGATGAGATCTATCTTGCAATCATTCCTAAGGTGCTGGGAGAAGGCATACGGTTGTTCCCTAAAGGAACCATTCCGAATACATTTAAACTACTGAAGATGGAACAACTTGGGCAAATCGTTGCCTTGAGTTACAAGGTAACTGACTAAAGATCTATTCTTGGTAGGAATGAAAATAATGGATGTATTTAATAATGAATATGAATAATTCAGTTTAAAGACTCGCCATAGGTGGGTCTTTTTGTCTAATAAATGACGGATTGTCAAGCCAAGTGCGACAGGGATTGATCATTCGTCATTTACATAAGTCTATGTACACGCATGAGAGCTATTGCAGCATCGGAGCTTGTAATAGGCTTAGCAAAGACTAATCAATTATGCTACCATTAAGGTTAATATTTCTATACAGATAAAGGCGGAGTTTTCACTACATGAAAAAATTTAAGAAGTTTTATATCGAGATAACGAGTGTGTGTAATCTGGCATGTACCTTTTGTCCACAAACGAAACGACAAGCTAATTTCATTAAAGTTGATGCATTTACCAAGATATTAGACGAGATCAAGCCTCATACGGATTATATTTATTTTCACGTCAAGGGAGAGCCGCTTCTTCATCCCAAAATTGATCAATTGTTGGACTTGAGTCACGAGCGAGGGTTCAAAGTGAATATTACTTCGAATGGGACGCTTCTCCCTAAAGTTAAAGACAAAATTATGATGAAGCCAGCATTACGGCAGATGAATTTCTCGCTACACAGCTTCGATGGACATGAAGGTTCTACGAATAAAGAACAATACGTATCGACGGTTTTGTCTTTTGCTAAAGAGGCTGTTCAGCATACCGATGTTATTATTTCTTTAAGACTGTGGAATCTGACTGAGGATAATATGACGAATCTTGAACGGAATCGCAACCGTCAAATTCTTGAAATGATTGAGACAGAGTTCAACTTGGATTTCAAAATCGAAGAAAAAGTCATGCCGGGTAGTGGCGTCAAAATAGCTAAACAAATTTATTTGAATCAGGATCATGAGTTCAAATGGCCAGATCTTAAAGAAGAAGAGGATGAAGGGAAGGGGTTCTGTCATGGTCTCCGTAACCAAGCCGGTATATTAGTGGACGGAACCGTGATCCCGTGTTGTCTGGATGGAGAAGGAGTTATTAATCTAGGTAACATCAATGATACACCGTTCTCTGAAATTGTGGAAAGTGAGAGAGCGAATAATATGTATGACGGGTTCTCGAGACGAGAAGTCGTAGAAGAGTTATGCAGAAAGTGTGGGTATCGTAAACGGTTTAATGTATAGGTATAGAATAAAACACCTATCATCCTATTTTTAGTGGTGATAGGTGTTCTACATAATACTGTTTAATGGTTGTAAAATGGTCGAATACATCGACGAGATCACTACAAGAACAGGAGGGGAAATCGTGTCTATGGACTTGAAAAAACTACGTTATTTTATCGCAGTGGCGGAAGAACTGCATTTCAACCGTGCTGCGAAAAAACTGAATATAACCCAACCTCCCTTGAGCCAACAAATCCAAAATCTTGAGGAAGAACTCGGCGTGAAGCTTTTGGAGCGAACCAAGAGACAGGTTCGACTTACGTCAGCAGGAACGATATTTTTGGAGGAATCCAGAAACATCGTTTCTCAATTGGAACGATCTATTAAGCTGACCCAACTTGCAAGTCAAGGAAAAGTTGGGCATTTGTCCATCGCATTTGTAGATTCGGCCGTTGGTGGTATGATGGTTAACGTTTTAAAGCGATTTCGGGAACGGTTTCCCGATGTGCAGCTTACTCTATCTGAAATGACATCTGCCCAGCAACTGAAAGCTTTACACGATGGAAAAATCCATGTTGGTTTCCTTCGTTTGCTAGATCCGTCCAAACATATCACCTCTCGACTCTATACCAACGAATCACTCGTTGCCGTATTGCCCGAAATACATCCGTTAGCCTTACATCCAACTGTGTCTCTACATTCTTTGGCGGACGAACCTTTTATCTTGTCACCGCATCATATGGGGGCTTCTTTTCATGAGCTCATTATAGACTTGTGCAAGCAGCATGGATTTCAGCCCCAAATCGTGCAGGAAGCTGTTCAGATGTATACCATTGTTAATCTGGTAGCTGCAGGTATAGGCATTTCAATTGTCCCCTCTTCGGTTTCTGTTTTTCAACGCAGTGATGTCGTATTCCGATCATTTAACGAAGATACACCGCGAGTCCCTCTGTATGCGGCCTGGAAAACAGATATGAGTGAGACCGTTCTGACTAATTTCCTAGAAGTGATGGAGGAAACATCCAATAGTCAGACAAGCAACCTTGTGTAAACCCTATAATCTTAACCGGTTTTACTTGGATTAAACTCAACAACACCATTTAATATGCTATTTATTTGCCTCATGACCTCAGCATCTAGACAGACACCTGCAGCTTTTACGTTCTCCTTTACCTGTTCGGGCTTCGAGGCGCCAATAATAGCTGAGGACACTTGTGGGTTTTGCAGAACCCACGCTACCGCAAGTTGTGGCAGCGTCAAACCGCATTCCTGTGCGATCGGCTGGAGTTTTTCTACTGCCTGAAGAACTTCTTGACGTAACCACTGTCCGGCCAAACGTTTGAAGAATCCCGAACCGGCTGTCGTAGAAGCGCGGGAGCCCTCTGGTATCGGCTTGTCTGATGCATATTTACCGGAAAGAATGCCCTGCGCCAGTGGTGACCAGACAACCTGCCCCATTCCTTCACGCTCACAAGCGGGAATAACTTCGGCTTCAATAACACGCCACAGCATGGAATATTGGGGTTGACTTGCTACGAAGGGAACTCTCAGTTCCCTTGCTAAAGCCGCTCCAAGCTTTATCTGTTCTGCTGTCCACTCGCTTACCCCTATATACAGAACTTTCCCCTGCCGAACCAAATCGGAAAATGCCAAAAAGGTTTCTTCAAGTGATACGGTCGAATCAAATCGATGTGCATAATAGACATCGATATAATCTGTTTGCAATCTGCGAAGCGAAGCATTGCAGGCCTCCATGATATGTTTACGGGATAGCCCTTTATCGTTATGTCCGGTACCCGTTGGATGAAAGACCTTCGTGCACAATTCAATACTTTCACGACGTATCCCCTTTAAAGACTCACCTAATACAGATTCCGCCCTCGTCTCCGAATAAGCATCAGCTGTATCGAAGGTTGTAATCCCGGAGTCTAGTGCAGCATTTACACAAGCTTGGGCCATGGCGTCATCCACTTGTGCACCGTGGGTTATCCAGTTTCCGAGTGATATCTCGCTTACCAATAAGCCGCTTTTTCCAAGTTTTCGATATTTCATTCTTAATTCCTCCCTTCAATATAAATCTGATTATAACAAGTGTTATTTAATATTAAAAATATATAATATACTCGTTATTAATATGAAAAACATATTACTTTGAAACAAAATTTCTATTCCTTTAATGTGATACAACAGGATGAGATCTGTATTTTCATGCTTTATTCAGGACTTGCTTTATTTCATAGAAACACTTTAGTATTTGTTTATAACCATATCAGATGAATCCTAAATTGATGATGATTTGGCTTTGTACAGTATTTACTACTTAAAGAAAACACAAGTATAGGTAGATCGTAGCGATCATACCGACAATATTTTTTACGTAGGAGGGAAATTGTGTTAATCGACATAGAGAAGCTTCGGACCACAGCGAGAACTATTGTGGCGATACCTGAGCATTATCGGTTAGAAATGGAAGACAACATTCCAAAAGGCGATGAGCAAGAACGCTGCTTCATCTGGGAAGACCCTGGAAACAAAGATAACAATATCGAGGTAACGTTGGATTTATTCACTGGATATCTCACGGGACTTGCTATTGAGCGGGAAGAAATGGGAGAGATCCATGGGGATGAGGTTAACCAGATTTGCTTAGACGATGAGGCGAGGGCGGTTGCAGATACTTTCGTAGTGAGGCATGCTCCAGATTCAACTGAATTTACGTCTGTATTTATTGAGAAAACAAGAGGCAGTATCACGTTTAAGTTTCGGCAGGAGGTCGGGGAGCTACCGCTTCCCGGTACAGGTTGCGATCTGACGCTTGATGCGGGACTGAACGTTGTAAGGTATCGGTTGGATGGACGATGGGACTATCCTGAATGGCCTGCTGCTATTGTGGACGAGGAGACAGTAAAGCAGTATATTGGGAGCAATTTACGGATGGCACTAACGATTGTTTCTTTACATCCTTCTATGTACGAGATGAATAGAAACGAACAGGAATATCGACTCGTTTACATGCCAACTCCTGAACATCAATTGATTGATGCCGTTACTGGCCTTGATTTGTTTGGTCCAGAACATTACGTCATGCCGCCAAGCGGTCCCTTGCCGCCGCTAAAGACTGTTTCGAACCTTGCAAAGGATGAGAAGGGTTCATGGGAGCATTGGCTGGATATTAATCTAGAGCATTACGTGCTCGAGAAGTCATCGGATGACGGGGAAAGAATTAAATATTGGTATCAACTTAATGAGCAGGAGGAGGGAAAGGAGAAGCCAGAAACGAACGCGTTGTCATTAGATGCTTACATGAAGCGAAAATGGGGAAATTGGTTAGGTAATATTAGGGACTTCTCGATCATCGTACAACTGGAGAAGACGACGGGACGACTCGTCGGGTTTCACAGGATGAATTGTGGGAAGGAAGGAGCGCCAAAGCTAAACCGTGAGCAATGTTGGAATAAAGCTGAACAGTTCCTAAACAACGCATTTCCAGATTACGCGGATTATCTCCAACTCGAAAACGATCAAGAGGAATCAGATGGAGAGCCGCGAGAGCGTGAATTCTTCTATTTGCCAGTCTATATGGATGGAATCCCTGTGAATCTTGAGCGGATCATGATCAGTGTCTGCACATCGACTGGAGGCGTCTGCGGGTATATGGGTGTTTCTTATGAAATGATTCGGGAATTGACAGGACGTAGATTCCAATCGGTTCTCACCTCTGAAGCCGCACTTAATCGCTATGTTGAACAGATGAAATTTCGTCTTCATTGGTACAAGGACCACAACTATGACCAAGATCAGGAGATGCCAGTGTTTCGGCTACTTTATGAGCCGACCACCATGATCTCCCAAAAGCAAGGGAACGAACGGAAGTTGCGATATATCGATGCCATTACGGGCGAGTTTATTTGGGGAAGGCATAAATGGTGACCTAACACTGCTGTCCTTTCTAAGGGGGAACAGAATATAGCTCAATAAAGAAGAGTCTAGAGCGAGATTCCGTGTTCTGGACTCTCTCTTTATGAGCCTACGCTATGGAGATAGCCATGATATAGGAAGATATTAATATATGATTGTACAGAGAAGGTTTATTTACCAGCGTATGTAACGGTAAATAAAGTCGATTCTTCTTCACGGAGTCGCTTCCGTTGCTCTTTATACATACACATAAAAGACAGAGAGCTCAGAATGGGTTGCTCTTATTCTGGCTCTCTGTCTTTTATGGTTAGAATTTAGGGTCTCCATAATAGTGCGGTAGGATCAACGGAAGGAATAATTCCTTCTTGTGCAGCACGGGTCAGTAAAGCCGTTACCGCATCATACCCAGCTTCACCTAAATTTGCTGTGAATTCATTTACATATAAATCAATATGTGACTGTGCGACTTCAGGTGATAATTCTTGGGCATGGCTCAGTACATAGGACTGTGATTTCTCTGGATGTTCCCAAGCATATTCTACAGAACTGCGAATCCATTTCGTAATACTGTCTAGATCGAGCGAGCGACGGGCAATAATCGCACCTAGTGGAATGGGCAAGTTCGTATCGGATTCCCACCAGCTACCTAAGTCTGTTAGTAGTGTTAGCCCATAAGAAGGATAAGTGAATCTTGCTTCGTGAATGACGAGTCCAGCGTCGATCAAACCATCTCGAACTGCAGGCATGATCTGGTCAAACGGCATGACCACAATGTTACCTACACCACCAGGTACGTGTTGAGCTGCCCATAATCGGAATAACAAATAGGCAGTAGAGCGTTCGCTCGGAACGGCAACCGTTTCGCCGGATAATGATTGTGGGTTAGAACCCTTGTCGCCTCCAGATGTGAGTATGAGTGGTCCGCAGCCACGACCCAGTGCGCCACCACAAGGGAGTAAAGCATATTCATCTAGAACCCAGGGTAGGGCTGCGTAAGAAATTTTGAGTATATCCGGTCCTTCGGATGTCGTTGCAAGATTATTGGTGATGTCAATATCTGCATAAGTGATATCGAGCTTGGGAGCATCAGGTAGTAAGCCATGCGCCCAAGCATGAAATACAAAGGTATCATTGGGACAAGGTGAGAAAGCAATCTTCATGTTAGTACCTCCAGTAATATTGAACTCATAGCTTCTAATGCGTCGAAAGCTTCTTTCATCCGCCATGCAGATCGATCTCTTGGACCTACTGCATTTGATATGGTTCGGATTTCTAGAACGGGAATGTTGTATATTGTAGCTGCAGTGGCCACGCCATAACCTTCCATCGCCTCAGCACTTACGCCAGGTACTTGACCCGCACGTTCTGTTGCTGTAGCGGCGGTCCCTGTAGCCGTCGATACTGTAATAATGGGGCCAGTGTGGACGGATAGCCCAGCAGAATGTAACGATTCGCTCAGCCGTGTTACAAGGGGAGTATAAGGTTGAATATGTGATGACCCAAAACCTAATTCATCTACAGTGCTAAAGCCTTCTGCGGTCTGAGCACCTAGATCAGCGGCGATGATATGATCTGCAATAACAATAGACCCGATTGCAGCTATTCCTACAAAACCTCCGCCAATGCCAGCAGAAATGACTAGGTCATATTCGGTTGCTGCTAATGCTTTAGCGGTATATGCGGCTGCAGAGGCTGGTCCAACGCCTGCTAATAGAACGTCAAATTGAGGCGAGCCTTTGAGCCCACGTAGGACCGAATCTCTTTCGGCTTCTACAGCGGTCATGATGAGAATTCGTGATTGTTTATTAGGATTCATGATTGATCCTCTCGCTATCTATTAGAATTGAAATATATGATTGTATGTACCCATACTATTGTACATATTACTCGTTAACATTTCAAAGGATGCACCGGAATTGCTTGTGAGAGAGCATTCAGCGAACGTTCAGCTTATTTTCAGTTAATTTTCAGTAGTTAGATACATAATAAAGATATAATGGTGTGACGAGGATATAAAGGAGCTCATTTCATGAACAAAATAAAGAGAGTCAAAATATTACTGGTAGATGACGAACCTAATATATTGCAGTTTCTAGAAATAGGCCTACTCAATGAGGGCTATGAAGTGATGACAGCGAATGATGGAATGACAGCTATAATGGTTGTAAAGGATTTTCAACCTCATATCGTGATTCTGGATGTCATGATGCCGGATGTGGATGGGTTTGAAGTATGCAGCATGCTTAAGGATACAGAAGATGTGGCGGTGATTATGCTAACAGCGAAGGATGAGGTCGACGATCGAGTTAGAGGACTTACGCTCGGTGCAGATGATTATATGGTTAAGCCCTTTAGCTTTGAAGAGTTGCTGGCACGAATTCATGCCAGAATTCGTAATCAATTTCCACATCTGTTGAGCGAAGTTAATATCGGACCATTTCGAATTGACGATACTCGTAATGAAATACTCTATAACGAGAAGGTTCTGGAATTATCTCCGACCGAGTATGAGCTGTTGAAATTTATGATATTTAATCAAGGTATCGTTCTAAGTAAGTCTCTTATTCTAGATAAAGTATGGGGATATGATTTCGGCGGGGAAGAGAATATTGTTGAAGTCTATATTCGTTCTTTGCGTGATAAATTGCAGGATAAGGAACATCGTCTCATCCGCACGTTACGTGGAGCTGGGTATCGAGTTGATCTAATATGAAGCGGACAAGTTCTCTACGTCGCCTTTTCGTCCCTCATTCACTTCGATTCCATTTGCTATCTCGCTCACTCATCCTTTTAGCTATTTTATTGCTATTCATAGGAGTTTCGCAATTTCTACTTATGAAGGATTTTATTTATAAGAACAAAGCATCCAGTATTCAAACTCAGATTATGTCTACCCCGCCAAACGTTTGGGAACAGATCAAGAGAAACTCCCCAACCTCATCTGGAGGACAGTTTCGATTTCCGTTTTTATTCTTGCAGGACTCGACGCTTGCTTTCATTGATACAACGGGACATTATACGAACTTAACCCGAACGGACGCTACTCAACCACCCAAGCTTACGAAGGAAGAATATGAACAATCGATGAATAGAAAACATAGACTCGATTATCGAATATTCACGGATTCTACTGGAAATAAGCAATTATTAGTATTGCAACGAGTAGAGGGAAGAGGGGGGATCTCAGGTTTAGTCCAGGTTAGTGTAGATACCAAGCCTTTGAATGATTTGCTACTTCGGCAATTGATCATATTTCTAACACTTTCCCTGTTGGCGTTGATCTGCGGTGTATTGCTCTTTATCCCAGTGTTACGTAAAACATTGGTCCCTTTATCTAATATTGTGGAGGCTGTAGAACAGATTGATGCAGGCAAGCTAGATACACGATTTCCCGCCGTACAAGGGCAACTTGAGATCGACCTTCTTGCAGCATCCTTTAATAATATGCTTATCAGACTAGGGGCTTCTTTTGAAGCAGAGAAAGAAGCCAAAGAGCAAATGCGTCGGTTTGTCGCAGATGCGTCTCATGAGCTACGGACCCCACTTACTTCAATTCATGGGTTCTTAGAAGTGCTGCTTAGAGGTGCCATGAATCAGCCAGAACAACTACAGAAATCTTTAAAAAGTATGCATACAGAGTCTGAACGGATGAATAAGTTGGTGCAGGATCTTCTACTCCTAGCGAAGCTTGATCGGTCACCGCATATTCTTCTGACTGAAGGGGCGCTTGACGTTGTTATGATGGAGATGGAAGATCAACTGGTAATGCTTGCGGGTGAGCGTAAGGTTCAATTACGAATTACGCCGAACTGTAGATGCCTCTTTAATGAAGATAAGATGAAGCAGGTTATTCTGAATTTGTTTCAAAATGCTGTGCATCATACCGATGCAGAACAAGGGGTCATTGAATTGTCATTGAAGTATGATCCTAACGGTGGAGTTAGATTGGAAATACAAGATAACGGCTCTGGCATATCTGAGGAGAATCTTCCCCATGTATTTGATCGGTTCTATCGCAGCGATACTTCTAGAACTCGTAAGTATGGAGGAGCAGGATTAGGTCTTTCCATCACGAAAACGATTGTTGCTATTCATGGAGGTTCACTGAATGTGAGTAGTATAGATGGCGAAGGCAGTGTGTTTATAGTTTGGCTACCTGAAGTAGTCTGAGGGGCAACCTTAACTGATTTAAATAACGATAGGATTAAAATAAATGGCTAGTTATGGCTCAATGTTTGATGGTTAAGGTAACGAGCAGTAATGCGTGAAAAGTAGAATATGGACTATCATTGGTACTATCGTTATGGAATGGAGGGGTAGGTTGGTTGAAAAATAGCTGTGTTTAATTTAGTATTTTAAATAAAGAAACATTAGGGGGTGAGGGTTTTGGTGAAAACAGAAGATAAGCCTCTTAAAATTAAAAAACATAATTTTAGGAGGCTAATCAAATGGAGTTTAATTTAATTGATCGGGAAAATTGGGATAGAAACCCTTATTTTGAGCATTATTTAAATCAAAAGTGTACTTTCAGCATAACAGCAAATATAGACATCACAACGTTATTGGAACAGTTTCGTATCAATGAGATTAAGTTATATCCCACTTTTATTTATATGGTCAGCAAAACAGTGAATTCTCATGTGCAATTTAGAACTTGCTTTAATGATGAGGGTGAACTAGGCTATTGGGATAAAATGATACCAAGTTATACAATCTTTCATAATGATGACAAATCATTCTCAAGCATATGGACTGAGTTCTCTAATGAATTTAGTGTTTTTTATAAAAACTATCAAGATGATATAAAGCAATACGGTGATATAAAGGGTCTTTTTGCAAAAGATAATGTGCCAAAAAATTCTTTTCCTATATCCAGTATTCCATGGACTTGTTTTACTGGCTTTAACCTTAATGTAAATAATGATGGCAACTTTTTATTACCCATTATTACAGGGGGGAAATATTTAAATCAGGGAGACAAAACGTTGTTGCCTATTTCATTACAAGTGCATCATGCTGTTTGTGATGGATATCACGCTAGTACATTTATAGAGGAGTTACAGCAATTAGTTAATCATTGTCATGAGTGGCTCCCATAAAATTACAATGGATATTATCTAGCGCCTTTCAGCATCGTCGTAGAAAAGATTGGTTTCACGAAAGAAAAAGAAGCATTTATTATTAATACTCATTTTATATATTCAGGAAATTAAAAGTTCCTAATGGTCAAGAGTATAATATCTCGATGCGAGGTATTGCTGAAAAAGTGGTTGCTCCGGCAACTGCTTTTTTTGTTCATCCGCTAATGGGTACATTTTAATAAAGTCGAAGGAGGACCTAAACTCACAAAAGGAAGCTTTTAAGTGGAAGATATCATGCAGTTCATTTATGTATATAAGACTTATAACAGAACAATTGTAGGTGTTCAGGCTGTGGCACTTGTTTAGAATAAAGAACGTCTTCTTATAGAAGAATTCCTTAACTTAGGTTACTAACTGAATAACCTAAGTTAAGGAAGAGTATACTACGCTCATTAAACAAGAGGTGGGCAATATGAGATGGAGTGTAGTAGTTACTTTTATCGTTTTAACCATTATTTTAATTATTGAACTTCCAAGGTTATTGTGTATTAAAATCCATCGAAATATGGTAATTATTATAATTCTATGTTCCTTCACATGCTATTCTGTGATAGCGCATATTTTATAACATAGATGATATAGATGACGAAACGTGAGTTTCAAATTCTGACTATAAGTACAGTCAAAAAAACCGCCACCATGTAACTTAGGGACAGTGAAGTGTTGTATGTATAAAATTAGGTATTGAATACAAACGAAAAATGTGATATTATGACGAATAGTGACTGTGAACTTTTTAATTCATTTAATCTTATCTATGATAGCATATTTATTAGTTTATGTCAATATATGAGAATGGTCTTAGTGCTGCTGGATATTTCGGCAAGGTTTTTCCTAAGGGAGGGGTCCGTATATGGAAGACGATCAACTTACAAAAGTAGAAACAGAATTAACATTGGACCACGTGAGAGAACAGCTCATTGAACAAAGTAAGCAACATGCTGTTCTTACTTATAAGGAAGTTGTGGACAAGCTTGTCTCGTTCGATCTTGATCCAGAGCATATTCGCGAATTTGTTGAACAGCTCTCTGAGCAAGGGATTGATATTGATGATGAGGCTGGAGACGAGGCTTCTGGATCAGAAGAACAAGAGTCAGAAGAGCCTAGTTACTATGACAATCTCAGTCTACCTCCAGGGATTAAAATTGATGATCCTGTAAGAATGTATCTAAAGGAAATTGGACGAGTTCAGCTCCTTTCCGCAGCAAGAGAAGTTGAGTTAGCTAAGAAAATTGAGCAGGGCGACGAAGCTGCCAAACGAATGTTAGCAGAAGCGAATTTACGTCTAGTTGTCAGTATCGCAAGACGTTATGTTGGTCGTGGCATGATGTTCTTAGATTTAATTCAAGAAGGTAATATGGGCTTAATAAAAGCTGTTGAGAAATTCGATTATACAAAAGGTTATAAATTTAGTACCTATGCAACCTGGTGGATTCGTCAAGCAATCACTCGTTCGATAGCCGATCAGGCTAGAACGATTCGTATTCCGGTCCATATGGTAGAGACGATAAATAAACTTATAAGAGTCTCAAGATCATTGCTCCAAGAACTTGGACGTGAACCAACACCTGAGGAAATAGCGGTGGAAATGGAACTAAGTACAGAAAAGGTTCGTGAGATCATGAAGATCTCGCAAGAACCTGTGTCACTGGAAACACCTATTGGTGAAGAGAACGATTCCAATCTAGGAGACTTTATAGAGGATCAAGATGCAATCGCTCCAGCCGATTCTGCTGCGTATGAGTTATTGAAGGAGCAGTTGAAGGATGTATTGGATACTTTAACGGAGCGTGAGGAGAATGTTCTTCGTCTAAGATTTGGATTAGACGATGGTCGTTCAAGAACACTGGAGGAAGTTGGTAAAGTGTTCGGTGTTACTCGCGAGCGGATTCGTCAGATTGAAGCTAAGGCTCTTCGTAAACTTAGACATCCTAGTCGTAGTAAACAATTGAAGGACTTCATGGAATAATAATGCGAAAGCTAACCTAATTATGTTGGGTATTCAAGACAATCTGTTATTATAGTGTGAATGATTGAAAAATATGTGAATAAAAAAAATCGCCAGCTACAGGGCGG
>DASXLR010000092.1:0-54334 GCA_036496075.1 Paenibacillus sp. | reverse complement strand
ATTACGGAGCTGTATTTTGTAAAGGGGGGGTATATTGGTATATCCCCTGTTGAGAATGGTTATTCGAATGTGGCTGCACTATTGGACAAGGAAGTAGTCAAGGGAACGGGGACTACCGTTCCCGCTATCCTTGAAGCGGCTTCAAGGGAGAATCCTCACTTGATGGAGAGAATGAAACATGCCGTTCCTATTGAGGGTACACAAGTCTCTATAGCTCCGGTACATTTGTCTCTTCAGCCGCTTGCGTGGCATATCATTCCACATCTCGGAGATGCAGCCGTAGTGATTCCACCTTTATGCGGGGATGGGATGTCTATTGCACTACGCTCATCCTTTCTATGTAGTATTCTTGCCGATCGTTATCTTCGAGGAGAGATCTCTCTTGCCCGCTGGCAAGAAGAATATACACAAGCGATTCAGCAAGAATTCGCGGGTCTTATTAGACGTGGAAGGCTTGCGCATACCTTGTGTTCGATGCCTAGCGTTAAGCGGTGGTTCCCAAGTGCTGTAAGGTTGTGCCCGCCACTTGGACAATATCTCGTGAATGCCACTCGATTGAAATCGTATAAAGGTTAGTTATTATTTTTTAGGAGAGCTGGGTTATGGGATACCGTATGCTTGCTAAGCTTTCACTTCGGTTCCCGACATGGATCATTGTGTTGTGGACAGCATTTTTTGTCATCTTTGGTACGTATGCTATGAAGTTACCAGCGGTACTCAAAGACCACGGGTTAGTAACTAACGGTAGCTTTACACATGTTCAGAAAGTATTAACCTCAGATTTCGGAATTCCTGATGATCCCATTATGCTTGTTTTTGAGAAAGAAACATCGGTAACAACTCAGCAGTTTCATCAGTATATTGCGAACAGCCTGTTGAGAATGCGCTCCATCGAGGGTCTATCTTCACTAGTATCTCCGCTTGAAAGGGAAGGGTTGTTTCACGAAAATGTGGCCTATGCTCTGCTTGGCTTTCGTCAGCATGCCTATCAGATAGGACCTGTATTGGAACAGATTAGACAGCAGCTTCCTACATCCTCGCATATTTCAGTGGGAGTGACGGGAAAATCCGTTATTCAATACGATGTGAATCTAGCAAGCCGCCAAGGATTGGAGACAGCGGAGCTTATCGGGTTGCCCATAGCCTTTGTTATATTGTTATTTGCGTTTAGAGGTGTTCTCTTTGCATTACTTCCGCTTCTCGTAGGAATTATTGGGGTAACAGGGACCCTTGGAATCATGACTTTGGTGGGTACGATGATGGAACTATCAAATTTTGTATTAAGTGTGATCCCAATGGTGGGATTAGCACTGAGTATTGATTTTGCACTTATGATCATCAGTCGATTTCAGGAGGAACTCTCCCGAAGGAGTGTAGAACAGACGTTAATAACAACGATGAGCACAGCAGGACGAGCCGTCGTATTCTCGACAGCTTGTGTTATTCTGGGTCTATTGGCTATTCAGTTTATTCACTTACCTATCTTCACAACCGTCGCATTAGGTGCAATGGTTGTTCTCGTCATATCCCTTCTATTGAATTTAACCTTACTTCCCGCTCTACTAGGTATCGTAGCTCCATTTATAGTAAATAAAAGTATGGTTACTAAAAGGCAGAATTCAAAGAATTTCTTAATCCCAGGTTTCTGGGACCGTTGGTCACTCACTATCATGAAAAAGCCTGTCCTATCGGTAATGGTTGCATCCATGGTGTTACTTAGCTGTCTCTTGCCATTACGTCATATGATCATAAACATACCGGATGCTGCCTCACTCCCTAGAGGATATGAGTCACGTATGACCATGGAACTTTACAAAGATCACTTTACCTCGACATCCAGCTCAGAAGTTGTTGTGATTGCGGAAGGGAATAATCCCACATTCACAGTACAAGATTGGCTCAACGTATATCATTGGGTGAAACGTCTCAAACAAGATCCAGAAGTGATCCGGATTGAATCTGTTTTTGATCCATTTAATTTAGTTACGGAGCGACAATTAGTTCAGTTGATTCAGAATCCTTCTTTTATGAGTAAGATCGAACCCAAATTACAATCCGTACTAAGCGCTAATAAGATGCTCATACGGTTGACTATACAAGGTGCCGTCGGTTCCAAGGAAACAGGGGAGTGGTTACGAAATTTAGAAGCAGAGGGTGCTGCTGCTGAACTTCCATTGATTGTTGGGGGAGAGGCGAAATATCAGCAGGAAATATTTGATGAAATTTCGAGTCACATCGGTTCTGTTCTATTATTTATCGCAGTTACGATCTTTATTGTTCTATGCATTGCGTTCCGGTCCATTCTTATCCCACTAAAAGCGATTGTGATGAATCTATTAAGTTTAGGTGCTTCGTTCGGTATTCTGGTCTTTATATTTGAGAAGGGAAGACTTGGATTAGAAGCTAGTCCTATCGCCGTTATGATTCCCGTCTTTGTGTTTGGTCTGGTATTTGGAATCAGTATGGACTATGGTGTGTTTCTTCTATCCCGAATGTCTGAAGTATACGAACGTACGGGAAATCACATTGTTGCCGTCACGTCAGGATTATCTTCAACCGGTCGGATCATCACTTCGGCGGCTGCGATTATGATTGCTGTCACCTTACCATTCGCCTTCGCTGATGTCGTAGGGGTGAAGCAACTCGGAATTGGAATCGCAGCAGCCATATTCATCGATGCCACGATCATTCGATTGGTCCTTGTTCCTTCATTAATGACACTTCTCGGGCGAATGAATTGGTGGATGCCATTTCAAAGAAAATACAAACCATAGGATATATGATCTGATCCTATGGATCACGTTACTAGCTCATTCAATAAACGCTTCACGGAGTGTATGACCACATCAGGTCTATGTATTTGAATAGAATGCCAGCTGTCATCTACTATGATTTGTTTGGTTAATTCGGTAAGTTGCAGTAGATCCTCTTGACCTTTTTTCCATTCATCATGCTGTTTCCCAGCGCTTAATACAATGACAGGTAAGTCTTTTCTCAAAGGTTGTGCTTGTTGTAATTGGATGCTGCTTTCTCCCGTATGCAGCAGTTCCGAATATAAGGACTTATAAGCAGTTGTTCGATAACCCAAAGCGCGAGCCTTTTTTAGGATATTGGGAGGTAGTCGCTTGGAGCCAATATGCATTCTCAACAGTCGAGGTATAGCTATCGGAGACAATAAATAACCAAGTCTGTATATTTTCAAAATCTTCTTCCGTTGCTTCCTTCTGACTGGGTGGGTCCGATCAGATAAGTATCTGTTCTCATGTATGGAATCCACCAACACTAGACCCATGACTTCCTCTGGATAAGTGGCGGCAAATAATCTCATGATCATTCCACCGTATGAATGTCCAACAAGTAAGAACGGTGGCTTTCGGTCCAGTTTAGTCAATAACAAACGGAGATCGTCCACATATTGTTGGCAGGTTGGTTCTGAAAGAGATGGGTTGCTCCAGCCAAAACCTGAGCGGTCATAAGCGATAACGGTCGCTATCTTTGCAAGTTCGGGTTGGGCGTGACACCAATCTAATGAGCAGCCGCCCATTCCTGACTCCAATATAATAGTCGGCGAGCCTTGACCGGATACGTTTACATGCCATTTTCGTTGATTAAGTTTAATCATTTGTCCACTTGGTCTGTATTGGTAACTCTGATATGTAGAGGACATCGTCTGAAACAAGAACAAAGGAAAGCCTATTACCGACAGTGACGCACGAATAAATCGATCTGAGAAAGATATCATGGTTGTAACCACCTCCTCCTTCAATTAAAAGGTAGAAACCAGATGATTAAAAGAGAAGCTTTTTTTGGTTGTTTTCCTATTTTGAAATGTAGATTACTTCCATTACCTGGATTTATTATTAGTCAGGCGGCAAAATCAATTACAGATGTGCTTCGTCATAACATTTCGAGACCATACGAGCACTTCGAGGATTATCGATAATCTAGTGAAAAAAGACTTGATCTTTCGTGCTCAAAACCCCAATGATAAAAGGAGTAACCTCATCTATTTAACCGCGAAAGGGAAGGGATTGCAGGATACATTACTGGAGATTGTAAAACAAACCGTAGCCGGTGCGGTGGATGGAATTGACCCAGAGGATTTAAACAAGTGCATGAAGGTGTTGCATTTAATTACTGTTAATACAAACATAAATCGATGATTACATCGCAGACAGCGATTGTTCTAAATGGGAATACATCTTATTAATATTTCGAGTCTTTTTTTGTTGTTTGAGTTATAATTTATTAATTATCTTGTTATATACGTTGAAAGGTGGATTCGAATATGGATAACAGTACGAATATATCACAATTCAAAGAAGTAATGGGGAATTACCCTACCGGAGTGACCGTCATAACAACAGTTGATGAACATGGAGTTCCTCTGGGACTTACAGTTAATTCATTTGCATCCGTATCTTTAGATCCCTTACTTGTCTTATGGTCAATAGACAAAAGAGTTTCAACCTATCAGACTTTTATAAAAATTGATAAATTCGCTGTACATGTTCTATCTGCTGATCAGGGCGATATATGTTCCTTATTTGCAAGTAGAGATACTGACCGATTTGGAAATTGTGAATGGAAGCTATCCGAGCACGATCTTCCGATTATTTCAGGAGCTTCTGGAGTAATGCAATGTAAAACTTTTAAAACAATTGAAGCTGGAGACCATATTATTTTGATAGGTGAAGTAGTAGATATTGTTAGTGAAAACAAAGAACCACTCTTATATCATAAAAGGAAATTCGGAAAAATTCCTGATGAGTTTTATATTTAGACTACATCTTCCTCCTACTTTTGTGGGAGGATTCTTTGTTTCGGATGTCATAAAGTGACTTGAAGGAGGACATATGTCTTTTCTAAAGAGGATAACCCTAGATTGGGAAAGCTTATCCCAGGAGAATGAACATCAATTTCCGTTTCAAATGCCTGCACTACGCAGCTTAAGTAACTTAAATTTTGAGCGTAACGTAACCTTTTTAACAGGCGAGAATGGTTCAGGTAAATCCACATTATTGGAATCGATCGGACTCTGCTGTGGTTTCAGTATTATTGGGGGCAAAGATCTGGTCATTCAGAAGAAGAAGGATAACGGCTCGCTTGCATCTATAATGAAATTAAGCTGGATGCCTAAAGTGAATAGTGGGTTTTACTTCCGAGCGGAAACATTTGATGCATTTGCCAACTATATCGATGAGTTAGCCGATGACCCCTTTGTAGGTCGTCAGGCTGCCTATCGACCGTATGGTGGAAAGTCGCTGAATGAACGCTCACATGGACAAGCCTTTCTAACCTTTTTTAAGAATCGATTAGACAAGAAAGGGTTGTATTTATTAGATGAACCAGAGTCAGCATTATCTCCGCAGAATCAGCTAACCTTTATGAGGTTGATTTGGGAAATGGAGCAGAGTGGACAGGCTCAATTCATTATCGCGACGCATTCTCCGATGCTTATGGCATATCCCCATGCAGAAATATTACATTTTTCAGAATCATCTATTGATCCCATAGAATACGAAGAGACAGAACATTATAGCTTGACCCGAGATTTCTTGAATCATCGTGAACGGTATTTTGATATGTTGTTCTCGGATGACGAGTGAGAAGATTAAAGATGGATCTATGGTGTGTTTCTTGTGTCTCCGATATTTGTTACATGTTGAACTATTTTTAAGAATAAGCCAAGTAAGATTCCACTAATAGAGCCAACTACAATTCCAAGTTTTAACAGAGATCGTTTATATGAAAATAAGCTTTGTTGTGCCAAATGTAGACTTCCCCACTTTCTAATATAATATTGGGGAATAATGAATGGCTAGAATGTAAAAACTGAACATGGTTATGGAAAAGAAGACCTTCAAGTGTTACAATAAGTCATATTGAAACATTCAAAGCGGATTTATTTCATAATAACGCACTGTATCACGTTATGGAAGGCTCCGTATCACTGATTTTATAGATGTAAGAGGAGGATAACAATGACTGATAAGACTGAAGCTATTAACAAAGATGTGAACGAAACAATCGATAATTTATCTATTACAACGATCCGTACCTTGGCAATTGATGCCATCGAGAAAGCAAATTCCGGACATCCGGGTATGCCAATGGGATCCGCTCCTATGGGTTACCAATTGTTTGCTAAGACGATGAACCATAATCCTGACCATCCTACATGGATCAACCGTGACCGTTTCGTGCTATCTGCTGGACATGGCTCAATGTTGCTATACAGCTTGTTACACTTGAGCGGATATGATCTTCCGATGGAAGAATTGAAACAGTTCCGTCAATGGGGAAGCTTAACACCGGGCCATCCTGAATACGGTCACACAGCTGGTGTTGATGCAACAACAGGTCCACTTGGACAAGGTATTGGTATGGCTGTAGGTATGGCTATGGCTGAAGCTCACCTTGGGGCAACTTACAATAAAGATAACTATAACGTAGTGGATCACTTTACTTATGCCATTTGTGGTGATGGAGATTTGATGGAGGGTATTTCTAGCGAATCCGCATCTCTAGCTGCACATCTTAAACTAGGTAAACTGATCACGCTGTATGATTCCAATGACATTTCTTTGGATGGTAAATTGAACTTGTCATTCTCTGAGAATGTTCAACAACGTTTTGAAGCTTACGGCTGGCAAGTACTTCGCGTAGAAGATGGTAACGATCTTCCAGCGATTGAAAAGGCAATTGCTGAAGCGCAAGCGGATACTGACCGTCCTACATTGATCGAAGTGAAGACTGTGATCGGTTACGGAAGCCCGAACAAACAAGGTAAAGGTGGACACGGCGGTACTCATGGTTCTCCATTAGGTGCTGAAGAAGCTAAATTGACGAAGGATTTCTACAAATGGGTATACGAAGAAGATTTCTATGTACCTCAAGAAGTACGTGAGCATTTCGCTAAAGTGAAAGAGCATGGCATTGCTGTTAATAAAGCATGGGATGAGCAGTTCGCGAAGTACAAACAAGCGTATCCTGAACTTGCAGCTCAATTCGAACAAGCTGTTGCAGGCGAGTTACCACAAGGTTGGGATACAGATCTTCCTAAATACGGAGTGGAAGATAAAGCAGTATCTACTCGTGTAGCTTCTGGTAATGCCTTGAATGGTCTAGTTGGACGCGTGCCACAACTTCTAGGTGGATCTGCTGACTTGGAGAGCTCAACGATGACTCACCTGAACGGTCTTCCTTCATTTACATCTGAGAGCTATGAAGGACGCAATGTATACTACGGTGTGCGTGAATTCGGTATGGCTGCAGCAATGAACGGGATTGCACTTCATCAAGGACTCAAAATATTCGGGGGTACATTCTTCGTATTCACAGACTATTTACGTCCAGCAATTCGTCTAGCGGCTATTATGGGTCTTCCAGTGACTTATGTATTGACACATGATAGTATCGCTGTTGGTGAAGATGGTCCAACGCATGAACCTATCGAACAATTAGCTTCATTGCGTATTATCCCAGGTCTTACGGTTATTCGCCCTGCGGATGCGAATGAGACTTCAGCAGCATGGGCTTATACGGTTGAGAACAAATCCAATCCAGTAGCCCTCGTATTGACTCGTCAGAATCTACCGATTCTTGTAGCTTCTGTTGAAGGTGCTCGCGAAGGAATCAAGCATGGCGCTTATGTAGTAGCAGATGCTAAGAATGGCAAGCCTGTTGCTCAAATTATTGCTACAGGTTCTGAAGTACAACTGGCAGTTAAAGCTCAGGAAGCTTTGGCTAATGAAGGTATTGAAGTGCGTGTCATTAGTATGCCAAGTTGGGACTTGTTCGAGAAACAAGATAAAGCTTATAAAGATTCCGTTATCCTACCAGAAGTTAAAGCCCGTCTTGCAATAGAAATGGCTTATCCTCTAGGTTGGGAGAAATATGTTGGTGATCAAGGTGATATTCTAGGCATTTCCACTTTCGGAGCATCTGCACCAGGTGATCGTGTCATTAAAGAATACGGCTTTACGGTAGAGAATGTAGTTAGCCGCGTTAAGGCGTTGCTATAATCGTACCTTAGCTAACTTAATATAAGGAGTAGTGAAGCCGATGTCACAGTTCAACAATGCAACTATTGTTAAAGCCGCGAACGTTTATTATGACGGTAAAGTTACAAGCCGTACGGTGATTCAGCAGGATGGAAGTAAAGTAACGCTTGGAATCATGTTGCCAGGTACGTATGAATTTGGCACAGATGGAGCGGAGATTATGGAAATCCTGTCTGGAGACCTCGATGTACTGCTTCCAGGTGAGAGTGATTGGCTCAAGATTGAGGGGCAGGCTACTTTTCATGTGCCAGCACATTCTAAGTTCTCACTGGAAATTCGGAGTGTAACGGACTACTGCTGCTCCTACACATAATGAAATGAAGAAGGCTAACCTACATTTCATTATGTGACACTAAGTAGCTCTGATTGTAGATATAACAAAAGAGGGTAGGCGTGGAGTGAAATCCAAGCATGCCCTTTTTTGAACAATTAGAATGTTGGCTCAAGGATACAAATCTCATTTATTTTAATATGGGGTTCTGGTACAATCCTTGAGGGATAGAGATGTCAGATCAAGATCTAGTGTCAGGCTATGACCTTGCCAGTAATATGAATTTAAAGTATCCTATTTCTAAAGAAGTTTACGGAAATAGGAATAAAGATCACATAGGAGGCTGTCCATACTCATGTCTAAAAATATTAATTTTGATTACAGCAAAGCACTTTCCTTCATTAATCAACACGAAATTGATTATTTAGCGGAGCCAATCAAGTTGGCACACGAACAGTTGCATAACGGAACGGGAACTGGATCTGACTACTTAGGTTGGATCGATCTTCCTACACAATACGATAAAGAAGAATTTGCTCGCATTCAGAAAGCCGCTAGTAAGATTCAAAGCGACTCTGAGGTGCTTATCGTCATCGGAATCGGTGGTTCTTACCTAGGCGCTCGTGCAGCTATTGAAGCATTGTCGCACTCCTTCTACAACATGCTACCTAAAGACAAACGCAAAACGCCTGAAATTTATTTCGCAGGTAACAATATCAGTTCTACATATCTTACTCATCTGTTAGATCTGGTTGAAGGTAAGGATTACTCTGTTAACGTTATCTCCAAATCAGGTACAACAACGGAGCCTGCGGTGGCATTCCGTATTCTTCGTGCAGATCTAGAGAAGAAGTATGGTAAAGAAGAAGCTCGTAAGCGGATCTATGCTACAACGGATAAAGAACAGGGTGCCTTGAAGAAGCTGGCTAATGAAGAAGGGTATGAATCCTTTATCATTCCTGATGATGTAGGTGGACGTTATTCCGTTCTAACTCCAGTAGGACTTCTACCGATTGCAACGGCAGGTATTAACATTGAGGAAATGATGCAAGGCGCAGCAGATGCTTCCAAAGAATTCAGCAATCCTAACGTTGCTGAGAATTTAAGCTATCAATATGCTGCAGTACGTAATGCTTTGTATCGTAAAGGTAAAGCAATCGAAATTCTTGTGAATTATGAACCTTCTCTGCACTATGTGTCAGAATGGTGGAAACAACTTTTCGGTGAAAGTGAAGGTAAGGACTACAAAGGAATCTACCCAGCATCTGTTGATTTCTCCACTGACTTGCACTCTATGGGACAATTTATTCAAGAAGGCAGTCGTAATATTTTCGAAACCATTATTCAGGTAGAGAACGTAGCAGAGCACATTACGATTGAGAACGATCCAAATGATCTAGATGGCTTGAACTTCTTAGCTGGAAAGACAATGGATTTCGTTAATAAGAAAGCATTCCAAGGAACAATGCTTGCACATACGGATGGACAAGTTCCTAACCTTATTGTAACGGTTCCTAATATGACACCTTACTCTTTTGGTTATCTAGTGTATTTCTTTGAGAAAGCATGCGGAATTAGCGGTTATTTACTTGGCGTTAATCCTTTCGACCAACCAGGTGTTGAAGCTTACAAGAAAAACATGTTCGCATTGCTCGGTAAACCAGGTTATGAGAAAGAAAAGGCTGAGCTTGAAGCTAGACTTACCGAATAATGCTAGTTATATAGATTGAACTAAAGTTTGCGCTCCCCCAAACTCTATAAATTCTAGTGGAAATCATGAATATGAGGGTTCGTTTTTAGTTCATTCTAGTTAGAACCACAGTTAAAGAAGCAGTTCACCGATAGCACCATAGCGGGGAACTGCTTTCTTAACAATATAGGGGATGGATTAACTAATGATTGAAAGCTATCTTACCGTTCGTCAGAACGGAGCAAAGGAAATCGTCATCAAGAAGTCTAGATTCATCGGTCATGTAATGCCAGTGGAGAACGAGATGGAAGCTACAGCATTCATTGAGGATATGAAGAAACGGCATTGGAATGCCACACATAATTGTTCAGCCTATATGATTGGTGAGAGAGATGAGATTCAGAAACAATCAGATGATGGAGAACCAAGCGGTACAGCGGGGAAACCAATTCTTGAAGTGATCCGTAATCAAGGACTCAAGAATGTTGCTATTGTTGTCACACGGTATTTTGGTGGTATTATGTTAGGTGCAGGAGGTTTAATCCGGGCATATACAGATGGAGCAGTTGCTGCCATCGAAGCCGGAGAACGGATCAATCGTGTATTACACCAACAAATTTTGGTGGAAGTAGATTATACTTGGTTAGGTAAGGTAGAGAATGAACTGCGTAATCATGAAATTCGAGTTGGAGAAACTTTTTTCACCGATAAGGTCACGATAGTTTGTCTACCACGAAATTCTGAGGCAGAGGCGTTTAAATCGTGGATTGTTGACATGACCCAAGGTCAGTCCGTGATTTCAGAAGGAGAACAGCTCTATTATATTGAAGGGGAATAACGTCTATGGCAAGAAGAGCAGTGGAGCAGGAGTTATCGAGGGAACGAATTTTGGAAGCAGCCAGGCATTTGTTTATTACCAAAGGCTATCGCGCGATTTCTATGCGTAGCATTGGTCAACATCTCGGTTATAGTCACGGTTCCTTGTATTATCATTTCAAGGAGAAAGCAGAATTGTTCTATGCTATAGTTGTAGAGGACTTCAAGCGTCTAGCATACCTATTGATTCAAGCCATGGACAACCCATCCGCTGAAGGACTCACTAAGGTAGAGCATCTTATGCTAGAGTTTATTTCTTTTGGAATGGATCATCCCCACGAATATGAGATTATGTTTATGATTCGGGATGAAGAGGTTTTTTCCTATTGTCGCTCTGAACAGGGACAATGTTTTGAATTGTTCTCGTCCATCGTTCATCAACACATGACAGACGAAGGTTGCAATCTGGAAGGTCAACATCATCTACCACTTACGTTATTCTTATCTATGCATGGATTTATTTCGTATTATATCCAGGATCGTTTAACTTTCGAAGAAGTTAAGCCAGCAGCGTTGTCCCATGTAAAGCTGATGTGTCGTAATTTGCAATAATCCCCTTTTTTTATGATCATACTTTATAGCGTTGCATCTTTACCGTATGAAAGAATTTTTTTTGCAAAAAAGGCGAGGGTAAGAAGGTACAGTCCTTCATGACCGATCGCCTATTTGGCATGCCTTTTAATCATAGATTAACTATGAATTCCTTTATGTGAAAATTTCTCGCACAATACCTATAAAACAGATGTGATTGATGTTAGTGTGCCCAAAAAAGTTTAATTAAAACGTTATCGGCTATTGACGACTTCCGTAAATATTTGGTAAAGTACTCATAAGTAAAACCAAGTAGTCTAATGGGAATTATTGATTAGGCTTCACGGATGAGCCAACCAACTCACATTTTGGAGGCAGGGGGAACTAGTATGGGCACAATATTACGCCATAGAGGCTGGACTTGGGGATTTCGAAGTACAATATTACTTTATTTTATATTATTAGTTGTGCTCCCATTACTCGGTGTGTATTACAATTCATTCTCACTCGGTTGGCAATCGTTTGTTGAGAGCGTTATCGACCCAATCGCATGGAAAGCAGTTCTTCTAACGTTGAAGCTAGCTGTGTTCTCCACCCTCATTAACGTAGCTATAGGGACCATGATTGCTTGGGTGCTGATTCGATATGACTTTTGGGGCAAATCGTTTCTTAATAGTCTAGTGGATCTACCATTCGCATTACCTACTGCTGTAGGGGGACTTATGATCTTACTATTACTAGGACCGGGTAGTCTCATTGGTTCTGCTGTGGAGTCTATCGGTTTTGAAATTGTATTTCATCAACCAGCTATCGTGATTGCTATGGTATTCGTAACCTTTCCGTTTGTTATTCGTGCAGTACAGCCTCTTTTGGAAGAGATGGATCACTCAGAGGAGGAAGCTGCTTATACGATGGGGGCTTCAAACACGCGCGTATTTCGTTCGATTCTATTGCCATCCATGGCACCAGGTATGATTAGTGGGGGTATGCTTGCTTTCTCTAGAGCCTTAGCTGAATTTGGAGCTGTTGTGTTGGTCGCGGGTAATATCCCAGGGAAAACCTTGATTGCCTCTGTATTTATCTATGGTGAAGTTGAAAGTGACAATACGGTGGGTGCCGCAGCTGTCTCTATCATTCTGCTTACCTTATCCTTCGCAATCCTGTGGTGTATCAACATGGTGCAGATGAGGGGGAGACGATCATGAGGAAATGGTGGATAACACTGACCTATCTAGTATTCACATTACTCTTAATTGCTCCACTTATTAAAATTACCACAGGGGCATTTAACGATGGCTTTAGTGGTTTAGGGGATGCTTTACTCAGACCAGAAGCCCTACATGCACTGATGATGACGGGACTCATCGTCGTGGTAGTAACACTTATTAATACGTTGTTCGGTGTTATGATGGCTATTTATTTGGTTAGAGGTACCTGGCTTAGTAAAAGATTGAAGAGCTTCCTAAATAGCATTGTAGATCTGCCTTTTGCAGTTTCTCCGATTATAGGTGGATTAATGATTGTGCTACTGCTAGGACCTAGCAGTGTTATGGGAGCTTTTTTTGAGAATATAGGGTTCAAAATTGTTTACGCGTTTCCAGGTATGGTGATTGCAACCTTGTTCGTGACTTTTCCACTCATGGTACGAGAGGTTATGCCTGTCTTACAAGAGATTGGCTCACAGCAAGAAGAGGCTGCATCTACACTGGGGGCTTATCCATGGACGACATTCTGGAAGGTAACTTGGCCTTCGATTCAATGGGCAGTTGTCTATGGCGTGGTACTAACCGTAGCTCGCTCGGTTGGGGAGTTCGGTGCGGTACTGGTCGTCTCAGGTAACATTATGAACAAGACTCAGACGGCAACAACGCTCGTGTATCAAGATGTTGAGAATTTCAATGTGACAGCTGCAAATAGCGTAGCGCTAGTGCTTATTGCATTCTCGGTTGGACTGCTTCTATTAATGGAGTGGGCGAAAAAAAGAAAGGGCGTGTCCTGATATGCATATTGAAGTCCGCAACCTTAACAAACATTTTGGAAATTTCCATGCCGTAAAGGACGTTAGTTTTGAGATTGAGAAGGGGCATCTCATTGGTCTACTGGGACCGAGTGGTGGCGGTAAAACATCGATATTGCGCATGCTGGCAGGTCTTGAAGATTTAGATTCTGGTGAAATACGTTTTCATGGTGAATTAGTGAACGCACTTCCACCACAAGAGAGAGGGATTGGGTTCGTTTTTCAGAACTATGCATTGTTCAAGCATATGTCCGTATTTGATAACATTGCATTCGGGTTAAATGTGAAGAAAATGCCAAAGGCTAAAGTGAAGGATCGTGTCATGGAGCTGGTTGAATTAACGGGTCTGAAGGGTTTCGAGAAGCGTTATCCTCATCAACTATCAGGTGGACAGCGGCAGAGGGTTGCCTTTGCACGAGCGTTAGCCCCAGAGCCGCAGTTGTTGCTACTGGATGAGCCTTTTGCAGCTATTGATGCGAAGATTAGGCAGGAGCTACGCACATGGCTTAGAGACCTTATTGAACGCGTAGGTATCACATCTATCTTCGTAACTCATGATCAAGATGAAGCAATTGAAGTAGCAGATGAGATTATGGTAATTAATCAAGGACGTGTGGAACAGAAGGGAACACCATGGGATATCTATAAGGAACCGAAAACTCCTTTTGTAGCGTCATTTATTGGAGAATCAACCGTCATTGAGAATGCTGCTGAATTGAAAGGGTTTGAAGAAGTAGGCAAGCACGCAGGGACGCGCGCACTGATAAGACCAGAATATATTGAGGTCGGTCACAAGCATGAATTCATATTAGCTTCAGCTACAGAACAAGGTTTCGTGAAGCATCTCCATTTTCGGGGCAGTGAATGGCAGATTGAAGTGGAAGTGGGTGCCCATAAGCTGATTACCTATCGTTCACTTGAGAAAGAAACGTTGAAGATCGGTGAGGAAGTCAGTGTATTGGTACATCGTGCTTATTTATTCAATGATGATCGCAGCTGGATTATGGAGAACAAGCTGAAGGATGATCCGATGCCCATGATGATCTAATCTGTTATCTTGTACAAGGGAAGTGAAGTACTCATGACGATCACAAGGAAATTACCACTACGATATATACAATGGATGAGTATGACGATTGTTCTAACTCTATTGTTGGTTGGATGTAATAACAATGATCTTACGATTTCAGGGACAGCGTCTGCTCAGGAAGGGGATGTCACGCTTGTCATCGGAGCCTATAGTGTGGCTAAGGATGCTTTAACCGATATCTTGCCGAAATTTCAACAAGACTGGAAAGCGAAGACAGGCCAAGATGTGAAGTTTCAAGAATCGTATGAAGCTTCGGGAACTCAAGCACGTTCGATTGTGGGTGGTTTCGAAGCGGATGTTACACTCCTAGCGATGGAGGGTGATGTGGATAAGCTAATCAAGGCGAAGCTGATGACTGCTGATTGGAAGAGCAAGCCTGAGAAGGGGATGGTCACACGCTCAATTGTTGTACTTGGGACACGGGAGGGGAATCCGCTAGGAATCCATGATTTCACCGACTTGACCAAGCCGGGGGTGAAGGTACTCTATCCTAACCCGAAAACTTCGGGTGGAGCACAGTGGGACATTAACGCCATTTATGGTGCGGGATTGAAAATGTCAGAGGAGCAAGGGCATAAAGATCCAGCTGCAGGTAAAGCATTTCTGGAACAAGTACACAATAACATCGAATCACTCGACAAGAGTGGAAGATCTTCAATGGCTGCATTCGAATATGGCGTAGGTGATGTCATTGTCACGTATGAGAATGAGTTACTTGCACGTATTCAGAAAGGCGTGAAATATGAGGTAGTCATTCCCCAGAATACGATATTGATTGAGAATCCGGCTGCTGTCGTAGATAAATATGCTGATAAGCATGGTACACGTAAAGTAGCTGAGGCTTTTGTAGATTATTTGTGGACTGAGGAAGCGCAGCGTATATTTACAGAGCATGGGTTCCGACCCGTAAATAAGAAGATCTATGACGAGAATAAGAGCCGTTATCCTATTCCTGAAGGGTTGTTTGATATTGAATACCTCGGAGGTTGGAATGAGGTCAGAGAGACACTATATTCTAAGCGCGGGGTATGGTATCAGGTATTGGCAGGAATTTAATAGGAGTGGGATAAACAGAAGGATTCACCTTAGACAAGGTGAATCCTTCTGTTGTATTAGCGATTTATGGATTATAATAACTTCATTGGTTTATCAGGAGCATCTTTAAGACATAAGCATAAGGAGCAAATGAGTATGGATACATTAGTTTTTCTAGGTACTGGTGATGCTATGGGGGTTCCTCGTGTTTACTGTGACTGTGACGTATGCATAGAGGCGAGAGAACAAGGTGTTAATCGTAGGTTGCGCTCATCGGTACTCGTTGACGGGAATGAGGGTTCATTCCTCATTGATTGTGGACCAGATTGGCGTAGTCAAATGGAAGCACTGGGTCAACGAATGACCCATAAGATTCTAATTACACACGCACACTTCGATCATATGGGGGGGCTCCCTGAATGGGCTGATGCTTGTAGATGGACAGGCCAGAAGGGGCAATTATATGCACCACAGGAAGTTATTACAATCATCCTAACCCAATTCCCGTGGTTGAATATGCAATTAGATTTCATTTCGGTCGATGGAGGAATTCAGCTCAGTAACTGGTGGATTACATGTTGGAAAGTTTGTCATGGTAAGAATGGGTATTCTTATGCCTATCGTTTCAAGAAGGAAGGTTATACATGGGTTTATTGCTCAGACAGCATTAACCTGAGCGATGATGAGAAGCAGCCCTTATATGGTTTAGATTTACTAGTATTAGGGACTAGCTTCTATCATGAAAAAGCTGAGTTCTCGACACGCTCTGTATATGATATGCAAGAGGCAGCTCTTCTGCTGAAGGAGATTAAGCCGAGCAAGGCAATATATACCCATATGTCTCATGATGTGGATTTACATCAGAATTATCAACTTCCAGCGCAAGTGATGCTTGCGCGAACGGGCTTAGCTGTGTCGCTTAGCTGAAGGGGAGTTGTTAAATCCTTCATTCCCGAACAATTATACCAAGGAATGGGGGGGATGATGTCTCTTGTATTCGGTATCACAGATGATCTTAAACGGTGCTTCCCGGGTTCCTATAGGCAGATCTTGTCTACTCCTTATTGTCTAGTGATGGAAGATTGGAATTCCCTAAGCCGTTTCCCTAAGTGGGCATTACCCATAAGCACCCTTAACAAAGATATCCCTTCCCAAATAAGTAGTGAACTTTTTGGTGCCAGAGATGAAGCTGCTAAGCCAGCTTCTTTCTTTTGCAGGGTGGAAAAGAAATTTCTCGCCTATGATACAACTTCGATATCGTCTTATTCGAAATCATTAAAGCAGGTCAAGTATGGTATGAACAAAGATCACGATCCGCTTCAACAGATGAATCTAGTCCTTCTTTTTGGAGAATCATCGAGATTGCCGGTTTATTATAGAAAGCGTCCTGGCAACATGTCAGATGTTAAAATGGTACAGAACATGCTTGCTGATATTGACTTTCTCAAGCTAGACAAGGCCAAGCTTGTCATGGATCGAGGATTTTACAGCGAGGACAATATCAATGTTTTATATGAGAAACACTACAAGTTTCTGATGGCAACAAAGACATCTTTAAAATTATACGGAGGAACTTACAACAAAGGATTGCTATTCCATAATTAATACGGACACTGTACAAAATAAATATTACCTGATACAATAATCCCAATACAATAATTTACATTACATAATGCTGAAATAGGGAGTGGTTTACGTGCAAATACATTTGATAGGTGACCTGAGTGAAAGCCTTATTCAGGGGACTCATATTTTGCAAGAAGCGTTGAATTTTCAGCTTACTGAAAAAGGAATTCACGTACAAGTAAACAAAAGGGCAGGATCGTTAGAAGTGGGACGCAATGAGGAGCAGGGATTCATTCATTACGAGCAACCCATCCATTTCTATAGAGCTCTTGGGTTGTTTATAGAAAATTCAGAAAATTGCAAGCGCTTCCATGTGACTGAGCAACCTCAGTTTATAACTTCTGGTGCCATGTTTGATGTTTCCCGTAACGGTGTTCTAAAGGTGGATAGTATTAAGCAATTCATTCGAATCATGGCTGTCATGGGTCTGAATACGTTCATGCTATATACCGAAGATACGTTTACGGTGAGCAATCAACCCTATTTCGGCTACATGCGGGGGAAATATACGGTTGCTGAGTTGAAGGAATGTGATGATTACGCAGACATGTTTGGTATCGAAATGATTCCATGTATTCAAACCTTAGCTCATTTAACCCAAGCGTTAAAATGGGACTGTGCCAATCAAATTAAGGATACGGACGATATCCTGCTCGTTGGAGAACAAGCTACTTATCAATTTATTGAAGAAATGATAGCATCCATTACTGGACCATTTCGAAGCCAACGCATTCATATTGGTATGGATGAAGCGCATCAGCTTGGTTTAGGCAAATATCTGGACCGTCATGGGTATAAGAAACGTTTTGATCTCATGAACGAACATTTACGTCAGGTTCTTGCGATCACTTCAAAATATGACCTTCAACCGATGATCTGGAGCGATATGTACTTCCGGCTTGGTTCGAAAAATGGACAGTATTATGATCCGAACGTGTTGATTCCGCAAGATATCATTGATGACATGCCTAGCAATGTCCAATTTGTATATTGGGACTACTACCATGTAGAGGAATCATTTTATCAAGACTATATTCGTCAGCATAAGAGTTTTGGCTCAGATCCGATATTTGCTGGAGGCATATGGACTTGGACGGGTATTGTTCCGAATTACGGTAAAACGTTTAGATCGACGAATGCCGGACTTATGGCTTGTAAGAAAGAAGGAGTTAAAGAAATATTCGCAACGATGTGGGGAGATAACGGGACGGAGGGTAATCCTTTCTCGGGACTCTTAGGGTTACAGCTGTATGCCGAGCATACGTATGCTGCAGAAGTGACAGAGGAGAAGATGAAGTCGCGGTTTCGGATCTGTACTGGCGGAGATTACGAGATCTTTATGAGTGTAAAATATTTGGATGAGACGCCTGGAACAACACTCGATAATTTGAACGAAGCCAATCCCTCACGCTACTTATTATGGCAGGACGTCTTGCTAGGTTTGTTTGATAGCCATGTGCAACAACATGATTTGGTGAAGCATTACGCACACTGGGAAGAGAAATTGCAGGGCTATTCGCAAAATAGTGGTGAATGGTCATTTTTATTTGATGTTTACGAGAAGCTTAGCAAGGTACTTCGGATGAAATGTGACTTAGGCGTGAGGATCAAATCAAGCTACGATTCCCAGGATAAGGAGCAATTGAGATCGATTGCAGAACGAGAAATGAAAGACCTAATCAATAGCATTACGGAACTCCGGGATGCACACCGAGAACAATGGTTTATTACGAATAAAGCCTTCGGATGGGAAGTCATTGATATTCGGTATGGTGGGTTATTAGCGCGAATGGATACGGCCACGAAAAGGATAACGGATTACGTGAACGGAAGAATCCATGAACTTGAAGAGCTTCAAGAAACCCGGCTTGGCTTTGAAGCTTTCTATGGTTGGGAAGACGGATCGCTAGGACATTGTAACTTGTATCATCGCATGGTATCCCCAAGTGCATTTTTATAATTAAAAATTTGTATTAAATATGCGATATGGAAAGTGAGGGATAGCATGCTTGAGCGGGCCATGAGTACTTCGAATCAGAAAGTCACAGTTTCGAGAATGAAGGTCATTAAACAGGAGCTCGTAAAAAATAAATGGCTATATATCATGTTTCTACCTGTCTTGGTTTGGTTTATTCTTTTTGCCTATTGGCCAATGTACGGGTTAATCATCGCGTTTCAAAAGTACAACGTTGTCAAAGGGATTTCAGGAAGCGAATGGGTCGGACTTAAGTATTTTAAGCAGTTTTTTGACGACCCCTTTTTCTTTCGATTAATGCGTAATACGTTGCTTTTGAATATTTACAGTTTAATATTTGGATTTCCGATTCCGATTCTCCTTGCCCTTTGTTTCAATGAAATTAAAGGCATGATGTTCAAAAAAATATCGCAAACGATTAGTTATTTACCTCATTTTATTTCGACGGTTGTTGTCTGTGGAATGGCCTTAAGCTTCCTTTCCCCAAGTGTGGGAATTGTAAACATAATATTGAGCAAATTCGGCATCGACAGCATTTACTTTTTTCAGAATCCAAATTATTTCCGTACCATTTATGTATTTCTTGGAGTTTGGCAAGGAGCTGGGTTTGCCGCCATTATCTATATCTCGGCTTTAGCGGGGATTAGCCCGGAATTGTACGAGGCTGCTAAAATTGATGGGGCAAGTCGGTGGAAACAACTGTGCTACATAACGCTTCCAAGTCTCGTGCCTACCGTTATCATCATGCTGTTGTTAAATCTAGGCGGCATGCTGAATACCGACTTCACAAAAATCATTCTCCTGTATAATCCGACAATCTATGAAACGGCAGATGTCCTTAATACTTATGTGTATCGAAAAGGATTAATAGACACCAATTATAGTTATGCGACAGCCGTTGGTTTGTTCCAAGGTGTTATCGGATTCATTCTGGTATACGGCGCGAATTTCTTGAGTCGAAAAGTTAGCAAAACATCTCTGTGGTAAAGGAGGGGAAAGATGATGGCGGTAGGTAAGAAGAAAATAGAAAAGGGAGACCTTTTCTTCGCTATATTCGTTTATGCGTTTGTCATTGGTGTGTGTATTGTAACGCTGTATCCGTTTCTATATATCTTGAGTATTTCAATCAGCGATACGGGAAGCGTGACGCGTAATGAAGTATTTCTTCTGCCAAAAGGATTCAATTTAGCGGCCTTCGAGACGGTCCTAAGCTATAAAGGAATTATGATTGCGTATGGCAATACGATTTTCTATACCGTCGTGGGTACCCTATTAAGCCTCTTTTTGACGACACTCGCGGCCTATCCATTGTCACGCCAAGATTGGAAGATGCGAAATATCGCTACGATATTCCTCGTGATTACACTCTGGTTTGGTGGTGGATTGATACCTTTTTATTTGGTTATGAAAAATATGCACCTCTTGGACAGTCGGCTTTCAATTCTCCTGTATGCAGCTATTTCTACCTTTTACATCATTGTTGTTCGGTCTTATTTTGAAAGTCTTCCTAAGGAATTGGAGGAATCGGCCAAAATTGATGGGGCCAATGATTTGCAAATTTTTATTCAAATTATTCTCCCCTTATCCAAGCCGGTGCTTGCGGCCATTGGGCTTTATTACGCAATTGGCAAATGGAACTCATTTTTCTGGGAGATGATTCTTATCAATAATGAGAAATTACTGCCAGTGCAGGCCGTACTTGTCCGAATCATTAGGGATAGTTCTTTCGATAGAGAGATGGAAAAGGCACTCGTAATGAATGCAGCAGTACTGCCGATCACGATCCAATATGCAGCTATTATTATTACGTCTTTACCGATCATTATTGTCTATCCATTTCTGCAAAAGTACTTTGTTAAGGGGGTGATGATCGGAGCGGTGAAAAGTTAGCTAAGATAAGGATCAGGTTTCGGAAGAGCTGAACATGTAATGAGCTGTGACATTAAATATGTTGGGGGTCTTGGATATGATAAAAAAGTTAAAATGGAATGTGCTGAATGTGCTGAATGTCTTAATGTTAAGCCTATCATTGTTGATTTCAGCATGCAGTAGCAATACTGCAAGCAACAACCCAGCATCAACAAAAGAAAATAACAGCTCCTCAGAACCTGTAAAGCTTTCTGTTTTTATTGCTAGCCGAGCAACAGATGCGATGTATTCTAATGAAACATTGATATGGAAAGAGCTTGGAAAGAGACTCAATATTGAATTCGAGTTTGTTACAGGGGACACCAAAACAATGACTGAAAAGTTTCCCATTATGGTATCGTCGGGTGAATACCCAGATATCGTGTCAGGTAAAATTCGTGACTTTAACAAGTTTGGGGTACAAGGAGCTTTTATACCCCTCAATGAACATATAGAGAATGCTCCAAATATTCAAAAATATCTAATGGATAATAAAGAAGCAAAGACACAAACCATGGCTGTCGACGGTAATATTTATTCCATTCCTATGTTATCTGCTGTCCGTACATCAGAAGGTCCACTTGTTCGTCAGGATTGGTTGGATCGACTTGGATTGCAAGTACCAGAAACGATAGATGATTGGTACAATGTGTTAAAGGCATTTAAGGATAAAGATGCGAATGGTAATGGAGATGCAACCGATGAGATTCCATTCTCAACGGTCGGAACGCCGGATTCGTATTATTTGGATTTTGCTGACGCATGGGGCATTGATTTAAATGTAGATGGACGCTGGTTCGAGGAAAATGGTAGAATGGTATATTCGCCAATTGATCCAAGAGCCAAAGAATATTTGACCACAATGAACAAATGGTACAGTGAAGGCCTCATAGATAAAGAGATGTTATCCAGACAGGATAAGGATTACACTGCGATGATCTTTAATGATAAGGTTGGCGCTACTACGCATTGGATCGGTTATGTCGCAGGTTTTAATGCAAGACCTGAGGCTCAAAAAATCAAAGGATTTAACTATCAAGTTACCCCTCCACCCGTATTAAACAAGGAAGATAAAGCACTTACTAGCAGACAACAGCTCATTACGGTGCCTTGGGCATGGGCAATCAGCGGTAAAAATAAAAATGTAGAGGCCACCATGAAGCTGTTTGATTATGTGTATAGTGATGAAGGCCAGATTCTCTTGAACTTTGGTGTAGAGGGCGATACGTATGCAAAAAATTCAGATGGCATCATTCAATATACAGATAAGATTGCTAAGAACCCGGATGGGATTGCGAAAGCATTATATCGTATTGGCGCGCAGCCTCTACTTGGATTCCGCCAAGATGCCCTATATGAAAAAGCTTCATGTGTCAGTGATGATGCGTGTAAACAGTTGTTTAACTACGTAGATAATAATTATTTTAGAGATCCGGCGCCTTCATTGAAGTATACAGATGATGATGCGGGAAATTTCAATGAAATTTCCACTCAAATCAGCACGTATGTCGATGAGATGCTCAGTAAGTTTATAATTGGGCAGGAACCATTAAGTAAATTTGATGACTATGTCGCCACAGTAAAGTCCATGCGATTTGATGAGTTAGAGCAAATTCAAACCAAAGCGTATGAAAGTTATAAAGAATTATTGAAGTAACAATTATTGAAGTAATGGAGGGGATATTTCTTCGGAAAAACATTTCCCTCGAAAGGTTGCTCCATGAAACATATAAGAGGTAATTTGTATTTAATGAAAGAAATAAATCGTTCGACGATATTAAGTTTACTGCACCGAGAGAAGAGTCTTTCCCGAGCGGAAATTGCGCAAAGGACGAAACTGAGCGCTACGACGATATCATCCTTGGTCGATGAGTTGATTAAGGAAGGCTTTATCGTTGAATCGGGTGAGAAGTCTTCTCCGGGAGCGGGTCGCAGAGCCATCTCGCTTGAAATTAGCAGGCAGAACGGATTCGTTATTTCTGTAGGACTCGGAAATCGGACATTTTATTTTACCTTGTCCAATTTCCATGGTGAAGTCATTGCAGACTTGAAAAAACCAGCAATTACAGGAAATGCGAACGTTCTTCAATGTATTGATGCATGTATTAAAGAACTTGCCAAAAAGGCTGAATTGCAAGACTTTTCGATGATCAAAGGGATGGCTATTGCATCGCCTGGTATCGTGGATGAGGACAATGGTACGATTGAGTATTCAAGATACCTAAACTTGGACAATTTCGATATTGTACAGCAACTGCAAGCATCCTATCCTATACCGATTTATGTAATTAATGATACGAATGCTGCTGCATTTGCGGAATATTATTTGCTCTCCAGTCCAGATATCAGAAATGTACTGTATGTATGGATTTATGACGGTGTTGGAGCAGGGATCATCATTAACGATCAGATTATTTCAGGTTATAAAGGTAGAGCCGGAGAAGTAACATTTATGAACGATTATTTGTTTTATGATACGCATGTGTTGAAGCAAGCGCAAAAAAGAGCTGCCAAGTATGACGGCAATGTTGTATTTCATGATATTGGGGATGTCCTAGAGGCATACGAAAATGGCGTCCCTTGGCTAGAGTCTCTGATGAACAGAACGCTTATGTTGATGAGTAAGGCAATTGCTGTCATGATCAATTTGCTTGGTCCGGAGCAAGTCATTTTAGACGGTTGGTTCATGGGGTCACCCAAATGCATGCAACGAATTCATAACCTCTTAAAAAAATTCACTATACACGCTCATTATGAAGAGGATAGAGTGACAACTGCAATATTGGGTGACAAAAACTATGTAATCGGTGCTACAACCTTAATTCTGCATGACCTATTCAAAGAGAAAGTACTATTAACCTAATTGAATCTGGAAGGATTGATCATAATGGGGCGTATTCTCTTATTGAAAAGATTTTGCTTAGTGCTAACCGCTGCTGTTCTTGTGCAAGGTTTACCAGGATTTACGAAGCAATCTGATGCAAGTGGTGTAAATAACCATGCAACGAGTGCATTAAATTGGTTAAACAAGCAACTGGATCCACAGATATATCCCGTTCAAGTTAGTTTAGCTGGAAATTATAACGCGGATTACGTAGGGCTCATTACGGGGCAAGTACAGATTCAATCGTTACCCGTAACCCTCCAGGCAGATCCTCATATCCAAACCTCGGTGACATATCCGGATAAATATAACGGGAATGTTGGTGGCACCTGGAGCGGAATTACGAATCGGAATGATTATACTGTCTATGTATTCGACCAAACAGATATCGGCTATAAAAAAGCTGTAGCAACGCTGGATGCCAACGGAATTTGGTCAGTACCGGGAAACTTAACTTTTAACGGCAAGCCCACCATTGCCCTCGTCAAAGGTGGGCATGAGATTGTTGGATTTGCTAATGAAGCTGTGACGCAATCTGTAAATGAATATGAGGTCTGGATCTATGCCGTATCTGATATGTCGTATTTGCAGGCAAAAGTCCCGATTCGGGCGGACGGAACATTTGCTACGAAGAACATTCCTATATTTAATGGTGGGGATTTGCTAGGTTATACGTTACCAGATAGACAGGGGTTGAAAACCGTTCGTGTAGTGCGTAAATTAGACGAGAAGGTCCTTGGAACAACGGAGAAGCCTAAATTAAAGCTAATTCGATCTTATTATGTTCCGGCAGAGGATCCATCCAATACACTAGGAATTGATAACCGAAGCTGGGTATACGATGATGCACTTGGCATTATTTCATTCGGATTAGCAGGTGACAAGACGCGTGCATCAACGATTTTAGAAACGTTGACCAACTTGCAAAATGAAGATGGCTCTTTATATTTTTCATACAACACGTTCTCCAATGAAGTGGATGATAAAAAACGTAGTGGAGCGATTGCATGGGTCGGCTATGCTGCAACGCAATATGAGAAAACATTTGCGGATACGAAGTACCGGGCTTTTGCAGTCCGAATAGCAGATTATTTACTAACTCTTCAGGATGCGGGTACGGGAAGCATTAAAGGCGGACCGGATGTTAATTGGTTCTCCACGGAACATAATATCGACAGTTATTTCTTCTTAAGGGATTTAGGGGAATTGACAGGTGACTCGAAGTATGTAAATGCTGCAAATTTTGTGAAAAATGCTTTGTTGCAGTCGCATTGGAATGCGGTGGAACAAAGATTTAATCAGGGGATTAACGATGTATCAGCATCTTTGGATGCAAATTCATGGGGCTCAATCTTTCTGGAGGCAATCGGGAGGCATGACCTAGCGGTATCGGCAACTGCATACCTGAACAATTTTAAAGTGAATAATGTATCCATGGCACTAAGTACTGATCCAAATACGTATAATAATTCGTATCAAACTTCTAAATTGGTATCGGGATATAAACCGTATTTAGCCGATAATGGGGAATACGTGAATGCGCCAAGCATCGTTTGGACGGAAGGGACTTGGGGAGTGATTAATCTATTCCTTCGCCAAGGGACGAATGCCCAAAGTCTGATTCAATCGATGTACGATTTACAGGATGCGGACCCAGCAGAGGGACTTGTCTATACCAACACTGGTTATGCACAGTACCCTTACGAGTTTCATGTATGGCCATCTATTGCTGCAACGGCTTGGCAATACATGACTTTAACTAGTCCTACAAGTATTTGGGAACCTTAATAAGGCTCAAAACAGAAATCAGTGGTTGACCAATATATCGAGTGGATAGTTGACCGCTACACGGATGGATTGTCCAACCGAATCGCTGTTGCCCCCAAATTTTTTTTGATTAACCTGTTCTTTACGGTGAAAACTCAGGGGCAAAGCGTATGCTTCCGAAGTAGCTTTCCAAGGGAAAGCTTTCAGGCGAACGCTACGCTTCTCCACGACAATTCCAGTATCGAAGCTACCAACTGCTTAGATTTCTATTTTCTGCAACTACTAATTATGATTTAGAGCCATTTAAAAAACAGCCTTTTCCTCGTTAGGGGATAGGCTGTTTTTTTGCTCTTTTAACTAAGACAGTGATATTGAAGGTTATTGTTACTTTCTAATATTTAGATGACTTCAAGTCATTTACTCTGCGTTCAACACGAACTTCTCAATGACCTGCTGAATGCCATCTTCATTATTGCTTAAGGTCACATAGTCTGCAATTTCCTTAAGTGCATCAATAGCGTTACCCATAGCTACACCAAGACCTGCAGCTTCTAGCATTTCATGGTCATTCCAAGAGTCGCCAATAGCGATCGTCTCCGAGAGATCACAATTAAAATGATCGGCCAAGAAGGTTAGGGCATGACCCTTTGTACCTTCGTGATGCATGATTTCCAAAAAGTGTGGTTTAGATTTCGTAATATGAACTTCATTACCTAGCAATTCACGTAGAATCGGTGATATCTCATCCAAATAAGCAGGGTCGTCGATAATCAACATTTTAGGTGTGGGTTGCTCTATCATTTTGGCTAGATCGGGTTCAATATAATAAGGTGTACCATTGAGTGTACAGTAATCGATTAATTTCTGATTCTCTTCTCTTGCATAAGTTTTATCATCAATATAGGTCTGCACATGCAGATCATGTTCAATACAGTAATGAAATAGTTTACGTGCAGCATCTTTAGGTACGAAACGCTCGTAGAGTACTTTTTCATCCATAAGATTCTTAATTAACGCACCTTGATATGTAATGATAGGAACGTTTAGACCTGTTTGGCGCGCAAGGTTCTTCGCAGAAGCATAAGCACGTCCAGTAGCAAGTGTAACGATAACATCTCTAGCCACAGCTTGTTCGAGTGCTGTTTGTGTAGATGGCAATACTTCCTTGTCGTCGTTAATCAATGTGTCATCGATATCGATAGCAATCAGTTTGTACATGATGTTCTCTCCTTATTATATCTAATATGGTCTATCTCTATTGTACCCTACATTGATTGTAATGTGCTCGGTGAAGATTTTAATTCTGCCATTATTATTTGTAAAAATACATAAGCACCCGATCATGGCGACTATGCCGAGTACTTCTCTTTAATACATCCCGGTGATTTCAACGCCGCCTATATCGTATTCTAGTAGTTTTTTGAGTTGTATTAAGGCTAGGTGTTCATCGTTGACCAGTATCGCTTTCACTGGAGTATTCTCCTCTCTCATCTTGATGCTACATTAACGTTTTCCTTTCACCATAGTAGTTTATTGATCCGTTGCTTGTCCAAGAAATAAGAGAATTCTAAAAAAAAACAACCACCGACGTTTAAGTGTCGATAGTGGTTGTTTGGCTTATAAATTAATCGATTAGCTGAGTCTTCTTCAGCAATGTCTCAATAATATCTGCGGACTCTGCACGCGTCATGAACTCTTGTGGTCTCAGCGATTGTCCATCGACAACTCCAGCGGCAACTAATTGAGCTATAGGTTCTTTGGCCCAATTGGTTACTTGATCCTTATCGTTGAACGCCCCGAGCAAGTTGTTAATTTGACTCTGATCCATACCCGTTGTTTGTGGCTTGATCATATTGTAAGCACGGGCAATCATAGCGATTCCTTGTTCTCTGGTGATTTGTTGACTACCACGGAACGTACCATCGTCATAACCAAGAACAATTTGATAATCATTAGCGATGACTACAGAATTATGATACCAAGCGGTTGTAGAAACGTCTTTAAACACTTTTTGTTGTACATCTTGGCTCATTAAGCCCAAGCCTGTGACAACCATCGTCGCAAATTCGGCACGGTCCACGTTAAGATCAGGAGACCATGCATTGTTTCCTTTTCCAGCGAGAATCAATCTAGCGGCAATATTGTTAATTTTGGATTGAGCCCAGTGGTTCTTCACATCATTGAAGTCTTTTGGATTCCAGATGACAGAGTAGGAGCCACTGCTGCGCAAATCGTTAATTAGTGCAAAATATCGGTTATTGATTTTCGTAACGACTGTTGGAACGTGGAATACAGATCCGTCTTCGTTAACGATTACGCCTGTAGTGATCCGGTTCGGATCGATGCCTTCAGGCAGTGCGATATATTTAGGGGCATATCTGTTCAACTGCCCTGCTTGTATCGATTGACCTTCATGAGTAAAGGTCAGGTTAAGATCAACGGGATCAACGAGTAATTCGTATCTATCTTTAGTAGCCTTATTACGGGCACGATCGATGACTGCATCCGCAGAACGTTGAATTCCCACGTTAACGGCAATCTTATCGAGTTGTGTGTTGTTTAATTGCTTCGCGATGGCTCCTAAATCTAATAGATTGCTAGGCAGCGGATAGATCGCTAGTAAGTTACTAATTTCCAAACTCGATTTGGCGTCAGCTAATTGCTTGACAGCTGCTGCTGTTAAACCTTTGGTTTGTACATTACCGTTATTCGGAACATGGAGGGACAGCTTTTGTTCATTGCCCTTAGACAAAATGGTCGCCAATTGGCTTGTATTGATCTGAACTGTCGTTTCCGTTTGAGTTCCGTTCTTCTTCTCTGTTCCTGTAGCAAATGAGGTTTTGTCGCCATTCGTGCTCATATCCAACTTAACTGCTGGAGGAGTGCTTGGGCTTGGTGTTGACGAGGACGAACTACCTCCGGCACTGCTGCCACTACCACTGCCACTGTTGCCATTATCTCCACCAGTGGATGGAATTGTTCTTAATCCATCGTAAGCAGATACTAATGTATCATATGCCTGTTTTACTTGCTCTGGTGTTGCGTTATCATCAGCTAATACTATTCGTGCATTGTCCAGAGCTTTCTGGAGTGCTTGCCAGCTGTCTGATGTGTAGTTAGCTGGATTATAGTTTTTGCTTACGTCTACTTTAGCTTGCAGAGCGGTTTTGTCTACTGTTGTAGTAGGAACTTCTTTGAGATCCTTGCGAGCTTGAGTAAGAGCAGTTAAAGCCTCATTAACATCAGCTTGAGTAGCATCTGGATCATTCAAAACAATTTCAGAAGCAGTTAATTGATCTTGTAGAACCTTCCAGCTGTCAGGAGTGAAGTCATCAGCCTTCAGGTTCTCAGCCTTGATTGTATCAAACGATTCTTGCAGTTCTGTTTTATTAACAGTTGCAGGAACTTCTTTGAGATCCTTGCGAGCTTGAGTAAGAGCAGTTAAAGCCTCATTAACATCAGCTTGAGTAGCATCTGGATCATTCAAAACAATTTCAGAAGCAGTTAATTGATCTTGCAGAGCCTTCCAGCTGTCAGGAGTGAAGTCTTCAGCCTTTAGGTTCTCTGCGTTGATTACATCAAACTTATCTTGCAGTTTAGATTTATCCACTGTTGGTACTGGTTTTAATTCCTCATTAAACGAATTGACAACAACCCCATTTTTACCTTTTAAGTTACCTGATCTATCATAGGACACGTTCACTGTTTTTCCGGTGACATCTGTTCCAGTAGGCAATGTGAGAATCAACTTCTTAGCATCGGTTGGATCAACTTTAAAACCCCCAGTGCCAATGGTTACCACATCATTACCTACTTTGATTGTAAATCCAGTTAAATCTGTCAACTCGACTTCTTGGTCGAATGTAAGTGTAATTTGATTCCCGTTCGTTTGCGTTTGCTCTAGCGTAGCACTTTCTGGGGTTGGTGCTGGAGCAGCAAAGGTGAAGTATTGTCCATCAGCTAACATTGCTTGTGTCGTGTAATAAGTTTTTCCCTCAAACACTACTTCTGTTAATGGATTATTAACAACTGGATTCGTGAAATCTGTATCACTACTACCCACAAGTAACACCGCATCTTTCGGAATCGCATTCTGCGGAATCGCAATTAGCACTTCACCGACTTCTCCAGTGTTCTGAACTTTCCAGACACGTTCGGTGTGGTTTTTGTTTGTTGTGCCGATTTGTTGACTGAATGTTAATCCTTTTCCATTATCGCCCCAAATCAGGTATTGCCTATCTGTGAATGTTCCTTTATTGTCTGCATTCGTTTCTGCTAGTTCACGTTCGCCTAAACCAATCGCAATTTGTGTACCAGTATTGCTACTTCGGCTTTGCTTTTGAAGCAACGACTCTATATCGTCTCGACCAATACCTGCAATATTGTTCTCATAGGCTGAATCGGCTGTCCACACCGATTCACCACCAGTGTGAAGATAATTACTTTTACCATTATTGAGCGTAATACCATACTTCACTGCTAAATAAGTCTCAATCTTGGCACGATCGATATGAGTGCTGTCTGAATATAAGATTACTTCAGCAATCTCGCCGTTAAGATTATTGTAATTAGAAGCAGAACCGCCACCATTGGAACCGCCAATCATTGGGGTAAATGCAAAAGAAGTATACTCAGGCTTTCTAGTAAGCTTCTGGTCTCCCCCATCCAATCTTCCTACAGGAAGCGTCTTATCTATGCGGCTAACATCGAATTCAGCTAGATGGTATGATGAAAAATCGTTAAAGGAGAAGGTATGGTAGGTACTATTCGCGCCGTTACCAACGTATAGTTCAGCCCCCTCGTGGGAAAAAACAGCAGAACCATAATTTGACATTTTTTCTACAGAACCTATAACAGTTCCTCCGGGGCTCTTAGTCATTTTAAATACGGCATATCCATCTTTATAAGTAATCATTTGGTCACCAGTCAGACGGTGTTCTGGCAATATTGCATTTCCTTTATTAGTGAAATTGACAACGGGATTAAAATTGACAGCATTCTCTTTCTTTACTGGTGCTCCTGTTACTGTAAATTTATTTGTGCCAGTCTGATCAATCCATCCATTGAGGGCGGAACCGTCAGATTGGACGGTAACCCCCTCATCAGCCTTTAACCATAATGCAATATTGTTACTCACCCCACCTGGAGAATTAGGCTTTCCCTCCGCTGCTGATACTGGTGATGCAAACGCAACAGGGAAACTACTTGCTACCAACACGAAGACGAGCAACATTGTCAGCTGCCTTTTCCAATGAAACTTATTTCTTTGTTTAAACATGTATCTCATCCTCCTATTTATTTTTTTTTCTGTTTTTGTTTATAAGAATGGAATTTCACGGCGCCCCCTTTTCTTAGGAAGCTGGCTATTCTTGAAATGATGACTTTCTCCAAATTCCCACAATTTTCATATCTTATAGTTTAACAATTTTACCTATACCAAAACTATACAAGATGGATGATGTTGTATGAATTGGAATAACTTGGACTAAGAAAATGACAAATACAGTGGCAATCAGAACATGCAAGTATTATCCTGAATTGCCAATGCATTTGAACTATTTTTACCGGAGTTTTCTAATTGAGTCGAAGTATCGAAAGCAACAATCTTATATAGTGTTTCTGAAAGTATTTATCTATTGATGTTAATTCGTGTTTTACATGGCTTAGGATTTGGGATTGCGACAACGTTATTTGCGACATTTGTTGCACATAACGTACCTGCTCATCGTTTGGGTGAAGGGATGGGGTATTTTGCGATTGGTGAAACACTAGCAATCTCAGTCGGACCGCTACTAGGAGTTTGGTTAATCGGACAATATGGTTTTACTCCACTATTTACAACAAGTGCACTACTTATTCTGCTATCTCTTTTGTTGACAATATCAATGAAGAAGACATCTGAAGAGAAACCTAAGAAGTTTGAATGGGGTTTCAAACTTTATGAAAGACGTGTTTTATTCCCAGCATTTTTAGTATTATTATGCGGTTTAGCCGCAGGGAGTATTATGTCCTTCGCAGCCATTTTTGCAAGTGAAATGGCATTTGATAACGTCGCTTGGTTCTTCTTTACAATTGCCTTTTTTAGCTTTATCGTCCGAATTTTCTCTGGAAAGTTATACGATAAAAAGGGACCAGCACCGATTTTACTAGTTGGGATTGCGTTTTCAATTATTGGTTGATTTTATTAGCGATGTGTACAACAGAGCTCCAATTTATTGTCGCAGCTATATTTTATGGCTTTGGTTTTGGTGCGATTTTCCCGGCGCTTCAAGCATGGTGCTCGCAACTTGTTGGCCTACACGATCAAGAATCGGCAATGGCATCATTTTCATATCAAGTCATTTATATCATTGCTGCTTGTTCATATGTTGTGTTGGTCTTGATTTTACTTGTTAAGTATAAAAGTGTCGGAAAATTAGCAGAATGACAATTAGTTTCATAAAAATGAATAGTGAAATTATAAAATGTTATTTTCGCAAACTGATAAGCATCTTGAGTTTGCACTATCTTTGCAAAGGTAAAAAAATTGTGGCTCAAAAAAGCGAGCACCCTTTGGAAAGAGCGATCGCTTTTTAGGTCTATTATTTTAGCTGAGCAGTTCGATCATCTCTTCTTCTTCCCTTGCCCTTGCAATATCCAGCGGGGTTTGCCCGTCGTTATCCTTAATGCTTTTGTCCGCCCCCTTGGCAAGAAGCATTCCAACTACGTCCAAACGTTCTTCACCGTCTGCGACTTGCGTATGTAAAGGCGTGCTTCCGTCCGAGGACTTTTTGTTGATCTCGGCTCCACGATTCAGCAAGCATGTGACCACATCGGGATACAGAGCAATATGAAGTGGGGTAATGCCTTCATCATTTAAAGCATTCACATCCGCACCCTGATCTACCAGAAACTCAACCAACTTTGTATTTTCCGTCATAACTGCACCATGAAGCACGCTAAATTCATAATCATCTTTTCCGGTAATTAGCGAGGGATCCTCTTGTAGGATCTTTTTAACTTTTTTGAATTCATCCCCTTCAACTGCTTCATATAAATCGTCGAATGTATAGGCCATTGCTCGTCCATCCCTCTCCCTTGAGTAGTCTCTAATATTATAATCCTATTCAGTAAAGTTTGAAACAGAGCCCCGAGAAGATCGATCGAGAATGCCCCCAAAGAGCAAGAAAGATATCGGTAAGCGCCAGGTGCATTTTTCGCCAAATTTTTTTGCTTGGAAAAAGAAAAAGCTTCTACCACCGTATGGATGGAAAGGGCAAGCCCTAATAAACACGCATTGACCTTGTCATCGAAATCCTATTCGATGCTGACCGGGTGAATTTCGAAGCTGAAACCACCGAAATCTCATGCTGCATCGATAAGTAAGCGAATAAGGAATGGTCGACTACAAGAATTGCTACATGAAATCGAAAAAGTAACGGATTACATGGAAAAAGACCGGCGAGGTGTAGGCCAGGCTGTCGATCCGGCTTAAGTAGGTTTTTTTCAAAGCCACGAACTTGTCGCCATCGCCGATCAATAAATCCCGCTTTAGCACCGATACTGTTAAGCTACCAAAGTAACCACTCAAGCTGATTAGCATACCGATCAGGAACCCAAACGTCGGGGTAAGCGGCGTCAGGTAGGGGTATATAAGATACGAAGTCGCTGTTGTGACGATGAACGCGGACGCGAAGCCTTCCCAAGTCAAATACGGGTTGGCCGTCGGGACGACTTTGTGCTTGCCAAAATAGATCGATGCCAGATGATGCACGACATCATTAAGCTGCGTCAATAGCACCAGAAACAGCACCAGTCCTGCTCCATATTCCGGCGTGGCAAATTGAAAATAAGCCAGATGACTGAGCCCGAACACCATCAGCATTAGCCCCCACTGGGTCGAGCTGACGCTGCGCAGGAAACCAACCGTCCCTTTGTTGATGAGGCGCGGGATCGGCAGGAACAGGAATACATAGAGCGGAATAAAGACAATAAACATTCCGTACCACTCGATATAAATCCAATAAAACTGTACGGGAATCGCGAGGTACGCCCACAGAAACAGCCGGCGGTCGGCTTTTCGCGTTTTGATCATGGAAAAATATTCTTTCAGCGCGAAGAAGGTAAGTGCCATTATGGACAGCAGTGAAACGACCGGGTTGAACAGGGTGGCCAGGCAAAAAATGAAGAACATGCCCCACCAGGTCTTGAAACGGACGCCAATAGTCGCATAATCTTTCTCCGGCTGTATTTTGTTTATCACCACATACATCAAATGGATGGCCAATAAAGCTATAAAAATAAGAGCTAACGTAAATAGCGAACTGTCCATTACTGATCACCAACTTATCATGAGATAGGATTCCATTAAAGAGTTCATATGTTATTATGAAGGAAACGCTCACAATTGATAAGGAGAAATTTTTAAAATGGAAGCTGATCGCTCGGTCTTTATTTTGCTTACGAATACCGGAACCCTTTTTACGAGAGTCATCCAAACCTATACGAAAGCGCCTTACAATCACGCCTCTATCTCCTTTAACCGCGAACTTTCGGAGTTGTATAGCTTTGGGAGGAAGCACCCAAACAACCCTCTGAATGGTGGATTCGTGAAGGAGGATATTAAAACGGGCACGTACAGCAAGTATCCGAATACGACCTGCGTGATCTATGAGCTGCAAGTATCCGAACGTGAAATTGAGAAGATGAGGCGGGTCTTGCAGGTCTTTATCCAAAAGCACCAAAAGTATCTTTATAACATTCTGGGCGTAATTGGGATCGCACTGAAAGAACCAGTCGAATTCAGCAACTCCTACTTTTGTTCGCAATTCGTCGCGGAAATTCTGGAGCGGTCCGGCATTAAAATATGGAATAAGCTGCCCGCGCTCGTGACTCCGGATGATTTTCGGAAAAGCGACCGGCTGCATTTGATCTACGAAGGGAAATTAAGCGAGTACGAGCAACTGAAGTAGCCACCGCGTTGAAGGCCTTGGCTTTCTCCTCTGGGAGAAGGCTTTTTGTCATCCATAATTTTTTTATGTACTATTTGAAGGGGAATGGGTAACCTTGTCGTCTAAGTTTTGGAATGGAACGAAGGGGGGAGGGCAGCTATGGAAGATTTGACGGATGAGCAGCTAATCCATGAGATCCGTCAAGGTCATTCAGAGGCTTACCGAATACTGGTGGATCGACATAAGAGCTATATATATACGCTGATTTACCGTATGGTAGAACATCATGAAACGGCTGAGGATCTTTCACAAGAAGTTTTTGTGAAGCTGTATCGTTCCATGGGGCTTTTCCGTGGAGATGCCAGATTTACGACTTGGCTGTATCGATTGGCCCTCAATGTGGTGATCGATCATCAACGTGCTCAACGTAGAAAGCCTTATAGTGTCCTAATTGATAAGGTGGGGGGTTGGTTTAGCGATGCTAAGGAACAGCCGGAGGAACAACTGTTGCATAAAGAGGCTCAAGCCGACATGCTGCAAATGCTCTCTGAGCTTCCAGATAAATATAGAGTAATCCTCTATTTGTACCACTATAAGCAGCTCTCTTATCAAGAAATGTCCGATGCAACAGGACTTCCTATCAAGACGCTAGAAACCCGATTATATCGCGGAAAAGCTATGCTGAAACAAAAATGGTTGGAGGTGAACCATCATGAATCCGAGACATCAGGAAAACAAGCAGCTTCAGCAATATTTAAATGATAAGCTCGATGAGTTGCCCTTATTGGAGCCTACGCATGGTTTTACTGATAAGGTCATGCAGGCAATAGGTTCAATAGATTCTAGTTCTACAGCACGTTACACTAGTGCAGGACCTAAGTGGAAGCAAAATGCTTTTCATGGATGCGTAGCAGCAGCGGCTACCGTATTGTTTGTAAGTACGGGTGCTTTTCATAAAGTGCTAACTATTAATGATCAGATGGTTCAGCTTTCGGCCTATATTGAAAAAATCTCTCTTTATTTAGTATCCTAATCAATGTGTAGAAGGAGGAAGTTGTGATGAATAACCCTAACGACATGGATCGTTTCCCTGATTACAATCAAATGCCATACCCGCCCTTTTATCGGAAACCTCCAAGAAAGAAAAAATGGCTCGCCTGTTTGCTTTCCATGTTTGTACCAGGCATAGGGCATCTCTATCTGGGTCTTATGCAGCGAGGGCTTTTGATTATGGTGCTTGTGATATTAGATATCTTTGCTGTTGTTTCTTTAGTGGGTGCTGAAGGGGGAGGGAGTATCCCTTTAATCACTTTATTTTCATTAATTATCCCCGTTATTTATTTTTATAATATTTTTGATGCTTTACAATCGACGAATCTGATTAATGTTCGCTACGAACGTGGGGAATTGGAAGTCGGTGAGAATCCTGGTGATCCACTGACAAATCTGATGAGGGGCAATAATTTGGCTGTTATCTTGGTTGGCGCTGGGGCGCTCTTTTTTATGGTAAGCATGAAGCCAAGGTGGTTCGAGGGTATTTTCGAAGTCGTTGGCTCCTATGTAGGGGCTTTGGTGCTTATATGTGCAGGTCTTGTTTTGTTTCTTCTGGAATCGCGAAAAAAGTAGCGCATGTAGTACATACCTAAATAGCTCAACTTTCGCACATCGAAATTGGCAATTTTGGAAGTGTGAAAGTTGAGTGAACAGATCCCTAACAAAGATCTAAATCCAAATGGGTCTTGCTTTAAACATCAGAATCAATGTACTTAACGATTCTTTCGCAAATTTCATGAGTGATCAGTGAATCATCAATAGAGGGATAAGGTATCCTATTATGTTTAACGCAATCTATAAAATGATCTACGATTTGATAGAAGCCGCGTTTATACAGTGTGGATTCCCAATCCCCGAATTTAGATATACTTATTTCTTTGTTATGAAAGTGAGTGGTTTCAACAAGACTGTTTACTACATATTTATTATGGCCGGTCATATACTCAATGATTTCCTCTGTAACACCACCATTTCTGTTCATTACGCCTATAGCAGTACACCCTTCTCCAATAAGCAGTATCACCAAATGATCAAGCATGTCACCTTTTCTAAGGTACTCTACCTTTACATCCTTGACCTCGGTATCCATTAAAAATCTAAGCGTATCTACAACATGTATAAAATCCTCTACAACAACTCTTCTTATATAGTCTGGAGCAGCGAATCTATTTTTTTGCATGATAATCAAGTTAGCTTTACCATGTTCCTTAAGCTCTTTAACTCTAGGTATAAATCTTCTGTTGAAACCAACCATGGCTATTTTTCCGCTCTCTTGTGAGAGTTTCACAATTCTTTCAGTTTCATGAAAACTCATGGATATGGGCTTGTCTATATATAGGTGTATTCCACTTTTTAGTAATTTTTCAGCTATTTCAAAATGCGCATCTGTAGCCGTACTCACAAACGCTGCATCGATATCCTTTGTTATCAGTTCCTCTACAGTCTGAACCTTGTCCTGAATCCTATACTTTTTTGATAAGCTGTTTAGAGTGCCCACATTTCTCGTACAAAGCACCAGTTCTATACCATCTTTTTCAGAAAGCACAGGTAAGTATGATTTTGTAGAAATATCACCCAATCCAATGATTCCAATTTTCATTTTAATCACCCCACTACTATTTCTGAAGCTAAATATATATTCCTAAGCATTAATCTATATCGAAGAATAAATAGAAAAACAAGTTTATTGAGTAATTATACAATTAAAGTCTGATCTTTGATATCTAATGGATTTTTCTCGGATGGACTCGAACCGACTTGCTTACCCATCTTCCCCAGTAGCCTCCGAAAGTCTCACTACCTTCTGCTTTGTTGATTCATCATACAATTGCAAAGATGGCTATATTTTCCCAGTAGTGGGCCTGCTAATTCAATAAAACAAGAAAAATAAAGAAATATTAACATAAAACAAGAAAGTTTAACTCTTATTTAATACAGCGTTAACAAAAGGGGGGTAAAGTGATAAGGAGCAATTAAACGTACAAATGGGAGGAAGAATGAAATGAAAAAATGGGTTAGTTTACTGTTGGTATCTATGATGGCAATGTCCATCACTGCAGGTTGTGGGAATAATTCAAAGGATGCGCTTAACGGTAAGGCAACAAACAGCGGAGAAAAGCAATCAGTAGAAACAAAGAATAATAAAGAAATTACGGTGTACACGGCATTGGAAGATGATCAGATACAAGCGTATCTTACATCGTATAATACACAACACCCTGAAACGAAGGTCAATATTGTTCGTGACTCGACAGGCATTATTACGGCTAAGCTCCTCGCCGAAAAAGACAACCCAGTTGCAGATGCAGTGTGGGGAGTGGCAGCGACAAGCTTACTTGCTTTAGATAAAGAAGGTTTGCTTGAGCCTTATGCGCCAGTAGGATTAGATCGCATTCAGGATAAATTCAGAGATAACGCAGAAACACCAAAGTGGGTCGGGATTGACGCATGGGAAACAGCGCTTGTTGTGAACACGGTTGAATTGGAAAAGAAAAATCTACCTATTCCAACATCCTATGAGGATCTGACAAATCCTGAATATAAAGGCATGATCGTAATGCCTAACCCTGCTTCCTCAGGTACTGGATTTTTGGATGTAGCGGGTTGGTTGCAATTGATGGGTGAAGATAAAGGTTGGGCATTTATGGACAAGCTTCATGAGAATGTCCAGGCCTATACGCACTCTGGTTCCAAACCAGCCAAAATGGCTGCTGCAGGTGAAGCAGTAATCGGAATTTCATTCGGGTATCGTGGAATTATAGAGAAGAAAAAAGGGGCTCCAGTTGAAGTTGTATTCCCGTCCGAAGGTTCTGGCTGGGACGTTGAAGCGAACGGTCTGATTAAGAAACCTGAAATGAAAGAAGAAGCAAAACAATTTTTGGATTGGGCAATTTCTGATGAGCCAATGAAAGAATACAACAAAAACTATGCCATTATTGCTGTTAAAGGTGAAGATACGTTAATTCCTGAGGGCTACACAAAGAACCCGATCGAACAATTAATTAATTATGATTTGGTTAAATCCGCAAATAATCGTGATGCGGTACTAGCAGAATGGTCCAAGCGTTATGACGGTAAAAGCGAACCGAAGTCGTAATTCACATCCTATTCAAAAGCAGATTATGATCACGAGGAGTTTTGAAATGACATCATTGCCTTATCTATCTATACAACATGTCACGAAAACCTTCGGCTCGTTTACCGCGCTAAATGATATTACTGTTGATGTTTCCAAGGGGCAGTTTACCTGCCTCTTGGGCCCTAGCGGTTGCGGAAAAACGACGCTGATGCGTATTATTGCTGGTCTTGAGCAGCCTGATCAAGGATGCGTTATGGTCAATGGCAACGATATTACATCGCTACCAGCGGGGGAACGAAATGTCGGCATGGTATTTCAATCATATGCCTTATTTCCGAACATGAGCGCGTCACAGAATATCGCTTTTGCGTTGAAAGGTAAATTATCTAAATCAGAAATTACTGAAACGACAAAAGAGATGCTAGACCTTGTCGGATTAACTCATTTAAAGGATCGTTATCCGGTTCAACTGTCGGGAGGACAACAGCAGCGCGTTGCATTGGCAAGAGCCATTGCATTATCTCCCGATTTTTTGTTGCTAGATGAGCCGCTTTCCGCACTGGACGCCAAAGTTCGGCATAAGCTTCGGAAGGAGCTGCGCGAATTGCAGGAAAAGCTGGGTATTACGACGATTATGGTCACGCATGACCAAGAAGAAGCCTTGACGATGGCGGATCAAATTGTGGTCATGAATGATGCGGAAATCGAACAGATCGGCTCGCCACGCGATGTGTATCAAGTTCCTGCGTCCCCTTTTGTCGCTGATTTTATTGGATCGGTAAATCTGATTCCTCTCGAGGATGATCGGGTAATGGCCATCCGGCCGGAGTATATTCAGATACAGGCGTCACAAGTTGAAGGGTCTGTCCCTGCGATTGTGCAACAAGTAGAATTCCGTGGGATATACAGCAGAGTCTATTTAAAGCTTACAAACCAAGCTTGGGTAGAAAAAGAAGTGTCCGTAGATGTATTGGATCATGACGCGAGTCGACTTAATCTTGCACGACAATCCGTTGTCCATTTGTTAATGCCGGAACGTCGTCTCATTCACTTTAAATAAGGATTTAGCAACTCACTGTAATACGAAAGGTTGACATTCATGATGCACAGTCGAAAAAAAACGCAATCCTACGGAGTGAACGAACGCCATCAAGTCGTATGGCTCATTGTGTTGGCAATCGTTATGTTCATATCCATCGTTTTCCCTTTATTTCAATTGTTTCGTAAAGCCTTTATCGACAGTAAAACCCTTGAACTGGGTTTTTCCAATTTTATCACCTATTTTCAAACCCCTTCATTATCGCATTCTATTATCAATACGTTGAACATTTCTTTGTGGACGACGGTCATTTCAGTCGTGTTGGCCTTTATTTTCGCCTATGCGATGGCTAGGACGGGAATTGCAGCCAAACCGTTTTTTCGATATATTGCGATGCTCCCTTTATTTACACCGACGATGATGCACGGAATCGGACTGACCTATTTATTCGGTAATCAGGGGTTATTTACGACAGGTTTCTTCGGCTGGCTACCCTTCTCTTTCGACATTCACCTCTACGGTCCAATAGGGATCATCATTTCCGAGGTCATCTACACCTTTCCTCAAGCCTTTCTTATTTTATCGATTTCATTAGCCGTGACGGATTACCGTATGTATGAAGCTGCGGAAACGATGGGTGTCGGGAAAATGAGTCAGTTCTTCCACATCACGCTCCCTAGTGTGAAATTCGGTGTCATTAGTACCTGTTTTGTATGTTTTACACTCAGCTTTACCGACTTTGGAGCTCCGAAGGTCGTCGGAGGTCAATACAATGTGTTAGCGACAGATATTTTTAAGCAAGTGATTGGGCAACAAAATATGTCGATGGGTGCGGTAGTAGGTATGATTCTTATTGTACCGTCCATTTGCTCGTTTATCGTTGATCGCATCATTTCTAGAAAACAACAAGGTACATTTACAGCGAAATCAACCGTCTATGTGATTAAGAAAAGCCGGATGAGAGACTTTTGGCTTACGTTATACTGTTCTATCATCTCCGGTTGTATTGTGCTTCTATTTGCGGCAGTTGGATTTGCTTCAATGGTTAAAATATGGCCGTACAACTTAACACTGACATTCGATCATTATCGTTTTTACAACGCTGCTGGCGCGGGTCTAAGTCCGTTTTTCAACAGTGTAACCATGTCATTCTACACAGCGATTATTGGCACAGCAGTCATCTTCTTTATCGCATATATGACGGAGAAAATCAGATTGTTTGCCCCTTTACGGCAGCTACTCTATTTCTTGGCTATGATTCCGCTGGCATTACCCGGCATTGTCATCGGTTTGGCCTTCATCTTCTTCTTTAATTTACCGAATAATCCGCTCCACTTCATATATAACACGATGACCATTCTGGTGCTGGCTAATATTGTCCATTTCTTCTCCGTTAACTTTCTGTCGGCAACGACAGCACTTAAGCAGCTAGACAAAGAGATGGAACAAGCAGCAGATTCAATGAACGTTTCCTTTTACAGAACGTTCTTTCGTATTACCGTTCCGATGTGTATGCCTGCCATTACGGGGATGATGGTGTATCTGTTTGTTAACTCTATGGTCACCGTATCGGCGCTGGTATTCCTGTACGGAACGGACTTGAAACCGGCTTCCGTTGCCATCGTCAATATGGAAGATGCCGGGGATGTGGCTGAAGCAGCGGCAATGTCGATGTTGATCTTACTGCTTAATTTGGGTGTGAAAGGTGGCTATGAGGGAATGGTTGCCCTTATCACCAAACATCGTTCCAAGAGAAGCGATAAGTTGAGAATCAAGGGGAAGAGCCTGAATTCCATAAAAAACTCGGTAGGAGTGGATGCGCATGTTTAATCGAAATGTCAAAAAAGTCTTATCCTCTGTCATGGTCTTAACGATTGCGATGCAGCTTGCGATTTGGCCTGCGCCGGCTTTACAAGCGGCAAGCGGATGTAGTGCGCCGGTTGCTGACCTGGTCGATTTCGACTTTAACGATTCAATCACAGATGACAAGTCGCCTCGAAATGTAGACGGTACAGCATTTGGAAATCCGGCACTCGTCTATGAGCCTGCTCTAGGCAAAAAAGTACTGAGCTTAAATGGCAACGGCCAATTTATTATGATTCCTGACTCTGCCGCTTTAGATATTACAGGTCCGTTTACAATGCTCGTACAATTTAGCACTAGCTCGTTAACGGGTGAGAAAGGCTTATTCGGTAAAACGCAAGCCGGCGGTTACGGGTTAGAAGTTAATCCGAATAAAATTGAATCTTGGAATCATATCGGCGGGGCTTATCGTAAACTTGCAAGTCCCCCACTCCTTGCCAATAAATATTATGATGCAGCCATTGTCTATACGGGTACACAACACATTTTGTATGTTGATGGTAAAGTAGTTGCATCTGAAGCGCGGACAGGTGCGGTTTCAACAAATAATGTGCCATTAGCTATCGGTACAGATCCGCAGACGGCCACAACAGGGCAGCTCCATTTCACAGGGAAAATCGGATATGCCAAAATGTTCAATAAAGGACTGACAGCCGACGAACTGCAATGTTATTACGATACAACAGGCATAATGGCGGATCATCAAATTCCTACATGGGGGACAGGCAGTCAAGTGACCGGGGTGCAAATAGACCCGACGAACTATAGCTTAAACTGGACTGACGCAGCAGACGATAAAGGGATAACCCAATATCGTGTTTATCGCAACGGATCGCTAATATCGACCGTTGCAGGAAACACAACCAGTTATAGCTTTCGTGAAATGCTTCCCGGAGAGAAGGGGTCCTTCAAGATAGAAGCGGGTGATGCTGCTGGTAACTGGACAACGAACGGACCTTCTTTTCAATATGTCATACCGGGCACATTATGGCCTACAAGCCAATCATTAACGCTAACACCGATGGGGCTAACGAGCGTTAAGATCGAATGGCCTGCTGCCTTCGATGAACAAGTCATCACACAATACCGCGTGTATTTGGATGGGACTTTGTTAACCACGCATCCTTCTTCTGAACATCAGACCACGCTTCAAGCGATTCCTCCCGGAACTACACATACGTTCGAAGTTGAAGCGGGAACGGCTTCCGGCATCTGGGCGACAGCTAGATTGACGAATACCTTGACGATGCCGGGATTCGACATTGTGGCTCCTGTAGGAATGAATCCGGATTTGCTAGATCTTTCTTTTGAACAGAAAGTCATTGAAGACAAGAGCGTCCTGCACAATGATGTTATAACGGACCAAGATCCTAATTTGTACTTTCACCCTGCTTTTAATAAAAGGGTACTGGATGTAGATGGATCCTACTATGCTCGCATTCCTCATCAGGAGGCGCTAAGTCCAATGTATTTAACATTGGCGACGTCCTTTATGATTGATGATCTTTATCGAAATCAAACCCTTATCGGAAAAACAAATCACTCTGATTACACATTAGAATTTAATCCGATTACGAAAAAACTGGAAGCTTGGTTTTTGATTCGTAAAATCAACGGGCAAGAATCCTATGTGATCGTAGAGAGCAAAGATACAATCGCGACACAACAAGTGTATTATGCAACGGCAACATACGACGGCGCGACAGCGAAGCTTTATTTAAACGGTGCCCTTGTGGGTAGTAAGCCCATTACTGGTGTTGTAGCGGGCGCAAGCAAAGTTGATTTACTCGTCGGTGCTAATGCAGCAGGTGACGGAGCTAAGAATTACATGGACGGAAAAATTGGTTTCGTTCACCTGTACAGCAAGGTGCTTGAGGCAGCTAGCGTTAAGGCCTTATATGACCGAATGACGAGCGTAGCTCCGGTTACAATCTCAGCACTACGGTGGGAAGTTTCGCAAGAAATATATGTGGGCACGACAGAGCAAGCCAAGATCATTCTTGTCGCATCTGACGGAGCAGAAAGGGTTGCTGAGAGCGGAATAAGCTATAAGAGTCTTACGCCGAATATCGCGACTGTAACGGAAAATGGTTTGATCACACCTCTTCAGGCAGGTTCAGCTGTGCTGAAAGCGACTTTTGAAGGGGTTAGCGCGAACGTATCCATTACGGTAAAGAATAAAATTCCGCAATCCTTGACGATCGTAGGTCCTTCCGTGGTCCGCACAGGTGAACAAGCGGATCTCAGTTTGTACGTTAACTATGATAATGGAGAATCGGAGATGCTGACTTCGGGTAGTGTTTACAGCTCGAATCAGCCAAGTATTGCAACCATTTCCCCTGAAGGCAAACTTACCGCTGTAAAAGAAGGTAAAGCGATCATTCATGCTGAGTCTTTGGGTATGAATGCAGACTTGAGGGTTCAAGTCGTGAGTGGTGCATCCGAGATTAAATCATTGAAATTCACGGGACCTTTGAATTTGTTCGTAGGTCAAAAGGGATCGACCGTTCTAAATGCCGTTTACTCGGACAATTCCGAAATAACGATAACGCAGGATGTGCGATATGAGAGTGATAACCCTTCAGTGGCAACAGTTGATGCTGTAACGGGTGTAATCGAAGCAGCACAGGCAGGATCAGCCTATATCTCGGCGATTTATCAAGGGTACGAAGTCGGGTACAGTGTGACCGTGCAGCAACCTAAACTTCGTTCTGTGAGAATTACAGGAACGCTAAATACGATTCGTACAGGTGATTCCTTCAACCTCAAAGCGGAAGCGTTGTACAGTGACGATTCGGTAGAAGATATCACGAAGGTAGCAAATTGGTCGATTGCGAACGAAAGCTTAATAAAGATGAATGAACCGGGTTCCTTTACGGCATTAATTCCAGGAAAAACGATGATTACAACTGTTTACAACGACATGATACATGATTATGAAATAACGATAGAGCCTTCTTCATCGAACAATGGTAACGAAGGTAACAACAATAACGGTAGCAATAGCAACAATAGCAACAATAACAACAATAGCAACAATAGCAACAATAGCAACAATAGCAACAATGGTAGCAATGGAACGAGCCCGAGTGTTGGAGACACAAACCCGACTACATCCAATAGGATAGTCATCACGGACGCTGATCTTAAGAATAGGAACCCATACGCAATAACAACGGATACAGCAGAGTTGGTGTTCCCAGTAAATGCCGGCAATCTCCTCGGCGACAAGAGCTTTAAGCTGCAGAGTAATGGTATGCAATTAGACTTGCCTTCCAGCCTGTTCAAAGCTGCTGCAAGAGAGGGTTCCAAAGAAGGGCTAGCCTTATCTTGGTCTAATGCTAATGTTCCGGATCTTGAATTGAAACAATGGATGAGCCAAGCCAATATGCCAGATTCCGTGAAAATGAATACCGCATCTAAAGCTCACATCATCACGGTCAGCGTGAAAGATGGAAGCTCGCAAAGTATGCCAGTCCTGTTTACGGACCCCGTGCACGCCGTAATTTCTTATAAGTCGGATGCTAAGAAATCATTGCTAGGCGTGTATCAAATACTGAACAACGGAAGTATCAAGTATATCGGTGGCAAAGTAACAGCGGCTGGAATTGAAGCAGATGTACCGCTAAACGGACAATATATCGTGATGACCTATGAAAAGAACTACAAGGACGTCAATGGAACGCATTGGGCCTTGGATGCTATTCAAACATTAACCGCCAAGCATATTGCTGAAGGAACGAGCGCGGACTATTTCGAACCATCCCGCAGCATTACGCGAGCTGAGTTCGTTGCTCTATTGGTTAGGTCTCTGAATATTCCTTTGCAAACATCGCCAAGTTTCTCAGATGTCTCTAAGGATGCATGGTATGCAACCTATGTTGGGGCAGCAGTGAAAGCGGGCTGGGTAAATGGACAACAAAGCGCCATTTTTGCTCCAGAAGCACCGATTTCAAGGGAAGAAATGACGGTTCTGCTTGCGCGGGCCTATAGCATTCTGAAGGGAAATGATGCAACGGTGAGTATGCCTAAGTATACGGATGCAACGAAATTGTCTGCTTGGTCTGTCTCCGAGGTTCAACAGATGTCTTCCATCGGCATCGTAAAAGGAGCGAGCAACGGTAAGTTTGAGCCACAGCGTTCAGCTACTCGTGCAGAGTCCGTTCAAGTTATTGTGAATTTGTTGAATACATTGGGAGGTGTGACCGAGTAATGACAACTTTTCCTCGAGCAAAAAAATATGTAGGCATGTTTATGGCTCTATTGATGGTATGTCAATTAACATTAAACGTCGAAAGTCCTAAGGCCTATGCAAGCAGTTCATTGAACGCATCAGACTGGGCGGATTCTAATCGCAACTATAGAATGAAACTATCTTTTGACAACATCGCATCCAATGAAAACTTGCTGAACTTCTCGGTTCCCGTACGCTTGGATACATCCAACATTGATTATGCCGTGACGGGACCGACGGACCTTCAATTTTTCGATGAAGATCAGCTAACGGTACTACCCTATGAGGTCGAGAAATGGGACGCGCAAGGTGAAAGCATTGCCTGGGTTAAAGTACCCCAAATTGATGCCAAATCAAGCACGGATCACATATGGTTGTATTACGGCGGAAGCTCAAAAGCAGTCAATAATGATGCGAAACAAGTGTGGGATCCGAGTTATTTACTCGTCTATCACTTCGGAGAGAGAATCGAAGATTACTACACCAAGCCATCCGCAGTGAAGCAATTTCAGGAATCCACTGTAAACAATAATATAGGCTTAAGACAAAGCGTAGGGGCGACCGCAAGTGGTACTTCTTACAGTTTGGAAGGACAAGACCCCAAATATAATCGGATTGGCAAATACTACGAAAGCCATCGAGGCGGGATTCGGTCGACGAACGGGAATGTCGGAGATGGAGAGAAACAAATTACCATCGGAGGCTGGGTACGTGCCAATGAGTACGAGTTGAAGCAAAACAACTATGTGATATCCCGAGCACGCAGCGGTGACAATGCCAATGAAGCCTTCTCCATCACGTTAAACGGTGGGAAATGGAAGGCGAACGTATATACAAATAGTGCGGACCCTGCTTTGAACGGATATGCAACCACGGGCGAGATGAATGCAGGAACGGTCGATGCGAATTGGACTTATTTATCTCTTACCTATGACAGCACCAAAGTAAGCGATAACTTAAAGTTATACAGAGACGGGGTTGAGGTAGCTTCCACAACAAGGGAGGGAGCTATTATTAAAACTTCGGGGGCGGCCTCACCTTTGACAATAGGAAAGGCCTCCGATGCAGGGATGACGGGTGGCGCATTCCATGGTGGCGTGGATGAAGTCAGAGTATCGCGTACAGCCAGAAGTGCAGATTGGATCCAAGCTGAGTATGCGAGTATGACGGATTCGTTCCTCCTCTATGGAACGAAAGAGTCGCAAAATTCAGAATTAATTATGACCTTGTTGCAACCGAAAGACGGGGAGGTCTACTATTCCCCCGAATTAAGCTTTACGGGTATCCTCAACAAGCCTTCTAAAGTGACGTATACGTTAAACGGAGGACAGTCTGTTGAGACGGACACGGATGCATCAGGTCTGATACAGGTTAATTTGACTGGGCTCAAGAGTGGTGTTCAACAGTTGAATGTAAAGGCCGTTTCTCTTTCAGATACCAACGAGATGACAGAGAAGACCGTTAACTTCAGCATTGACGGTTCGGCGTTAAGCCCGATGGTGACACCATCTGGACCGTCGGGTACACTCACACAGCAATCGAATGCTATTCCGCTACAAGTGCAGGTTAACGACCCTACGGGTGACCCGGTAGACGTGGAATTTTATGAAAAAGACATTAAATTAACGAAGGATTTCTCATCCAAAAGCAGCACTGATGTGGCGTATGATCGTACGAACAGTATGACGGCGCCAGCGAACGCTAACATTACGAGTGAGACTCCCTTGTCTTCAACGGGTTACGATCAAATTGCTGCTGAGGATAACGAATATTTTAACAGTCGTTCTTTGAGCAACTACCCTTATCAGCGTTTTGATCTGACCGTATCGGAAGATCTGAAGGGTATCAATAAGCTGGAAGTCGTTTGGAAAGGGCATACCAACGAGAAGATGATGATGTATGCATGGAATAACACCAACAATCGCTGGGAGTTAATCGGATCAGGAAATGGCTCTGACGATCAGAAGGATTTTAAGATAAAAGGAACGCTAAATACGGCAACGATGATTAACAGCACAACCAAAGTAGCTAAATTGTATGTTGCCTCGACACAACGCGATATATCTAAGCCAGCGAAAATTCCGAATCGATCAGACTATGACTTTTCATTCGTATGGATGACGGATACGCAGTATCAGTCGGAATCTTTTCCACATATTTTCGATAAAGAAACGCAATGGATAGCTGATCATCAAGATGAGCTAGGTATTAAATATGTGGCTCACACCGGGGATATCGTCAATACGGCAACGTCTCAAACCCAATGGATCAATGCTGATCACAGTATGAAAATACTTGACGATGCTAATGTGCCATATGGCGTCATACAAGGAAACCATGATGTTAATGCCTACTACTTTGATTATTTCGGTCAATCGAGGTTTGCGAACAAGCCTTACTATGCAGGGAATACGAACAATAACAAAAACCATTATGACTTGATTTCGGCGAACGGAGCCGACTTCATCATTATGTATCTTGGTTGGGGTTACAGCCAGTCGGATATGGATTGGGCGAATGGAATTTTACAGCAATATAAAGATAGAAAAGCGATCTTAGCTGTCCATGAATATCTCTATTATGATTCAGGTAACTATGGAACCGACGATGTTGTGGATGCCGTCGATTTGATGAACAAAGTGGTAGCACCCAATAGCAATGTATTCATGGTGCTTTGCGGCCATCATCAGGCGGCCATATACAATGTGAAGCGCATCGGAGGAAAAGTCGTCTATGAAAATTTACACGATTATCAAGATGTAGCGCTTGGAGGTGCGGCTTCATTCCGAATGATGTATTTCAATATGAAGGATCAAGAGTTATATATGGTTCCGTATTCGGCAGTGACCAATGAGAACACGGGGTACTTTCAGTCTAAGTTCGAAGCGTATACGATTCCATTAAACCCACGTCAAGGGGATATTGAGTTGGCTACGGATTATATAGGAGTTCAGGGAAGCCAAATCAACTCGCTTGGCAAGGTACCAGCGGCTGATGGGAAAGCGGAGTTTGTTTGGAATAACAGACAAGTTGGACAACCCTATACCTGGTATGCGGAAGCTTCAGATTCCGTTAATACAACGAAATCTGAAGAACGCAGCTTTACCATTCAAGCACCGGTTATTGAATCACTTCGTCTTAAGGGGCTTGCTCCTATGAGCGTGGGCGATCAGTTACCTTCGGTAGTGGAAGCCGTATATTCGGATGGAAGCTTAACACTAGACGTACCGAATATGGTATTTATAAGCAGTCAACCGGAGATCGCAGAGGTTGATACTGATGGTGTTGTGACTGCCAAACAAGATGGAGAAACGTTAATTATCGTAAATTCAGGGCGTTTATCCGCATCCTATAAACTATTAGTAACATCGGATGTGATTGCTCAACCAGATATGCAGTCCATTCGCTTGGACAACCTGAACAATGTGAAGGTAGGCGAGACGCTTCAAGCTGTAGTCACAGCGCAATATACGGATCAATCGGAACAAACGTTGTTGGGACCCGGAATTCCAGCAGTTGATGGAATAACATTGTTATCGGCAGATCCTACCGTTGCTTCCGTTGATGAGGGATCTGGCGTGCTAACAGCGCTGAAAGCGGGGTCCACCGTAGTCTCCGCAACTTATGGTGTATTCCAGAGCACAGTTCAGTTGATGGTAACGTCTGATGCAACGGAGCAGCCGAAGCCAGTTCTTCAATCCCTACAAATTTATGGTGCCAATAAACTGAATGTAAACGATGGAACGCAATTGAAGTTGTCCGCACAATACAGTGACGGAAGTCAACAAATGGTTTCCGAAGATGTTCAGTATAGCAGCAGTAACGCAGCGGTGATAACTGTCGACGCAACCGGAGTGGTTAAAGCGTTAGGAAAAGGAAAAGCGAGCATTACCGCATATTTGGGAACCTTAACGGCATCGTTTGATATTGAAGTCATCAGCAGAGAAGGTAATGGTTCAAATAGCGGAAACGGTGGCAACAGCAATTCGGGCGGTGTTGTGACGCCTAATGTACCTGTCCAACCAAGCCAACCTAACCAGAATCAAGACTCGATTCAAGTTGTAACGTCCGAGAATCTTAAACCGGGCAGTAGCCTTAAATCACTGAGTGTTACGATTACCGATTCTAAGACAGAGGTTCAGATCCCCTATTCGTTAGCTGACATTAATGCAGAACAAATGGATGTTGTATTCCCATGGGGGACGGTTCAAGTTGCAAGGTCCGAGCTTGAAGAAGCCGGAAAGGGAATGACCAAGGAACAAAAAGCGAAGACGAAGTTAACAATATCCTATCATCCTATTACCGATGATTTGGATGCAGCACTGAAATCGCAAGGTGCAGCAGCTATTCGTTTAATGTCACCTATGGTTAACATTCTCTGGGCATCTTCTGAAGGCTCGAATCAAACCGTACAAGATCGTAAGATCCAAATGACTGCACCCGTTAAAGAAAATATGAATGCGAAACGTATTGGACTTTATAACATTTTTGACGAGAGCAATATGAAACTGACGGATTTTGATACTACTTTAAGAGACAGACAAGCCTCCTACGAGATTATGGGCAACGGTCAGTATATGATCTTGGAGTATGAAGCGAAATACGCCGATCTCAAGAAGCATTGGGCCGAGACTGCTGTTGTCGATCTAACGGCGCGAGACTTATTCCGAGATTTCATTGAAGGGTCTCTGTTCAGCGAAGGTCCGCTCCAGTTCAAACCCAATGCAACAATGACACGTGCGGAGACCGCTGCTCTTCTTGCTCGTTCTTCGGGCTTATCGGGCAGCGCCCAACCTTCGTTTACAGATGTTAAAAAAGGTCTGTGGTACAATAAGGACCTTTCTGCGGCAGCTGAAGCCGGATTAGTACAAGGGGTCAACAATGATACATTCATGCCGGATGGAAACGTCACACGCGAACAATTTGCCGTGATGCTTGTGCGTGCTTGGAAGCTAACCCATACGGAAAGTTCTGTGCTAGGCACAACAAAGTATAAGGATAACAAATCGATAAGCTCTTGGGCGCAAGCTTCAGTAAATCAGGCAACTGCGCTTCATTTGCTGAAAGGACAATCAAGCGGGAATTTCGCACCGAAAGGTTTAGTTACTCGAGCGGAAGCCGCTCAAGCGATCCACAACCTACTTGAAACTTTGTAGTAACCGGATATACTTAGTTATAATAATGTTTATTATTTACGAAGACAGGTGGTAAACGGATGTCTCTATTGGCAAAAGAACGACAGGATCTGATTCTGCAATACTTAATTCAAGACGGCAAAGTCAAAGTGATTCCGCTTGCCGATGAACTTGGCGTTACCACAGAGACGATTCGACGTGATTTAGACTTTTTGGAATCAGAAGGCCATTTACGCAGAGTGCACGGTGGCGCCGTACGCTCCACGTACGAGTACGGAGAGCCTACGTTTGAGCAACGGGAAACGATTAATGTCGAAGGAAAGCAGAAAATCGGCGAAATTGCCGCATCGCTAATTCAAGACGGTGATATGATCGCATTGGACGTAGGCACGACGATGATTGAAATGGTGAAGTCAATTCGAGGGAAAAAGAACATTACAGTGTTAACGAATTCCTTGGCTGTTGGCGTTCATTTGTCGGAAGCTTTGAGCAGAGGGCGGTTTACCGGGAAAGTTATCTTTCTAGGCGGTGAGTTGAATCCCGAACAGAATTCTATAACAGGTCCTCTGTGCGAGAATATGCTGCAGCAATTCCATCTTGATAAAGCGTTTCTGTCGGTAGGCGGCGTTTCGTTGAAAACAGGGATTACGGACTATGATGTTAACGAATCCCATATTTCAAAAATGTTCTCAAATGCCGCAAGCCAAACTATTGTTCTAGCCGATCATTCCAAAATCGGGGTTCAAGCCTTCTCGAAAATTATGCCGATCCATGCAGTAGATATCATTGTGTCGGATGTAATCTGCCCAGAAGATTGGGAAGATGATTTAATGAAAATAGACCTTCGCTGGATCAACTAATCTATATTGTGTAGGGTACATGAAATGCCGCTCCTTCATCTTGGATGAAAGAGCGGCATTTCATATTACTTTGAGATTTCGATCTTTGTTTTTGTTGTATTTCGTGTTCACCACTACAATGAAAGCAACAGGGAATGAAGCTCACTTAACGACATTACTTCAAGCGTTGGATGTATATGGTCGGGTCTAGAGGCATTGGAACGGTTTATCCAAATACTCTGAATACCCGAACGATTGGCCCCGAGTATATCTGTGTACAGGTTATCTCCGACCATCACGGCTTCATTCGGTTCAATTTCGAGTATATCGATGGCATGACGGAATATGGATTCCGAAGGTTTGCCTTCTCCAAAATTGCCGGAAATGACGATATGTTCAAAAAAAGAGGCCAGTTCCGGAACGCTGTCCACTTTCTCTTGCTGTAGATCTGGGGTTCCGTTCGTCAATAGGAGAAGGCGGTATTTGGAACGAAGTAGGGTAAGCGTTTCGAACGTATCATCATAAATAAATGATCTTTTTCTGCGCTCTCGGGGATATCGTGTAGCAAGAAGTGAAGCTAAGTCCGGATTATATTGACCTGAGCTTTGAAGTGCCGCATTCCATGCGTTAAATCGATAGATCGGGGCTTCAATCCGCATCTTCTCTAACATGGGATGAGATCCTACGTCGAATCGGGCCCAAAGCGCCTCCAGTGCCGTGACTTCAATTGAACTAGCGAAATTGAAAAAAGTGGAAGTGGCGAATTGTAGTTCGGCTTCTCGGATGACGTCATGTTTAAGTTTATCGGGAGAAATTGCTGGAATATGACTTGATGCAAAGAGACAAGTAGCTTCCAAAGTTTCATCATTCGAGCGTTCGTCCCAATAAAGAGTATTGTCCAAATCAAAAATGATCGCTTTTATCATATTGTTTTGTATCGCCTTTCTTGTTGTTTATTCTTTATTATTAATAAAAATACCTTTGTTGTCAATGGGGAAACAACATTAAAACTCATGTTTTCTAATATAAAAAACATGAGTCGAAACTTGATTTTTTCTATGAAAATTTGTGATGGCAAGTGGATATTTCAAAGTAAGCCGACCGACAAGATATTCAGCTCAGCCGAAGTGAGTTTGACAAGGTGCCGGTTTGCTTCAGACTCCCGAAGAAAACATCCATAACTTTTTGAAATAGTTTCGTAATGAGTAATTAGGGCTATAGGTCTAAAATAATATATTGGTAAAGACGCTGAAGCATATGTTCTTCAGTGTCTTTTTTCATAGCTACCTTTTATTGATTTTCAAGTAGGGAGAAATATTGGATAGGAATTATGAGATTGTATTCCCCCGAAAGAGTGTCGCATACTCATCAAAATTAAATCCAAGCCTGAAATTTAAGGAAAATTTAACATTTGCCCTACTTCTTTTTAAACAATTTTCCTTATTCTAAATGAATGAAGGAGAAAACTGAGGATGAAGAAGTGGTTTTTTTGCTTGTCCTACTTCTATTGCTGGGTTATGTAGTCTTTCAATCGAAAGCGGAGGTCGCACAAGATTATGAAAGTAATGAACAAGATCAAGAAGTGTCCTCACAAGTGAAACACTAAACTAGAAAAAATTGCGAAAGATCAGGTTTACCAAGGAAATCTGTTATTGATCAATAAGGAGTTGGTAAGGGGTTTTGTTTGACACTTTATAAAGAAATGGGTTCAGACTATGATCTGCCCGCGGGTTATAGCGAGCATAATTTAGGTTTATCCCTTGATAATCGCCACTATGAGATTTCGGACAACAATATGGATGGGGTCATTGTAACGGTACCCTTGAACAGTAGTTATTGAAAGGATGATGAAGACAACAATGAAGAAATGGATCCGCAAAGATACTTCAGCGGCATTGATGTTTCTCGCGCCGAGTGGTGTCGGATTTGCGATGTTCTACCTTATTCCGTTTGCCATGGGAGTGTTCTATTCTTTTATGGACAGTACGGTAGATAGCCAATTTGTAGGGTTGGATAATTACCGTGAGCTGCTCGCGAGTAATTCCTTCAGACAGGCAGCATCCAATACGTTTTATTTTAGCGCGGTTAGTGTTCCGCTTATGCTTGTGCTGTCGCTAGGTTTGGCGATGCTGTTGAATAAAAATATATATTTTCGAAAATGGCTGCGGACTGCATTTGTGCTACCGCTTGTCGTTCCAGTCGCCTCGATTATTCTGATCTGGCAGATGCTGTTCGATTGGAACGGTTCCCTGAACGCTTGGTTGAGCTATTTCGGATCCGAACGTGTGGATTGGATGAAGACCGATGCGGCACGAAATGTAGTTATTGTCGTGTATTTATGGAAGAACATCGGCTATAACGTCATATTATTCTTGGCGGGACTGCAACAAATCCCGAAGGATTATTACGAAACCGCCCAAATTGAA
>DASXLR010000091.1:0-130751 GCA_036496075.1 Paenibacillus sp. | reverse complement strand
GAATAAGTTGTGCTCGGATGTATCCATGTAAAGCTTTTTTGAGATCATTCCAAATCTCACGGAGAGGTTGACGAACTCTAGAAGGAACTAAACTGATTAATGTCGAATGATGTTGATCCCAGTTTTTACTGAGAAAAAAGGTAGCAAGAAGGATGATGACTAGAATAGTCCCCATGGAGGGTAGTGTAGAGATGAATCCAAGCACAACGTTAAAGAATCCTGTGACAAAGTCTGTTACCGCTGTACCTACGGTTTGTGTAGTTTTACTAATATTATTATTGATAGCATTCTGATAGTTGGGATTGTCTGTGTAGAATTGATTGATCTCATTAATGATACTCTGTATGTGGGCATTATCCGTCCAAGAGGTAAAAAAGTCCCTCCACGTTTCTGTATGTAGATCAAAAGTCTGACTTAATCCTATTAACTCTTTGACGATCCTTGTTACTGCAGCGGAAAGGATGAGAATAGCTCCCCCAAAGCTTATGAATATAGAGAAAGTCACAGCGAGCCACTTTGGTAATTTTATTCTACGGTGTAGAAAAGTTACCAACGGATGGATAAGATAAGCGATTAACCAAGCTATCACGAAAGGGTATAACAGAGGGAGGATCCAGTATATGGTGAATCCTAAACCAACAAAAGCAAGGCAAACCCATAACCCTCTTAAAATTCGTTTGGTCATCACTTTATCCAAGAGTCATTCTCCTTTTATTGGAATTATATAACAAAGTCAAATAAATGTAAAAATACAAATTTAAGGGTGATTATAATTTATTGAAAAGGGTTACAGAAAAAATAGTTTATGGTAGCGATAAAACAATTTAATGCGTGAAAGAGCGCGTTCAATGTTCACATATCAGACAAAATCCAGTATGATAATTAAAGGTTCCATCGTTTGGCAGCATTTTTAATATTTTAAAATGTAAATGGTTTCATGGTTATTGAGTCCTCGTTTAAATTTCGTTTTTTACAAAAGGAGAGATGTACGATGACAGCTACCAAAGGATTGGAAGGCATTGTAGCCGCAACTTCTTCCATTAGTTCAATCGTGGACGGTGTTCTTACATACAGAGGCATTGATATAGATGACCTTGCGGAACATGCGAGCTTTGAAGAAGTAGCTTATTTATTGTGGTTCGGCAAGTTACCTAATGCTGCTGAATTACAGAAGTTACAGCAGGATTTGGACATCTATGCACCTATTCCACAGCATCTTATTGAGCAAATAAAGCTGTATCCCAAAGACGCCAATACGATGGCAGCTCTTCGCTCAGCCGTATCTGCACTTGCCTTGTATGACCAAGAAGCAGATGATATGAGTCGTGAAGCGAATGAGAAGAAGGCTATTAAACTGCAAGCGCAATTGCCAACCATAATAGCGGCTTTATCTCGTATTCGCCAAGGTAAGGAACCTGTAGCTCCTAAGAAGGGATTGTCGATTGCTGAGAACTTCCTCTACATGCTTAGAGATGAGCAACCAGATGAGACTTCGATTAAAGCTTTAGATCAAGCTCTTGTATTACATGCGGATCATGAGTTTAATGCTTCTACGTTTGCTGGACGTGTAACTGTAGCTACACTCTCTGATATTTATTCAGGCGTTACATCGGCTCTTGGAGCGCTCAAAGGACCACTGCACGGTGGAGCTAATGAAGCAGTTATGAAAATGCTAGAAAGTATCGGAACGGTTGATCACGTTGAGAGCTACATTCAACAAAAGCTAGACAAGCGAGAGAAGATTATGGGATTTGGTCATCGTGTATACAAGAACGGAGATCCACGTGCTAAGCATCTTCAGAAGATGTCCCGCGAGCTTGGTGAAATGAAGGAAGATATGAATCTTTATAATATGTCTATTAAAATTGATGAAATGATTACGACACAAAAGGGACTGAGACCTAACGTTGATTTCTATTCCGCATCTGTATACACTCAACTTGGTATCGAGAGTGAACTGTTTACTCCGATATTTGCGATAAGTCGTGTATCAGGATGGACCGCGCATATTCTAGAGCAATGGGTAGACAATCGTATTATTCGTCCACGTGCGGAATATGTAGGATTGTTAGATCAGAAATATATTCCTATTGAGTTACGTTAATTTAAGATAGAATGACTAGAGCAGGTACATTTTACATTGATAAATAAAACTAATAAGGAGGAAATATTAAATATGTTTAAACTTGAAAAGTACGAACTTCCTACTGAAGGTGACAAGATTGAAATTCAAGATGGGGTACTGAAAGTTCCTAATTTCCCGATCATTCCCTTCATCGAAGGTGACGGAACAGGACGTGACATCTGGAAAGCTTCGAAGCGTGTTCTGGATGCAGCTGTAGATAAGGCATATGGCGGATCTAAGAAAATTGCTTGGTATGAAGTTTTTGCAGGTGAAAAGGCATTTAACAACTACGGAGAGTGGCTACCGAATGATACGCTCGAAGCGATCCGTGAATATATCGTAGCGATTAAAGGACCTTTGACAACTCCGATAGGTGGAGGTATTCGCTCCTTGAACGTGGCATTGCGCCAAGAGTTAGACTTATATGTTTGTCTACGTCCAGTACGTTACTTCAAAGGTGTTCCATCTCCTGTGAAACGCCCTGAACTTGTGGATATGGTTATTTTCCGTGAGAATACGGAGGATATTTATGCAGGTATAGAATATCAAGAAGGTTCTGAAGAAGTTAAGAAAGTCATTAAGTTCCTACAAGATGAAATGGGAGTGAACAAAATTCGCTTCCCAGAAACATCGGGTATTGGGATCAAGCCGGTATCTGAAGATGGATCTAAACGTCTTGTTCGTGCAGCGATTGAATATGCTATCGAGCATAACCGCAAAACGGTGACGCTAGTTCACAAAGGTAACATCATGAAGTTCACCGAAGGTGCATTCAAGAACTGGGGATATGAAGTCGCTGAACAAGAGTTCGGAGATAAAGTATTCACTTGGGCTCAGTACGACATCATTAAGGAAAAAGACGGCGAAGCAGCAGCTAATGCAGCGCAGAAGGAAGCAGAAGAAGCAGGCAAGATCATCGTGAAAGATGCGATTGCGGATATCGCTTTACAACAAGTGCTTACACGTCCTACCGATTTTGACGTCATTGCTACGCTTAACTTGAATGGAGATTACTTATCTGATGCACTAGCAGCACAAATTGGTGGTATTGGTATTGCTCCAGGAGCAAATATCAACTATGTCACAGGACATGCTATTTTTGAAGCTACGCATGGTACTGCACCGAAATATGCGGATAAAGACCTTGTGAATCCAGGTTCCGTTATTCTATCCGGAGTTATGCTACTTGAGCATTTGGGATGGACAGAAGCTGCTGACTTGATCTACAAAGGTATGGAGACATCCATTAACCTTAAGACAGTTACTTATGACTTTGCCCGTCAAATGGAAGGCGCTAAAGAAGTGAAATGTTCGGAGTTTGCAGACGAAGTTATTAATAATATGTAATCTAGGGGGAGACATTACTCATGGGTTTGAAACGGAATAAGATTTCAGTAGTCGGAGCAGGATTTACCGGAGCAACTACAGCACTTATGTTAGCGCAGAAGGAACTAGGGGATGTTGTACTTATTGATATTCCTGCACTTGAGAATCCAACTAAAGGTAAGGCACTGGATATGATGGAAGCGAGTCCTGTTCAAGGATTTGATAGTCAGATCACAGGGACTTCCAACTATGAGGATGCAGCTGATTCTGATGTCGTTATCATTACAGCAGGTGTTGCACGTAAGCCAGGCATGAGCCGGGACGACCTAGTTAATATTAACGCTGGAATCGTTAAGTCAGTCTGTGAGAATATTAAGACCTATGCACCGAATTCCATTGTGATCATTCTGAGTAATCCTGTTGATGCTATGACTTATGTAGCTTATCAAACGTTAGGGTTTCCTAAGAATCGTGTCATCGGACAATCAGGTGTGCTAGATACTGCTCGTTACTGTACATTTATTGCACAAGAGCTAAATGTTTCTGTAGAAGACGTACGTGGCTTTGTTCTTGGGGGTCACGGTGATGATATGGTACCTCTAGTACGCTATTCTAGTGTTGGAGGCATTCCAATTGACACATTAATTAGCTCTGAACGTATTGAAGCGATTGTACAACGTACCCGTGTTGGAGGCGGGGAAATCGTCAATCTATTAGGAAACGGTAGCGCTTATTATGCTCCAGCTGCTTCGCTGGTGCAAATGACAGAAGCGGTATTGAAGGATAAGAAACGGATCATCCCAGTTATTGCTCTACTTGAAGGAGAGTATGGATACGACAACCTATTCATGGGTGTACCGAGTATTCTAGGCGGTAATGGTATCGAGAAGATCTTTGAACTAGAGTTAACATCTTCTGAGAAAGCAGCACTGGATAAATCTGCTGATTCCGTACGGAATGTTATTGCAGTAGTAAGCGCATAGAGATCAATAATGGAACCTTCTAGATCCATCTAAATGGGTTTAGGAGGTTTCTATTCTTTTATTTATTAGTTTAGTTTAGTATAATAAGATGTGATTGATATCATAGAAAAGGTATAAGGAGGCGTAAATATGAGTTCAGTGATGTATTTTGTACATATTTTGGGTGCTCTATCTGTAGGGTTCTATTTATTGTTACCATTTGTAGTTGCTAAAATCTCTAAGTTGTCGTTGCCGGCTCAAGAAGGAAGCGCGGTCGCGATTCGTAGCTTGAACATTATTGCTCAATTTGGACTACTCGTGCAGTTCATATCAGGTGGTTATATGTTGTCAAAGGGAAGTTATTCAGTTGCTTGGATGATTGTGGTTATCGTGCTACTGGTTGCTTTATTCGCTGTAAGTGGTATGATGAGCAAACCGTTAAAGGCGGCTATTGCAGGGATTAAGGAAAATAAAAGCATTGCAGTAGAAACAGGAAAACTACGTATGATGAGTAGTATCATCGCAGTGTGTATGCTCGTTATGGTTTATTTAATGGTATTTAGCGATGTCATATAATATACGAATCGAAATGTAATATCGTTTCGTCGAGGGACGGTCCTAGTAGGTCTAATCAGATCTTAGGACAGTCTCTTTTTTGTGACCACGTTCTTGAAATTTAATGTTTATTGAATGCCACAATATAGTAATAAAGCTTGATTCGTTGTGCTTGAAGCATGGGAGTATATTAAACCTCACTTATGACATCCTAACAAGTATGCATATGAAAGGAGAATGTATCATGCCAGACAATCAACAAACCAAGAAGACTTTACCTCCACAGCATCAGAATGAGCAGCCTGGAATAGAGAGTAAGATGAATCCACGCCCCCAATATGAGGCTAATGATTATAAAGCAGCAGGTAAGCTTGAAGGTAAAGTTGCTTTAATTACAGGTGGAGATAGTGGGATTGGCCGAGCGATAGCAGTCGCTTTTGCAAAGGAAGGCGCAAATCTAGCAATTATGTATCTAAATGAGCATGACGACGCGAAGGAAACGAAGCGTCAAGTAGAGCAGGAAGGTCGCAAATGTCTTTTAATTGCAGGTGATATTGGAGATGAGGATTTCTGCAAAACGTCTGTACAGCAAACTGTAGAGGAACTTGGCAAAATAGATACGCTTATAAATAATGCAGCCGAACAACATCCTCAAGGGCGCATTGAAGATATTACCAAGGAACAATTAGAGCGTACATTCCGTACGAATATATTTAGTATGTTCTTCCTGACTAAGGCCGCGATGCCGCATCTGAAGAAGGGAAGCACCATTATTAATACAGCTTCTATTACAGCTTATCGAGGCAATCCTACACTTATTGATTACTCATCAACGAAGGGAGCGATCGTTAGCTTTACACGAGCACTTTCTATGAACGTTATCGAAAAAGGGATTCGTGTGAACGCTGTAGCTCCGGGTCCAATCTGGACACCTTTAATTCCATCTACCTTTGATGAGCAGAAAGTGAGTGAATTCGGATCTACGCAGCCGATGAAGCGACCAGGACAACCAGAGGAATTGGCGCCAGCTTATGTATACTTGGCATCTGATGATTCTTCATATGTTAGTGGACAAGTCATGCATGTGAATGGCGGAGAAGTTGTGAATGGATAGTTGTTGCCATTAGGAATCATTAGAGCCTTAATCAATAAAGACCCTTACCCATGAATGAAATGGTTGGGGTCTTTTTGTATGGTGTTAAAAAGATGCTATAGACGTTACTTGCTTGATGATGTGCTATTATATTACAGGAGAAGAGAGAGGATGATGAGCTTCGTGAGAAGTTGGGGGCTATCGTTTAGTAAAGTTTATGAAAAATATATGTTTCTCATTATTCCAAGTTCGCTTATTATTGGATTTATACTGAGTCGTTGGTTAATGCCCTTCGTGTCATGGTCCCCTTATATTTTTGGTTATGTGACGCTCGTTATGGCTCTTGGCTGTGGGGTTGAACATCTAAAGTGGGTAGTGAAACGTCCGGCACCTATGATACTAACCATTATATTAAGTCATGGTGTTGCTCCTTTGTTGGCTTATGGTATAGGATGGTTGTCATTTGGAGCTCAATCGGATTATACGGTAGGTTTAGTTCTGTTTACGATTATTCCGCTTGGTGTTTCTTCTGTGTTGTGGGTGGGGATGTCCCATGGACATATTCCTCTTATGTTAGCCATGGTCGTACTGGATTCCGCAGTAAGTTTAGTAGTGGTACCAGGCCTTATTGAAGCTTTCTTTGGCACACAGATTACATTTGATAGCATGAAATTGATGAAAGATCTTCTTGTCATCGTTGTTCTGCCCACCGTGATTGGGGTTACGCTGTATGAAATATCACGTGGTAAGCTCAAGGACAAGACAGCTCCTATTGCGATCCCTTTGTCCAAACTTGGATTTACTGCGGTTGTTATGTTGAATGCTGCTGCTATAGCTCCACATGTAACGCAGTTGAAGCGAGATATGGCTATTGTTATTCCTTCTGTTGTGCTTGTAGTTGGATTAAGTTACATTCTAGGGTTCTATGGATCGAATATCCTACGTAAGCCCTCTAGAGAAATGAAAGTAACCTTATCCTATGCTTCAGGCATGCGGAATATTTCGCTTGGGATGGTCATTGCCATGACCTATTTTTCTCCTAAGGCATCGGTTCCAGTTGTGCTGGGTATTATGGTTCAACAGCCGTTAGCTACTCTTTTTCATGCCTGTGTGAAGAAATGGGTTCCAGTGAATTCTGTTCCACGAACGCAAGCCAAGACGATTGAAATGAATAATTAATAACTAAAAGTACGTGTTCAAAAAGAATGCATGATATTAGACAAGGGAGAATGACAACTGATGAGACCCTTCCGTTCGAGGCTAACGCTTATTCTGATGATTATGATTGGAGTAACCATACTTGGAGCCGGCATAGTGATGGCTAAAGTATTCAAAGATTCACATATAGAAGTGCTTGAAGATAACATGTATCGAGAAATTATGCTTCTGAGTAGCACATTTGATTTTCGCTCGATAGAAGGAGAAGAGGCCGAACTGTACTATTCAACTGAAGCTCGGGAGATTGGTGAATTAACGAACGCTAGAGTAACGTTCATTGATCATGACGGTGATGTCATTGGCGATTCTGAGAGTGATGCAGATCAGATGGATAATCATAAGAGTCGGGAAGAGATTCGATCAGCTAATGAGAATAACATCGGATACGCCATCAGATACAGTGCAACACTTGGACAAGACATGTTATATGTAGCAGCACCTGTTAAATCAGGCGATGTATATGATGGGTATATCCGATTGTCTGTGAGCTTGAAATTCGTGGACGAGGGGATGAGACGTGCTTGGACGCTTGTAGCGGTATGGTTTATTGTGTTATTCGTAGTAGCAGCGATTGTTAGTTACCGTGTGGCGGGTAGTCTTACATCTCCACTTGAGAAAATAACTAAGGTCGCAAGACGATTCTCCCATCTGGATTATACAGCTCGCGTTAAAATAGAACGTCATGATGAAGTAGGACAACTATCGCATGCGATCAACACTATGGCAGATAGTCTCCAGACACAATTGAAGATTATTCAAGATAATGAGGATTTACTACAAAGTGTATTAGACAATATGACCGGCGGTATTGTGATGGTTGATGATAAAGATAACATAGCCATGATAAATCCATTTGCAGAAAAGACGCTTGGTATTAAAAGTTCTCAGCTTCTAGGTAAATCGTATTTGGAGATGAAGCAGCACTACGAATTAATGAAAATCCTTAAAGAAGGGATCTCCCATCGTAAGCCCATTCATGAAGAACGAACCTTATACAATCCAGATGAGAAAATAGTACATTTGGATGGTGTTCCGATGAATGCAGAAGGCGGTCCATATAAGGGGATGTTATTCTTATTTCAGGATGTGACAGCCATACGTCGATTGGAAAATATGCGCAGTGAATTCGTTGCAAATGTATCACACGAGTTGAAGACACCTGTGGCAGCCGTAAAGGGGTTCTCTGAGACATTACTCGCTGGAGGCGTGAAAGATGAGAAGACGGCACGATCTTTTTTACAAATTATATATGATGAAAGTGAAAGACTGAATCGATTAATTGGTGACATTCTTGAATTATCTAAGATTGAATCTAAACGAATTCCACTTTCCCTCTCACCCGTTCATCTCTCCTCATTTGTCGCTTCCATGTTAGAGATGATGGAAACTGTTGCGGAGAAAAAAAGGATTAGTCTACAAGCGGAAGTTCCCGAAGAATTGTATATGGAAGCAGATGAAGATAAACTACGGCAAATATTGATGAATCTTTTAGCTAATGCCATTAATTACACCCAAGATGGAGGACGAGTAAGGGTGGTGGTGGATCATCATGAGCTATCTAAAGAAGAAGAGACCATTTCTTTTACCGTTACCGATACAGGCATGGGGATTCCGAAAAAAGATTTACCGCGCATATTTGAACGGTTCTATCGGGTAGATAAGGCACGTTCACGGATTTCAGGGGGGACTGGACTAGGGCTCTCTATTGTGAAGCATCTTGTTGATCTACATCATGGTTCATTATCCGTAGAAAGTGAGCTTAATATTGGTTCTTCCTTCAGAGTAGAATTACCCATGCTACAAGACTCTGAATAAGCGTTAGCAGAGTAACAATGTGTCGAAAATATTTTTCCACTACTTGAATTATTTACACTCCGTTAACATTGCGGTGATATGATATGGATAGTCAGGATTAATTAAGTTATTTATAGATGGGGGTACCACATGACACAACGATTGTTGGTAATTGAGGATGAGCCTACATTGGCCCGGTTACTATCTTATAATTTATCTCAAGAGGGTTACGAAGTTACAATGGAAGACCATGGTTCGGTTGGGTATGAGCGAGCTTCACAGGAGTCATTTGACCTCATTTTGTTAGATCTTATGTTGCCTGGTATGAATGGGTTTGAAATATTGAGTAAACTAAGAGGACAAGGTATTGTAACGCCTATCATTATCTTGACAGCTAGAAATGCAGAAGAAGAGGTTGTTCAGGGACTTAAATCAGGAGCCGATGATTATATTACGAAACCTTTCGGTGTTTCAGAGCTCTTAGCTCGCGTAAGTGCAGTGATGCGGCGTGTCTCTGGACGGATTGAAGAGGATAAGAATGTGGTAGAATCAACCTCATCCATGATCTCTTTGGGACTACTCGAGATATTTCCCGAGAAATATGAAGTCATTTTGGGAGGGCAGAGTATTAATTTGCGACCCAAGGAATTCGAGGTATTGCTGTACCTAGCGCGAAAGCCTGGAGTGGTTCTTACAAGAGATGACTTAATGAACGAGGTATGGGGATTTGATTATATCGGTGGACAGAGAACGGTGGATGTGCACGTTAGCTCACTCCGTAAAAAGCTTGAACTAGATCCAGACTCAGTACACATTGACTCCATTAGGGGTGTAGGATACAAGTTAGTTGTTAATAAGAAAAGAAGCGCTCATCATTTGACGTAAATGATGAGTGCTTCTTTTCTTACTTGGTACTATTCACAATATATTCAATGCGCTTTAACATTCCGATAACAATCCTTTGATATATTACAATTAGGTAAATATACCTAATATAATGAATTCTACATTGATTCGTTGGGGGAGATCGTCATAACACTCATACTATTAGAAAAAGCACCAGAGAGCACTATGGAAGACGAGATGGATATACAGATCAATGCTAAGTACGGTATCGAACAAAGCGTTATAACAACTTCAGTGTCCATTGATACCTACTCGCGGGCTGTTGCAATGGTGAATTCGGAGGCTACCTGTCGAGAGGTGATGAATATATTTCGCGATCATCCCGATTACCCCTGTCTAGTTATAACGGATAAAGATAATGTGCCTAAGGCACTCGTGATGAGAGATGCTTTTAACAGTAGGTTGATGGGACGATTTGCTGCTGATTTATATGAACTGAGACCGATTCACAAGTTTGCTGACTATGAGGCACTCGTGATCGATATTCGTGAATCCGCTAGTCAGCTTATAGAACAAGCGCTAAATCGACCTGAGATACGTTTTTATGATTGTGTGATTTTGGTGGAGCGAGATAAATTTAAAGGTGTGTTGACGGTTCAAGATTTAATGATGGTATCAGGGCGTTTGCAATTCGAAGCAGAGGAACGGCGTAAACTAACGGTCAAACACAACTATGGTCATGTAGAAAGTATAGAGGCTTCTCTTCTGCAAGTAGCGGATGCGGCAAATAGCACCATTATAGAATGTAGAAATATGAAAGAATGGTCGATAACGGGGAAGACTAAGTTGGAAGAAGTACAGAAATCCTACAAAGATGTAGTAGAAAGTCTTACATCTAGGCAACAGCAGGTGAGCAAGCTACTTCAGGATGTAGGTATCATATCTAAGATAACTAAAGATATAGCCGAGGTAGCGGGTAGAAGTGGTTTACTAGCATTGAATGCTACGATTGAAGCTGCACATGCTGGAGAACATGGACGTGGATTTCAGGTGGTTGCTAATGAGGTTAGAACTCTTGCGCTTCAGACGCGTCATCTCGCTGAAAATATTTCAAACTTGTTAGGTAACATTAGCAGCATAGCCATTGAAACTAATGAATCGACCTCAGCAGGTATGATTCAAATACAAGAAAGTGCGATAGACATAAGTGAAAGCAGCCGTATATTTGGTGAGATGGAGCAGGTGGCTATATCCGTCGAGCATGCCGGGGAAGTGGTTCATCAATTAGCTGAAGCAACTGCGAGGCAAGCTGCGAATATACGAATGGAGTTAGGAAATGATTATAAGGAGAAGTAGGCACACTATATTTTACACAGAGTTTACAATTCAGGGGCACAGCATTTACATATGAGCTTTAAAATATATAAATATAACGTAAAGAATAAGGAGACACGAACTGCAAATGGAACCTATCATCCATATTAAGCAATTAAATCTATTCTATGAAGATTACCACGCTTTAAAGGATATAGATCTTGATATTCCGGAAAAAACGATAACGTCATTTATCGGCCCCTCTGGCTGCGGGAAATCCACTTTGCTACGTACGTTGAACCGTATGAACGATATGATTAATGGAACGCAAATTGTAGGTTCTGTGAAGATCGGTGGCAAAGAAATATATGGGGATGATGTTCATGTCGAAGCTTTGCGTAAGCAAGTGGGCATGGTTTTTCAACAGCCCAATCCTTTTCCTAAATCAATATACGATAACGTTGCATACGGTCCGAGACTGCATGGCATTAAGCAAAAAGCGGAACTCGATCAACTGGTAGAACAAAGTTTACGTCAAGCAGTTCTATGGGATGAGGTCAAAGATTATTTGAAACGATCCGCATTAAGCCTTTCTGGGGGGCAACAACAACGACTGTGTATTGCTCGGGCCTTAGCTGTGCAACCTGATATTCTTCTCATGGATGAAGCCACTTCTGCACTTGATCCCATCTCTACACTTAAAATTGAAGAGTTAGTTCAAGAACTGAAAGAGGATTACACCATCGTAATGGTTACGCATAACATGCACCAAGCTGCGCGTGTCTCGGGACGAACTGTATTTTTCCTTAATGGTGAAGTGGTGGAGTCTAATGATACGAAGGTTCTATTCACGAATCCTCAAGACTCACGTACGGAAGATTATATTTCAGGTCGTTTTGGATAAGACGAAGTACTGATTCCAAGAATAGAATGGTATATATAGAAGAGACAGATATGACGAGAAAGGGGAATTAACCTGCATGATTCAGAGAAAAGAGCTAGATCATAATTTAGGAGAGTTACGCTTACTGTTACAAAGCATGGGGCAGCATGTGATTCATGCCTTAGAAGGTGCTGTGACAGCACTTCATACGCTGGATACAGAGAAAGCTCAACAAATTGTGAAAGATGACGCTAAGTTGAATGCTATGGAAGAACAAATTATGGAGATTGGTTCCCGCTTGATCGTAACTCAACAGCCTGTTGCTAAAGATTTAAGAAGAATCTTGGTGGCATTCAAAATTTCCAGTGACTTGGAGCGTATGGGGGATCTGGCTCTTGATGTAGCTAAAGTTACGATGCGTCTACAAGGGCAACAATTAATTAAACCTCTCGTGGACATCCCGCATATGGCCGAGCTCGTGAAAACGATGACAACGGATGCTATTACTTCTTATTTAGATGAGAATACAGATCTTGCTTACAAAATGGCTCAGGATGATGATCAAGTAGACCATCTCTACAGTCAAATGATAACGGAATTATACGGATTCATGATTAGCCATCCGGATTCCTCTTCGCAGATTATGTTACTTACACTAGTGGGACGTTATATTGAGCGGATCGGAGATCATGCAACGAATATTGGAGAAAGTGTGGTCTATCTTGTAACAGGTCATCGTCCAGATTTGAATCAGTAGTGGAGTTTTATATTCGGAGACTAACCGAAGGTCTAACAAGACCTTCGGTTAGTCTCTTTTTTGGAATATAAGAAAGGTTAAGTCTCCACTATACTTTACTTATATTACTTCGAGAAACGGTTATCGTCCCTTTAAGGACGGCGAAGCCGTTTCTACTTGTTGAATAGAGGATGGATTTTTTCTAATTACATGCTCGTATGGTATCATGACATGAGAACGTTCTTAAAAAGGGAAGGTGCTTTATGGACAAGTTAATTCTTATTGATGGAAATAGTATTATTTATCGTGCATTTTTTGCAATGCCACCACTTACGAATACCAAGGGGCTACATACGAATGCCGTGTATGGTTTTACAACGATGCTTTTACGGCTTATTGAAGACTATAAACCGACGCACATGATGGTTGCTTTTGATGCAGGGAAAGTTACCTTCCGACATAGCGACTATCAGGATTACAAAGGAGGACGTCAAAAGACACCGCCTGAGCTATCCGAACAATTTCCATTGCTTAAGGAACTATTGCGTGGATTCGGGATTGCACAGTTTGAGCTTGCTGGATATGAAGCTGATGATATTATCGGTACGCTCTCCTTAGAAGCAGATCAGGCAGGACGGCAGGTCATGGTCATCACGGGGGACAAGGATATGTTCCAGCTAGCGTCTGAGAATGTTCAGGTCGGCCTGACTCGTAAAGGAGTGACAGAGATTGAACTCTACACACCTGAGAGTATTCAAGAAAGGTATGGTTTACAGCCTCATCAGATTATTGATTTAAAAGGGTTAATGGGTGATCCTTCAGATAACATTCCAGGTGTACCGGGCGTTGGAGAGAAGACAGCACTCAAGCTACTACATCAATACGGATCAGTAGAGGAAGTACTTGCGAATACGCATGAGCTGAAGGGCAAAATGAAAGAGAAAATTGAGACCCATGCCGATGATGCGACACTCAGCAAGAAACTGGCTACAATTTATCGTGAAGTGCCTCTGGATGAGTCACTGGATGATATGACATTTAGCGGCCTCAAGGAAGAGACGGCAGGTCCAGCCATGGCCAAGTTAGAATTCAAATCACTGCTTGAACGTTTATCTTTCTCAGCTGGCCATGCAGAGGGTGAAGAAGGGACGGTTGCCCAACCAGCCATAAATGTTGAAGTTACAGTCATTACAGAGAACAATATGAATGAATTGCTTGAACGTTTACCAGAGGTTCAAGTGTTACATGTGGAGACTCATGGCGATAATCCGCATCGTGCAGATGTTATAGGCATGGTATTGTCCACAGAAGATCGACATTATTATATTCCCTTTGATCTTGTGAAATCGAGTCAAGCTCAGCCGATCGTGAACTGGTTACAAGATGCTGATGCACCGAAACGAGGATATGATCTACATCGGATGGATCTCGCGTTACATTGGCATGGTGTACCTTTTGCAGGGGCTTCTTTCGATGTGCAGCTCGCGGCATATATCCTCGATCCTACCGAGGCTAACCAGACGGTAAGTGACTTGGCATCCAAATACGGTCTATCGTTCATGGTTGCTGATGAGGATGTGTTTGGCAAAGGTGCGAAATATAAGGTGCCAGATACGGACATTCTAAGTAAGCATCTTGCAAGCAAGACGGCTACGCTACTAAACATCATTCCGAAGCAGGAATTAGCTCTAAATGAGAATGAGATGAGTTCATTGTTTCATGATCTTGAGATGCCGTTATCTCGTATCCTAGCAGATATGGAGAAGCAGGGTATCGCTGTTCATACTGAAGAATTACAACAGTTGGGTAAGGAATTTGAAGAGCAGATCAAGGGACTGACGGAACAAATTTATAGTATCGCAGGCATTGAATTTAATCTTAATTCGCCTAAGCAGCTCGGAGAAATTCTGTTCGTGAAGTTAGGTTTACCTGTCATTAAGAAAACAAAAACGGGTTATTCCACCGATGCGGAAGTGCTGGAGAAGTTAGCTCCTTACCATGATATTGTTCAGCTTATATTGAAATATCGTACCCTGGCGAAGTTACAGTCTACATATGTAGAAGGTCTTCTGAAAGAGATATCACCAGAGACGGGTAAAGTGCATACGTATTATCGGCAGACCATTGCTGCAACAGGCAGACTTAGCAGTCAATTTCCGAATCTTCAGAATATTCCGATTAGACTTGAAGAAGGGCGAAAAATACGTAAAGTATTCGTACCTTCTGAACCAGGATGGTCCATTTTGGCAGCCGATTATTCACAGATTGAGCTGCGTGTGTTAGCTCATATATCAGATGATGAACGCTTAAAGGATGCATTCATCCATGATATGGATATTCATACGAAGACGGCAATGGATGTATTCGGAGTGAAGGCAGAAGAGGTAGGCGCTGATATGCGTCGCTCGGCCAAAGCGGTTAATTTCGGTATTGTATATGGAATTAGTGATTATGGACTGTCACAGAACCTCAATATTCCACGCAAAGAGGCTGCTAAATTTATTGAACAGTATTTCGAAGTGTTCCAAGGTGTGCGTAAATATATGGATGATATCGTAAAAGTAGCCAAAAACGACGGTTACGTCACAACGTTATTGGGAAGACGACGTTATTTACCAGAGATTAATGCAAGTAACTTCAATATCCGTTCTTTTGCTGAACGGACGGCAATGAATACGCCTATTCAAGGAACGGCTGCAGATATTATTAAGCTAGCTATGGTACACATGGATCAGGCGCTCGCAGATCGAGCATTGAAAAGCCGTATGCTGCTTCAAGTACATGATGAATTAGTATTTGAAGTTCCTGCGGATGAGCTAGAGACTATGAAATCTTTGGTTCCGGAAATCATGGGCCAAGCATTAAAACTTATTGTGCCGTTGAAATCGGAAGTTAGCTTTGGAATGAACTGGTATGAAGCCAAATAAACACCCTAAATGCTTCAAATTCCGTTATAATGGTATAGAGGTGAAGAGATCATGCCGGAGTTGCCGGAAGTAGAAACGATTAAAAGAACCTTAAATCAATTAATTAAAGGTAAAAAGATAGATTATGTAACTGTAAATTTGGCGCGGATTATTCAGCGCCCTGATGATATAAAGCAATTCGAAATCATGCTTGCAGGACATACCATTGTTGAAGTGGATCGACGTGGGAAATTTCTACGGATCGTCATGGATGGTCTAGTACTGGTCTCACATCTACGGATGGAAGGGCGGTATGGACTCTTTACGAGTTCAGACCCTGTAGCTAAACATACACATGTTATTTTTCATTTTAATGATGGAACTGAATTACGATATAAGGACGTACGTCAATTCGGAACGATGCATTTGTTCAATCCAGGGGAGGAATTCCAACTTCCACCCTTGTCCAAGCTTGGACTTGAGCCATTAGATGAATCATTCACTTTAGAGCAATTTAAAGGTGTCTTAGTAGGTAAGAAGACGAAGATCAAGTCCGTTCTGTTGAATCAAGCATATGTAGTTGGGATTGGGAATATCTATGTGGATGAAGCCTTATTCAAGGCGGGAATTCACCCGGAACAAAGCGTAAATTCATTGAGTGATTCTCAGTTTGAACGTTTACATGCTTCTGTGGTAAGTACATTATTGGAATCGGTGAAAGCAGGCGGATCATCCATTAAGTCTTATGTGAATGGGCAAGGAGAGATGGGAATGTTCCAGCATCAACTTCAGGTGTATGGGCGAGAGTCTCAGCCTTGTGAGAAGTGTGGTGCTATAATTGAGAAGACGGTCGTTGGAGGCCGAGGAACGCATTATTGCCCTAGGTGCCAATTGAACAAGTGAATATGTAGATGAATGTGCACCCCCTCGTTTGTTCTTCCATATAATAACGGAAAGAATATCAACTGGATGCGGATGATTACCGGGTAAAGTTGAATGTTCCGGGAAATCCGCTTGAGACAGGGAGGGAACCGGGTGCTCAGTCAAATGGTTTCATTGATGTTGTTAGCCTTCGCGCTGAGTTTGGACAGTTTTGGAGTAGGTATTACATATGGTCTGAGGAAAATGAAAATACCACTCCTTTCGATTGTTATTATTTCGATGCTTTCTGGAGTGATCATTTACTTGTCGATGCAAGTAGGTGTTCTTCTCAGCCATGTAGTATCGGAGACGGTGGCGTCTGCAGTAGGTGCTATTATTTTAATTGTGATGGGTTCATGGTCATTAGTGCAATTATTGTTGCAGAAGGAAAAGAGCGCAGTTGTTGCTGATGTACCGAAACAGAACAGTGTAGTGGCAGAGTATGATCAAGCCGAGGAAGTCATAGAACGGCCTGTATTCTCATTTGAAATTCGTAAGTTTGGACTTGTGATTCAAATATTGCGGACACCTTCATCAGCAGATGTAGATAAGTCAGGAAGTATTTCAGGTTTCGAAGCGATGTGGCTTGGTATTGCGCTATCTCTTGATGCGTTCGGTGCAGGGCTTGGGGCAGCGCTTCTAGGATTCTCTCCGCTATGGACGGCTGTTGTTATTGCAGTATTCAGTGGAAGTTTCCTAGTCATGGGAATGAAGGCAGGATTCCGATTCGCCACCAAGTCATGGACACGTCATGTCACGGCATTACCGGCGTTAATGTTAATTATTATGGGAATAATGAAGCTGTTATGAGGTGAAATCATGCATATCGGGTTAACGGGAGGTATAGCCACAGGTAAGAGTACTGTGTCCTCGCTTCTGGTCAAGAAAGGAGCTATGCTTGTCGATGCGGATGCGATTGCTCGGGAAGTTATGCTCCCGGGCCATCCCGTATTGGCGGCGGTAGCTGAACACTTTGGACAAGCCCTAATACAAAGTGATGGTACGCTTGATCGTAAGAAGCTCGGTAGTATCGTATTTAATGATCCAGTAGCACTCAAGGCTCTAAATGCCATAAGTCATCCAGCGATTCGTCAAGAAATAAGAACAAGCATGGCGACATTGGAACAGAAGTATCCAGATCGGCTGGTTGTTGTAGATATACCGCTGTTGTATGAATCAGCACTTGAGTCTATGTTTCATGAAGTCTTGGTTGTCTATACGTCGCGAGTACTTCAGAAAGAGCGCCTTATGGAACGAGATCAATTGGACTCGGGACAAGCTGAATTGCGTCTAAAGGCTCAATTGGATATTGAAGATAAGAGAAATAGGGCAGACTGGGTCATAGATAATAGCCACAGTTTAGCAGATACAGCGCGACAAGTGGATGAATTCTGGATTCAAAAGGGTCTTTTATGAAGATGTTACGTAAAAAAAGAGTGTTGTTACTTCTTTTTCTGTCTTTTGTGGTCCTACTTTTTTTCAATACGAATTGGATGTCCTGGTTCTATCCGATTCATTATAAAGAAGAGATTAAGGAACAAGCTGAAATATATGAAGTCGATCCCTTCTTAATTGCAGCTATTATCCGAGCAGAGTCTAACTTTAAGCCAGGTAAAGTGTCGAAGAAGGGCGCGCTTGGAATTATGCAACTGATGCCAGATACGGCGACGTGGGCAATGGAAATGGTCAAGCTCCCTGAAGTTTCTTTGGATCGTATCAAGTATGAAGTGAAACCTAATATTCAGCTCGGTACTTGGTACATTTCTTTCTTAACTAAGCAATTTGACGGTAATAGGACAGTAGCCATTGCAGCTTATAATGCAGGTCAAGGAAATGTACGAAGTTGGATGGACAAGGGTCTGTGGGATGGACAACAAGAAACGGTTAAAGAAATTCCTATTGGTGAGACTAGGCATTATGTACAACGTGTATTATATTATTATGAGCAATATACAGATATCTACGATGAATTCTAGACGAATATGAAAAAAAGTGTTGGTGCGGCTTCACAGCCTGTCCCAACACTTTAATTTCTAAATTACTTAATTATTTAAATTGACCAGCTAGTTGTTGTTCACCAATGGTTACCAAGCGTTTAGTGATATAACCTCCGATGGAACCATTCTCGTAAGAAGTCATATTACCTTGGTATCCGTCTTGAGGAATGCTTATTCCTAGTTCTTGAGCGATTTCATATTTCAATTGTTCTAGTGCGGCAGTAGCTTTTGTTACAACTAAGTTGTTGGAGTTGTTAGTGCTCATTATCGTTCACCTCCTCGCTGTTGGTAAAAGTATTATGTGTCATAAATACAATCTTCATAACATGTAAGAGATACTTAATTTATGGAAATAAAGTCATTTTTTTGGTGAGTCTAATTGAGAAGGAAGTGGAACGTTAATGAAATGCCCATTTTGTGACTATGCGGGTACTAAAGTACTTGACTCACGTCCTGCGAATGAGAATAAATCAATTCGTCGTAGACGAGAATGTGAACAATGTAGCCGTAGATTCACTACGTTTGAGAAAGTGGAAGAAACACCACTGATCGTTATTAAGAAGAATGGTAACCGTGAGGAATTTAGTCGTGACAAAATATTGCGCGGTTTAATCCGTGCATGCGAGAAACGCCCAGTCTCCGCTGAGCAGCTTGATATGATTGTGTCTGAAGTAGAGAAAGCGCTTCGCAATACCGCTGTAGCCGAAGTAGATAGCCAGCAAATAGGTAAGTTAGTCATGCAAGAACTACATCCTGTTGATGAGGTGGCTTACGTTCGTTTCGCTTCCGTATACAGACAGTTCAAGGACATTAATATGTTTATGAAGGAACTGAAAGGTCTGCTGTCGAAAAGCACATTGGAGGAATAAAAAATTCATTGACACAGCAATGAATCTTTGATAAATTATTAAGTATTGCTGAAATCAATGGTGTCTTAGCTTAGCTAGGAGCACGAAGTGGTTGGTTTCATATCAGATTTATCTCGGGGAATTAGCTCAGCTGGGAGAGCGCATCGCTGGCAGCGATGAGGTCAGGGGTTCGATCCCCCTATTTTCCACCAACACCTTAAATCCAAACGGCAGAGATGCCGTTTTTTATTTTGATTTTTGTCACTAGACTCAAGACATGTGAAGGCAGTTTGTCGCCTTATCAAAGTGAAATAGATGATATGATGTTAGGGTGATTGTATCCATGTGGTTTTCAGGATCAACAAGTTAGTTTGAAACAATATTATAAAATTAGGAGTGGTAATTTGAGAAGACAAAAACCAATGACACTAGAAGAACTGATGAACGATTTACAAGGTCAGAAAACGAATCAAGAAGATCCCAATCATATTTCTTTAGAGAAATTGTTTAATGAAGCGTTTATGAGTAAGCATTCCAGTTACAAGAGTTTCGATGAGTTTTTAATCAAAGGGAACTTTCAAGTAAAGACAGAAGAAGATGTCAATAACATACCTGATGAACTTTTTGATCGGCATATTGATAGGGAGACGGAATTTGCTAATTGGAAATCCATGTTGGAAACAGCAAATATGGAATATAACCGTATATAATGAGCATATCCATACTGGATACGACGATAAAGATATAAAGATAACTGTCATTTTTTGTAGCTGTAACGGCTATTAATTGTGGCGGTTTTTTTTGAGTTTTGAGCTGCTTCTGAATGGGCTTAATCAACCAGTAAAAACTGGATATCCTCATAATACGACGGAACACGATAGTAATACACAATATTGAGCATGGATCGAATCAGCTACAACTTTCTTCATCTCTTCCCATGGAATATCAATACGGGTCGGCGTCACTGGCACTACCGGCTCCTTGAATTCTCGGTTGCTTATCTAGCCTATGCGGAGGGTTACCCACAGGATGACAGCGTGGATGAGTATCTGATCGAAGAGAGTGCTGCTTTGGCAGCGAAAGCGGATATTGCCGTGCTGTTTGTCGGACAACCGGAATTTGTGGAATCTGAAATGCATGATTTGACTGGCATCGAGCTCCCTTTGCATCAGGTGAAGCTAATTGAAGCGGTAACAGCGGTACAGCACTGGCGATGAGTCCTTGGGTGCAGCATGTACCGGGTGTTATCCATTCCTGGCTGACCGGACAAGGTAGCGGGAGAGCGATAGTAGATATTTTGTTCGGACGCGTCAATCCGTCAGGCAAATTGTCCGAGACGTTCCCGGTCAAGCTATCCGATAATCCGTCGCATATGCGTCTGCGCGGTGAGACGGGAAGCTGTTCTATCGGGAGGGAATGTTCGTAGGGTACCTGTATTACGATAGAAAAGAACTTGCGCCGCAATTCCCGTTCGGGCACGGCTTATCGTATACGTTGTTCGCTTTTTCCGATTTGAAGGCTGTACAGCAAGGCGGAAACATGATCGTCACATTCAGCGTAGAAAATGCAGGAGACGTGTTCGGCAAAGAGATCGTACAGTTATACGTACATGAAGAGGAATGCAAGTGGGTTCGTCCTGAGAAGGAGCTGAAGGCATTCGCTAAGCTCGCCCTTGAGCCTGGTGAGAAGAAGGAAGTTAGCTTCGTGCTCGATGAACGGGACTTTGCGTATTACAATACGAAATTTAACAAATGGGTCGCGGAAACAGGCTATTTCCAGCTCTCCATCGGTAGCTCCTCCCGGGATATCCGCTTGCGCGAAAGACTGCATTGCGATTTCGGCATTGAAGAGATTTCCTTCCATAAGTTCAGTTTATTAAGTGATTGGCTTAGTCAACCAAGAGCTAGAGTCATTCTAGAAAATTGTTTGGAAGAAATGAATGCTCGTGTTAGCGATAAGGTCCGTCTTGATGACGAGTTTATCGGCTTCTGGGGTGATTTTCCGGCTATCAAGATCTTTCAAATGTTCGGCCAAAACTGGCTGACTAATAAATCGCCTGATCAGGTAATAGAGCAACTGATTCACACGTTCGAATGTGAGCGGTAATGTTACATCAGGATGCTTATGGACAAGCGGCCAAAAAGAAAGCCCGGATGTTTTACATCCGAGCTTTCTTTCTCTTTCCCTATTGCTAGCCGTACCACAAGAGTGAATGAATGCTACTAAAAAATTTCTATTTAGCCCGAATACCTGTCTTCAACAACAACGCCAAAGAGATTCTGATGATATTTGGCATCGATGGCAGATTAGCCCGCGCCAGCTCTAATTCACATTTTTCGTTGTCTGAAAGGCTGGTTTTCTGGAAATCGAGTAAAGGGAGCAGAGAAACGCGGCAATCATCAATATTCCGCCCACCCAGGCATTACTCTCAATGGAATCAGCTTTTGTAATTACCACTCCCCCTAATGCAGAGCCCAGTGCAATTCCGATTTGCAGAGCGGAGAAGTTAAAACTTTGTTGGATATCCGACGATTCAGGCGCATTTTGAATTAAATAGCTTTGCTGTGCTGGTGATAATGCCCAACTCAGGGCTCCCCAGAGTATAAGCACGAATGTAAATAAATACAGGTTTAATGTAGAGAACGGCAAAATAAACATGACAAGCACAAACACAGCGATAATAATCAAAATACTCCTTGTTGCACCCACAGTATCTGCCAGAAAGCCTCCAATCAAGCCTCCGCTTACTGCAGAGAGACCGAACACAAAATAAGCTGCGCTGATCCAGTTGGCATCCAGATTCAATAAGTTTTCTAAAAACGGCGTAAAGTAAGCGTAGAGCGTATAATGTCCGGCTAAAGCCAAAGTTGTAACGAGATGCGCACTGATGATTTTTACGTTTTTGAGAGAATGTAATTGGGATCTCAATGGCACAAGCTGCTCCGTAGGAATTTTATGCAAATACAGGTGAATCGTAGCCATTGCAACGAGAGTTAACAGGCCAATGATTAAAAATAAAGCACGCCATCCCAGAAAATCCTGAGCTAGAACACCTAGTGGCACACCTAACACAATAGAAGAACTGACACCCATAGAGATAATCCCGATGACCCTAGCTTGAAAGGCTTTAGGCACAATCTTGACAGCTATGGTCAATGATAGGGTCACAATTAAAGATCCACTTGCGGCTGTAATGATTCGGGAGATAAAGAGCACGAGGTAGTTCGGACTCCAGAAAGCCAAAAAGCTTCCGAGAGTGAAAATAAACATGGACCATAAATACAAACGTTTTCTCTCTATCTTTCCGGTAAATGCCAACAAAGTAGGTCCGGAAATAGCATAGACCAAAGCATAGATCGTAATAAGTTGTCCGGCGGTGCTTAGCGAGACATTGAGATCTTGAGCAATGCTCGGTAAGACACCTCCAATGATTAGTTCTATCAGACCTACGGTGAATGTGGCCATAGTGAGCAGAAAAATTTTTAGATTCATTGATATTTCTCCTTTTGGCGGTCATCAAGTTTACGAAAAAAAATCCTGATTACAAAAAAATGTGAATTCACATTTTTCTTGTAATCAGGATTTTTACGGCATCCGGTAGAGACTCTCAAACCATATTATTGAGATTATACAAGCTCCAGTATATACAATCAAATTAAAAAGATCAAGACTGAAATGGAATCCAACTAACAATATCTTGGTGATCACCCCGTCAAGTAGACATCCCAAATTGTTCAGGATGATCTGCGGATTGAGACCAAGGCTCAGATTCTAAATAGGAAGCCCACGTCATATAGTTATTTTGGAACTTCAAGTATACTGCCGCATTATCCTGACTTCCAAAAACGAAGGAGATAACTGATGAGAAAAAAGTTTACTGTTGGACTGTTGATGCTGGTGTTAATGTTTAGCTTGGCTTCTTCCGCTTTCGCCGATCCTCCTTTCAGGCACATCATTACTGGTTATCATAGTGGTAGCTCACATGTTTACCTCAGTGGCGACTTTCTCGTCGCTGAAGTTGAAGGTCCGTCGTCCGCCACCGAATCCGTCATTGCATTACTATCTTACTATAATACGTCAACAGGAAAATGGGATGGGATCTCTTATAATGAATTCTCTATCACCCCGAATCAAACCACATCCAAGTATATTCGTCTAGCAACCTTGCATCCAGCAACCTCACATCCATCAGGAACGTACAAAGTCGAAATTATAGGAACGCCTTTCAAGAGATGGACGATCAATGCGAATATCGTTTCTGGGTGGTAATAGACCACCTTAGGAAAAACCTGAGAGATCGGATTTTTAATCGAAAGAGCTAGTGCTTAATGATCGGCACTGGCTCTCTGCTGTTTGTCTGAACCACGCCTCCTTTACGTTTGTATTATATATTTGCCTGAGTTTCTGCTTGAGTTTATCTGCTAATGAGGTGTTTAGACGAAGCAATTGCTCGTCAGAATGATTATCAATTATAATGGACTTAAATCCAAAAATATTGTTTATGGGATGGTTTGGAACGAAGGAGTAGAACGATGAAATTAAATGATGAAATGAAATTAAATGATCACATGTTGTTGTGGAATCATGTTTTTATAAAGGTGATTGATATTCGTCATACAGCGATGGAGAAGGGAGAGGAGTTACAGTCCTATCGACTGCCTGTCAGCGCATTCCTCTATACAATACGTGGAAGTGCACGGATAGGGTTGGATCGCAACGTCCATATGGCAAAGCGGTTTCATATTTTTCATGGTGGAAAGGGCATGAACCTGAATATTTTGGCCGAGGATGAGTTGGAATATTATATGATTTTATACAAGCCGACACTACCCTTGCCCTGTCGTCAGGAGATTGTACAACTGATGGAGGAGGACAATCCATTCCAATATCAGTATGCTTTTGCTCCAAGCTATCCGTTATCTCTATTTGACTACATCGAACGATTGGACAAAGAGTGGCATGAGTCTACTGTATTAGGAAAACTTCAGGTTAAAGCGACATTTTATCAGTTCGTTTATGAGTTGCTATGGCAATTACACCAACAGGAAATTGAACCGATAAGGCCTGATCTGGTTGCACTGGCCGTTCGTTATATCCACGAGCATTTCAATAAGCCACTTACGCTGGATTCGATTGCGCAAGCATTGGATTGCAGCGCGGGACATCTGTCCAGACTGTTTAAGAGAAAAATGCAGAATAGTCCGATTCATTACCTCGGTCAGGTACGGACGGATAGAACGACAGAGTTGCTAATGAGGACAGACGCAACTTTGCAGGAAATTGCTGAACGTGTTGGATTTCCGGATGCCCATTCGTTAAGCCGCAGTTTCAAGAAATACAAAGGATTATCTCCTGCACGTTTTAGGGAGAGGCAGAGCCACGATTGGCAAGATCGGGAATTGCCCTTATCTATGCAAGGATTTGCCGTTCTTCATAATAATTTTCCTCTCTATACTGATAATGAAAATCATTTTCAACAGATGGGGAGAGAGTTATTGATGCAAAGAAGAAGAACTAAGATAGCGGTAATGACTTTGATGATGTGCCTTTCATTATTAGTGGGTGCTTGCTCAAGTCCGGTAAATACAAACGGAAGTTCACAAGCTCCGATTAATAATTCGGCAGGAACAAATTCAGAACAACTTAAAGAAGGTCAGCAAGCAGAGGTACCAGAAAAGACAAGAATTGTCTCTACTTTGAAGGGGGATGTAGAGATACCGGCTGATCCTAAACGGGTAGCATCAGATCAATATATGGGTCATCTTTTGAAACTAGGAATTATTCCTGTAGGGGTCAGAAGTTTTATGCTGGGTGAGGTTTGGATCAATCAAGTGGGTATTTCAAAAGACATTTTGGCTGGAATAGAGGATCTCGGCGCATTTCCTATGAATTTGGAGAAACTGACTTATTTGGAACCGGATTTGATCATAGGTTCGATAGAAGAAAATATTGAGTCTTACCAAAAAATAGGAAAAACGGTGTTCCTGCCGTATTGGGAAGGCCTATCTACAGCGGGGCCGCTAGAGAAGTTCCGCAGAATCAGTGAAATCTTCGGAAAGCAGCAGGAAGCGGAGCAATGGATAACTGAATATGAAGAGAAAGTCGCAGAGGCCAGAAAGAAAATTGCCGGTATTGTTAAAGAAGGAGAGACAGTCTCCATCGTGCAAGTCGCGAATAAATCATTGTATGTTTTGGCGGCGGAAGGAGGCAATTATGGCAGCTCGACCATTTATCAAATGCTGCAGTTGCCGCCTACGGAAAAAGCTCTGAATATGAAAGAAGGATTTGAGAATATTACTCTTGAGGTTTTGCCTGAATATATGGGTGATCATATATTTGTATATGGTGCACGCGATGAAGGGGCAAATCAAGTTATAGACAGTGATCTGTGGAAGAAGATTCCGGCTGTCCAAAAAGGTCAGGTATATATGTACGGTTCATTCGACGATAAAGGTGATGAATTTGTAATGGAGGATCCTTACTCGTTGGAGCTTCAGCTTGATGCTATTGTTAATGTTTTATTAGCTAAGCAAAAGTAAGCTTGAAGATGATATCCCTGGTACATAAAAAATTAACAAGCTCGGTTACTTTATTACTGAAGAGGGAGGTTTTGAATAAGTTTCTCTTCAAAATTCATATTGGGGCAGTGCAACCAATCACCCCGTCTGAGCGCATCGCTGAGGTCAGGGGTTCGATCTCCCTAGGCTCCACCATAATAAAATTGTCAAGACCCTTGAGGAATCAAGGGTTTTTCTGTTTTTTTGATGGTAATTGAATTATAAAAAATGAATGAAACCTGAACTTAGTTCATTCATTTTTCTTTTTTAAGTATTCAGCAATGAAACCCTAATAAAATCCTATAAATACCAAAATTGTCATATAGAACTTAAATATTTTATCTGTTAATATTTGTAATCAGATTGTAGTTTTATTGGTGGTAATTGCTAGAAGTTAATAATTACATATTGTAGAGTGAATTTAATTTGCGCTGTAGCAGAGGATCGTATATGATCTCAGTGTGAAGTGATATCATATTTAAGTAGATGAACAAAATATGAGATATAGAGAGAAGGAGGTGATAACTTCGAGATGGATTATCAAGTAATCATGAGATAAATAATTGTTTCTATTATTTAATGAAATAAAGAGGTGTTACATGAATAAACAAAGACCTTTTATTCGTTTGTTAAAGTATATGGGTAAATATAAGTTACTGTATGCTGGTTTGATCATCACGATGGTGATAGGTACTGCTCTTGAGCTCTCTGTTGCGTGGTTTTTGTCTCTTATAACGAATGCAGCTGTCAAACATGAAGTTGAAGCCTGGCCTACCTTGATTCAATTAGGGATAGGAATACTAATTTTTGTTAGCGTAAACTCCTATTTAGATACGTATTTTAAACAAAAGGCTTCTTTAAAAGTAAGAAATGCTATTCGTTTAGATACGATGGATCATGCTTTACGTTTGCCTCAAACTTATTATGATAAGAACCATTCCGGTGAATTACTCACTCGTTTTACAAGTGATAATCATGCTGTGGGTGAGGCAAGTGGTAATATTATTATGGGCCTTCTTAAAAATCCGTTACTTGCTCTTTGTGCATTTATTTACTTGTTAAACATTCATTGGCCTCTAGCTTTAATTACTATGTCGATTGGGCCGCTTATGATATTGGTGGGGAAACTATTCGGTGAAAGTATGCGCAAGAAAAGTAGTCATTTGCAAGAAGCAATGGGTAAGGCAACCTCTTTTCTGCAAGATGTACTGAGTGCCAGTATTCTGTATAAAATATTTGGTCTAGAGAAGAAAATATCGAAGCAATATCAACAATACAGCACAGAGATCTCTGAAATCGAACGTAGTCAGGGCAAGATACAGGGAACTGCTAATGCAGTATCAGGCGGTATTGCAAGTTTGACCTTTATTATCGCAATTCTTGTTGCTGGTTACTTTGTTGCAAAAGGGGAATTGGAAGTTGGAGCTATGCTTGCTTTTATTCAACTTATGAATTATCTTGTGAATCCGTTTTCTACGTTACCTGGACTCTGGTCAAGTATGCAACAAGCACTGGCAGGGGCAGAACGGATCTTTCAGATCATCGATGCGCCTAAAGAATATGAGAAACTTCCAGAAGCAGGACGGGCAAAAATGTCTTTTAACGAGTTAGCTGTATCTACTGTCGGCTTTTCTTATACAAACTCTGAGGAGGATTTAGCTCTAAGAGATGTACATTTCCATGTGCATGCAGGTCAGACGATAGCTATTGTTGGTAGTAGTGGCGGCGGAAAATCGACATTGTTCAAATTGCTGCTCGGGCTGTATTCCCCAACCAAAGGAATGATTGGGATTGATGGTAGAAACAAAGAGTCCATGGGATTGAGCGAATATCGAAGCTATTTCTCACTTGTTCCTCAGGAGACATTCCTGTTCACGGGAACGATTAGAGATAATATTATGGATGGTAACCTCGCGGCTGATGAAGCAAGTGTTATTGCAGCAGCGAAGCAAGCGAATGCTTATGATTTTATTATGAAATTAAGCGAATGCTTTGATACAGAAGTTGGGGAACGCGGTAGTCGATTATCCGGTGGACAGAAGCAAAGGATTGCGATTGCAAGAGCTATTTTACGAGATGCACCTATATTGCTATTAGATGAGGCGACGGCAGCTTTAGATAATGAGTCCGAGAGGATTGTGCAGGATGCTTTAGCAAAATTAATGGTAGGAAGAACAACGTTAGTTATTGCACATCGTCTGACTACGATTCAAAATGCAGATTTAATTTTAGTCATGGAAAACGGGAATCTAGTTGAACAAGGTACGCATAACGAATTACTTCTAGCAGGTGGTCGATATCATTCTCTGTATAATGCTCAATTGAAAGAAAAAGAAGCTACCTTGTTGGTGGAAGTATAGTTGTCATGCTTTAGGGTATTAACAAATCCAATGTTTGTTACATTGACAATTTAAAATTATTGATCTAAAACTTAAATTTATGAATTTTTTAATTGCTATATGAACACACTTAGGACTGGGAGGATATATATGATAAATAGCACTTTAACAAGCATTGTTTCATGAAATAAAAACATTGAAGATAAAGGCATAACTTTCATTTACAGTAATCATGAGATTTCACTTAATAGTTTTGTAGTTGGTAAAAACATAAGAATTTCGAGAAAGAAAAAGAATGATATTTCCGGCTCTAATTCATAATCAGTGCTTGCAGAAAATAGAAATCTATGCTGATTGTAGCTTCGATACTGGAATTGTCGTGGAGAAGCGTAGCGGTCAGTATCAACACGATACATTTTTCAAGCATTGATTTTGGTGTTGAGCCATTAGATGTTGACAGAAAAATAATTTATACGATATTATATATGCATGAGCATGCATTTATAATTGATTCGCGCTTAAATTAGATTTTATATAAAGAGGAGAGAGTAATCATGAATGATTTATTTACCCCATATGAAATGATGGATTTGAAATTGAAAAACCGTGTGGTTATGCCTCCCATGTGTCAATATTCTGTCAATAATAAAGACGGAATCGCTACGGATTGGCATTACATGCATTATGTGAGCAGAGCAATTGGTGGAGCTGGGTTAATTATTATAGAAATGACTGATGTTGAACCTGATGGCCGAATTAGTGATTTTGATCTCGGAATCTGGTCCGATGAACATATTCCCGCATTGGCTAGAATCGTTGAGGCTTGTCATTCTTATGGCGCTAAAGTGGGTATCCAAATTGCCCACGCAGGACGCAAAGCTGAAGATGCTCCGGTCCCTGTAGCCCCATCGGCAGTTCCGTTTAACTCTGAATCTAAAACGCCAAGGGAACTAACGATTGAAGAAGTGAAAGGAATGGTCGAGAAATTCCGTATGGGCGTAAGACGGGCTGTCCAAGCGGGATTTGATGTTATTGAGCTTCATGGTGCACATGGATACCTCATTCATCAGTTTCATTCGCCTCTAACCAACCACAGAACGGATGAATATGGACAAGATTTAACTCTGTTTGGTAAAGAAGTCATTCTTGCGGCAAAAAGCGAAATGCCAACAGGTATGCCTTTAATCATGCGTATTTCCGCTAAGGAATATGTAGAGGGCGGATATGGGATTAACGAGAGCCTGGAGTTCAGCAAGGCATATAAAGAAGCGGGCGCAGATATTTTCCATGTCAGCGCAGGCGGTGAAGGGCCTATTGCTGCTGCAGGCAAGCCAGGAACGCATGCAGCTTATCAAGTCTCGTTGGCCAGAGAAATCAAGCAGGGTCTGAATGTTCCGGTTATTGCGGTTGGAAGATTGGACGAACCTTCGCTTGCCAATGCAGTCATCGGCAATGAAGATGCTGATCTTGTCGCGGTAGGACGGGGAATGCTGAGAAATCCTTACTGGACATTAGAGGCTGCGGTTGAACTTAATCAAGAGACAGACATTCCCAAACAGTATGGACTTGGATTTCCTAGAATCAAAAGATAAGGTCAGAAACTACTGAATATCATAATAGTTTTTTGGGAGACCTGCTTCGTTAGCTAAGTGGGTCTCCTTTTTCGTAAAATATGTTGAGTATAGTAAGGCTTGAATACGGAGGGATGTTCGTTTAATGATAATCCTAATGTTATAATATTACGAGAAAAGATACATGAATTCATCATTAGCTTTACGCCTGGGAGAGGAATCGAGAGATGAACAATGACCTTATAACTAACTGGTTGACATTAACGCATATACAAATGAACGTAACCAACGAATTAGAAGCTAATTTGCAAGAGAAACATGGCTTGTCCTTAAAAGAATTTTATTTGTTGTTATTTTTGTCTGAGGCACCAGAGAAGAAGCTGAAACTGCACAAATTAGAGGCAATGGTTGGTTTAAGCCAGAGCGCCGTATCTAGACTTGTTAGCCGATTTGAGGCCAAAGGCTGTGGGGCTTTACAAAGACATGCATGCATTAATGATCGCAGAAGTATCTATACCTCTTTGACACAAATAGGTATAGACAAGCTCGACAAGGCGCAAGCAACCTTTAAGGAAGTTTTACTGGCAGCCTTTCCCGAAAAAGAAGTAGAACAGTTGCTACAACAAATGTTACGTATAAAACAACAATAAGAGCCTGTTCAAAAAGCCCTTAAATTCGATAAAAAATAAAAATGCACCTGATTATAGTAGAATGAACTTGAATCAACAAAATCGAACTACCTAAATACAGGGAGAAAAGATTCTCTCTGTTTATTTTTGTCTAAACGTAAGCATCCCTACTGTGAAATTATTATCTTGAGATGAGGAATCAGGGAATCGTTTAAATGATTGCTGATGGAGACAAGGATCGCATTTTGAAAGAATAAGATAACATTTGTATGAATATACGTAAAGGTGTTTATCTGGTAAGGCGTGACAAATAAACTGATTGACAACTGATAATGATAACCATTATCATTATAACTATAGATGCGAATGAAAATCATTATCAATTTTAAATGCGCCTATTATATGATGATCACAACTATACATATGCGGAGGGATAGATGTTGAAAAAGTTAATAGTATTTCTGCTTATTGCAGCTCTTAGCGTAATGTCTGCATGTTCGTCTACCAATAAAGCAGACAATCAAGCGAAGAATGAAGCGGTAACAAACACCGCAAGTAATCAGACGATTAAGACTAATACAAGCGAGGATACAAGTAAGGTATACAGATTGGAGAACGATGGTGTCGATGAAGCATTGTTCACTGAAGCGTTAAGCCAATTTCCTGCGAAGGTGCCGGAGCGAATTGTCACGACATCCGTGCCATTAACAGAGATGCTACACTTGCTGGGGATTACACCGGTGGGTGTGCCAACCTCTACCAACCCGATTCCTGCGGAATTCGAAGCGATACAGCGCATTGGCTCACCCATGTCGCCGGATATTGAAGTTGTGACTAAGCTTGAGCCAGATTTGCTTCTCGGTGCGGAGTCGCTTCGAAGCACGTTAGACAAAAGTCTGGAAGGTATTAAGTTGGAAAAAGCTTATTTACGTACTGAATCATTTGAGGATTTGAAACTTAGCCTTAAAGTATTAGGCACTTATTTTAACAAAATGGATGAGATGAACGTTGTACTGAGCAAGATATTGGAAAAGGAAAATGAGTTAATCAAACTAGCGAAAGGCAATAAAACGCCGAGTGTCATGCTGATGATCGGAACTTCGGATTCGTTCATGGTCATGAGTGATCGCTCTTATCTAGGTAGTCTGGTGAAGAAGCTTAATGCAGATAATATCGCGACTTCCGTACTGAAAGTGTCAGAGGTTTACTCTCCAATTAACATGGAGAACATAGTAGCTGCTGATCCAGATATTATTCTCGTATTGGCATCAGGTGATCATGGCGCTTCAGTAGATAAGTTTCAGAAGGAAGTAGAAAAAAATAACATATGGACCAAACTTTCAGCCTATAAAAATGACAAAATTCATATTCTGGATTACAGTGTTTTTGGCGTAACCTCGATTATTAACGCGGAGACAGCCCTAACTCAAATCGCAAATTATTTCTATGAATAATAGAGGAGATAGCAAGTGATAAAAACATCTCGAAGCAGGACCATTGTTATTTTTACGTTAATTTTGACGATCATAGCTGCGATAATCGCAATCGGACTAGGTGGTGTGTCCATCTCGATACCAGAAATATTAAGTACAGTCTTTAGTTCATCCTCCAAAGCGGTGAACGCCACAATCATATGGGATATTCGATTGCCACGCGTATTGTTGGCGATGATCATCGGGGCGAATATAGCGATTTCGGGCGCACTTTTGCAAGCTGTAATGGGTAACCCTCTTGCTGATCCTGGTTTGACGGGTGTGACTAGCGGTGCGGCGGCTTGTGTACTTGTGATTATGCTTGCTGCGCCAGAATATACTCAATTCATTCCGATTGCTGCTTTTGTCGGCGGAATAATAGCTGCATCCATTGTTTATGCACTAGCATGGAGGAGGAACGGTATTTCACCGATCACAATTATCTTATCTGGCGTTGCGGTGAATGCCCTGTGTGGGGGAGTCATTGGATTTCTGACGATTATGTACAGCGATCGGCTCCCCACCGCTGTCCAATGGTTAAACGGTAGCTTGGCTGCGAAAGGTAGTAATGCCTTGATGATGGTTTTACCGTATGCGATTGTTGGCTGGATACTATCGTTCTTCGCCATACGCAAGGCGAATATCATTCGGTTGGGCGATCAGGTCGCTTCTAATCTGGGTGAGAATGTTAACCGGATCCGTATCATATTGTCCTTATTAGCTGTATTCTTGGCAGCTATCTCTGTAGCTGCCATTGGGATGATCGGGTTTGTCGGTCTCGTTGTACCGCATATGGCTAGAATGCTAGTTGGCTCAGATTATAAGTATTTATTACCGATGAGCATGGCACTTGGAGCACTTGTGCTGTTGATTGCGGATACGGGTGGACGCACACTGTTCTCACCGTTGGATATACCTTCGGGAATTCTCATGGCTGTCATAGGCGCGCCATATTTTCTGTACCTGATGAGAAGGAGGACATTCTAATATGTTTACTGTTGATTCCATTTCGATTCGGTATGAGCAGAAGAGCGTAATTAACAACTTCTCCTTCTCCGTTAAACAAGGTGAGATTGTGTCCATCATTGGACCGAATGGCTCGGGAAAATCAACATTACTCAAAGCAGTCTCGCGGCTTATTCCTTATCATACAGGTTCGGTAGTGCTCGAAGGCACGAATTTAAAATCAATGAGTGCCAAACAAGTTGCTCGTAAAATGTGCATGTTAAGTCAGAAGAATCAAGCACCAAGTGATATGAGTGTGATCGATCTAGTCTCTTATGGCAGGTATCCGCACAAAAAGTGGTTTGAGAGATTAGATCATGATGATATGGAAATCGTCTATTGGGCACTTGAGAAAACTCATCTTACAGCATATAAGGATCGACCGGTCGTTTCGTTGTCCGGCGGTGAATCGCAGCGTGCATGGATTGCCATGGCACTTGCGCAGCGCCCTAAAGTGATGTTGCTTGACGAACCGACAACCTACCTGGATATTTCCCATCAACATGAAGTGCTTGAGCTTGTTCGTGAGCTAAACCAGGATATGGGGATGACTGTTGTGATGGTACTGCATGATCTCAATCAAGCTTCTTGTTATAGCGATAGTATTGTTGTCGTGCAAGATGGCGAGAAGGCGATGTACGGCACACCGAATCAAGTCATGACAACGGACATGATCCGGCGGGTTTATCGGATGGATTCGGAGATTCAATATATTCCATCAGAGCAGAAACCTCGCATTCATTTGTTAAGTACCGTGAAATAGTCCGAATAAATTCAAAAACCACATTATGGAGGGATCTACATTGGAAAAGTCTATCGATTTGGAGAAGTATAAGGAAAACTATTTACAGTTTATTGCGAATCGTAGAAATCTAATTTTGGGTTTAATAGACGACGAAGGTAAGCCATTTATTAGTTGTGCTCCTTTCGTTAAGAAAGAAGGTAAGTTTTATATCTATATTAGTAAGATAGCAGATCACTATAGATATACGGAAAAAAATGAATATGTCGATGTGCTTCTTATTGCGAATGAGTCTGCAACGAACAATAAATTTGCTACGGAACGTGTACGTTTGAATTGTACTTCCAGTAATATCGGTAATGATGGTCATGAGGACATCTTTGAGTTGTTCAATACCGATCACGGTGCAAAGACGATGGATTTGTTGCGCGGACTAGATTTCTCACTGTTCGAGTTGACCCCCCTGCAAGGTCGTTACGTGGTTGGTTTCGGTATGGCATTCGATATAGACGTGGATGCGAATGTATTCAATCATGTTGTCATTGATAAGAAGAAAGATGCTGTATAAAGGAGCCTATTTTATAGCGGAAGTGGAATTTATGTTCGCGGATTGGTGGATAATAATAAGTCTTTCACACATCTAGAAGAGTTGGTTGATCTGCTGAAGGCATCGAACGCGAATTTAATCGAAGCAATGCGAGAGCTTCCAGAGGAGGCGTGGCATCAGAGTGTTGAATCGCCTATTGGTGCATCAACACCACTTGAAGCCATAGGCAGACTTATGTATCATACAGGGATTCATTCTGGGCAGATTTCTCTCATTCAGAAAAACGCTCGTATCCAAGAAGTGCCTCATGTTACTGCGTAACACCAAGGATTACGGAATTATGGTTCACATGTTATATGGGGGGGGGAGACTCAACCAATAGCTTAAACATAAACGGCAGAGATGCCGTTTTTTGTTTTGATAGTTGTTTCCATATCTTCACACATGTGGAGTGTTTAATATTGATTCTAAAACAATAGATTAGCTGTGACAGTATTGCTCAGAGGTATCAGTTGTTATGAAGAAATCTTTCGTAATACGCTGTGCATATATAGTTTACTTAGAAGAATAACCGTTCCATCAACCAAAATGCTCCTAGACTTGTAATTATCCAAGAACCATGGGACTAATCAGATCTATAGCCAAATGGCCTTGAGGTAAGTTCATCTCTAGAAGTGTGTCCAAGAATCATGTTAGACATCAGACGTCTGATGTGTTATTCTTTTGCCATTGGGAAGGGGGGAAGCGGATGAGTGAATATGTAAAGCCTCGTAAATTAGTGGATCTGGTTTTAATCGAATTGAAGAGAAGAATTGTAAATAAGGAATTTTCACCTGGTGATCGGTTGCCCTCAGAATTCGAATTAATGACGGAATATGGTGTGGGCCGTTCAACAGTTCGTGAAGCTGTGAAAATTTTGGTTCATGCTGGATTTTTAAAGATACAACACGGTCAAGGAACTTTTGTAGTTTATAACGAAAATGAGACTTCAAACGATCTGCCTAGTGGTGGGCATATAACTGAAACGAGAATGATACTGGAACAAGCGATTGTAAAGCTGGCCGTTGAGCGAAGAACAGAGGATGACCTAATCGAGCTTCGATTGTATTTAGATCAAAGAAACGATGAATTGCAGAAGGGGAATTACTCTACATATATAAGGGAAGACCTTGCTTTCCACTTGGCTATGGCTAAAGCTACACACAATGATACCCTAGCTGATCTTTATCATGTGTTTAGTAAATCACTAGAGATCCACTTGAATCAATTTTTATTGAATATTCCGAATTATAGTGACAATACGATGATTCACGAAAATATATATCGTGCAATTTTGGAAAGAAATACTCAAGAGGCTTTATATTGGGTTACGGCTAACATCGAAGTTGAAAAAATTTAAAAGCAATTCAATCGATATAAATAAAAGAGAGTATTCTCCAAATGAGAAAAAATAGAAATGTTGTTATCGTGGTTACTGTTATCACATTAGCTAGAGGAAGAAATGTTGAAAGGAGTGTTACGAAGAGTTGATTATTAAAATAGAGAATGTAAGCTGGTTACGTGAAGAATCCACCATATTACAAAATGTAAATTGGGAGGTCCATTCAGGCGAGCATTGGTGTATTGTTGGGTTAAACGGTTCTGGAAAGACAACTTTACTCAATATGATTAATGGTTACATTTGGCCGACTAAAGGTGAAATTACAGTGCTTGGTAAAAAATTTGGCGAATTTGATCTTAGGGAACTGCGCAAGTCTATCGGTTGGGTTAGTTCATCGCTCCAGCAGCGTTTACACGGAAATGAAACGGCTTTAAGTATTGTGTTGAGCGGAAAGTTCGCTACAATTGGATTATATGACAAGACTCAGCAAGAGGACATAGAAAAAGCCCATGATTTATTAAAGCTGTTGGGGTGCGAAAAACTGGCGGATCGGAGATATGACACCTTCTCCCAGGGGGAGCGCCAACGAGTACTCATTGCAAGAGCATTAATAGCTTCGCCTGATTTACTTATTCTAGACGAACCCTGTACCGGACTGGACGTGTTTGCTCGTGAACTGTTGCTTAACATGGTGGAAAAAATAGCTCAGCAAGTCGATGCCCCAACTCTTCTGTTTGTAACTCACCACATCGAAGAAATTATGCCAGTGTTTAGCAAGACCTTACTTGTTAAAGATGGGCAGATTTTTAAAGCTGGCGATACTCAAGACTTGTTGAATACCGAATTGTTATCGCGCTTTTTTGATTCTCCACTGGAAGTCGAGCGTCGTAGTGAACGTAACTGGCTCAAAATCTTGGGCAACCCATAAAGGGATTCATAAACTTAAAAGCTGCTAAACACAAGGATTTTCAAGTGTTTAGCGGCTTTTTTTAGTTCGAAATAAGGCGATATTTATTTGTTATCCTCTGTATAGTTATAATTACAGTCGCCGCTGGAGAGATCGGTTCCACTCACTGACTTTCCTGCCTGCGGGCCGATTAGAAAATTTCAAAAAAACTACTATAAATTCATATATTTATGAGGTAACTTATGTTCTGTTAGAGAGTTGGGAAGGTCAAGCATCCCGTTATTATACGAGAAATGGTTACCGTCCCTTTAAGGACGGCGAAGCCGTTTCTTCGATGGTAAGAGCCTTTTCATTCGAGTTTTCGTACATTTTTTCTTGACGCTAACAACCAATTAGTGCTAACTTATATTATAATTCATATCGGCATACTCGTAATTAAAAGGGGGGATGGCCTTGCCGACACACACGGGTACTTCGATGTTAGAAATCAACCATGTCACGGTGTCTTATGAGGACAATCGAAGCATCATTAGCGATGTTCATCTAACTGTAAATCAAGGTGAATTCGTCAGTATTATCGGCAAGAGCGGTTGCGGTAAAAGTTCACTGCTCAACGTAATTGCTGGTTACATACAGCCGAAGCAGGGAAGTATTGCGATTAATGGCCGCAAGGTAAACAAGCCGGGACCAGATCGCGGGTTTGTATTTCAGGATTTGGCATTATTCCCTTGGCTCAGCGTACTAGACAATGTTGCTTTCGGCCTGCGTATGGCTGGAATAAGCAAGAAGGAGAGAGTGGAGCGCGGCAAGGAAGCCATTCAGATGGTTGGACTTTCAGGGTCTGAGCATAAGAGCATTACAGATCTTTCTGGCGGGATGAAGCAGCGGGTAGCCATAGCCCGAACATTGGTGAGTAAACCTAACATTCTTCTGATGGATGAGCCATTCAGTGCTTTGGACGAACAGACAAGGGAAACTCTGCAAGAAGAGCTGCTACGTATCCAGAAGGAGACGGGCATGACCGTCATTTTGGTTACTCACAGTATTGATGAAGCTATTTATTTATCGGATAGGGTTGCGGTATTCGATGATCAAGGACAAATACACAACATCTTAAATATTGGCCTCGGAAGGCCGAGAATTCCGGAAATTCGTGTATCATCGTACTTTAATGAATATAAAAAGAAGCTGATGCAAGATTTGAGATATGATTTTCAAGTCTACTACGAGTCTGAAGGCTCCGGGATATAAAAAAAGGGGAACATACCGATGAAAAAGAGATCAGGATACACCAAATTGTTCAGCATGGTAGGCATTTTTGTGCTGGCAGTGGCACTCACCGCCGGATGCACTAACAAGGAGTCCGAAGATACATCAGATCAAGGTCAGAATGGAGCGCAAACGCAGCAACTGCAGGAAATTAAGGTTGGCTATGTAAATCTGTTAGCCGCTTCACCAGCTATTATAGCCAAGGAGAAGAAACTGTTCGATAATCAAGGATTGAAGGCAGAGTTTTTTTCTTTTGCGAATGGACCGGATTTGTACAAGGCACTATCCTCGGGCAAGCTGGATGTAGCTTATGCGGGGATGCCGGCGGCCGTCAATTGGGGCTCACGGGGAGCAGAGTTTAAGGTGATTGCCAAAGTGGACGAAGGGAAAAACGGGCTGTTAACGAAAGAAACATCCGGTATTAAGCAAGCAGCAGACCTGAAGGGTAAAAAGCTTGGTAATCTGGTCAAAGGCAGTGGTGTAGATTATCTTGTCCGTGCTGTACTTCTTCCGGAAGGCCAGCTTAACGATCAATCCGTAACGTTAGTCCAAATGGATACGGCCAACATGGAGACTGCGATTACAAACGGAGCAATTGACGCGGCAGTAGCTGGTGAACCGTTCCTGACCTTTGCGGAGTTGCGGGGACTCAAGGTCGTAAAGGAGCTTCCGGATCCAGCATTTGTCGTACTCGGCTCGAACGTATTCTTGAAGGATCATCCGGATGCGGCTAAAAAATTCATTCAAGGTCATATCGCTTCGATTGACGATCTGCATAATCACGAGAAAGAAGATGCAGAGTTGTTGGCCAAAGCATTTAACGTACCGGAAATTAAAGGGACGGATAAAACGTACACTCCGATTGAGGTGGTGACTCAAGCTTTGAAGCGCAACAAGTTCGAATATAAATTCACTGATGCGGATCTGAAGTATTACCAAGAGGTAGCAGATAACAGCTTCACAATCAAATCTCTCGAAAATCCACTCGATGTAAACACAATCATCGATACAACCTGGGTCAAATAACCGAGCCTTCAAAGGCAGGGGGAAAAGCATGAGAAAATTTCATTTTGGCATACTTGCCGTCCCTTTTATCATCATTCTATGGATGCTCGTTGCAAGGCATTATCCTCCAATTATTTTTCCGGGTCCTTGGAGTACATGGCTGGAGCTAAAGAAGCAGCTCGGTTCCCCGGATTATTACCACCACATCGGGATCAGTCTCTACCGTCTATTCGCTGGATTTGCGATAGCGGCGCTCTCTGCATTCGTGTTGGGACTGTTAGCAGGTATAAGTAAAGCATTTCGACAATTTTTATCTCCAATGGTCATGTTATTTCAGGCAACACCACCGATGGCATGGGCTCCTCTGCTTATTTTGATGTTGGATTTGGGGAATGCGCCGATGATTGCTGTCATTGTTGTGGCTGCATTTTTTCCTATTCTGGTCAATGTCATCCAAGGGATGGAACGAATCAAAATTACGCATATCCGAGCTGCCCAAACACTTGGCGCTAATCGGGTTCAGTTGGCATGGCATGTGTACTTGCCGGAGGTGATGCCATCGGCATTCACGGGCATAGTCGTCGGTTTCGGAATCGCGTGGCGGTCCCTTGTGGCAGCAGAGATGATAGGTGGAAGTGCAGGGATAGGGTGGCTTATCTCTTCCAGCGGGCAAATTGGCAATTCACCGTTAGTTATGGTTGGCATCATCACCATTGGTATTTTGGCTATGTTTTTCGAATTTGTACTGCTCTATCCGTTGAAGAAGCGGTTTGCATCTTGGGCGCTTAAGAGATAATACAACACATAAGGAGAGTAATCGTTATGAAAATTTATTTGCAGCGAGTGAAACGGTTTTTACAGGTGGCTCATGCACAGAATCGTACGGTAACCATCGATCAAAGCGTGGAACGTGGAGGCGAGGATTTGGGCTTTCGTCCGACCGAGCTATGGCTCATCGGTTTGTCTTCTTGCTCGGTGATGACGCTACTCCGCTATGCGGAGCAGCACGCTTTACCGCTCACTGATGTATCGGTTATTGCTGAGGATAGATTAGACAATAATGGGGATATTTCCGCTATAGACTTTGGAGTCACATTCACAGGAAATCTAACGGAAGAGCAGAAAGTAAATCTATTGCAGCATGTCAAAAGCAACTGCAAGGTTCTGCGTACTGTAGGCCCGCATATCGCTATCAGCTATACAGAGTCTGACCCCAATGACGCTCCGTATGCAGGCACCAGTTGTACATTAGAAGGCGGCAATTGCTGTACATAATATAAAAGTCAATGCGGGTCCTATGCTGGGCCCGTTTTTTGTTTTCATTTGGCGTATGATCAGCGGCTTCATTTACCGGTAACCGATATCGTGCTGGACGATACAAGGGGATTCATCATCATGTTCAATTCCGGGGCGTTTTGTGATGGATTCATGTCATTTCCTCTCCATTCATCAGGACGCATTTAATAGTCTCTTTCCATATATCAGCAAAGTCTAACTTAAATCCCATCATCATATAGTTCTTTCATCACGTCCGGCCGTTAACATAAATTCGTTCAGAATACAAAGAACAGAGTGATGATCTTGATGATCCATGGTCATATTCGCTGTCAATCTCAAACGGATCATGACCCTCATGAAGAAACTAAGTGAAAAAGAGTATAGAGAAAGGCGATTTTTCGTTCAAAATGAACGAAAAGTCGCCTTTTTAATTAGGGATACACTCTATGGAATTAAAAACACAAGTTTATCAGTGCCCTCGAATTTATCAGGAGTCATCTTTTTAAATGTCATCTGATACCGATCCAAATTGTATAACGCTCAATTGTTTGATTCCTTAAGGAAGGATATGTGGTTGAGTACTCCATTGTTTATGCCTTCAAAGGCTTGGACGAGACTAGGTTTTAACCAGCTCTTTGGCATACTGCTTACCTGCTGAGAGAAGATTGTCACTCAGCTCAGGATCACTGACAGAACGAGCAAGCACAAGAGAACCGACCATGGTACTGAGCAGGGCCCTACCCTTGGACGCGTCAATTTCCGCCAGATTGGAGATGAACGCAATCATCCGCTCCAGCTCATGGGTGAATACCTGTCGAACCTCTTCTGATGTACGGGATATTTCTCCGGAAAGGGCAGGAAGAATGCAGCCCATCTCCGTTCTATCGCGGTGATACGGACTTAAATAGTAGTCAATGACAACATTGATCTTGGGGATCTGCCCCTCCTGGTCAGCGGCCTCCTGCAGAAGTGCGATGGTATCGCTAATGGCATACCGACAGGCTTCGGCGACCAGCTGTTCTTTGTTGTTAAAGTGTGAATAAAACCCTCCATGAGTCAACCCGGCCCCCTTCATAATGAACGGAACACTTACATCGTGGATACCATTGGTGCGAAAAGCCTGGGCAGCACTTTCAATGATCTTATTTCGCACTTTCATCTTATGGCCTTTCGGATACGGCATTGTAATCACTCCACAGTTTCATAATTCCACCTTTAAAATATTATAATCGTCATAATAAAACGTGTCAATTTAGGCATCTTGTAACTGTTAGCTCAAGAAAGGCTAAACAAGGCTGTTGACGTTTCTAAAATATGATGGTTATAATATATTACGATCATCATATTAAAAAACAACTTCAACAGGAGGTATTAGGATATGAGTAAGCTTGAATCCGTAGAAACGTTGGTCATTGGATCAGGTCCGGGAGGTTATGTGGCGGCGCTGCGATCGTCACAGCTTGGTATGAAGACGGCGATTGTCGAACGCAATCAGCTTGGGGGAGTCTGCACGCATGTTGGCTGCATTCCATCCAAAGCATTAATTGCAGAATCGCATCGCTATGATTTGCTCAGACAGTTCAGTAATGCAGATGCGGTAGCGTCATTTAAGAATGCTCAGGATTTCAAGCAGGGGATTGTGAATAAGCAGGCAGGCGGAGTTAGTTATTTATTGAAGACTGCCGGTGTGAGCATTCTGGAAGGAGAGGCTAGCTTGGTTGATGAACATACAGCTATTATCAAACAAACTGGACAGGAGCAAACCATTTCTTTTAAGTACGCCATACTGGCAACGGGTTCTCGTCCGATTGAGTTGCAAGCATTTCCGGTTGGAGGGCGTATTTTGTCTTCCACAGAAGCTCTGTCTCTCCTTGAGGTTCCGACCAGCCTGGTAGTTATCGGCGGTGGATATATTGGTGTCGAACTGGGGCAAATGTATGCCAAATTTGGAACAAAGGTAACGATCCTGGAGGGAGGAGAACAAGTGCTGCCGGGATTCGAGGCGGACCTTGCGGTCCCTGTTGTCCGGCAGTTGAAAGCCGATGGTATAAACATTATAACCGGGGCGACAGCTGAGAAAGTGGTGCAGAATGCTGATACAATTACACTGCATTATTTAAAAGATCAGGAGCAGCATCATGTTACAGCGGAATATGTGTTAGTCACTATCGGCAGAAAACCAAATACAGACGGTAAGTTAGGGCTGGAGCGCATAGGCTTACCGGTGACAAGCAGGGGACTGATCGGGACGGACGAACAGTGCAGAACGGCTATCCCGCATATTTTCGCAATTGGAGATATTACGGCGGGTCCGGCACTCGCTCACAAGGCGTCCTATGAAGCCAAGATTGCGGCAGAAGCCATTGCAGGTCATGCCTCCGAGGTTGATTATAAAGCCATGCCGCTCGTCGTCTTTTCTAATCCAGAGCTGGCTAGCGTTGGCTTAAGTGAGACGGAAGCAAAGGCAAAAGCCATCCCGATTGTTATTGGCAAAGCCTCTTTCGGGATCAACGGCAGAGCATTGGCACTGAGGGAAACCGAAGGATTTGTCAAAATTGTGGCGGACCTGACCTCAGGAATCGTGATGGGTGCACAAATCGTTGGCGTGGAGGCATCAACACTCGTATCGGAGCTAGCACTTGCTATCGAGATGGGGGCAACCGTGGAGGACTTGGCTATGACGATTCATCCCCATCCTACATTGGGAGAAGTGATTATGGATGCTGCTGAAAACGCGGTCAGAAAAATGATGATGAAAAGTAAAAAAGAACAGCAGATTTAACAACATATAGAGAATGGGAATGGGAGAGATTGAAGAATGAAGATAAAAGTAGGTTTTTATATCGGGATTGCGATTGCGCTGATCGTTGGAGGTTCGCTTCTTGCTGTTAAAGGAAAGGATGCTGTCAGTCAGGCTGAGAGCAGGAAGCAAGGTATGCTTGAGGCGGAGCAAACGACAATATTTTACCAGAAGAGTCCAGGGTCGATTGTAGAGGTCAGTGTGGATGTAGGCGATTCTGTGAAACAGGGAGAGGTGCTATTCAAGGTTAAATCAGCTGAAGAAGGAGAAATGGATGTAGTCGCGCCGGATGACGGATTGATCAACAGGATTGTTGTAAAGCCGGGGGATCAGCTGCTGCAAGGTATGCCGGTTGTGATTCTGCAAAGGAATACCTATTATACAGAGCTCTACATTCAGGAAAGTGAAATTGATAAGCTTGAGGTCAATCAAAGTGTTGATGTTCATTTTCCGTATTTGGATCGTTTAGTTCAGGTCGATGGTGTTGTCGCTTCGATTGCAGCCGCCCCTCAATTTGCCAACTTGCGTATGACACGTGAGAGAGGACAAGCGGATTTAAGTATGTTCCTTGTCCGAATATCTATGGATTCGAATGCTGATTTGCTTCCGGGTATGACAGCGGAGGTGAGACTTGATGAATTCGCTGATTGACGAGTGGAAGTACGTAGCGGGTAGCAAATATTTTCGCCTGATCTTTATCGGTCCGCTTGTCGCGGCCATATTTTTTGGTTTGATGTTTTCGCAGAACCAAATTAGCGAATCTCCTGTTGTTGTCATTGATGAGGATCACAGCTCGTATTCACGGCAGCTGATCTCTAAAATAAATGCTTCCCCATACATGAATGTCACAAATGTGTACTCCAGCCGTCTAGCCCCAGAAACATTGCTGGCAAATGAGCAAGCTGTAGCGGTCATCATGCTTCCGAAACAGTTGGAGATGCGTCAGCAGAAGGGGATATCAACGAATATCGGCATCTTAATGGATAATACGATGCCCTCAGGGTTGACCGGTATCCGGACTGCGATTCAGGAAATCATCGTAACGGAAAATATGACCCTCTCAATGACCCGTCTGCTTCAAAAAGGGATGGATGCCGAAACATCTAAAGGGCTTGTTTCTCCGTTGTCCCTTCAACAGCGGATGCTGTTTAATCCGACCACAAGTTATGTCGGCTTTATGGTGCTTGGATTTGTGAATATCGTGGTTTTGATGATTACAACAAGCGCAGCGGGCTCGATTGTACCTCGCCTGCGTCAGGAAGGGAAGCTCTTTGCAAATGGAAAATCGCCTGTGCAGCTTTGGATTCGAATTGTACCTTACGCTGTCATGACTTCCCTTTCTCTGCTCCTATGCTATGGATTATTAAAGCAGGTGGGAGGAATGCGGTTTGAAGCGGAGCCTTATCTTTTTATCATCCCACTGCTTGTTTATGCCTTTGCTTTGTCACTCATGGGATTGTTGATCGGCTATTCTGCCAAAGACCTGTCCAAAGTCAATTCACGGACCAACTTCGTATTGTATCCGTCGTTTCTTGCTACTGGAATTCAACTGACTCCGCTAGCGTTTCCGGAGCCCTTTCAAATCTCTGCATGGGTATTACCTATGAACTGGCTTAACCGCCTTATACGCGGGATGGCTTTTCGGGATGGGGCGCTAACAGCCTATAGTCAGGAGATAGGGGCACTGCTGATCATTATTGGTGTTGTGTCCTTGTTCATTGGATTGCTGGTACTACGGGAAGCAAGGAAAGCTACTCCTAGCCGGGAACCGCTTGTGAATTCGGACGCTCTGCCGAGTAGCAGTTAAGCCTCAATAGTAGCGGACACAACAAGTCCAAGTTGTTGGATTACAGATTAGATTGATGAAGCAGAATTGAAAGGAGCTTCAAAGGTAAGGGGCAGCCTAACTAACCACCGCGGGAGAGCACATCGCTGGCAGCGATGCGCTCAGGGGTTCGTTCCCCTAGAATCCACCATAAATTCACAGTGAAAACATCGGACTTTCCCGATGTTTTTTGTTTTTTCTAGTGTATAATTTAGAGTTAGGCTGTGGTTACATGGCGTATTTTTTGATGGCTTCGTGAAATCTCAATGATTCAGATTATGATAACTTGACAATGAGCGCACAATTTCCAGACCATTACTTACTGGATGAAGTCTATCATAATTTGAAAAATATTTTCGTATAGTTTTTGTATAGGTGTAATTGTTAAATTATAAATGTAGAATATTGCTGAAATTTGCTGATATTTGCTGATATTTGCAGAAAGCTGTTATTATACGTAAAGCTGTGCCGATTCTAACTGTGAAACTAGTAAATACGCAGGGGGATTAGACGGCTAGTAAGAAGAGTTACAGAAAGGAGTAGAGGAATGAGAGTAGGTAAAGAGGCAATGTCCAAACGACATTTTACCCCAATAGTGGTTATGCTACTGGCACTGACATTTCTTGCCGGCTGCGGGATATTTGGAGGCGGCGATGATTCCGCTAAGAACTTGGATGGTAAGAAAAGTACGGAGCAACCGGTCTCACGCTATAAGGGTGAGAAGAGTAAGGCTATTTCCTTCGTATATACCACTAAACGGACATTAGCGCTTACTTTTAACGGGATGGGGGATGCCGAGACGATGAAGCAGCTGTTAGATAAGTTGGATTTCTATCATATTAAGGCCACCTTCTTTCTACCAGGAATGAGAGTAGCAGAAGAACCCGATATCGCTCAAGATATTCTGGCTCGAGGTCATGAGATTGAGAATAACACCTTGAATCAACTTGATATGAGCAAGCTTAGTTATGATCAAGTGTATAAGGAAATTCAACTGAGCGACCAGATCATTACAAAGGAAACAGGCGTAACCCCTAAGTATGTCAGAACCAAATCCGGTGAATTTACCGATGATGTTCGCCTAGCGGCGGCACACAATGGACAGAACGCTGTTATTTCTCATAGTTTATTTCTTCACAATTGGCAGAACGAAACCGAGCTGCAGAAGAAAAACTATCTGCGAAAATATATCAACCGCGGTGGAATCATTACACTGGATATAGAGGAAAACACGCATATTCTGAAGACAATTCCTCTTATTGCTGAGGCCGCTGCCGATGTAGGTTATGAGTTTATTACGTTGAACAAGCTTGTGGAGCAAGGCGGGGAGAGAAAACCGCTAGAGGCGATAGAGGACTATGGTGCAGCCCAGATCAACCCAAATAACCAAACCAAGTATGATCTGATTTATAGAAAAGAGACACCGAAGAAGGAAGTAGTACTCACCTTTGATGACTGGGGCACGGATTATACAATAACCAAAATCCTGGATATTTTGGACAAGTATCATATTAAGGCATCCTTCTTCCTGCGGGCAGATGGAGTGGAGAAGAATCCAAATCTGGCAAGGGCCATCGCCGAAGCGGGTCATGATGTGGGCAATCATACGTATAGCCATCCAGTGTTATCAACGATAACTCCAACGCAATTGCAGGAGGAGGTCGTGAAAGCTAATCGGGTCATTACGGAGGCCATTCAGGAGAAGCCGGCAATGCTGTTCAGACCTCCAACCGGCAATATTAATGACACAGAGGCAGGAATTATAGCAGCTACGGGCTATAAGACCATTGCTTTATACGATATAGACCCTAACGACTGGAATAAGAACAAGACTGCAGATGATATTGTGAATTCTATTCTGGAGCAAACCCGTAGCGGGAGTGTTATTTTGCTACACGTGTTAGATGACATCCATACGATTGAGGCACTGCCAATTGCGATTGAAAGGCTGAAACGTAAAGGATTTACCTTTGTAACCATGACGGATATGATCAGTCAAAAATGATAGAAACTGGAGTTGGATGACATGAGAACCAAGTCAGAAACGTATGAGGAAATCGTTAATCGGCAAGCGCCTTTGGCTGTCGTTGGCCTTGGATATGTGGGTCTTCCCATAGCCGTTGCCTTTTCGAAAAAGGTTAACGTGATCGGGTTTGATGTGAATGTACAGAAGGTAAATGGATACCGGAGCGGTATCGATGCAACGGCTGAGATGGGAGATGGAGAAATCAAGAATTGCTCCGTAGACTTTACTTCAGATATAGAACAACTGAGTGGAGTGAAATTCTTCATTATAGCGGTTCCCACACCCGTCCAAAGCGGGAATGTGCCGGACCTGAAATATGTTCAAAGTGCCAGTCAAATTGTCGCCAAGAAATTGACGAAGGGTGCTATCGTTGTGTTCGAATCGACGGTCTATCCAGGAGTGACAGAGGAGGTATGCATTCCTATTCTGGAGGCGGAATCGGGTCTACGTTGTGGTGATGACTTTAAGGTTGGGTATTCTCCTGAGCGAATTAATCCGGGGGATACGGTTCATCGACTGGAGAACATCGTTAAGATTGTTTCAGGTATCGATAAGGAAGCGCTGGAAACGATAGCGAATGTGTACGAGCTTGTCATCGAAGCTGGGGTATACCGAGCGGAGAGTATTAAAGTAGCGGAGGCAGCGAAAGTTATCGAGAATGCGCAGAGGGATATTAATATCGCCTTTATGAACGAGCTGTCGATGTTGTTCAATCGGATGAAAATAGACACGAAAGAGGTTCTTCAGGCTGCTGGAACCAAGTGGAATTTCCTTAATTTTTCTCCTGGCCTTGTGGGGGGGCACTGTATCGGCATTGATCCGTATTATCTAACGTACAAAGCTGAGGATATAGGTTATCACTCGCAGATTATTCTTGCAGGTCGCCATATTAATGATGGAATGGGTAAATATATTGCACAGTATATTATTAAAATACTGGTCCATATGAGGCTAGATTTAAGCGATGTGAGGATTGGATTATTGGGCTTGTCCTATAAAGAGGATAGCTCAGATATTCGTAATACGAAGGTTACCGATATTATAGATGAGCTTCTGGAGTATAGAATTCAACCTATCATAGTAGATCCATTAGTTGATAAAGAGCAGGTTTATTCGGAGTATAAGCTTAAACTGTCCGAGCCGTCTGATTTGAATAATTTGAACGTTCTGATTGTCGCCGTCCCGCATCAATCAATCGCTCAAATGAGCTTTCAGGAAATTGATCAAATGTACAGTAAGTACCAACCGAAGGTGTTGGTAGATATAAAGGGAGTTTATAACAAGGCCGACTATGAGAGCCGTGGTTATCATTACTGGAGGCTATAATGAATAGATTGGAGAATCACAACTGTGATAAGAAGAAAAAAGAAAAGGATTGATGAGGTACTAACTTCTCCACGGTCAGACAGGCGTACACTATCGAATGTACCCGATCCTGAGAATATCAGGGTAAAGTTTGATCGTAGAGGAATAGAGAATGACCTAACGGTTGATGGGGAAATGGACTCCGAGTATCGCAGTAAGTTACGTATGCTTAGCTTAAGATATACGGCGGACTTTGAGGTTTTGATTGTTGCAAAGGGACAGAAGAGAAAGGCCGGTATAAAGGCGCGGGCCGTGGATGTCTCTTCTACGGGGGTATTGGTTGAGCTTGATAATGAAATAGACAACCTCAACGTCGAAGATACCGTGTCGATTCGATTCGATCTTCCCCCAGGTACGATGCCTGAAGGCTTCGAGTCGAAGGTAAAGACGAATGCAGTGACAATTCGCATATTTAAGCAGCAGACGGGGAAACAAGAGAAGCAGATGATTGCGTTTGAATTTGTAAAACCCTTGACGGACTATTTTCAGAGGAAACGTTGGGGTTATTCAGTTTATACAGCCAGTGGTTTGCTGTTTGTAGCGGTTGTCTTCATTATGCTAATGCGTATGGAGAGTATTATTTATTTTAAATATAATCTGTTGCTGTACTTATACAGCCTTACGGCCGCGGCTTTTCTGCTAACACGCTATTTATTCGGAGCATTGTACCGGGATGTACCAATCAATGCTGATTATATGCCGGGGGTATCGATTATTATTCCTTGCTTCAATGAGGAGGAATGGATACACCGCACGATATTAAGTTGTATGAATCAGGATTATCCGATTGACAAGCTGGAGGTTATTGTTGTTGATGACCGCTCAACAGACAAATCCGTGGAGCAGATACAAAAAACAATCGATATGATTCATAGAGAAGCGGATCGATACTTGACTAAAGAACGTTTGAGAATGCACGTTTTGACGGAAAATGGAGGAAAGCGGGTAGCTCTGGTTAAGGGTGTAGAAATGGCTAAGCATGATCTGGTTGTGTTTGTGGATTCCGATAGTTTCCTGGACCCGTTGGCGATTAAGCATCTGGTTCAGCCCTTTCAGGACCCCCGCATGGGCGGTGTTGCCGGTCGAACAGATGTGGAGAACAAATATACCAATTCCGTGACCAAGTTGCAGACCGTCAGATATTATATTGCTTTTCGTATCATGAAAGCGGCTGAATCATGGTTTGATAGTGTAACCTGCTTATCGGGGCCTCTATCCTGCTATCGGAAAGAACTGATTGTAAAGCATTCTGAAGCCTGGCTCAATCAGAAGTTTCTGGGACAACCTGCTACCTTCGGTGATGACCGGAGCATGACGAATTTTATATTGAAAACTCATCGAACCGGCTATCAGGATAGGGCGATCTGCTCGACCATTGTTCCTTCAGATATGGGGATTTTCTTGAAACAACAGATGAGATGGAAACGATCCTGGCTTCGGGAATCGCTCAGAGCCGGAGGTTTTATCTGGCGCAAAGAACCCTTCATGACCCTATTTTTCTATATTGGTCTGATCGTGCCGATCGCTGCGCCTGTCATCGTGTTATACAATTTGATTTATGTACCAATCGTGCATCATGTCTTTCCAGGTACATTTCTGATGGGATTATTTCTGATGGCGATGCTTATGAGTCTAGCGCATCTTCTATTACGTAAAAGTAAACTATGGGTTTTTGGACTTGTATTCTGTATTTTTTATGAATTTGTGCTGTTATGGCAAATGCCTATCGCCTGGGTGACCTTCTGGAAATCGACTTGGGGAACGAGAGAAACACCTCAGGATGTCGAAGCCAGAAATAAAAAAGAGGCGAGAAAGAAAAAAAATAAAAAAATTGGACTACCTTTCTAAGTCCATTATCGAAGAATATAAAGAGTGAGGGTGGAAGAAATGATAAAGGGAAGGCGAAGTTCTACCCTTGATTATCACCGCAAAGATCGCAAGAAATTCATAAAGACCATCATACAAACTGCGATTTTGCTAACTGTGGGCATATTTTTGTTTCAAGTGATATTTAATGTAAGGCATTATGCAGAACCGGTTAAGTCGACGTGGACCAATCACAAGGGATTCATCGCCTTATCTTATTTTGGCGTAGATCGTTCCGGAACTCCGAAATTGGTGGCGAAGAAGCAACTAGATCAACAACTGAAGACATTGTATGATCAAGGATATACGACAATATCGCAACAGGATATTATGGATTTCTATCAGAAAGGGAAGGCTCTGCCTGATAAAGCGCTGTTTCTATCCTTTGAGGATGGGCGTAACGACTCCAGCTTATTTGCGCAGCCGCTTCTTGAGAGATATAACTTCAAGGCAACCTTCCTCTCTTATGCCAACAAAATGGGAAATAGTGATCGGAAATTTCTACAGCCCGAAGACATGCTAAAGATGATGAAGACGGGATACTGGGAGCTTGGTTCCAATGGCTATCGTCTGACGTACATTAATATCTTTGATAAAGAGGGCCGCTATATTGGAATGAAGAGTGAGAATCAATTACGTAATAAGGAGAACGTGGAGTATTATAATCATTATTTGATGGACTTCATTCGTGATGAGAACATGATTCCGCTGGAAGACCGCAATGAGATGGAATCCCGAATCAACGGGGATTATAAGCAAATGAGAGACATCTATACAGATACTTTGGGCTTTGTACCGAATGTGTACATGATTATGCATGCCAATACTCTATATGAGGGGATGAACCGGTTAGTGTCCGATGCGAACGATGCTAATATCCAGCGTCTGTTCAAAATGCACTTTAACCGGGAAGGACATGTGTATAATGACAGTACACAGAATCTATATGATCTGACAAGGGTTCAGCCGGAGCCTTACTGGTACACTAATCACCTTTTGATGAAGATTGGCAAGGATAGCAAGCAGAGTATGCAGTTTATTCAAGGCGATGCAAAGCGTGCAGAGCAGTGGAGAACCATCAGCGGAGCAGCTGAGTTCGTAGAAGACCGTATTGCACTGACTTCTCCTTCTGCAGGGGTAGGGAAGATTTACTTGAATGGCAGCAGCAATTATACGGATATGAAGCTGAGCACGAAGCTTACTGGGAATGTTGTAGGTAAACAGACGGTAAATGTTCGTTATAACGAAGAGAAGGATTCCTATCTCCGTGTTTCGTTGGATAATAACGTGATTCAGGTGGACCTGAAGAAGCCGGGACATACAGTTGAGCAAATCTTCACCCGTACATTGGATCCTGTTCAATGGCGTTCGGAGGATCTTGCCTTCGATAAGGCTACGGTGTATACGAAGGAGCAGACAGCGGAAGGGGCCTTATCCAGCGAAACGGAGTACCCAGTCAATATTAAGCAGACGAGGAATCTTGAACTCACCGTTCAAGGAAACCAGTTGAAATTAAAGGTAGATCAGGAATTGCTCACGCAAGTGAATATCGACAGTGCAGTCAATACAGGTGCTGTGGTACTTGAATCCGAATATAACCCGCAGAACAAGAAAGATGATATATACGATGGCGTGTTTGGAGATTTGAGAATAGAGTCTTTAAACCAAGAAGACAGCAGATCATCTGTATTGTTCGATAGTAAGTCTAAAGGCGTTAAAGGAGTAGTAACCCAAATACAAAAAGCAATTAGTACTTCCATTGATTGGGCGATTGAAACCTTCTAAATGGTGAGTAGAGGGGAAGGACCTAAGATGTTCAAGGTGACAGGTAAATGGCGAGTTGTTGTAACGATCACGATTATCTTAGGTATAACTGCCATATATATGGGATTACAAGGCCAATCCCACGAAGAAAAGAAGTTGGTTCGGGTTGAGCCTAGTCTGGAATTATCGACTTGGGTTGTAGACTGGCAGTGGAAATCTAGTCTTGAAGATCTTCGGGAAATTTCGAAGGGTCTCACTAGTTTCCAAGTATTCGCAGCTTATTTCGATGAAAGCGATAGTCTGTATTATACGGAACAAATGCAAGAAGCACTGCCACGAATATTTGAGACAGCGAAACAATCCGGCTCAACAGAAGTGGATCTGACATTGGTAAATGACCTTATAAAGAAGGATGGAACTGAGGTACAGAAGGATTCGGACCTGATTACAAGGCTTATGTCCACGGACAAAAGCCGAGAGAAGCATATCGAAGAGATATTGGCTGCGGTAACGAAATATGACTTTCACGGTGTGGAAATCGATTATGAGAAAATCAAGGATAGCGATTGGGATCATGTCTGCACCTTTTATAGTGAGTTGTATCAAAGACTGCATGCGATGGGTAAATCACTTAGAATCGTGCTGGAATCAAGGATGCCTATTGGGAAATTGCAGCTGCCGGAAGGTCCTGTTTACGTTATGATGGCATATAATCTATACGGCACTCACAGTGGTCCAGGACCCAAAGCAGATCTGGCATTCATTACCGAACTGGCAAAGAGAATGGATCGGCTGCCTGGAAATAATATTATTGCGTTATCTGCAGGAGGTTTTGATTGGACAGAGCAGGGTAAGGTGACCGCAGTGACAGAGAAACGGGCAGCGGAATTATCTCTTCAGAGTGTGAGTGCTCCCAAGCGAGATAACGCGAGTGGCAGTATGTACTTCGACTATATCGATGATGACCATGTGAGGCATACCGTGTGGTATGCCGACGATGTGACAATATCCCAATGGATGAGTACTTTACGGCAAAGGGGATACTACAAAATTGCAATATGGAGGCTGGGCGGACTTGGGCAGTTAACGCTCCAAGAATTGAATCAATAGAAGGAAAAGAAGTGTCATGATCTTATCTTGAACGATGGTAATGAGACTACTTCAGCAAATAGACATGATGAATAGGAAATAAGAGAAAGGCCGGGGGCATATCCCGGCCTTTTATCGTCCGACTCAGACTACCAAGAAAACGATTACGTTTACCTATAGAGATGGTGGGGTTAAGAAAGGGGAACGTTCTATAAATGGATTTTGGTGAATACCTCCTTTATTTTATTGGTTATTATTAATAACTAGGGACAATTTATAATTGACATAACGGTTTAATTCTCCTAAAAATCTATCGAGCTCTTCATTTGACGGGAACCTGCACTCCAGAAGAAAACATCCCTCACCGCTAATTTTAAAATTATTCACAATATACGGGTGTTGCGTTTCTATAAACGACAAGAATGGCTTATGATCGAAGCTCTTCGTATAAATATTAATAAACGAATGGACCAGGTTTCCTGTTTTTATGTGATTTTGATGAATCGTATAGCCTTCAATCACTCCGTTTTCCTCTAATTTCAGTACTCGGTTGGCCGTCGCCTGACCGGTCATGTGAATTTTTTCTCCCAATTCTTTCATTGAAATTCTGGCATTCTTTTTAAGTTCTTCCAGAATTCTTTTATCAGTATGATCCAGCATGTATGATAACCTCTTTCATTATTCAAGTATTCCCTCGGTTTTTCGTGATTCTATATATGTCCCACTCTCTCTTTAAATATTATCCTATAGAAGAAGATTATAAAAGGAGGCATTTACAGTGAAGATCAGACAAATACGAAATGCGACAATGGTTCTAAACTATGGCAACATGACTTTTCTAATCGATCCATTTTTAGGGGCAAAGGGGGTCTATCCACCCTTTCCTAATACTTCAAATCAAGTCAGCAATCCGACCGCCGAGTTGCCGATTCCTGTCGAGGAAATCGTCAAGGCCGATGCGGTCATTGTGACTCACTTGCACCCGGACCATTTCGATGCGGCTGCGATTGAGGCGATTTCTAAAGATACAATCGTGATAGCGCAGTCGGATGAAGATGCCGAAGCGATCAGGAAAGAAGGATTCCGCAACGTACAAGCTTTAGATAGCATTTCTCAAATGGGTGATGTCTGTTTGAATCGAACAAGCGGCAAACACGGCGAAGGCGAGATTGGGCAACTTATGGGTGAAGTTTCGGGAGTTGTCTTTAAACATCCGGATGAGAAGATACTCTACATTGCAGGGGATACGATTTGGTGCGATGATGTTGAGGATGCTATCCACCTTCATCGTCCCGAAGTGATTATTGTAAATGGAGGCTCCGCGCAGTTCTTACAAGGCGATCCCATTACGATGAGTAAAGAAGACATCTATCGGACGTACACAGAAGCTCCGCAATCGACAATTATCGTATCCCATATGGAGGCGGTTAATCACTGCTTGTTGACAAGACAGGAATTGACAAGTTTTATTGCAGAGAAGGGGCTCACAGCCAACATATTCGTTCCCGCTGACGGGGAATCCATCGTTCGTTAATAAGAGAGTTGTTCATAGGGTAAACACCATATATGTGGAGTGTTGCTCGTTGTTGGTGGGAAAGACTAATAGTTGGAATGTATTGGTGGAAATAGTAAAGAGGGGTGCTGTACCCCTCTTTTTTGCTTAGGTTCGTTATCGTACCATGTTGATTTTTGAACAGTTGTATGATTAGAGGATAGCATGTTTATTCAAAAATTGAAGAATTGAATCATTTACATAGATTGGGCTTTCTCTTAGTATGTGGGGTCTATGACTGCCCCCTGGCACAACAAGATATTCTGAACCTTCAACAAGAGATGTCAATAGTTTCAGTTGTTCTTCATTTGCAAATGGATCATGTTCCCCTGCGATAAACAAGGCAGGGCAACGAATACTTCTTATCTGTTCTCTTGTAAGTTGTGGAAATAGCCGCCAATCTATGGCACTCTGTCGCATAAACTCTTGCCAGTTTCCTTGATGTGCATCCTCATGTCTTTCGATCATTTGATCGATAATATCTTGTTTCCCATTTTGAATAAGCCATTCCGGATCAAATTCTTCTGCTCCAGTGGGATCATTAAAACCACTGTGACCTATCGTAGTTATCGTTGCAACCCTCTCAGGTATTTTCAAAGCAACATATTTGGCAACACTCGCCCCCAAGCTATAACCAATAAAGTGCGCTTTTGAGATGTTCATACAATCCATAAACTCCGAAATGTCATCAGCTAGTTGTGGGGTACTCCATACCAGACTTTCACATTTTGTTCTACCGTGGCCTCTAAAATCCGGATAATAACAGGTGTGAATTTTCTGGAAATCGAGTAGTTGACTTGAAAAAGCCAAAATCCCTCTCGAATAACCGCTATGCAGAAATATAACAGGATCACCGACACCCATTTTCTCATAAAACATTTCTAAGTCCTTAATCTGTACGTAGGGCATAACATCCTCCTTATTCAGAACAAATGTTCCTTTATCTTATTCATGTGGAGTGTATAATATTGATGGTTCTGAATCCATAGATAAGATGTGACAGTCTTCGCTCAAATTGAATTTTTCGAATAGGATATTAACCATAATGTACTCGTTCATGTTGTACGGGCAATGAGTGAATGGGAAAATGAATGTCCACTTCGCAATATTGATCAGTTTCTATAGGGATTGCCCGACTGCGTGACTGAGCAATCGATGTGTATGATGTTTGGACATATGAACGGATTGTGCGATTTCTAGAATATTCAATTTGTGTGTCAACTTCGATTCAATATAAGCCAGTGCAGATTCAATGGTCTCAAGCATATTTTTGTTCATATCTGTCTTCGATCTCCTTGAAAAAAGAGCAAGATTGGTTCATAACGAATTGCTGAAATATAGTATTCTTCATCATAGTACCACGAAATGAAAGAGAAAGGCCGGTGGATTGTTTCCTACTTCGAATTCATTTTAATCGAATGACCAAAGAAGAAATAAAGTCTGAAATCATATGGCTTAATGCACTCGGTAAATGCCCCGATTTCACCGTACCGGAAGGGTTGCCAATATGATTGCTTGAGCGTAAGGCTGTTCTTCGATTAATCCAGCGGCTATCTCTGTGTTCCAATGGATATATCATTGCAGAAAAAGAGGGTTGTCTAATGAATATGAGGACAAGGAGATCCCGCGGCCGGTATTGAGCAATTTATTACAGACAAATGAAATGCAGTAATGTCATACTTGAAGTACTAGATTAATGGGAATTATATACATATTTGAACGAGAGTAAAGGCGGGTGCAGGCAATTCATGCGTGAAAAAGAGAATGTATCAGCTTTACAATATTTTTTGTTAGGTTTACTTGTATTTTTAATATTGGGAATGGATATGTTCGTCATGGTCATGGATCAGTGGTTATGGGGAGATTTGTTCAATATGGACAACTATTTTACCAGTCCATGGTACGTACTTATTGTACATTGGAGTATTGTAATTTTATTATGGACTGTTGGTGCCATTCTTTTTTTTGTATGGTTAAAGAAGAAAAAGGTGCTAAAGAACGTTATATCTCTGCGATGGAGCTCTGAAGGAATTCCTTTGCTGAGCGTGGCTGTTATAATGAGTTTTTTGTTCGCAGTGGTTGAGTCCTTGCTGTTGGAAGGAACCTTGCTACAAATATACGATGAATACCAAAAATTCACACGTGCTCATGGCTCTATGGGCTTATTAGTTTCGTTAACTCAAAATGTATATTACATAGTAGAAGCCGTTCTGGTTGTGTTATTAGTTGCCTTGATGCAGTGTGCTGGAGAAATGTGGTTTAAAAAGCCAAATCTGCCTTACGGAGGTATAGGCTTGATGGTGACTTGGGGGCTTAGTCATCTGATGCATGGTCTGGCAAGTGGATTGTATATAACTGCTTTTTCTTTGGTATTTGGCTGGTTGTTTGTAAAGGCAGGCAAACAGTGGTGGCCATGTCTGCTGTTTATTTGGTTCATGTTTATTTTTTGAGGCCCACCCTTTACTGCTGGGTCTAGAACACATCGATTGGCTATTTTCCATTTACGAGTCATGTGGAGTGTTGTTCGTTAACATCCCCTTTTCTCCAGTCACAGGGAGACAGGCGGGTGTTACTGTATCTTTGGAAAGTGCTTGATTTTCATAGAGACAGCTTTATCTTAATAGCTTAAATGGGTTACAAAAGAGTAGTATATTAAGAAGACATTTTGAATCAGATTTGAAAGGTTTTTTATGCGGACATACGTTTGTTAGTTATTATAGTTGATGAAGTGTTTATAAGTCTTTGTTTTAATCGATTTGCTCATGCATCCAAGAAGGATATTTCAGCCTGGATGTGGAATTATTTTCATAGGGGATCGTTCTCTAACTGAACATCAGGATGGGCTGGGATCATAAGAATGCAAGAGTATGTTTTATCTGGTGGGGAAATTGTAAAGCTGAAGCATTATATTGAACACAAGCACCGTAGTCTTGATCCGAAGCAACGAGCATCCATATTAGCCGATGCGGTGCATCGGATTATTGAGAGCCGTCTGCCTTCTTTTCCAGATGAGGTGAAGAAGCAAGTTTGCTACGAGCTTCTTATGAAGCATAGAGACTCTCTCGTCATTCAGGCGGATGATGTGCTTCAACATTGTATGTCTCTGGATTTGAGCAAAGAGGATCTGTTGTCGTCCTTAGTTGTATGGGTGTGCAGCAGATCTGCTTTTCCCGTACAGGAAGAGGTGGTTCGAAACATCCTTCTTCGATGGTCTCAGCAACTATTGCCTACAGTCTCATTTCAAGCGTTAGTGCGGGAATGGGATGAACAGGGCTCGAGTGTCTGTAGGGAGCCTGCGGTTGCAAGTGAGCCTTTTGTTCCATTCTGGAAGAAAGAATGGTTCAATCGAAGGAGATTTATCACAATTGCGTGTTTATTTGCGGTTGTTCTCTTGATTATGCTGATCTTTCCACTAAATCAACAGTCATCTGCACCCGCATCATATGCAGATACAATATATTTACCGCAATCCATTATTAGTAATGGGGAACGGCAATTAGACGATGGAATTCCTACGGAGCTCAAATATGTTTCTATAGATACGAAGCGTTTACAGCAATATTTGCGGGATAGGAACTCTATTTTAGCCGAGGAGCCGTATTTGTCTGAGATTGTGGAAGCCGGCAAGAAATACGATATTCACCCTCTCTTGCTTTTTTCCATTACTGGACAAGAGCAGGGATTCGTACCAAAAGATCATAAAAGTGTAAACGAAATAGCGAATAATCCTTTTAACGTATTTGGCAGCTGGGAGAGCTACAACACAACGATTGCGTCTTCAGCTAACATTGCAGCGAAGACGGTAGCTAATATTAGCAGTAAGCGTTCAGGAGGGAGTCAACCGATCCAATGGTTAAACCGAACCTATGCCGAGGACCCGAATTGGTGGAAGGGAGTCACTTGGTTCTTCGATGAGATGAAGCGAGAGATTGAGGATGAATCTTTTGAGTGGCCTGAGTAATTACAGTAGATAGTATAAGGAGACTGAGGTTTGGTTAGAAGTTATAGGATAGAGTGTACCTTTAAAATAGACTATACGGATTATCTAGATGATGATTATCGAGGTAAAGCTCAAACCATATGCTTGAGCTTTTTTCTTGTCACTTATTATTTTTGTTTAATTATCTAGTTAGTGAGAGACCAACCAAAGGAAGGGTCAAGCCACCTTTGTTGCTAGGATGCTTGTGGTATTATCCCCTTTAATGTACTGGCATGAAACATTCCACTGTTGGTTCATTTGTAGAGAAGTAGGTCCATGTTGCTTCCGTTCGCAAAAGCTACATAGGGTTTTCTGCTGTATATACCGTCATTAACGGATACATAGAATCTATTTGATGACTTTGTCTCAAAATATATTCCATAAATGGATTACTATATTAAAAAAACGACTATTAGACACATACTTACCCATACCCATGGTTTAGAAATTATTGAAGGGATTATTGATCGTGGATTTTATCCGGGACAAAGGTGGGCTTACCGTGGAATAGGCGTGGACATGTTAACGCAAATTGTCTTAATAACTACCGGAAAAACAGTAGCGGAAATTGTATCTGAACAGGTTTTTCAACCTTTAAAATTTAAGGAATCCACACATGTGGAGTGCCTAATATTGATGGTTCGCAAGAAATAGATGAGATGTGACAGGTTAGCTCAAACACTTTAAAGAAGATGAGTTATGTTGAGGTGGTAGTGCCAACACATAGAGTTGACAAATAATTAGGAACATATAAACTAACCTTTTAATGAATTGAAAAATAATGAGTTTAATGAAGTGGCGGATGAGTATCTTTTTAATGACTCGTTATTTGAAGAGGTTATTATGTCCTCATCAATATGGGGATTCACTCATCCCTATCAGGTTATAACGGAAATAGGGAAAACAATTGCTTTTCACGATCCGAAACGCTTCATTAGTATAATGAAGCTTTTCCCCGAACCTTCTGAGGAAGATGCCAACTCTTATATGCTATTTTATTCTGGCCAATTGTATAAAGAACTTGGAAAGAGTTATGTTCAAGTTGAAGGGAAAACCTCAGATAACGCTAGCAGAGCCTTTGATACATCTAGAATTTTTTATGGAAAAATCTCCACTTCGAATCAATATCATTTAATACAGATATCTGAACTTTACATACAGATAGGTATACTAGATATTGCTTTGGATACTCTTGAAAAAGTGCCCATAAGGGAGAGAAGCACTTGCTTTTGGCACCATAGGTATTCCCAGATATTATATGGGAAGTTAAAGTATGAGCCAGCTCTAACAGAAATAGATGAGGCTTTAAGACTTACTAAAGAATCAGAGGAGAAATATAAGAGCGCATTTCTTTTCCAGAAGGGTAAAGTATTGGCTAAATTTAGGGATTACGTAGGGGCTATAGTAACCTTACGCGAGGCATTTAGACTAAGTGATGATAAAAAATTCAAAAGCTTGATTGAACAGGAAATAGCTTGTCTATCTGCTACAGATCCGTGTTGATTTACCTATTTATTCTTGTGCTTAATTCGTTGTAAGTTAAATGAATTTCGGGCAGTGCCCCTATTCTTCACCAACACTTTAACATAAACGGCAGAGATGCCGTTTTTTTGTTTTGATTTTGTTGCAGCACACTAGACATGTGGAGTGCTTAATATTGATGGTTCTGAATGAATAGATGAGATGTGACAGTATTGTTCAAACTACAAGCGGTGAACCGTGCCACAAGTGACGGCTAAACTTTTTGGTATTAGCTTCCGCTTCTTTCAACTTCTAGATTTGGAAAGAGTCTCTGAGGGGGCAGAATTTTCCAAGCACAGATAATTGGCAGTCATCGACATATCGTTGTTGTCACAAAACGACCCCTTATCTCGTTTTATATGCAAACGGAATAAGGAGTGGTTGCGATGAAAGAATTGACATGCATCGTTATTGGCGGAGGATATGCAGGTATTAATGCAGTTAAAGCAATTCGGAAAACATTTAAGGGTCAAGCAAGTAAACGAACACTCCGACTTATTTTAATCGATAAGAACCCTTATCACTTTCGCAAAGTATTGCTTTTTAAGCCCGCGGTCGGAGATGAAGATATTACTATCCCTCTGACTAGGTTATTTCCCGATGGAGTTGAATTCGTTCAGGCTACTGTAACGAAAATCGAATCAGGGGAAAGAAGGCTACTTTGTCAGGATGCTGAAGGAAATAAGAATTCGATAAAATATGACTTCCTCGTTTTGGCGGTGGGCAGCGTCGTGCGGCAACCCGACCCTGATCAGGGAGGTATGGCATTAGCGAGTTTAGACGCTGCGTGGAAGATCCGAGAGGCGTGGCGCGCGAATATAAAGAAAGCCGTAAAGGAAAAAAGCGCGAAAGAACGTCAGAGATTAATGACGATTGCCGTTGTTGGAGCGGGAATAAGCGGCATCGAGACATCTGCCGAACTAGCTTATTTTATTCGTGAAGATGCGGTATTATTGGGACTTGACCCGAGTGCTGTAAGGATAAAATTATTTAACGCGAATAAGAGGATTTTCCCAGAAGGCCCGGCAAAGGTAGGGCTTAAACTGGAACGTTCACTTGACGCTTGCGGAGTAACTATCTTACATGGGAGTAGGGTATTACAGGAGAAAGAGGGAGCGCTAACCTTATCTAACGGCGAGACGATGTCCGTTGGCTTATGTGTCTGGACGCTGGGGCTGTTACCCAACCCAATGCTGCAAAGCATCGGGTTGCCGATCACTCCGGAAGGATACGTGATCGTAGATGCAAGTTATCGGGTTCAAGGGGCCCAGGGTGTATACAGTATCGGTGACTGCGCGCGAATCGTAGACCCTGCTAGCGGACGGGTGGACGGGAAGACGTGTAAGGAAGCGACCGCCCAAGCGGCAAGGCTTGGAAAGATTTTGTCGGCGGATATTGCAGGGCGTCCAGCACCCCTACATAAGGAATTTATTGACTTTTTTTGTTTTGCCTTAGGTCCGGAGCAGGGAATGGTATGGACACATCAATGGGGGTTAGATATTATTTTTACAGGAAAGCTGGGTTGGCGAATAAGGAAATTCACATGGGATTCGGCAAGTCTGTTAAAATAATGTAAACAGAGGGTTGGTGGAAAGGGATGGAATTTTAAGATGCAAGAGTTATATGAGCATTATAAAGGGCTGCTATTTATGCTTGCCTACCAACTGACTGGATCGGTCTCCGATGCGGAGGATGCTGTGCAGGACGTATTCCTGAAGTTGTATGATGTAAAGCTGGAACGTTTGGTTGAACCTAAAGCATATTTGTGCAAAATGGTAACTAATCGCTGTCGGGATTTATTCAAATCGGCGCGTAAGCGGCGGGAACAGTATTTCGGGCAATGGCTTCCTGAGCCCCTTCTTACTCCGAATGATGAATCGTTTGAATCGGTTGTTCAAGGCGAGCTGCTGTCTTATTCTATGCTCGTATTGCTTGAAAGGCTGTCCCTTACGGAACGGGCAGTGTTCGTGCTTCGTGAGGCGCTCGGCTTTGAATATGCTGATATTGCCGAGCTCGTTGGCAAAAGCGAAGCGAATTGCCGCAAGCTGATCAGCCGTGCAAGAGGAAAGATGGGGATTACCCCCGATGAACCAGTCAATCCCGAAGCAGCAAGCGAAGAGTGGGTCCGTCGATTCCTAGCGGCTCTCGAACAGGGTAACGTGGATATGGTTGTATCCATGCTCGCCAAAGATGTCGTGTTGGTCTCAGATGGAGGGGGTAAAGCCTTCGCCGCCGTCCATCCTATTGAATCGCGCGATCTCGTCGCCCGGTTCCTTCTCGGCTTAATTCGTAAGGCTCCTCATTACGAAGGAGGCGTGCATGTAGAAATGAGGGATATAAATGGCCAAACAGGACTTGTTGTCCGTTCAGGAGAGGGCATTGTAACTGTTGCGCTCATGCATGTCGAGAGAAATTCGATTCGCAACTTATACTTTGTTAGGAACCCAGATAAGCTGAGACATTTATTGAAATGAAAAGAGGATTTTTAAAAAATCGCCGTTAGAACCGTTATGGAGATGCGTATTGCGCATGATGGTAAAGCAAATAGTAGAGTTGCAGATAGAATTGGTAGTATTAAATTAACTGTAACCATACATATGGAGTACGTGGTACAATATATCGGAGGGTTTGAATGTAGTCCTTGAGTTTTCAAAGGCTTTATGTAGAGATGGAGCTTTCAGGATCTAGACGGTCACTTTGGGAGTTAATCTATATGGATCAAAGTGTAGTCAATCAAGAAGATTGAAATGAATTCACCAACTGAAAAGATTCAGGATGTTTTAATAAATGATGAATCATGACCTTCCCACCATCGGGAGGTTTTTTCATATGAATATATGCTTGCCGTTAGGTTGGTGTTAGTTAGGGACCTACAATGAAGGGGAAATACTGTCGAATAAAGGAGCTTCCAGCTTATAGTAGCAATATTCCTATCCCGGACGGAGCTAAAGGTGGGAGAGTACAGTGTCCCATTTCAATCAAGCGAAAAGAAAAACCGAACTCCTTAAAGCGGAAGCTCGGTGTTCGGGATAGTGCCTGTATGATGCTCAAGAAAAGCATTTACCGCGCTGTTTGGGTTGATTTGTCCGCTTTGCTTTGATCAATGGGGATCTGTCCATTCCAGCTTCCCTTTACCCCTCCGATTCTATTGATACTAACATTCATATTGATAGACCGTGGTAGCTTGTCTCCGTTTATGTTAAACGCAATGACACCCTCAGGTTGATCTTTTACGGCTATACCCGTTTCCAATTTGCTACCTGACATATCGGTAAGGTAAAAAGTGAGATAATCTTTTTGGCGTTTTCTATGAAATTCAGCACATTGAAGCCTTCCTGCTCAGGAACATTGTAGGTGGGGTTCTCTTGGAACTTGAATATCTTCAAAATGGTTCACTAAGGATTCATTAATTTTTTGTGAAGTTAACATTTTTGTAAAATACCTCCCCTTTAAGATGAGTGCCAAACCTTTGGCGTATTTGTTTTACGGCCAGATGATTTCTTGATTTTACGGTTCCGACCGAAATGTGAAGTAATTCGGCCATTTCATCGTAGGTGTAATCGTAAGTGAAACGGATATAATACTACGCTGCGAAGTTTATACGGAAGCTTATTAATCAGGTTTACTATCTCTTCTTGCCATTCGTTTTCGATCAGTAGCTCATCTGGTAGATCGGTTGAGGATTCTTATGCAAAATATTGTTTCTCTCGAGCAAGAGAAATCTTCTCCAGATTTGTCTACGCCAATTCCATAACTGAAAGTTGATTTCGCCAACAATGTATAAAATAGAACAATTACTATTTTTATATATCTAAATTTCATCTTATACTTTAGAATGATTATGACCCGAAAGGATAGGGAATGTGTAGTATTTATCCTATCGAGGACAAGCCGTATAAAGTTAGCGTGTACGGTAATCCAATACAACAAAGGAGAGTCATCGTGAAGGCTAAGAAAAAATGGTGTTTAACTGTTGCTGCTCTATTATTATTTGGAAGCGTTGTCACTTCCCTCCCAGTTTCGGTAGAAGCGGCTGAATCGGCAAATGAAGACACACAGATTTCCATTTTAGGTACGTCGGATATTCATGGACGCTTCATGCCGTGGGATTATGCGTTGGATGGTCCCAATCCAAGTGGGAGTTTAACGCAATTGTTTACAATCATCAAGAAAGTTCGTGGAGAGAACCCCAATACGATTTTACTCGATGCAGGGGATATGATTCAGGATAATTCGGCGGAATTATTTAATGACCAACCCAAGTCTCCGATGATGGTCGCTATGAATGAAATGAATTATGATGCCTGGGTGATGGGTAATCATGAGTTCAATTTTGGGATGGATGTGTTTAAGAAGATTACCTCTCAGTATAAAGGCCAAATGCTAGCGGGGAACATCTATAAGGATAATGGTGATAGATTCATGCCTGCGTATACCATTATTGAAAAAGCAGGGATAAAGATTGGGATTATTGGAATGGATACTCCCATGACGGCTGAATTTGAGAAAGGTTCTGATCATTTAGACGGGCTTGTGTTCAAGAATCCTGTAGATGAAACGAAAAAAGCTATCAAGGAATTAGAAGGTAAAGTAGATGTAATGATTGGGCTTATGCATATGGGGCTGGAGAATGAGAATGGTGTCCCAGGTACCGGTGTAAAAGATATCGCCAATGCGAATCCGGAGTTGGCTGCTATTTTTGCGGGTCATATGCACAAGCTTGTTAAGGGGGATACGGTGAACGGGGTTTTAATTGTCGAACCGGATAAATACGGAACTCATATTTCTCGTATAGACCTAACATTCACGAAGCAAGGTGATAAGGTAGTCCTTAAGGATAAGCAAGCGGCTGCATTACCTGTTAAAGCTGAGGATGGAACGACTGCATTATCGGATCCGGCCTTGGAATCTACATTGCAGCCCTATCATGAGTTCGCAAGAGCAAATGCCAATATCGAAGTGGCACAACTTAAAGGAATGAACCTTGTACCTAAGAATGAGATTGACGGCATCCCTACTGTACAAATTCAGGAAACTCCGTTATCAGACTTTTTTAGCGATGTTATGCTGCATTACAGCAAAGCGGATGTAGTTTCCCATCAGATTGATAACGATAAAGCGCGATTGGATGTAGGTCCCATTAAGAAAAAAGATATTGCCTATAACTATCAGTTCGCTCTTGGTGAAATTACAGTTTACCAAGTAACGGGTAAAGATCTGAAAGATTATATGGAATGGGCAGTAGGCTACTTTAACTCAACCCGACCAGGCGATATAACGGTTAGCTTTGATAAGATACGACGTGCTTCCAAGTACAGTACGAATGATTTTTTTGGTGGCGTCAAATATGAAATTGACTTAACGAAACCTTATGGCAGTCGGATTACGAATTTGAGAAAAATGGATGGAACCTCCATCAAATCTGATGATGCTATTAAATTAGGAATGAATGCATACCGGATGGAAGCTCTTAAAGCAAAGGGAGGAGCACTCGAAGGGCGGAAATTCGAACAGCTCTGGTCTTCAAAGGATGTAAATGCATTTGGCGAAATAGATGGAACCATTCGTAATCGTGCCATTGCTTACCTGAAAGAAGAAAAAAAGGGTGTATACGAGCCTAAAATTCAAGATAATTGGAAAATTATTGGCGTTGATACCACTTCACCTGAACGTGCAGATGTAATTGAGCTTATTAACACAGGCGTATTGGAGATTCCCAAAACGGATGACGGTAAATACACCAATGTAGCATCAATTAACATTTTGGATACGATTACTCGAGAAGAGATTGATGAATTGTCTCAAAAAGCAAAGGTGAGTACAGACCTATCTGCAGGTGCTATGACCAAAGGCGAGTTCTATCGTAAGCTTAATGTAGCCATAAAGACGGCAGCAAGTACTCCAGAAGAACAAGTTAAGCCAGAACCGAAGCCAAAACCAGAACCAAAACCAGAACCAAAACCACCAGTAGAATCGGTCGTTACGAAGCAAGCTAAGGTAACAGCATACTTCTTGAATGTTCGTGCCGAAGCTTCCTCAACGGCGAAGATATATATGGCGGTGCCGAAGGGTACTGTTTTGGAAGTGCTAGGAACGAAATATGGTTGGTTGAAGGTTTCTTATAACGGGTCTACTGGCTATGTGTATGGTGAATATGTAGATATGTTAAAATAATTTTGTAGGAGAGCAGCTCAGTCTTTTAGACTTGAGCTGCTTTTGTACAATCACGGATAATGGTAATAAATAGAATTCAACAAGTGATGTTTAACGAATACCGAGTGAATCTAGTATCCCTCCCTGCTCGGTCATAACGATGCGCCCATAATTCTTTTTGGGAGCCGAATGCTCGTTCAAAATATAATATTTAAACATGGGTGGTGTAACGGTGTGAATAAAATGTTTAGTGAAATACCTGATGGCTGTACATGGAACAAAGTGGAGGCGGTTAATAAAGGTTGGTCAAAAGATAAGAAATATTATATTCAAGCTACAGACGGCAGAGAATTGTTGCTTAGGATGTCAGATATATCTCAATATGAGAAGAAGAAATGGGAATTTGAATCGGTAAGAAAACTTGATCATATTGATGTGTTAATGTCCCGACCGATTGGTTTTGGGATTTGTAATAACGGTCAGTCCGTATATTCCTTACTTACTTGGATCGAGGGGGAAGATGCCAAAGATGTTATCCGTACACTAAGCAATACAGATCAATACCGACTTGGTGTTAAAGCAGGAGAAATATTAAGGAAAATGCATGATATTCCTGCGGAGAACAGTCAAATGTCATGGGCAGGAGTTTATAATCTCAAAATAGATAAATATATAACCAATTATAAAGCATGCGGTATTCATTTAAAGGGAGCGGAATCAATAATCAACTTTGTTGAACATCATCGATATCTATTAGAAAACCGCTACGTGTCATTTCAACATGGTGATTATCACGTTGGAAATATGATTGTTACAAGTTCAGGTGAACTGGGTATCATTGATTTTAATAGAGTTGATGATGGAGACCCATGGGAGGAATTTAATCGTATTACGTGGGATGCAAGTCTAAGTGGATTATTCGCATCGGGTCGCATCAACGGATATTTTAATAATGAGGTACCTGATCAGTTTTTTAGATTGATGGCGTTATATATTGCAAGCAACCAACTTTCAAGCATTCACTGGGCGATTCCATTTGGACAAGAAGAAGTGGATATTATGCTGGACCGAGCTGGAGATGTTCTGAATTGGTATGATGAATTTCGTACATACGTACCGAACTGGTATTTGGCAAACTACACAACATGAGTAGGTTATGTTACATGTGATTGAGAGTTGCATGCCAACATATCGCCAAACGTTTTACCGTCATAATAAACAATTTTTTGGGGTTGCGTAGGGATTTCTATCTTACGGTAGTGACCCTAACCATTGAGGCAGCTGCCACATAGCTGCTTTTTTTTGTGATACGGTGCATCGTTTACATATGAGGTGACGGGATGTTGAACTAAATTAAATAGACATGTAAGCTTAACTTCATAGAATGAAGCAACATATAAGGAGGTTTACTGAATTATGCATACGCACGTTAGTCTTTTGGAACAACTGCATCACATGGGAATTAACCAACATGGAGTAGTACTTGTTCATTCGTCTTTAAAAAGCTTGGGAGAAGTAGAGGGAGGAGCCGAGACTGTCCTTAACGTTTTGGAAGAATATATGAAAGAGGGGTTACTTGTTCTCCCTACGCATACTTGGGCTAATATCAATGCGAACAATCCAACATTTTATGTAGAAGAATCACCCTCGTGTATCGGTATACTTCCTGAATTATTCCGTAAGCGTCCGGGTGTCATACGATCTTGGCATCCAACGCATTCTGTTGCGGCCTTGGGTCAGGATGCATTGTCATTCACAACGGGCGATGAACAATTTGATACGCCATGTGCTAGAGGTTCAGCTTGGGGCAAGTTGTTAGATCGACAAGCGACCATACTACTTCTTGGTGTGGATTTACGTAGGAATACTTTTATGCACGGGGTAGAGGAATGGCTTGATATTCCAGGTAGGATGACTGATGATCATGAGAAGCTACAGACGGTTCTGGGCGACGGTACGGTGATTGAAGTGCCATCCCGTAGACATAGTGGACAGTCATGGTCTGAGTACTTCTGGAAGGTCGAGGACGTGATGGTGGGGCAAGGTGCAATATATTGGGGACAATTAGGTGATGCTGTTGTGCGAGTATGTGACACCGTGAAGATGACCGAACTTCTTACGCAAATGCTACGTGAATGCCCAGAGTTATTCTCCGACAATGAACCCTTAACTGAGCATATGCAGCAGTTATTTGGACAAGCCAATAAAGGTAGTATTCAACAGGAAAGAGGATGAGAGAGATGAGTTACTTGAAATGGCTAGAAGGTTGGTATGAAAGTTATTGTGATGATGAATGGGAGCAAACACATGTTTTGAAGATTGAATCGATAGATACGCCTGGATGGAGAGTAACCATTCCTTTGCTTGAAACAGAACTAGAAGATAAAGTATTACATGAAATTATAATAGATCGGGATGATAATGATTGGGTGAGATGCTGGATCAAGGATGGATATTTTGAAGGGGCGGGTGGATTACGGAATTTAGAAGAAATGATCCAAATTTTTAAGGAATGGGCGGAAGGCTAACTGAAAGATATCGTAATTAAAGGTGATTCCAAGTAAAATATCGTCATGGAATAAAGGACTGTTAGTGGTTATTACACTGCAATCCTTTTTTTTTTTGATGCTCAAAGGTGTTTGTCGTTAAATGTCGAATTGTGTTATAAGAAAACGACTGATATCAACATCATGAGAGGAGTTCACCATCTATGTGGTTAAAACGATTGAAAGAATGGTCGAATTCATTAAAGCTTAAATTTACGGTGTTTCTCCTGTTGCTTACGGTTGTACCCCTTGTGTTAGTTGCGTCGATTCTAACCAATTTGTTTACAGGAAATGTTGAAAAGGAACTTATAGCACAGCAAATGGTTATAGCATCTTCGAATGCGGAGAAGTTAAACTCATTTTTTGGGAAAAAAGTTCAATCCGTAGAAAGCATGTTGAGTAGTTATCGGTTAGAATTTTTACATAGTGATACGGAGGAGATCGTTCAACTTCTGAAAGTAATGAAGGCAATAAGTCCCGATGTTCTCTCCTACAGGTATTCCTCTGAATCTGGTCAATCCATAGGGGATATCTATGATGAGCTTGATATTTCTAATTTTGATAATTTCAAGCGGATAAAGGAGGGGAAGAAGGTAGGGATATCAGATATTCTGCAGGACGGGAAAACGGGTAAAAATATTATCATTATCGATATCCCAATTCTTGGTGAAAGTAATGAATTTCGTGGATTAATTCAGGCGAAAGTTAGTCCTGGAAATATATTAGAGGATTTAAATAGAAACAAAATGGGTGAGACTAGTTCTGCCTTCTTGCTCTCAAAAGATGGTAAATACCTTGCACACCAGTCAGAAGAGAGAATTGGCAAGGATATCAAGGATTATGAGAATGACAAAACCATTAAAGCGTATACCGAGGAAATTTTGAAGGAGGAAGAGGGGAATGTAATTTATGAAGTAAAAGATGGCACATCCAAACTAGCTTCCTACGCTAAAGTCGATTTAACCGGTTGGCGAGTTGTTGTTTCGGGAAATGAAAGTGAATTACTAAGTAGCGTTGAACATACGAAAAAAATGGGTTTTTTCGTCATCATCCTATGTTCCTTAAGTGTGGCCTTATTATCTTATATCGTATCGGGTTCTATGCTTCGCCCGATCTATGCGATGACGAACCTTATGAAAAAGGTAGCTGACGGGGATTTGACTGAACGACTGAAAGCAAAAGGCAATGATGAATTGCAACAGTTGAAACGTAATATCAATGTGATGTTAGATTCGTTTAGTCTCACACTAAACAAACTGGCAGAGGCTATACAACATACAGCTTCCTCTTCTGAACAATTGACTGCTATTGCGTTGAACTCGGCTAGTACATCTGAGAATACGGCGAATTCGGTGGAACGGATTACGAATGGTGCTCAAGAACAGTATAAGGGGTCTGAGCAATCCGCTAAAGCAATGGAGGAAATGGCTTTGGGGATTCAGGAGATCGCTGAATCGTCAAGTATCATAAATGAGAGAACTCAAGAAGTACATCAGCAAGTTACGCAAGGAGAGGCCGTTGTACAAGCAGCAGTTCGCCAAATCACAAATGTTAATGTGGCCGTGGAAAAGTCTGCTTCTATGATTCAAGCCATGGAAGCGAAGTCATCTGAAATTAATCAGATTGTCAATTTTATCTCCGAGATAGCGACACAAACGAATTTACTGTCCTTGAATGCTGCGATTGAAGCAGCACGTGCGGGTGAACATGGAAGAGGGTTCGCGATCGTTGCAGAAGAAGTGAAAAAACTGGCTGAACAGACGACGAAGGCAACAGTGAACATCGACGGAATATTGACAGAAATCCAAAACTCAACAACAGACACTTCTAAATCCATATTGAAGGGAATCGAAGAAGTTGGCAAAAGTGTGAGCCAGATTGAACAAGTGGGGGATATATTCAGGTCAATTGTACAAGAGGTAGTTGGAGTGTCGACTCAAATTGAAGGCATGTCTGCCGCTACAGAGCAATTATCTGCAAGCACGGAGGAAGTATCGGCATCTATGAATGATATCGTAGGTATTGCTCGAGGTTCACTAGAGGAATTGAAAACAATATCCAAATCTACATCGGAACAACATCAATCCATGGAGGAAATCTCCACTGCATCGGAGTCTTTAAGTCAGATGGCTATGGAACTACAGGAAATGGTATCGAAGTTTAAAGTGAATTAAGAAACATGATGGTCGTAACGCTTGAACTCCAAGCGTTTTTTTTATGTATAAAAGTGATTTCAGATTAACATGATTACTGGCGTATTGGAAATGGATGAAGGGACTATTGAAGTGAATGGTATATCCTATCAAAAGGGCAGTTTTGCAATGAGCAAGATAGGTTTCTGTACACAGGATACACAGTTGTGGGCGTGTACCTATTTAGTTGACCTTATATGAAAAGAGCATGAATGCTTTTAAAAACAAATTTAAATTAATCCATCCAGCTTGACTCGATAAAGATAGTCCATCTGTTTCTCTACCAACATTTGGGGCATCAAAGGAAACAGCGCGTTTCTGAGTGAAACCGCTAGTCGCCCTTCGAGCTGGGCTATTTTTCCGACCCGGTTGGACATTCTAGTAATCTTACCCGTACGCTGGACACGTTCGTGATTATAACATTCTAAGGCATCGTTTACATGGGGAGAACGTTTTATGTGTCCTGCCAAAATGACGGAATCTTCGATTGCTTGTCCTGCTCCTTGCCCCATATTCGGCGTTGTTGCATGTGCCGCATCACCGAGAAGCACGATTCTCCCAAATGAATAGCGGGAAAGTGGTGGAAGGTACATGATGTCATGGTGAAGTAATCGTTCGTTCTGAGAAAGCTCTAGTAACTGAGGTATCGGCTTATGGTAATCATGAAATCTTCTTTCCAAATCTCCAACCGTGAAGTTGTGAAAATTTGGATCTGCTTCAAGTGCATTTAGGCAAGCGAACCAGTAAATTTGGTCATTGGCCAGTGGAACGATCCCGAAACGTCCGTTAATTCCCCATGACTCCGTAAATACGTTGGGTTTATACCCAATCAGCTTAGGATCGACTTGAACGATGGATCGCCAGCATGTGTATCCCGCATACTGCGGTATAGCTTTCGGAAGAAGCTCCCTTCGGATGTCGGAACCAATCCCGTCCGCTGCGATCAGTAAATCTCCGTCTTCTTTCGATCCGTCCTCGAACCATACTGTAACGCCGGAAGTATGCTGTTCGAACCGTGTACATGTTTTACAACACTGTACGGGTTGCTCGGGCCCCATCGCTTTTACAAGAATATTTTGAAGTATCGCTCGATTGATGGTCACATTATCGGGTCCGTATTTTCTACTTATGGGGGAAGACTCCGTAAGGCTTAGTTGTTTTCCAGTATCTGTCATGATCTGTAAACTTTGTAGAAGCTTCCCGGCTTGAAGTACTTCGTCGCCTACACCAAGTAACTGCAACGCACGTACAGCGTTTGTACCGATTCCAAGAGCTGCACCGCCTAATGATACTTCTGATCTTTTTTCGAAAACGGCCGTTTGTATGCCAATCTTTCGTAGTGCAAGAGCAACACTCAATCCACCAATCCCTGCTCCAATAACGATTACCTTCATTTAATAGATTCTCCTATCGATTCGTATTGTCCAACCAGACAAATAAACAGGCATAAATCATTGTTAAGTATTGAGCTTAATGGTAATTAACATCTGCTGGGATACCTCATGAATTTTGTTCATTACTGCCCTTTTATGTAATTTTATAACAATTTTTGAATTTGTAAAGAATTACTTATAGATAGAAGTCAATTTGACACATCGTCCGATTCGTAAAAATGACGAAAACGTTAGCAGAAGACTCTCTCAGAAATGACTATAGTGCTTCTGCTTAACTGAGGTTAACGAGAACATATTTAAGCTTGCCACTAACCCTTATCAAAGTTAACGTTCTTGAGTTTCAATGTGCTTCTGTCTTATCAGGTCTCCGTCATGATACCGCCATTTACATGTAGTACCTGACCTGTAACGAATGACGAATCGTCCGAAGCCAAATAAATGTATGAAGGGGCGAGCTCAAACGGCTGACCTGCACGCTTCATCGGCGTCTCTAAACCAAAGGTCTTTACATATTCGGCTGAATAACTAGATACGATCAGCGGCGTCCATATTGGACCCGGCGCCACGGCATTGACCCGTATTCCGCGATCTATTAATTGAAGTGATAATGAGCGTGTAAAGGAGACTATGGCTCCTTTCGTTGATGAATAATCGACCAGAAGAGGAGCCCCGGCATAGGCGGTTACGGATGCCGTGCTGATGATGGTACTGCCCGGACAAAGATGAGGAAGTGCAGCTTTGGTCATATAAAAATGAGGAAAGATATTCGTACGGTAAGTATCTTCCAGCTGTTCGTTGGTGATATCCATGATGCTCTTCTGAGGAAACTGAACAGCTTGATTGAGGACTAAGATGTTAATCTTCCCATAAGTTTTTAACGTTCTTTGGACTACTTCGGTAGAAAAATGTGGATTTCGTAGATCGCCTTCAATCAGTAGACATCGACGGCCGTATTGCTCCACCATCTGCCGGGTCGCATCCGCGTCTTGGCGTTCGTATAAATAGACAATGGCTACATCCGCACCCTCTTTGGCGAATCCAATGGCAACGGCACGACCAATTCCGCTGTCCCCTCCTGTAATGATAGCTACTTTTCCGGATAACTTTCCGCTTCCCTTATATCCGGGATTATCGGATATTGGAAGAGGATTCATCTTATATTCCAAGCCAGGTTGTTTGTGTTGATGCTGGGGCGGGAAAGTAATAGGTACCTGTTTGCATTGCGTCTCTTGACCATAGTAAGGATAAATCGGAATCATCGAATGTTCCTCCATTGTTTGTTAGGTTAATACAGGATATTCGCCTAATCACATAAAGGTGTTCCAGCAACCCATGTCAATTTTTTTATCTGATGAGCTTGAAATATGAATCACTTTATTTAATGTGAGTTGGTTTCATCCGCATTTACAACGTAACAGTGTTATGTTACGATGATTTTGAGAGGTGATATGGATGGAAAAGGATTTGATTTCGAAGAAGGAGTTGTTAGATTTAACCGGTATTTCGTATGGTCAATTGTATCGCTGGAAGCGAAAGAAGCTTATTCCAGAGGAATGGTTTATCCGCAAATCAACATTCACAGGACAGGAGACCTTTTTTCCTAAACAAAGAATTCTAGCTCGTGTCCATAACATAATAAATATGAAGGATGATCTTTCTTTAGATGAATTGGCGGGAAAGTTATCTGATGTTACCGCTATAAATACAGCTAGTTTAACAGCGGAAGAGATTGTAAGTCGTAACATTGTTTCGCTGTTGACCATGGAAAAGTTTGGAGAGCTGCCTAGCAAAGAAGGAGAATATACCTTTGATCAGCTTGTGTATTTATATACTGTGGACCACCTACTTAGTAGAGGGGAATTGAGTCTGGAAGAGGCAGCACTACTCTTTCAAACGCTGACAGAGAAGGCTGCGAAGTTTGAGGGGAAGAGTTGGGATCTTTTTTTCGTCCGCAAAATGGGGGTTACTTTCTTCATTCTGGCACTTTCACCAGCTGAATTAGTATTTGACGAAGGTGTTCGACTTGTAACTAAATTAAGTCTTGGAGATTTGTTAGAACAATTAAAAGGTAAGCTTACTTAATGGAGGGAGGAAGGGTTATGGAGGTAAATCAGTTGTCGGATTTGATCATAAACGGAGTCAGTCAAGCCGCGGGGGGAACCTATGATAACGTTAGAATAGATGGTGTTGGTAAAGTAAGTAGCTCGATTGTGGCTCGAAAGTTTAAAGGGAACGGGCATATGCATTTCAAGGCTGATATTACGGCTGGGGAAATGGAATGTAATGGTACGATGAATGTGAAGGGTAACCTGCGATTCGGGACCATGAAGGCTGACGGAATGCTAAATATCGGAGGAGGGCTCAGTGGCGAATGCTGCACGCTCAACGGTCTGATAAGTATAAAGGGCGATTGTGAGCTAGAGAATTTTACAGGTGAGGGGGGCTTTACGGTCGGTGGTTTGCTCAGTGCGGGTCAAGTCGATTTCCGCCTTCATGGACAGGGGAAGGCCAGTGAGATTGGTGTGGAAAGTCTTGTCATTCGGCAAGCGAACAAAGGTGTCTGGAGTAAAATATGGAGTGGGATGATTCCGAAATTTAAACCGGAGCTACGTGTTGGAACAATTGAGGGCGATCATATTGACCTTGAATTTACGACTGCCGATGTTGTTAGAGGCAACATTGTTATTATCGGCCAAGGCTGCTCTATCGGGCGTGTAGAATACCGCTCACAGTTATCGGCGCATCCGGGTGCAAGGATTATGAAGGAGGAGAAAATGAGTGACTGAGATAACTCGGAATGATTTGAGAATAATAGGCACGACAACGTCGGTAGGCGGTTTTTATCAGAATGTGAATATAACAGGAGAGTGTCAAATTAACGGGGATGTAGATTGCCGGAGACTAAGCTTGACTGGGGAAGCCAATGTGGCTGGCAACCTTCGAGTGGAAGATATGAAGATTACAGGCGAATGTATGGTTAATGGTAGTCTTGATGGGCTTTCCTTACGAGGGCGTGGTGAGATCCAGACAACTTCTGGGCTAAGAATAGAGCGGATCAAATTTACTGGAGATTTGGATGTGAAGGGCGATTGTGAAGCAGAGGAGCTACAACTTTCCGGTGGACTCCATGTGGAGGGATTGTTGAGTGCGGACCGTTTGAATATAAACCTGTTCGGTCCAAGTCATGCAAGGGAGGTCGGTGGCAGCTTGATTGTGATCAAACGTAGCAAATCTGGAACGCTACTGAATCTTATGAAACTGAAGGGCAAGGTCTTATTCGAGACTGGACTAATCGAAGGGGATAGCGTGGAGCTTCAGCATACGAAGGCTAATATGGTTAGAGGAGAACGTGTAATCATCGGCACGGATTGTGAGATCCAGACGGTGGAGTATCGTGATACACTGGAGATCCACAAGAGCGCTATAGTGAAGCATCAAATAAAGCTGTAATTTTAGATAGATATCGGAGGGCAACATAAAAACTATGAAAATCTCTAATAAATAGAGATTTTTTTGCATTTTATGATATTATATTTGCAATTAAAGGTAACAACAATTGACATTTAGCGTATGAAGATCTAAATTGAATCTACTAAAAAACCGTAGCCCAATATAGGGCTACGGTTTTTTAGTTGTGGAGATATCTCCGTCGGGGTATGAATAAATCGGGTTTGTAAACTTTCAGATCAGATTTCTAGTTAGATAAAAATGAAGGCTGATAGAACTCTATCCAGGTATGAGGGGATTCAGCTTGCCCATTAATCGTATAAGTGTCATAAGGTAAATTAAATACTTTAAAAGAAAAATACGCTGGAGAGCCACCGCCTGCCCGGTACTGGGTGAAGACTACTTGTCCACTCGAATTTGTAACTTTGAATATGCCTTCGGGTCCATAGACAGGAGGATTTCCGCCGATTAAGTTACCTGCGAAGTATAGCGTACCCTGCCCTGTAATTTGGATATTGACTCCAGGAGCTGAAGCGGATGCAGAAGCTAAGGGAACTACAGTGAATATAAGTAAGACCATAAGAAGAATAGATAACGCTCTTTTTTTCATTTCAATTCATCCTCTCGTATACATATATTGGGGGAATTTAGATCGAGCAAGTAAACGCTGGCCAGCATTTCTTTCAGTGCAAGAGTCTCCCTTCATAAATATACCATTAAATGAAAGTTATTCAATATGTTGAAATAAATATATTTTATTATGGTAACTAGACAAATCGTTCATTTTTTCCTGTGGATGGATGGAAACGCAGAGAGGATTGGATCTATTGGCTCTGCAACAATTAAAGTATGTATTGAATAAAATATATCCTTTATGTAATATTAATAATGGGAAAATATAACTATAAAAATTGATATGAAATGAACAATGTACATAAGGGAGGAATCATGAACAGGAAGCTTAAAGTGGGAATACATATACTTATATTAACGATGGTATTTTTGTTAATGGCTTGCTCTACAAATGATAAAGGTGGGGAAAAAGCCCCCTCCACTAAAGAGAATACGATAATATCTGATATCGATGAACAAACCGAACTCATTGAGAACGACCTTGATGAACAGCAAGCGAATCGTGAGAAGGGGATAGAAAGAGAGAAGAAAATACATAGTGAGAAGGAAACAAAGAAAGAAGAAGTCGTAGAAAGTATCCCTGATACAGGGGGGTAAATTTGACGTCTGATCAGCAGGAAGAAGATCAAACCTTAGAGCAACTGATAGATGATGGGTTTACTATTATTGAGGAACAATCGTTCTGGTTGGATATGAACTACTGGGGGCGCGTGAGATTTGTTTCTGGCTATTACATAAAGAATAAAGTACCGCATCTGAATTTCTACATTGTAATCAAATCAGGTTGTATTGGATACATTGCCTGAAAGTCATCTCAACAATCGTAATCTTAGGCATATTAATGCTGTAAGTTTCAAAGATATGAATGATGATGGAGAGAAGGATATCATTATAATAGGGGATTATTTTGGAGACAAGTATCGAACAGCTTACCGCGATCAAACAATATTTAAAGCAAACCAACAGATATGAAAGCAAATCGGTGGATCAGATTCGGGATGAAATGGCTAAGGCTGCGGCAAATATGACCCATCACTCCGATATTACAGTTCAAAAGGTAACCATCGGGCTATTAAGGGGTGAGTGGGTCATTCCTGCCAACTCAGTTCCGGAAAGTATCAAACAAGCGATCCTTTATTTCCATGGTGGTGGATTTGTTGCAGGTACCTGTGAATTTTACCGTGATCTGTCCTCAAGAGTTGCGAAATCCAGTGGTGTGAAAGTCAAGTAGATTTCGGCGATCCAGTGTGAAATGTTTAAAACGACAAAAAACTTGGAAGTAAGCAAATTATCAATTGGTATTCTACAGATTTCTTTTGGAGTGGTTTCAGCTGAAGTTACAAAATAAAAAATGGAAAAGTTCGCAAAACTATATAATACTCCAATTATTATGGAAATATTAATAGTGTGAAGCTTATAATTGAACTGGGTGATTAAAAGTGACTATACAAAATAAAAAGATAATTGATATCTGTGATAACCGCAGACTATTCAATAAATATTCACGTAACAGTATTCCAAGCGTAATCTTCATAGCAGGGTTAGGCGATAGCTATGAGACATGGAAAAAAGTCCAAGACCGAATATCGCAAAAAACATCAACCTTTTCCTATAACAGGTCGGGTATTGGCAGGAGTCAAGTCGCATCCGTCCCGACGACTTGCTATGATCTAGTCGAGGAGCTCAACGAATTGTTGCTAGCGCTTGAAGTGGAGAAGCCCTATATATTGGTGGGACATTCTTTTGGTGGTTTGGTCGCTAGATTATATGCCAGCCTTTATCCACTGAACATCTGCGGTATGGTTTTGGTTGACGCTGCACCGGAATATAAAGAACTTGCCTATGAAAAGGTTCTACCCGAAAATCTGCTTGCAGGAAATAGGGAATATTACGAGAATCCTATGTTGAATAGTGAGAAGATTGATAAAATACAAAGCTATAAGCAAATCGTTGATCATTCAAAGCAAAGTAACCTCCCTCTCGCAATTATTACAAGAGGTTTACCTGACAATGGTGAAGAGGGATGGCCATCTCAAGAAATATTGGAAATTGAGCAAAGACTCCAAGCAGGATTCCAATGGCTGTCAACGTCAAGCAAGTACCGGATTGCTAGTCGAAGTGGACATTATATTCATCATGATGAGCCAGAAATTGTTATAGAGGAGATTATGTTAATGTTGAAGGAGATGGGAAAATGAGCGATATAAGATTGAAATTCATGATGGATTTGCAAAGAATTGAGAAGGATGAGTATCAGTTACGCGAAGGTGAGCAGCATCAAGATTTCTTACCTTTGTTACTTCAATATATTGGCGATCCTCAGCCAGAATTACGGGATAACCTGATTTATCCGATGTTTTATATGTGGATTAAGGAAGAGAATAGGTTCAGTGGAGAGGAGTTGCGTAGCCTCATAACTGTTCTGACTGATGAGAACCATTTGTTCTATAATATTGGCAGCGAGGATGATGAGTCAGTTTTTACAAGGACGTTCTCTGCCTTGCCTATCGCTTTGATTGTGCAACGCCACAGACAGAATCCATTTTTCAATCAAGCGGAAATTGAGCAATTAATGCATGCAATGCTCCGTTATTATAAAGAGGAGAAGGATCTGCGAGGTTACCTTTCAGTAGGAGGCTGGGCTCACAGCGCGTCTCACGGTGCGGATGTTTTTGTCGAGCTGGTGCAGTGCGAGGAGAGTAGCGTCGCAATGCTGCGTGAGGTTCTTGTCGCTATTTCTGACATGCTTCATAATGGTAGACACATTTTTAGCGATGAGGATGATGAGCGGTTGGTCAACATCGTGGATACGATGATTGACAAAGAGTTACTTCCACATCAAGAAATCGCTGATTGGATTAGCGACTTAGCGCAATGCTGCAATTTGCCGAGAAGTCGCAGTCAGGTGATTGCTCGCGTGAACAGCAAGAATTTTTTACGCAGTCTCTATTTCAGAAGGGGACAAGATAGCCGAGGGAATGAGCTTAACACTGTCATGCTTGGTACTGAGGCAAAATTGAATAGGTTTTCTATCAGTTAAAGGATTAGAGGGGCTGTCCCAAAAGCCATGGAAAATTGGCTGAGGGATTGCCTCTTTTTATGTCAAGAAAAACAAAAAGAAACCATCCTTTGGTAAAATGGAAGTACCACCCACCACGCACAAAAGGAGAGGCAAGTATTCCAGATTCACAAAAATTCAAGTGAGGGTTTGAACATCATTGATTACCATATATTACCAGATGGTTGAGATTGAACCAATTAAAAACAGCAAATTAATTTACGGTAAAACTGACTTTGCTAAGCTTGAATCGTATTTAATTAAATGGGGAAGGCCAACGAGTCTTACATAAATAGAAGAAATTTCTTTAAGTTTCGGTATTATATAATAGCGGTTTCCAACATTCTTTACATGGTAATTTCTAGTGGTTTTACACTTTCTTTTTTTCGATCTTATCATGTACCACGGCAAGCCTAGTAATATCAACAAATAAATCAATTTTTAAATAATTTTAGTAGCCCACTAACATTCGAATTGACATTAGGATACTGCATTTTTAAAGAAAAATTCGCGCACTTCGTAGTGCTTAACAGTAATGAAGATTCTGAGGAGTATGCTAATTTCAGTAAAGATCAGGTGGAATGGTTGAAAGCTGATGTAAAAGCAGCCAAGGCAGCCGTTTCTGAGTGGATTATCGTCAATATTCATAAAGGTCCTTACACAACTTCCAACCATGCTACGGATAAAGATATTAAAGGCACCAATGGTGTAAGATCGAAAATTGCTCCGATCATGGCGGAATTGGGAATTGATTTTGTTGTTCAAGGTCACGACCACATTTATGCGCGTACTAAGCCGATTAAGGCTAATGGTACTGCAGCAGCAACGGAGAAGATCACTGAATCGCTTAACGGTAAGACTGTGGAATACACAGTGAACCCAGATGGTTCAATCTATCTGATTCCGGCTACAGCGGGGGCAAAGGTATATTACAAGAATCAAAAGCCGGAGCTTGGAGTTGCTTATTACAATCTCTTCGAAGTAGCTGATGAGAATCATGCGGCGCCATATGGCCCGGACCCAAGCGACAACAAACGTCCGAAGCGCGGTCAAATTCAGAACTTTGTCGGTATTACTGTTGATGGAGGCAAGCTAACAGCTGTTTCTTACGAGATTGATCAGAACAAAAATGATGCCCAGCCATACATTATTGAGCAGTTCGGTATTATTAAGAAAACGGGTTCGGATAACGGTGGCGGAAACACGGGTGGTGGAAATAATGGTGGTAATAGCGGCAATGGAAACACGGGTGGAACAGGTAATACGGGCAGCACAGGCGGGAACAACACTACTGGAACGGGTGTGGGGAACACAAATACCGGGGAAAACTCCCAAAATAATGGAAACAACGGTAACTCTGGTAACTCTGGTAACACCAGTAACGCCGGAGGAACACCAGCGAAGGTAGCCTTTACGGATACAGCCAGTCATTGGGCAGCCGCTGCAATTCAGAAGGCGGTACAAGCTGGCTTCGTAAATGGTTATGCGGATCACACATTCCGCCCTAATCAGGAAGTTAATCGCGCAGAATTCATTACAATGCTGGCTCGTGCTTTACAATTTCCAGATAGCGGGAACAGCCCAAGCTTCAAAGATTTAAATAAGATTCCGGTGTGGGCTCAATCTTTTGTAGCACAAGCTGTATCTTTGGGAATTGTTAGTGGTTATGATGACGGAACTTTCCGTCCAACTAAGAAGCTGACACGTACAGAATTAGCGGTTATGGTTGTGCGTTCTCTGGGAATCACAGTGGATACTAAAGCCACGTTATCCTTTACGGATGCTAAGGATATTCCAGCATGGGCAGTGCCGTATATTGCAGCAGCGGCAGATGCAGGTCTAGTGAATGGTATCGGTCAGAATCGCTTTGCCCCTAATCAGGTAGCGACAAGAGCAGAGGCGGTTACCCTAATCCTGAATGTGTTAGAGAATAAGGGAAAGTAACATTATCATTGAATTGACAAAAAAGCTGGCTCCTGTGTTTCAGGAGCCAGCTTTTTCGTCTTGAAATGGATTCAGATATACTACATCATTGATCGAGCTTCAAATTGTGAGTACATGAGATAAAATGTAAATTATTGGAATATGTATGCATCTTGAGAAGTATCCGTTATGATAAAGAATATATATAAAACATGCAATTTAAGGATAGCATCACGGGAAAAGAGGGGTTACGTATGAATATACTAATTATTGAAGACGATCCCAGCATCCAAATGCTGCTTAAATTAAGCCTTGAGGTCGAAGGATATCATACGAAAGCTGTAGCGACCGTAGCCGCAGGATTAACAGAGCTTGAAATATGGCATCCCGATTTAATACTGCTTGATCTCATGCTACCTGATCGCTCTGGATTCGAATTTCTTCAGATACTTCAGCAAAAGTATAAGACAGTTCCAGTCATTGTTCTTACCGCCAAGAATGAAATGAACGATAAAATACTAGGCTTTCAGCTGGGGGCAGACGATTACCTGACGAAGCCTTTTGAGACGCGTGAGCTGATCGAACGTATCAAGGCGGTTATGCGGCGAATGAAGGTGGTAGCACCGCCCGAAGTCATTCAGATTGGATGTATTGAAATTGATAGGCGTGAGCGTTCTTGTAAAATAGCCGGCCTAGTACTGAAGACGACCAGTAAAGAGTTTGATTTCATGTGGCTACTATGTGCCAATCCGAAGAAGGTGTTCACCCGGGAGGATCTGCTGGATCAGGTCTGGGGATACGACTATTATGGTCAGACACGATCTGTGGATATGATGGTGAACCGCCTCCGGGAGAAGATGAAACCCCATGAGCAACTTGTCGCCACCGTACATGGTACGGGCTATAAGCTGGAGGTATAGAAGATGGGGCTGCGAAATAAAATGTTTATTCAGCATGCTGTTACCATCGTCATGCTGCTTACGGCGATGTTCTTTATTGTCAATTATACGCTCAATAAGAGCATGATTGAACGCGATACTCAGACCTTAAGTCAGTATTTTGCACTACATCGGATTGAGTCTTTGAAAATTGTTAGTGATCAGAAAATCAATATTGAACAATTATTTTCGGGTACGTATGCCCCATTTATAGCTTCACATCTGGCTTCAAACAGCAACTTTCAAGTACAGTTGTTTGCATTAGATGAGACGATTGTCGGGAGCAGCAGTGATAAGGAAAATTTGCTCAAACGCGACGACATTAAGAAAGCGCTTACTGGATATACGACTACGGTCATTACTGCTGGGGAAGGCACGCAATATTTAATCTATTCTGTACCCTTCTGGTATGAGGGAAAGATTGTGGGTGGATTTCGTTATTTGTTGGACCTTCACGAGAACATTCAGACGCTGAACCAGATGCGTTCATGGTTTATCGGAGCAGCAATGGGCTGCTTGTTCTTCTCACTTCTGGCCAGCTACTCGTTCTCATCTTTCTTAGTTAGACCTCTGCATGCGCTGCAGCAGGCACTTAAGCTTGCATCTATCGGCGATTTCAGCAGAAAGATACAGTCCAGTAGTCAGGACGAAGTAGGGGGATTGGCTAAGGATTTCAACCATATGTCGCATGCGCTTCAGCAACACATTGAAATGTTACATTATGAACAAGGTAAACAGAAAGCTTTTTACGACAACATAACCCATGAGTTAAAGACACCTCTGACTTCCATCATCGGATTCTCGGATTTAATGGCTAGAATGAACCGGATGGAAGATATACAGGACTGTAATATATACATTCGTAAAGAGAGTACGCGTTTATTGAATATGGTCGAGGATTTGCTACAGACATCGCTAAAAGGTGATGAAGCTTGGCGCATCAAGCTCGAAAGGGCCGATTTGGCGGATGTGATTACGGACAGCTTGCGTATATTAGAGCCGACCCTTCAGAAATCAGCGATTTCTACCACGATGAAGATTTCACCTTGTGTAGTACATTTAGATCCAGAACGTACCCAACAAGTTCTGTTTAACGTGATTGATAATGCCATTAAGCACAGTGAATGTTCACATCTACATATCGAACTTACAGAGCATGAGCACTATGGTCTGGTTCGCATTGTGGATAATGGGAGAGGCATATCTGAGCAAAGTCAGCATACGTTATTTCTGCCTTCCGCAGAGAAACAGGATCGCATTATCTCTAACGAATCGCACGGACTGGGGCTACCCCTTTGTAAGCAGTTCATGGAACTTCAAGGAGGGAGCATTGTCATCAGCAGCTCGGAGGGCCAAGGGACGGAAATCCAGCTCCAATTTCCTAATAATCCGCCAATATAAGCGTTGTTACAAAAGTGATACAAATCTAAAATTTTTCTGATATATGTGGAGGTTAAAGTAAATGCCAGAGGATATGAAAGGGCTTTCATGGTTTCGCCTCATCTTGTTACAAGTCATTGTAGGCAGTCTGTTAATCGGCATTTGCTCGTATACCTTTCGTATACCTATGGATCAAGTGCATATCGTACCCCCTCAGCAGGATCATCTCGATCGTGTTGCAGGTGTTCCGATGCGGGTGGATGTTACGTATCCGGGCCTAGGGACCCTCTCCATAGAGGATCCAAAGGAACTGCTGAAATTGAAATCATCTTTCTCCGGGCTATTAGCTACTGGTACGCAACGTCAACAAAAGCAAGTTCCGCGGCTACTGTTGACAGGAACGATGGCTTATTTGGATCAAGAAGATATTCCGTTTCAACTGGAAACGAATGCGTTTCAATTTGGCCAGAAGTTGGTCAATTCGCTCAATGTGAGCGCTAATATCCGAAAGCTGCAAAGTACACTCATCGATAAAATGCTTACTACGGTGACCATTGGATCTGCTATGAAGAATAACAAGAACGATGTGTTCTCACTTCAGCAGGGTGTACTTACGGCGCTCTCGCAAGTAGAGAGAAAGGAATTAATCTCACAGATCATGGTAGCAGCACGTATTATCGATTTCAGCCATTTTGATGACTTGCAACAACCGCCAGACGCTCACTTTGTCATTCAACTCACAAGTGACTATCGAGTGAAGAAGCACTGGATCCATTTGGATCGTTATAACGGCGCTTACATTGTGGTGTATGACCTATTGGATGAGACGAATCAAAGAGCCTATTTCAAACTAAACGATGCCTCATACTGATAATGAAGGGATGGTTTAATCTATGGCGAGAAAGAAAAAAAGTAGTAGCTCAGTCATAATATTGTCGGTCATTGTGGTTGTATTGGTAGCGGGGTTCTTTATGTACAAATCCGGAGTATTTGGCGGTAAAGAAAAACAGAAAATTACCGTATATTCCATCTTCCAGGAGGAAGAAGCTCGTAAAATACTGGATAAATTCAAGGCTGAAACCGGTATTGATTATGATATTCTTCGCTTGCCAAGTGGTGAAGCAGTATCCCGTATACAGAATGAGATGTCGAACCCACAAGCTGATTTCCTGATGGGTGGACCAGCGGATTCGCACCAAGTACTGAAAGAGGCAGGTTCACTAGAAGGTTATGTTTCTCCGAATGCTTCTGATATTCCTGACAATATGAAAGACAAAGAGGGATTCTGGACGGGATTCTATCTAAATCCAGTAGCGATCGGCATTAATGAGGAACGTTGGAAAGAGAAGTATGGTACTGATCCGTATCCTGAATCCTTTAAGGATCTGCTTGATCCTAAATTCAAAGGTGAGATCGGTATGTCCGATCCAGCGACATCAGGTACAGCTTATACAGCCGTAGCTTCATTGGCCCAAGTATGGGGGGAAGAAGCGATGATCGACTATATCAAGGACTTGATGCCTAACTTGAAAGAAAGACCAAAGTCCGGAATTGAGCCGATTCAGAAAGCCGCTAAGGGAGAGTATACGATAGGTGTGACTTTCCTCGGCGACCAGTTGAAGATAAAATACCAAGGCAATCCAATTGTTAGTGTCGTACCGGAAGCCGCAGGATATGAAATTGGTGGGTTGTCCATCGTGAAAGGTGGACCTAACACGGAAGCAGCGAAGAAGCTGATGGATTATATGCTTACAAATGAACCAGGCGAATTGTATACGCAATCTGCGTACGCGGTATCCGTTAAGGCTTCTGTACCGATCCCAGAGGGTGGTATCGATATTAAAACGACCAAATACAACGCTGATTATGATTTACTGAAAGCGGCTTCACAACGTAAAGAATTGCAAAGTGCACTGAAAGATTTGAAATAAAAGAGCCACTAGAGGGGCATTGAACGTGGCTGTATATGGCCAAAGTAATGCCCCTTAATAGATAGCAGAAAGGTGGGAGTCGCCCCCTATGATGAAAGAAAAAAAAGGCATTGGGGAGTCGATCAACAGGCTCTTCAAAGATCCGTCGTCACTCGTCCTTGTACTGACTAGTTTTGCATTCCTAATTTTGTTTGTCATTTACCCGCTTATTGTCGTTGTCTTTACATCAGGATTTGACAATTGGGGAACATTCTTCAGTAAACCTCGTTATGGTAAGGCATTATTAAATACGGTAGTCAGTTCATCGCTATCTGCATTTACGGCAACGGTAATCGGATTTATATACGCTTATGCTATTCATTACAGTAACATTAGGGGAAAGAAGTTCTTCCGATTTATTGCCTTTATCCCGCTATTAGCACCTTCGGTCATGAGTGGTTTAGCATTCCTATTACTATTCGGCCGTGGCGGCATGATCTCACAATGGTTAAATACCAACTTTAATTTCGAGCTAGATTTATATGGATTGCCGGGACTGTGGATTGTTCAGACCATTTCCTATTTCCCACTGGCCTATATGACCATAACCGGCGTGTTGCGCTCTATATCACCGAATCTGGAGATTGCAGCACAGAATCTCGGTGCGAGAGGATTCAAACTGTTCCGAACCATTACGTTTAAACTCGCGCTTCCAGGTGTCATTAATGCATTCTTGTTGGTAGCGATTAACTGCTTCGCCGACTTCGGGAACCCGAAGCTGATTGGCGGTAATTATTCACTCCTAGCGGTTGAAATTTACGGTGAAATTATTAATAACGAGGCAGGACTTGCATCTGTTATGGGGATTATTCTGGTTATTCCTGCACTGATTGTATTCTGGGTTCAGAATAAAGTATTATCCAAAGGTTCCTACTCTACGATTACAGGTAAGCCAGTATCCGGATTGAAACGGATTACAACATCCAAGAAGACAGATACATTACTCTTTACTTTTAACAGTATGATCTCGTTGTTCATTATTTCGATGTTTGCGATTACGATTCTATTTGCCTTTACGAGAAACTTCGGCCGAGATAATACGTTCACAATGGATCATATGATGAAGGTTGTATTCAGTTCATCCAGTCCAGCTGTATTAAACAGCTTAGTGTTATCGTTAATTAGTGCCGTGCTGGCGGTGGCGTTTGCTCTTGTTCTCGCTTATATCGTCGTCCGTAAACCTTTTCCAGGCAAAAAAATCCTTGATTTCAGCGCGGTTCTACCGATTGCGCTTCCAGGAACATTCGTTGGTCTCGCTCTGATTGTTGCTTTTAGCAACGGTCCAATCGTCTTGCAGGGTTCTGCAGCGCTCATTGTCATCGCGATGTTACTCAAACAGATGCCCGTTGGGTATCGAGGATTGACCGCATCCTTTAAACAGGTGGATAAATCGATTGAAGAAGCAGCCAATAACATGGGGGCGAACAGCCGTAAAACGCTGACAACGATTGTATTTCCAATGTTGCAAAAAACCGTCGTAGCGAACTTTGTCTATGCGTTTATGAAAAATATGAATACCCTGAGTACGATTATTTTCTTAATAACCCCTAAATGGGTCGTTGCGGCCGTGTCGATCTTTAACTACGCCGAAACGGGAACATACTATTGGGCAGCCGCTGTGGCTGTGGGGTTGATGGGTGCAACGCTAGGTACACTTGGAGTGATCAAGCTGATCTTCCGTTCCAAGGTGAAAATATTTGATTTCTAGTATAGAGAAGGGAGTGGACATAATGGAATCAAAAATACTACTAGATCTAAAGAATGTGAATAAAGTGTTTGGTAATAACCACGTCCTGAAAAATATTAACCTGCAGATTGAACGGGGGAAGTTCATTACCTTTCTAGGTCCGAGTGGTTGTGGTAAGACCACGTTACTCCGGTCCATCGCAGGTTTCTATACCGTCGATGAGGGTGAGGTGTGGATTGACGGGAAGTTGGTTAATGATTTACCACCCTACAAACGGGGCACCCCGATGGTGTTTCAAGAATATGCTCTTTTCCCGCATATGACGGTATTTGATAATATTGCCTATGGACTGGATATTAAGAAACGGCCTGAAGAGGAAGTACAGCAACGGGTTCAGGCTGTTATGGCTCAGGTCAAATTAACGGGGCTTGAAGAGCGTTATCCGCATGAAATGTCCGGTGGTCAGCAACAGCGTGTGGCTATGGCCCGTGCCCTAGTCATGAACTCGCCAATTATTCTTCTGGATGAGCCACTCAGTAACCTTGACGCTAAATTACGTGAAGAGGTACGGGTTGAGCTACGGAGCATTCAGCAGGAGCTGGGACTAACCGTGATCTACGTAACACATGATCAACTGGAAGCTTTGTCGATGTCGGACCAAATCGTCGTCTTTAATAAGGGGGCTATTGACCAGTACGGTACACCACATGAAATTTACTACGAACCGCGAACTCAATATGTAGCAGACTTTATTGGAACGACGAATTTTATCGAAGCCATAGTTGTACATGCAGAAAGTGGGAAGGCAACAGTTCGCTACGGTCAAGAGGAAGATACGGTTACCATTCCTACAGACGAGAAGCTGACTGCTGGCGAAGAGGTTTTCCTAAGTGTCCGCCCCGAGTCACTACGTCTAAATCAGCCGGAGATCGGTGAGTTTAACGTCATTGGAGCTGTTCAATCATCGATGTTCCTAGGGGAGAAAGAACGATATTTCCTAGGTGATAGATCCGGTAAGGAATGGATTGTCGACGCTTATGATATTGGTCAGAAGACTTTTGAAGGTCAAGTTCGTATGAGTGCAGCGGCAGATAAAATTCATATTATTAAAAAGGTTAATTAGTGGAGTGAAATAGAGGTTCGAAAAAGGAAAACAATGGTTTTCCTTTTTTGGCGTATCTTAAGGAACCTACAAGGGCGGCTATAAGCTTGTTACAGGGGAGGAGACGTTCTACTTGAGAAATAGAGGCATTATTATTGTCGTGGTTATGGTAGCCGTGCTTATTCTTATATCGATCTATATCTATCCCGGGCAGCAAAGCAATCAGCCGCTTACGGTATATGTGATTTTTCAGGAGGATGAGGCACGCATTCTGTTGGAGAAGTTTAAGAAGGAGACCGGACAGTCCTACGAGGTCATTCGTATGTCCGGCGGAGAGGCGAGCTATCATCTGTTATCGATGAACAAGACAGGAATCGATGTCGTCCTCGGAGGACCTGCTGACCTTCATGAGCAATTGAAGAGTAACGGGAAATTAGTTCGGTATTCATCGCGTATGAGTGATCAGGTACCTGAAATTTACAAGGACAAATTCGGATATTGGACGGGAATGTATATGGGTGCGCTGGCGATTGGTATAAACGAGCAGATATGGAAGCAGGACTCCCAACTTGCAGCATTACCGCTGCCGGAGCGGTATGAGGACCTCTTGCGTCCGGAGCTCAAGGGGAAAATTGAAATTCCTGATCCCGAAACGTCAGGCACGGGATATACCTTGTTAGCTTCTCTTGCTCAGGAACGTGGCGAGACGAAGGCTGTAGAGCTTATGCACGCGCTCAAGCGGCAGAGTTCAACGACTACATTCTCAGGAATTAGTTCTGCGCAGCGACTTGCTGTAGGTGAAGTCGCTGCCGTCATCAGCTTCATGGGAGACCAGCTTCGTTTTACGAATTCAGGTTACAGTATTCATTCCTCTATTCCTCCACAAGCAGGATGGGAGATTGGGGCTGTGTCCATTCTGAAGAGTGGAGACAATAAAGCTGCCGCGAAGCAACTCGTGGACTTCGTACTGTCGAAGGATGCTCAGACGGATTATATGAATTCAGCGTTCTCTTTTCCTGTGATTCCGAATATTAAGACCCATCCCTTGCTAGCTTCTGTCAAGCTGGAGAGGTTGCTGACGACGTACCGTTTCGACATCGCTGCCGCACACCGAGAGGACTTGCTTGGAAGGTGGCGTGAGGCGAATAAACACTAGGTCGGTAGTATGAACTACAAATCACCCTTATTTTTGAATGAAGGTGATTTTTTTATTTTCTCTTGACTCTGTCACTATGTCATACTTCATTCTATATATGAGCTCAAATTTACTTGTGAAAGGAGAAATATGTTTAGAATAGGTGATTTCTCAAAACTGTCGAGAATTAGTATCCGGATGCTACGACATTATAACGAGTTGGGTCTGCTCATTCCAGACCATATTGATGATTCCACAGGTTATCGTTATTACAGTGCGGCACAGTTAACAGTATCAAACAGAATACAGGTCCTGAAGGGGCTTGGGTTTGGAATTCCGGCAATCGGGAAGATTCTCACGGAATATGATGATGCGGAGACTCTGAGGAAGCATTTAATTGTTCAACATGCTCAAATGAAAGAGGAGGAGGAAGTGCTGCAACAAAAGCTGACGCTCCTCCAGAACACGATTTACAGATTAGGAGAGGATTGTGTAAATATGAACTATGATGTTAACTTAAAAGCGATTCCGGAGAGATATGTAGCGAGTCTTAGAGATGTGATTTCGGCCTATGACCAAGAAGGGCAGCTTTGGGCACGATTGGAGAAGGAAGCAGGAGGAAGTCTGCAAATGGCAACTCCATGCTACAGTCTGGCAATTTTTCATGATGAGGGGTACAAAGAGAGTGATGTTGATGTCGAAATTCAGCTTTCTGTAACGGGAACCTATAGGGATACAGAGTATGTTCAATTCAAGAGGGTCGCGCCGCTCACGGTTGCTTCGGCCATGATTACAGGCAGTTACTCCTTACTCAGAGAAGCTAACGTCTCAATAGCGAACTGGATTTCGGATAATCATTATGAATTTGACGGTTCGATGTTTAACATCTATCATGTAGGACCTGCTACGGAGTCTAATCCAGATCACTGGGTTACTGAGGTGTGCTATCCTGTGAAGAAGTCATAATTCAAATGGATCTATAATGTAATAGAATTTGTCAAAACCTCGATTATTTCTATAATCGAGGTTTTGACGTTTTATTTTTCTTTTACGATACCCATGGTGTATTGGTCCAGAGTTTGTTTAGCGAACACTTGCCCATGCCTTCGCATAATCTATTAGCACCACTTGTGATAGGGGAGAAGGGGTGAGACTCTATGATAGGAATTGAGTTAACTGCGATTCATTGGGTGTATCTGACGTTTATTGTTTTTATTATGATGCTGTTAGTTAAGCGGCGTGACACGACGATGATTTGCGTGGTTGGTATTTTTGCGCTTGGACTTCTTGCAACAGAGACGTTTAGCGGATTGATATCGGGGATTTTCAATTCATTTATTTATGCGACAAAAGAGCTCATGGGCACAATTATGATTATTTCAATCATTGTAGCGATGAGCCGTGTTTTGATTCGAACAAAGTACTTCCGGTAGCTTCGCATGGGATTGTTAACGATCTAGGTGTTGCTCTTGCGGGCAATGTGCCGCTAAATGGTGCTGTCGGCGCCTTGACTTCAACCGTCACGGGAGCGATTACAGGACTTGACGGATCAGGCTTCTCAGGCATCTCCCTCGCAGGGTCAATTGCACAGTTATTCGCTGTCGCCACACATTCCAGTGCCGCTACGTTAACGGCACTCGGGCAGATATCTGCAATTTGGGTTGGCGGGGGCACATTGATCCCGTGGGCACTAATCCCAGCAGCGGCCATCTGCGGCGTGAGCCCCTTTGAGCTCGCAAGACGAAATTTAAAGCCCGTGTTGATTGGCCTTTCGGTAACCACGGTTGTCGCCATGTTTCTGGTATAGGCTAAAGACAGCAAAGAGGCTGCCAAACATGGCGGCCTCGTCTAAGGATATATATTATTTAGCGATTTCTTTCGTCGATGCTACTTCATACGTAATCATTTCACTGCCAATGATGGGCGATTCTTTCGGTGCCTCTTCTGAGCTTGGTTCAGGACGTTTGTGAGCAGCTTTGAAGGCATCACTATTTCTCCAAGCCGTAAAGTCTTCTTGCGTTTCCCAGTACATATTTACGTTCAGCTCATCATAATCGGGTAAGTTTTGAGTTAGTAATACCTCTACTTTGACAATACCCTTCGTTGAATCCAAAGGACCAGGTGCTGTAAATCCTGGAGCCATGACTGTACCCATTCCTTTTTTAACTTTAATTCTGTTCGTTACGATGATCATATTACCTAGCTCCTTTATGTTCGAATTTTGAATGATCTGATTCTAGTTACGTGTGAACTTTCATATTAATTATGGTTCTAATTCATAATCAGTGCTTGCTGAAAATAGAATTTTATGTCGATTGTAGCGGAGAGGATGGAATTGTCTTGTAGAAGCGTAGCGTTCGCCTTTGCCCCTGAATTTTAACCGCAAACAGCGGCATATTCAAAAAAAATTTGGGGGCAACAGCGATCGGAAGGACAATCCATCCGCGTAGCGGTCAGTTATCAACACGATACATTTTTCAAGCACTGATTTTGGTGTTGAGCCTTAATTTTAATACTTTTACAATGAAAAGCAAATGTCCTATGCGCTACTACAAGAGGTATAGATTTATTTGAATGTCACTAATTAGCAAAGTCCAATTGTAAGCGACGTGTTCCTCCTTCAAGATGATTTCCTTCCTATGATAGTTTCTTCCGAATTAAATTGAATATCCAACGTTGTTTATTATTTCGCTTATATACCTTACATAACACCTGTCGTCAACACCAAAATTTTAACAAATCTAACGACAATATACGACTTTTTTCGCTAAAGATAGGACTCTAGGACCGTATACCCACTTAAGAATTCTCTTATAGTGTTAATAGGTGTACTTGTTTTAAATTTTTTATTTACTGATTATTCTTATTTGAAAAATAAATTATTTTGGAGGAACAAACGGTTGTAAATACGATTAAATAAGGTCGCTACTTGAGTTCGTTGATGGGTTGCACGGACAGTCACCTTTTATAATAGGAACAATTAATTAATATGTTAATTTGGGTTGGAGAATGAGATTTAAGAAGAAGGTGGTCGCAGGTATGATGAATTCACTCAGCAACAGGGATATAACCACTTGGTCTATTGATAAGGGAACCAATCTGCTGAGCATGTCGAGTGACTTTAAGAGGTGGATTGGTTTCTTGAGCGATGAAAGATACCATAGGCCCAATCTCTTGCAAGAAATGGTATATAGAGAAGATATTCATATCTTCAATGAACACATGGATAAGTTATGTACGGGTCAGACAAGTAGCCTAGAGCATCGTATCCTTATTCATAACAATGAGCTCAAGTGGGTTCAAAGTATAGGTGTTCCTGTTCTAAACAAGGATAATGAGGTTTACCGAATAGATGGAATTGTACTCGATATAACCGAGAAGAGAACCGCGCAGGAACAACTAGAAAGCACATTCTCATGGTATCAAAAGATGGTCGATACGATCGACGTGGCTATTTGGTCCTATGATACCACTTCGCAGAGGGTATCCTTCATTTCGGATGCTATAGTTAAAATTACGGGATATCCAGCGGAGAAAGCAAAGGAAAGTAACTTTTGGTCAGATATCATCCATCAAGACGAGAAAGGTATTATCGAACAAATAATTGCAACTGCAGGACAAGGAATTCCAGATCTCAACGAATATCGGATTATCCACGCCAATGGTGAAATCAGGTGGATCCAAGTCAGGATCATACCCCGTCTGGATCAATTCCGATCCGTGGTTCGTCTCGACGGTATAGTGGCTGATATTACCGCAAGAAAGGTTATGGAAGAAGCTCTACACAGAAACGAGCAACGTTATAAATCTTTATTTGAATATAACTCAGATGTCGTGTGCGAATTAGATCTGTTCGGAAATATCCTAGCGAGCAATCCGGTTTCAGAGAATATTACAGGAGAACATTTGAATAGTTCCGAAGAGAGTCTTTCTATCATGAATGTCTTTGGTACTGAGCATGACGAGCGGATGACTGATTATTTGGAGAAGGCCATAGGAGGAATCGCTCAACATTATGCAGTGACATCTCATCATAAGGATGGAGGAGTTGTCCACTGGGATATGATAAACGTCCCCATTCAAGTGAGCAATCGAATTGTGGGCGTCTTTGCCATCGCTAAAGAAGTCACAATTAAAAGGGAAGCCGAGAAAAGATTGGCTGAATGTGAAGCTGAGTACCGGTTAGTTACTGATAATATGACAGATATGATGGTAGTCTTAGACGCTGTTGGTAATTTTATTGTTGTCTCACCTTCTTGTGAGAGTATATTAGGTATCCCTATAGAATTAATTAAGGACACTACGATATTTGAATACATTCATCCAGATGATAGGCAAGATCTGATAGAACAAATCAAGGATATGTTGAAAACAAAAAGAAGCAAATCCTTACGATTTCGCTTTGTACATGTTAATGGTTATATCATTTATCTTGAATCCTTGGGTACTCCAGTTCTTGGAGATGGTGGAGAAATGGAGAATATGGTCATATTATTGAGGGATATCACTAAAAAGGTGAAAATTGAGAACGAACTTAGAGAAAGTGAGGAACGTTATCGGAGACTGATTGAGCTGTCACCTCAACCGATGATTTCACAACGCCTGGGTAAAATAGTTTATATCAACTCTGCTGGATTGAACTTGCTGGGAGCCACCAAGGTCGATGAATTAATTGGGAAGTCAATCTACGAGTTCATTCATTCGGACTATAGTGAAATGGCCTTGCAAAGGTGGCGGCAATTAGTAGACAAGAATTACATTGGATCTGAGGAGTATAAGATCGTTCGTCTTAATGGCCAAATCATTGAAACAGAGATTATCGGAATATATGACGATGTAACAAAGATGACCCTCATCTTGATTAAGGATGTTACCGAACGCCTAAAGATGGAAAGAGATCTTCAAGAGAGCGAAGAACGCTATCGAAGATTGGTAGAACTCTCTCCGGTAGCGATCGCTGTGTATAAGGAAGGAGAAATTAGCTATATTAATCCGTCCGGAGCTAAGATGCTCGGTGTAGAGTTTAACGAGGATACGCTTGTAACGAATATGATGGATTGGATTCATCCAGACTACCGTGAGTCTGCAAGAGATGCAATGGATAAGACGTTGTTAAATGGTTATTCCCTCCCTGCCGAATATCAAGCTGTTCGTTCGGATGGCCACGTAATTGTTGTATCTATGTTATCCATATATGATGTTCATTCTTCATCCATTCAACTTATGTTTGAAGATATTACAGAGAAGAAACAAGTGGAGCAAGCTCTGTGGGAAAGTGAGGAACTAACTGAGCGACTGATTGAATTGTCACCTGAAGCTATCGTTCTCCATAGTGACTGTAAGTTTATCTATGTAAATACTGCCGGTCTTGAGTTATTCGGAGTGTCAAGTGTAAGTGAATTGGTCGGAAAATCTATTTTTCAGTGTGTTCATCCCGACTATAGGACGTTGGTGAAGGAGAGACTGAGCGAAGCCATCTATAAGCAACAGAGGCTCTCTTCACCTACTGAACAAAAGGTCATCCGAGTAGATGGTGAAATTATCGACGTTGAAGTGATGGCTAGTAGCATTTCCTATCAGGGAGAAAACGCGGGTATATCTATTTTTCGTGATATAAGTGACCGGAAAAGGGCGGAAGAGGACAGAAAACTTTCAGAGCAAATCATTCGTGAAAGTGAGGAACGGTATTATCGATTACAGATGAGTCTGGACCAATTTTCACATGATCTTTTCGGCATTATGAAAATAAGTCAGATGGAAGAGCGTTTGTTAAAAGAAGTACGAGATCTACTAGAGGTTTCAAACGTAAGCATCATGGAAGTCGAACATAATCATGATAAGTTATGCGAAATTATCGAAACGGAAAAAGGTTATTCGCTTAAAATAGGTGAGACCAAGGGGAAGAGCTATTTACTTTGTATTGATGAAAAACCGATCATCATAAATATTACATCGATAAGAGTGTGGCTTAAGACAATTACCCGATATGTGAGTGTTCTATTTGACCACTTCCTGTTAATCGAAGACTTAACCAAGGAGCTTGAACAGGCTGCCTCTGGACAATTCACTCCACCATGGCTTCTAAGGTTCTTGTTCAACTTGTCCGAGAATGAGAGAAAACATCTTGCACAGGACCTACATGACTCTGCACTTCAAGAGCAAATTATCTGGTATCGCAAGCTTGATTTCCTCTTGATAGATAGATCGATCGCGGGTGAGCTTCGGGAGCAACTCGAGCAAATCACGGAGGGTTTGTTAAATGTTATTCATCAAATACGTATCACGTGTAATGAACTAAGACCGCCTATGATAATAAAAGGTGGACTTACTTCTTCGCTTGAGACGTTGTTCGACTTCACTCAATTGCGTACCAATTATGCTATTCATTTTGATGCAGAACATTTCAATCAAAAGTTAAATGATGATGTGCTTATTGGTCTATATCGCATTGTACAGGAGCTCTTAGCTAATGCTGCGAAACATTCCTCTGCAACAGAAGTTCGGATCATCCTATCTAGTCAAGGTGACCGTGTTCGATTGGAATATGAAGATAATGGGATCGGTATGGAACTTACAGGGACAGAGAACTCTCCTACAAGCATGGGTATATATGGTATGAGAGAACGGGTTCGTAGTATGGATGGAACAATACAGTTTCTCTCGTCCAAGAACAAGGGACTAGCTATATATATATCTGTACCTAGTAAGAAATAGATGTGGAATATTAAACGGATAGAGGATGTAGGACAACATGATTCATATTTTGTTGGTAGATGACCATCCAATGGTGATGGAAGGAACTAGGATGATACTCGAACAAGAAGGAGATATAAAGGTTTATCTGGCGGATTCGGCCGAGGAAGTTATGGACATGATAAGTTCACAATCTTTTGATGTAATGTTATTTGATCTTCATATTGCTGATGTCAATGGGATCGATTTGGCCGAACAAGTATTAAGAATAAATTCAAATGCTATTATATTAATCTATTCAGGCTATGAAATTAATAATCACTTCAACTTGATGATTGAAACAGGTATATTTGGATTTATTTCCAAGTCAACCAATAGGGAGCAACTCGTCACAGCTATTCGGTGTGCCTTAAAGGGGGAAGTCATTCTACCCCTTTCCTTAGTTAAACAATTGAGAAGAACGAAGTTCAAAGGATCGAAATCGGACGAAGATCAGACAACATCTACCATCAGTAATATGGAATACGAGATATTAAAAGAAATAGCCAAAGGAAAAAGTAACAAGAAAATCGCTGAAATTGTATTCATGAGCCAGCGGTCACTGGAATATAGCTTAACTAATCTATTCCTTAAGCTAAATGTTAAATCAAGAATGGAAGCGGCTATGAAGGCTAAACAGATGGGGATCTTGATGGATTCAGATTTTATTTTGAAGTGAGTTTTTGCAAACGTTCTTATAAATAGGTCTCGTTCACATTTATGTGAAGCGGGATTTTTTTATATAAGAAAGGTTAAGTAATCTCTATACTTTGCTTATATTTCTACGAGAAACGGTACCGTCCCTTTAAGGACGGTAACCGTTTCTTCTTGTGTTCATACACTTTGCGCATAAGCTTTGCGGAGTACCACAATATTATTGCGTGATCGCGCCATACGTTTTCGGTTACCCAAATATTGATAGAGTTTATGATGATCCTAGTTCTTAAGGAGTGCACTATGGATAAAACTTGGGAAGGAAGATCTAGGTGAATAGTCATAAAGGGATTAGAGATCTGTTGGATGACCCCTGTCATATGTGAATGATCTTAAAGGACTTCTTCACGATGTGGCAATATAGTACAACCATAATAGAGAATGAGGTGTTGAAATATGAAGTGGTTTTATAATTTGAAAACAGCTGTAAAATTAATTTCTGCATTTGTTATTGTTGCCGTTATATTAGGCGTAGTTGGAATATATGGCATAAATAATTTGAATAAAATGGATGAATCGATTGTTGATATGTATGATAACCGGTTAACTCCTATTGCTTATCTTGGTGAAGTGAATGAATTATTTCTACTGAATAGAATAGAAATTCGTGATATAAACACGCTCGCTAACACAGAGGCAGAGACTAACGACTACAAGAATAGAATTCACGGAAATCTCAAAAAAATTGAAACCGTGGTCAATAAATACAGCAAGACAGCCTTAAGGGAAGAGGAACAGGTAAAGATGAAGGACTATTCTTCGATATGGCAACGTTATACTACAAGCCTAAATGAAGCCATTGAAATAAACAATAGCGATATAAGCCCGGAAGAATATACAAAGTATCTATCCACAGGTGATATACAAACATCGACTGATGAATTGAGAGACTTGCTGCAAAGTTTAATGAATATGAACATAAAGCAGGCGAAGGGGGCAGCAGAGAAAGCTAATGACATATATATATCCTCCCGTTCTATTACGATCGCGGTTATTATTGTAGCACTCCTTATCAGTATTGGCTTGGGTTATTTGATATCTCAAATCATAGCAAGACCGTTAAATCGGGTGGTGAATTTGCTAGGTAAAGTAGCAAATGGAGACTTAAGCGAAACATCGGATATGGATTCTAAAGACGAGATCGGATTGTTGGCTAATTCAGTAAATGACATGATTCTGAACTTAAGACAAACCGTAGGTGGAATTCTGATCTCTGCAGAAACGGTCTCTGCGGCTTCCCAACAGATTTCAGCTAGTACAGAGGAGATCGCTAGCGGAAGTATGAGTCAAGCTAGTGCAGCCCAAACGATGAACGAGCTGTTCCGTGAATTATCCCTAGCCATTAATTCTGTAGCGGGGGGCGCTGAGCAAGCGTCTGAACTGTCTGACAAGACGATGAACATCGCCCAGGATGGGGGGAAGGTTGTCCAAATCTCCATTGACGGGATGACTCGTGTTAATGAACAAATGTCTCGACTTGAAGGGGATTCGAACAAAATCGGAGAGATTATTGAAGTCATTGACGATATTGCGGATCAGACTAATCTTCTTGCACTTAATGCAGCCATTGAGGCGGCCCGCGCTGGAGACCAAGGTCGGGGGTTTGCGGTAGTAGCGGATGAAGTAAGGAAGTTAGCTGAGCGAAGTAGTGAAGCAACCAAGCAAATTACGAAAATCATCAAAGGTATGCAAGAGAATACACAACAAAGTGTAAGAGCAGTAGAAGAAGGTGTAGCTTCCTCACAAAAAACGGGTGAAGCATTTGACCATATTCTTTCCATGGTGAGCGAGACAGCTTACAAAGTAACGGAAATAGCCGCGGCAAGTGAGGAACAGGCTGCTCAATCGTCAGAGGTTCTGAACGCAATTGAAAGCATATCCGCAGCTACCGAAGAAGTGGCTGCAAGCAGTGGGGAAACGGCATCGACTGCGCAATCCTTGGCACAACTAGCAGAGGAATTGAACCATTCTGTATCCATTTTCAAAATCAAATAACGATCATCATGAGGAGGAAACAGCGTGTTCAGAAAGAAATTAGCGTTAACCATTAAAACACGGTTGATCGTTGCTTTTCTAGTTATTCTAATCGTACCTTGTATATCGATCGGATGGTTCTCTTATCAGAAAGCGGCAGACCAAGTAACCCATCAAATCATGGAGAGTGCAACGCAAAGCATTCAATTCTCAGATAACCAGATTACAGCACTCATTTCTACCGCTACCTCTGATATGGACTATCTATCCACACGTATTCATTCAGAACTGATTGAAGGCGCTGGGGAGACTCAAATCCAAACATTACTAGATGAATATATGAATATCAGCCCAGAATTTCTTTCAGCATACTATGGATCTAAAAACGGAAATATGATCCGTTCACCCTATCAACAATTGGAGAAGGGCTACGATCCAAGGACGAGAGAATGGTATAAGAATGCGATGGTCAACAAAGGCGTAGCTATGGTTAACAATCCATCTGTGTCCGCAGTAACGGGGGATGTCGTAGTTGTTCCCGCACAGGCGTTAAGTGATGGGGCGGGAGTGGTAGCAGCTAATATTAACCTTGCGAAGCTAGCTGAAACCTTGAGTTTAATTAAAATTGGTGATAAAGGCTATGTGACGATCCTTGATAAGGATCAGAGCTATCTGGTTCATCCAACGATTGCTCCAGGTACCAAGAACACCGAGGCTTTTATGTCCAAATTCTACGAGTCGGATACAGGTATTGTAGATTATGAGTTTAACGGATTGAGTAAGAGAGCGGTATTTACAACCAATAAACTGACAGGGTGGAAAATAGTCGGTGCCATTGAGATGGCGGAAATCGCGAGCGCAACCCGAGGGATTTTGTATACAACACTAATTGTTATAGCGATCGCCTTTTTACTAGGCGCTTTACTCGTCTATTGGATTGTCCGTTCCATCAGCAAACCTCTTCAACAATTGATGAGTGCAACAGCCAAAATCGCAGACGGAGATCTGACTGAAGTAATCGCTATTCGTTCCCAAGATGAATTAGGGGATTTATCCATCTCCGTTAACAATATGACTCATCAATTACAAGATTTAATAGGAGAGGTACTAAGCTCTTCGCAGAATGTAGCAGCAGCATCCCAGCAAATCTCGGCAACAACAGAAGAGGTTGCGAATGGAAGTTCCATGCAGGCCGAGGCATCGCAGACGATGTACGAACAATTCAACGAGCTATCCATAGCGATTAATTCTGTCGCTGAGAGTGCAGAGGAAGCATCTATACTTGCAGGGCGAACGACTCTAATTGCCAAGGATGGCGGAGAAATCGTCAAACAATCCGTTATTAGTATGACTCAGGTAAGCTCTGAAATGGAACGTTTGGAAGAGGACTCTATCAAAATTGGGGAGATTATTGAAGTGATTGATGATATTTCGGAACAAACAAATCTACTCGCCTTGAACGCTGCAATTGAAGCTGCACGGGCTGGGGAACAAGGGAGAGGTTTCGCAGTTGTCGCCGATGAGGTACGAAAGCTGGCTGAACGCAGTGGGAAGGCTACCACGCAGATCACTTCCATTATTAAGGGGATGCAAGCGAACACCCATAAGAGTGTAATGGCCGTAGCGAGTGGGGTTAGTCAGTCACAGCAGACAGGACAAGCATTCAAGGAAATTATGGAGATGATTAGTGAAACAGAACATAAGGTCAATGAAATCGCCGCTGCGAGTGAAGAGCAGGCAGCGCAAGCGAATGAAGTGATGCAATCGATTGAAAGTATCTCATCCGCGAGTCAAGAGGCTGCAGCTGCATCGGAAGAAACGGCAGCAACATCCCATTCGCTTGCGCAACTTGCCGTAGGTCTGAATGAGTCCGTCTCTATTTTTAAAGTCAAATAAATAAGGGGAATTGAGGAGGAATTATGCAGACTATGGGGCAGGAACAATATATTGAATTTGCTATTGAGAAAGAACAATATGCCATTCATATACAGGAAATTCACGAAATTATCAAGATGCAGGACATCACCCAAATTCCTAATGTTACATCCTATGTGGAAGGGGTCATTAGTCTCAGAGGCAAGATCGTACCTGTGATTAGTCTACGGAAATTCTTTAATCTTGAAGAGAAGGAACATTCGAGAACGACCCGTATCATTGTGGTTCATCATCTAGAAGATACGGTAGGAATTATTGTTGACCGCGTAAATAAAGTCACTATGTTCTCGGATATTCAAGCACCTCCTGAACGTATAGGTGGAATTGACGGTAACTACTTCGTGGGGATTGGATTAACCAATAGCGGTCTGGTTGCCATATTAAAGCTGAATGAAATCTTGCTTCACGAACAGGAGTGATTCGCCCATGTTATCCGAATATAAAGAGGTCTTTCTGGAGGAGCTTGAAGAACAGCTCCAACTGATGGACGACGTTATTTTACAACTAGAGCAAAAAGGGGAAACGGAGCGAGTCGTTCAAAGCCTGTTTAGAGCAGCGCACACCCTAACAGGTTCATCAGCGGCCATGGGATATGAGGAAATGAAGCAACTAACCCATGAAATGGAACACCTGCTAGACCTAGTAAGAAGTAAGGTGCTTAGCGTTACGGGTACGCTTATCGATCTTCTCTTTCAATCGCTGGATTGTCTCAAAGAGTTAAAGAAGGATATTATGCGTGACGATGACTCCACAACAGATATATCTGGATGTGTTCGAGATCTTCAAGCTTTTGCTAAGTCACCTAAAGAGTGTATCCCTCAGGAAATGGAGGATATACTTAAGCCTGAATTGAGCTTAGATACGACGTTGAAAATTCAAGAGGCAGAGGATCAGGGACTTAAAGTATTCTGGATTTGTGTAAAGATTTCCCCGGAGTGTGTCATTAAAGGCGCTCGTTTCTATTTGATTCAATCTCATTTGTGCGAATGGGGCGATGTTCTTTACTCATTACCGGATATAGAAACAATTGGAGAAGAAGGGAATGAGACCGCTGAAGTTCAATTTCTCTATGCGGGTAATCAAAGTAATCAGGAACTGCAAGATCTCGTAGGAGCTTTAACTGAAGTTACCGGTGTTAAGGTGGAATCCCTATCAACTGAAATGACAGTATCCGTTGACAAGGAGATTGCACTGCAAGAGACCATCGTAAATGAACATCAAACGCACAAAGTTAAATCTAAAGCACAGACCATTCGCGTAAGCGTTGAACGCTTGGATCATCTCATGAATCTGGTCGGAGAGCTCGTGATCGACCACACCCGAATTGACCAAGTAGAGCGCATGCAAAGAAGACAATTCTCAGATGACTCCTTGGAAGAGCTAAGCCAAATTTCAGATCATCTTTCTAGTATCATAGGTGATTTACAGGAAAGCGTTATGAAGGCAAGAATGCTTCCAATCGAACAGTTGTTTAACCGTTTTCCGCGCATGATCCGAGATCTAACTCGTGATTTGGGTAAAGATATTGAACTTGTTATCGGGGGAAAAGACACAGAATTGGATCGGACGTTAATTGAAGAAATCGCAGATCCACTTATTCATTTAATTCGAAATGCAGTTGATCACGGTATCGAATTACCTGAGCAAAGGGAGCGGTCTGGTAAACCAGGTAAGGGAACACTTCAAATAAAAGCGGCGCATGAAGATAATCAAGTGGTTATCTACGTGCAAGATGATGGTGCAGGCATTGATCCCGCCAAAATGAGGAAATCTGCGTTGGATAAGGGAATCATTTCTTCAGAAGAATCTGTGCTGTTAAGCGATAGAGAAGCTATTCATTTAATTTTTCGACCTGGTTTCTCAACAGCTAGTAGAGTAAGTGATGTATCTGGGCGCGGCGTGGGTATGGATATCGTTAGAAGCCATATTGAGAAATTGAACGGTCTAATCGATATTGATACGGAACTGGGGCAAGGAACATGTTTTAAGATCAAGCTCCCATTAACGTTAGCTATCATCATCGGTTTACTTGTGAAATTGAATGATCAGACCTTCATTATCCCCATGAGTAATATCGCTGAGATTATAAGAATAACGCATAGCGATATTGAAACCGTTCGGGGACAGTCCGTAGTCTTATTACGTAATCAGATCATCCCCATCGTTTGGCTGCATGACCATTTCAATATACCCAGAGGGGAGCAAAAGAAAGGTCATATTCAGTTAGTCATTGTTGGTTCCGCAGAGAAAAGATTGGCGTTAGCCGTAGATGAACTGATCGGGAATCAGGAGATCGTGATTAAGTCACTAGGCCCCTATATTGGTAAAGTAGACGGTATTGCAGGTTCTACGATATTGGGCAATGGTAAAGTGGCTCTAATTATAGAAGTATCGGGGATTATCAATCAACGGTAGGAAGAAGAGATGTTGTGCAGAAGATAAAGGTTCTTGTAGTAGATGATTCGGTGTTTATGCGAAGGCTAATTTCACGTCTGATTGCAGAGGATACTGCACTCGAAGTGATTGGAATAGCACGAAATGGATTGGAAGCCGTTAGCATGGTGAAGGAGCTCAAGCCTGATGTCGTGACAATGGATATTGAAATGCCGGAAATGAACGGTATGGAAGCTTTGATAAGAATCATGGAACATCGCCCAACACCCATACTTATGCTGAGTTCGCTTACACAGGATGGGGCGTCCGCAACGATTACAGCGTTGCAGAATGGGGCAGTAGATTTCATCTCCAAACCATCAGGTTCGAATTCCTTCGATTTATTCAAGGTGAAGGAAGAGTTAGTATTCAAAATAAAACAAGCTGCACAAATACCTCTGAGAAACCTTATACTGAGCAATATAATCGTTTCACAAGTAGATTTAGGGCAACCAAGGAGTGCTCAGACCAGACTGACGAAGGAATTTGATCAGATTCTGGCGTTAGGTACTTCAACGGGGGGGCCAAAGGCGCTGGACACCGTTATTACAGCCCTGCCCGCGAATTTCCCCTATCCCCTGCTGGTAGTTCAACATATGCCACCCAAGTTCACGAAATCTTTGGCAGATCGATTAAATCGCTTGTCCAGCGTTCGGGTGGTTGAGGCGGAAGATAACCAACTTGTGTTAGGCGGAACGGTATATATTGCTCCAGGCGATTATCATATGACCGCTGTCCAGACGAATAAGGAATTTAGAATTAAACTTCATCAGGAACCGCAGGTCAATGGCCATCGTCCATCGGTAGATGTGTTATTTAATTCTATTTCTCAATTAAAGAGCCTAAAAAGGCATTTTATTCTTATGACTGGAATGGGGAACGATGGAGCGGAAGGAATGTTGTTAGCTAAACAAGCAGGGGCACAATCAACCATTGCAGAATCCCAAGAAACCTGCATTGTATATGGAATGCCAAAATCAGCAGTTAAGCTGGGCTGTGTTGACTACACGGTTCCGTTGCATCTGATAACGTCTAAAATATTGAAAGTCACAGGTACCCTGAAACGATAGTTTAGTAACACTGAGAAGTATAAGCCTCGATGCTGAAAATATGACTTTTGATAAAAACACTACAATGACTTGTCATGAATGGCTGACTTGTCATTGTAGTGTTTTTGTCTTCAGAGCCGAGTTGGTCCGAAAGTCTTTTAATTTTGTAGTAATCTCTATATAATGAGAATTATTTTCAACATATGTATAAAGTCAGAGGGTATGGTAAGGAGAATGTGACTGCAACGGGAGCTTATTTTGCTCGATGGATAGGTGGCATGGCATTAGCGCAGCAATACATTTCGTCCGTCTACAATAGCTCCTTAGATCTATCGCTTAATGGCTCGAGCAAGTCTTAGTAGAGATGTATAGTGAAAGTATTCGACCTTTGTTCAGGACTCTGTCTATGACAACAATTGGAATATAGGTCAAGTGTGGGGACAACTCCCGACTAAGTTCGCTAGGTACATAGAATGGGTTACCTCAGAAGCAACCCAGATCGTAGTGAAAGAACGCCTGATGCAGGACTATGATCATTAGGAAGTTAGAATGATACTCGATTTGACAAGGGGTTTGAATGTAACTAAAATTATTACAGGGAAGACTTGAAGAGAATTATCTTTTCAGCTTAGGGGGAATTGGAATGGCAATTAGTAGTCGTTTTGCTGTTGGGATTCATATATTGTCCTTGTTAGAGATCAATAAGACAGCTGTGAACACATCTGAATTTATTGCTGGGAGTGTAAATACGAATCCAGTGGTTATCCGGAGAATTATGGGAATGCTTCATAAGGCGGGTCTAGTGAATGTTAGACCTGGAGTAGCAGGGGCTAAGCTTGCGCGTAATGTAGAGGATATCACGTTACTTGATGTTTACAAGGCTGTTAGTGCTGTGGAGGAGAATGAGTTATTCTCCGTGCATAGTGCACCTAATCCAAATTGTTTGGTGGGGCGAAATATACAATCCTCCATTGAACCATTGTTCTCAGCTGCACAACAAGCCATGGAACATAAATTGAAAGAGCAAACAGTGAAACAAGTCGTGTATGAAATGGCTCAACATGGTAATGAATGAACATAAATAAATAACTAAACGGTTAATACTCTATGATGAGGCGTATTGATCGTTTTTTTGTGTATAAAAGTTGACAAATCCTCATATTGTAACTATTATAGTTACAAGTAATCAAATTAGTTACACTAGAAAGGGCGAATAAATATGAACATTGGAATTATTGGAGCAACTGGTAAAGCAGGAAGTCTAATTGTAAAAGAAGCTAAAAGTAGAGGACATAAAGTTACTGCAATAGTTAGAGATGCCAATAAATTAGCGGATCAAGAAATTGCAGTTGTTGAGAAAGATATCTTTAAATTGAATAGTGAAGATCTTCAATCTCTAGATGTAGTGGTCAATGCATTTGGAGCACCTGCTGGACAAGAGCATTTACATGTTGAAGCTGGAAAAGTTTTAATTGAGGCCGCTAAAGGTTCTCCGAAGACTCGTTTAGTGGTAGTAGGTGGAGCTGGGAGTCTATATGTAGATGAAGCCCAAACGACCCGATTAGTAGATACGCCGGAATTTCCAGTGGAATATGCAGCGACAGCAAATAATCAAGCCAAAAATCTAGAGGATTTGCAAAATTCGAAGGGGATCGATTGGACCTTTATTAGTCCAGCTGCGTTTTTCAATCCTGATGGGAAAAGAACGGGCTCTTACCAAAAGGGGCAAGACAATCTAATCGTGAACGCCAAAGGGGATAGCTATATTGGTTATGCAGATTATGCGATTGCCGTTCTTGATGAGATAGAGAATTCGCAGCATCATAATGAACGCTTTACCGTTGTATCCGAAGCAGAATAACTATCGTTGTTTAATACGTAGAGAGCTAGCCATGAGGCTGGCTCTTTTTATAATTTTAGGGCCACGAGTAGGATGAGATATGAACAAAATAAAATACTTGTTATAACAATTACATTTACTTTATTACTTGACTTATATATAATTGTTGCAACAACTACATGATTACAAAAACCATCTAGATTTAATTTGATGTAGAGAAGGAAGGGAGATTAGTGGGGAAGGAAAAGAAGGAAACCTTATGGAGCAGGGATTTTTTAACGATCAGTTTTAGTAGTTTTTTTATTTATATAACCTTCTATATCCTAGCGGTTACTTTACCATCCTTCGTTCTAGAGAACTTGGGGCGTAGCCAAGAAGATATCGGTTTAGTGACGACGGTGTTCCTCATTGCTGCTGTTATTTTTCGTCCTCTGACAGGTAAATGGTTAGATGAGATGAGTAGAAAGACCATCGTACTGATGTCGCTTATTTTGTTTACATTGTGTGCCGTCTCCTATTTGTTTATTCAAGATTATTATTTGCTGTTAATGGTTAGATTTGTACATGGGATTGCTTTTGGTATTTCTGCAACAGCAACCTCGGCTATCGTACTTGATGTTATTCCGAAAGAGCGTAAGGGAGAGGGAATCGGTTATTTCAGTCTCTTTATGAGTCTAGCGATGGTTATAGGACCTTTTCTAGGGCTCTTCATGACGAGCCATACGAACTTCTATGTGTTGTTTGTAACGATTAGCGTATTCTCATTGTTATCCCTAGCATGCAGTGCTATGACTCAAATTCCTAAGCATGTACCCGTAACCTCTGAACTCAGTGCGTGGGATATCAAACGGTATATCGAACCTAAGGCGATACCCATTTCGTTAGCAGGGTTTGTATTAGCTTTCTCTTACGGGGCCATTTCAACATTTGTTTCTGTGTATGCGAAGTCCATTGGTCTTGAACAAATGGCAAGTTACTTCTTCGTTGTATTTGCAGCGATGATTCTGATCTCTCGACCATTTACAGGACGCCTCTTTGATCGCAAGGGAGCTCACATTCTCGTATATCCCGGGATTATGTTGTTCGTTATAGGAATGATCTGGCTTAGCCAAGCCTATTCTGCACCAATATTTCTAATTACTGCAGGTATTATAGGATTAGGATTCGGTGCGATTCTGCCTAGTTTCCAAACGATTGCCTTACAGGTGTCCCCTCTACATCGACAAGGTTTAGCCACAGGAACTTACTTTGTATTCTTCGATTTGGGTTATGCCTTTGGATCTTATTTTCTAGGTCTAATCGCAGCCAAAACAAACTATCATACGATGTATTTCGTTGGCGGTTTATTTGTGTTGCTAGCACTCGTTATTTACTACGTTCTTCATCATAGACCTCAAAATAGAAAGAGCCAAAAAACGCTTATCTGAACAGGTTCTCTAGATGAATAAGGGATAAGCTAGTTAGCTAATCCCTTATTTATTCATACAGATGATGTAACTCTTCGGGTACACCGTTTCGTAGAAGGAATTCAGATACTTGTTCACCCTGCTTAATGGTATCTTCCGCGATTAGGAGTTGCAAAGCGAAACGGTTAGCCTGCCGCTCAAACTTTCCTACATTGAAATAAGAACACTCATCGATAAAGAAACGATTGATTCCTTTGTGCAATCGATCATGACCTAACTCATGCGCGCAAATAAAGTGCTGCCACTCCGTCGAAAGTCGATTATTAATGACAATAAACCTACGGCGCAGTGTGCGGTGATAAATGCCCCTCGTTTGTTTCCCTAAGTCATCATAACGAATATGAACATTTAAGTTCTGAGCGATGATGAAGGGGTTATTCGTTTTATGCTTACGGATAAGCTTGTCCACCATTTTGTCCATTCTATTCACCCTACATTATTCGTTATTTTGTCTTTTTTGCTTACCTTTTTTTAGAGCTTCTTTATTCATTTGTTTAGCTTCCCAGAAAAGACCTGTCAGGACATCCTTTATTTTCTGCTTATCATCATGATTAAGCGGTATTCCATCGAACATCAAATCTCCATCTTCTTCAAGCATTTCTTTGAAGTCCTTCATATCTTTTGGGGTTGCCCACTCAGGGATACGATTCGGATTGTCGCTTCCCCCAAGAAGATAGTCTGTTGTGGTATTTAGGATTTTGGCTATCTTCATTAGCGTCTCCCCTGGTGGAACAGCTTTGTTCCTTTCATAATTCGAAAAGTTAGCACGATTCATATCTAATTGCTCGGCCATCTGATCTTGTGTGAGGCCCTTTTTTGCGCGGAGTAATTTGATTCTCAAACCAGTGGACACAACAATCCCTCCAAATAAACGAAAATATCACTTACTATTGACGTAAAAATTATTTACAATTATAATCGCATTACGACGAAAATAAGGGGGTAAACATAGTAAGACTTGTAATCTAATTATAGATTGGAAAAAGAAATTAATATTTACTTTTGATTATATATCGTAAATATTATTAGCGCAACAACCCGTAAACGATTCTGTTGGCTTATATAGTCATAGCAATATAGTAAATTAAATTTACATATTATGAGGAGGAGCCCTAATGAACGTGCTTATTTCTTCTATTAGTGTTAGTGACAAGCAAACGACGAGAGTACTTTTGAAAGATTACCCTAAGATGTGCCAGATGTTAATGGGCTTGTCTCACAAACCGGAGCTTACCCCGCAAGAGCAGCAAGTGAATAAACAGTACAAACAGTTAGTGGACAGTCTTCTCTTAGCACACTCTCTTATATTAGATGAAGAAGTGAAACGAATCATAGAACATCGCTATTTCAAGAATCGCAGTTATGTACTTACTTCGATTCAATTCCGCAATGTGATGAGTGAGCGAACGATAGATCGCAGGATTGAGAAGGGCGTTGCCATTATGACGGAGAGCTTAAAGCTCTGGGGAGTGATTTGAGAAAGTGACGGTAAACTGGCGGCAAGCTGGCGGCAAGCTGACAGCCTTATGGCGGTGGCTCGAAGATATAGTAGATACATAGAGAGGAACACTCTCGGGTGCATCTGCTGCCCCTTATCGCTGCAGAACTCGGCTGTGCTGTAGGTCAGTTCATTGACCTTAGACGTGAATCGTCAAGGGTGCGGTGCGGGGGAACAGAGGTAAGACCACTCTATATCAATATGGAAGAAAGGAGGCACCTATGATCGCATTGGAAGACATTCGCTCTCTGATCATGCAAGGGCTATCTACTCATGTGGGTAAAGAAGTCATTGAAATGAATGGTGCAGAGGGAATTCCGGTAGGTGGTTATTTAACCTATGATTTCTCAGATGGATTCCATAGTAATCGTGGTTTCCCAGTCGTCACGCAAGGAAGTGACAAGCTTGTCAAGATGGAGACGGTTCAATTCACCGTGACATTCCTATCTTATGATCATGATCAGACGAGCCGAATTCAGAACGCATTAGTGGCCAGGGATTGGTTCAAAACAGTGGGTCATACAGCATTGAAAGAGAAAGTTAACGTTGTCGTAGTGAAGATTGGATCAGTAAGTAATCGTGATATTCAGGTGAATAAGGAATGGGAACGCAGACAAGGATTTGACGTACAATTCCGCACGGTCGATATCGTGGAATCGGATCTGGAATGGATTGAACAAACAAATATACAGAGGAGTTGAGGATATTGTCAGTAAGAAATGATGTAACCGTAACGATTGATATTCAACGTCCAACACCAAAGCTTGGTTTTGGCAAGCCGATGATTATAGGTTCGAGTGAAAGCGGGTTGGAATACACGACGTATGCTGACTTGGAAGGCGTAAAGAAGGATTTCCCGGAGAATACGGAAGTATACAAGGCTGCTTATGCCATCTTCAATCAAGGTGATAACGCACCCGCCGAGATTGCCATTATGCTTCATAAAGCCGAAGGCGAAACGCTAGCAGATTTGCTAGATCAGGTGTTTGCAAAGGACGGGTACTTCTTAGTATCTACTTCTAACGAATTGGCTGATATTACGGCTATTGCTGATGCTGTAGAGCAGAATGGAACGCGGGTGTTCTTGGCGAGAAGTAGTAACAAGGCTAACCTAGCTACAGTTAAGGCTAAGAAATATACACGTACAGCTGTATTCTATCATACCGAGTCATCTAACTATCCGGAGGCAGCATGGATCGGACGAGCAGCTTCAACACTACCAGGGAGTCTAACATGGAAAAACCTGACGTTACGTGGAATCATTCCGATGGATATCGATACCTCTGAGCTAATGAGTATTCATGAGCTGGCTGCAAATACGTATGTGACGAAAGCGGGTGATGATGTCACGAGTGAAGGCATGACGGTTAGTGGTGAATACATCGATATTATTCATTCTCAGGACTACGTGACGCAAAGTATTGAATTAGCGGTACAGAAGCTGTTCAATCGAGAGGACAAAATTCGCTACGATAACAATGGAATCTCTCAAATTGAGGGTGAAGTGAAGACGGTACTGAAGCGTGCTGACTTGAATGGCATGATTGCTCATGATGATGACGATCTGCCGTTGTATAGTACGACCTTTAAGCCTCGCTCCCAAGTGGATCCAGCGGATCGGGAGAAGCGCGAATACAATGACGGTTCATTCACATTCGAATTGGCTGGAGCCATTCACAAAACTAAAATTAGCGGCGTAATTAAGCTGTAAAGGGAGGCATTAATCATGGCAACAACTTATGATCCGATGGACCTGACCGTGACAATTGGCGGGGTATATATTACTGGATTCTCAGAAGATATGGTGGAATTCGAGAAGGATGAAGATGCTCAGACGGCTAAGGTAGGTTCGCAGGGTGATGTGGTAATGACCAAAGTAAATAATCCATTGGGGACACTTACCTTGACATTGTTTCCGACCAGCCCACAGGTTGCTTATTTAGATAAGTTAGCACGGACAGGTAAACTTGTTCCGATCTCGATTATCTTTAATGGTGAGCGTAAGGAAACGATTACGGTGACACAAGCTTTTGTTAAAAAGCCTGCGACTCGCACTTATGGTAATGAAGCGGAAGACCGTCAGTACGAAATTCAATGCCTTGACCATGAGGTCGAGTAAACTAAAGGAGACGATCATTCATGTTTAAACAGAAAAGCTATACATCTAAAGGTTTGGAAAAGGAATACATGTTCCAGCATCCAGGAGTGCGGACTGTATCCAAAATCAAGGACGCAGCGATGAACAAACATGGTGTTGTTCTTGAGGAACGTCTGGCCGAAGAAGTGCTGAAGCACGTTGTCGTTAATCCTAAGATGAAAATTGATGATTTCTCCGATTATAAGGAATATTCCGAAGTCATCAATGCAGCTTACGCATTCATCTCCGGTCAAGACGAGGACGGTGACTCGGATGACCATCAGCAAGGCGGAAGCCCGCAGGAAGGCTAAAGAGAATTGGTTTATGTGGCGGCTCATGTTATCTGATATGAATATTTCCTATAGTGATCTAGATAAGATGGATCATGACGATCTCGCAGAAGCCAATGCAGCCTTAGATATTTATATGGAGTATCAAAAAAAGGAAATGAATAAGAAATGAGCACCCATAGGGGTGCTTTTTCTTGTATAAGAGGGCGGTGAATAAATTGGGTGATGTGAAGATTGGTGATCTCACTTATGAGATAGAATTCAAAGTTGTCAGCTTTGCACTAAAGGAAGCAGGAAAGAAGACAGATGCGCTAACCGAGCAAATCAAAAAACTAAATATTGCAGCTAAAAGTATATCTATAGGAAAGAAAGCAATAGCTGCAGCAGATGAATATTCCAATGCGATGACGACAATTCAACAAGCGACAGGTGCTACAAATGCACAGATGAAAGCGACAGAGGATATTGCCAATAACTTATACAACCAGAATATAGGTGAGTCTTGGGGAGATCTAGGTAGTGCTATCGCTACAACGATGCAAGTGACCAAACAAACGGGGAATGATCTTCAGAATACAACAAAGAATGCATTGTTATTAAAGGATGCCTTTGGCTATGAAGTCACAGAATCTGTTAAGACCGCAGATAAAATGATGCAAGCTTTCGGCGTTACCTCAGAACAGTCTATGGGGTTATTAGCGCAAGGAGCACAAAATGGATTAGATCAATCAGGCAAGCTTGTAGAGACGGCTAGTCAATACTCTAAACCATTTCAGGCGTTAGGATTTACCGCTAATGAAATGTTCGATACTCTAGCTGCGGGATCGAATAACGGCAAGCTTAGTCTAGATACTGTGGGATCTGCGATTGAGCAATTCAGTACACTTTCTACGAATGGATCAGATGAAACGAGAAAGGCATTTCAATCGCTCGGGCTGAATGCAGATCAAATGATCAGCACTTTTACCGCTGGTGGACCTCAAGCGAAGCAGTCGTTCTCAGGGATACTGCAGATGCTCTCCGAGATCGAAGATCCTATGAAACGAAATTCTATAGGTGTGGCTCTAATGGGGGATCAATTCAAGTCATTAGATGCACCCATTATTGCGGCTATGGGAACAGCTAGAAGCCAGTTTGATATGACGAAGGACACGATGGAACAGATGAATCAGACGAATTTTGAATCACCCGGAGAAGCACTTGAAACGATGGGGAGGCAAATTGAGACAGGTGTTCTTATTCCGCTTGGATTGATGCTTCTGCCCTTGCTTGAACTAGCTTCTGAGGTGGTAGGATTCTTTATTGATCATATTGATGTTCTGGGTCCGGCTCTTAGTGTGGTCGCGATGATGATTATGACGACTGTGATTCCAGCTATATGGGGAATGATTGCTCCACTTCTACCTCTCATTGGAATTGCATTACTTGTTGGAGCAGCTATAGCAGGCGTTATGCTGATTATTAAAAACTGGGGAACGATCCTACCTTGGATTTCTGAAAAATTAACTATTCTTATGGAATTTTTAAGAACTTGGGGACTTAGTTTATTAATGGTTTTTGGTACTCCCATTGTTTCTCTTGTAGCGTTTGTAATAAGTTATTGGAATCAACTATCAACACTTACTGTAGCGATATTTTCTGCTATTGGTGGTTTTTTTATGGGACTATGGGATAGTTTCAAGGTGATCGTAGCCTCGGCAGGGGAAATGATTGTAGCTCTCGTTACAGGGAATTGGGGTGAACTTTGGAGAGTAATGATTGAGGTTGGGGCAGGGATTAAACAAACTATGTCTGACATGTGGGGTGGTGTTGTTAACAATTTCAAAACGGGAGTCAACGCGGTTGTTAGTATACTTAATGATATGATCACAAAAGTGAACACTGCCCTTAGCTTCCAGTTGCCAGAATGGCTAGGGGGTAAATCATTTAACGTAAATATCCCTCTTATTCCAACGTTTTCTATTAAACCTGACTCACCTAGCACTCAAAGTGGTGGAGGTGGAGGACCTGCTGTCAATGCCAGCCTAGCCGTGGGCATGGCTTATGTCCCTTTTGACGGATTCATCGCTGAACTCCACAAAGGTGAACGAGTCATGACAGCAGCAGAGAATAAATCCTATTCATCGGCAGATCCAGCAAGAAACTACCCAGCTAAATTGGCATCAAGTGGTGGTGCAATGTCCATCAATGTCACTGTCCCGGTCACCGTAGAAGGTGGCGGAGATGTGAAGAGTGCACAGAATATGGGAGCCGTTGTAGCACAAGAAGTGCAAAAGATACTCGAAAGTGTACTACGACGTAATGGACTGGAGGCGAGTGGATAATGGCAATGCTTAACGGTCATTACATTCTAGTAGAGGATGAGAGTCCAAGCTTCGATGTTGATATTACAGATCAACCCGTAGAACGAGATATTGATCTGAGTGACCATGTGCAGCGTAAAGCACGGAAGCTCTCCATCAGTGGAGTTATCGTTGGCAAAGATGCAGCTCAGACGCGGGCTATGATTGTGAAAGCACAAGATCATGGTGAGATTGTTCGGTTTACCGGTCGGACGACGTTTACGGGATTACTCTCGGGTTTTTCATCTAAGCATGATTATTCGATAGCGGATGGATTCACATTTACGTTAACGATGAAGGAGGTTCGACTTGCGGTCTCCTCCGTCGTAGAGAAGCTACCTACAGCAATCAAAGCTCAGGCCGGGAAGATTACGAATTCAGGTGTGAAGCAGATGAAGAGTACCAAGCAGAGTCAATCTCAAGCCAGTACGAACCAAACAACAAAGAGCAACAACAAGCCTAAGGGTAAGGTGCAAAAAGTGAAATTTGAGAAAGCCAGCTCATGGAAATAAGGGGGGAGGGCGTATGGAGTACATTGACATTGAGAAGAATCTGATTCCTTATCGGTTCGACCTTTCACTGGCAGATGAAGTGTTCACATTTGAAGTTCATTACAATGAAGAACACGACTTTTTTACCGTTGATTTAGAGCGAGACGGAGAAGTATTAGTACTGGGGGAAAAATTGGTTTACGGCATGCCACTTTTTTACGATGTTATGGATAACCGATTCCCTAAGCTTTCTATCGTGCCCTATGATGAGTCTGAGAACAGTATAGCCGTGACTTGGACAACACTCTCTGAGAGTGTTTTTTTATATGTCATAGAAGACGAGAAGGTGGAGGATGCGTAACTTTGGTCGTGTTGCAGAGCTGCTGATAGCTAATCGTACATTTTCGATGGATAGTTATGCTATGGAGGCGAAGGTTTCTTTTGACAATAATGCCTTACCTAATGAAAGCGAGATTAAGATCTGGAACTTATCCGATAAGACGTTAAACAATATGAAGCAAGGTGAGATTGTGAAGTTGAATGCGGGTTATGTCGGAGATGTGGGTCTTATTCTACAAGGATTCATTTCCAAGGCGCAGACGTTATGGGAAGGTGTGGACAAGGTAACATCCATTTTTGTAGTGGATCGCGCGGATTCAGTGAAGGGTAAAGAGGTCAACATCGTGTATGCCAAAAATACAAGGGGTAGCTACATCATCAAGCAAATGGCTGATAAGATTCATCTTCCTATCGCTCAGATGAGTCTCAATGTAGATTACCAGTATAAAGAAGGTTACACGGCAAAAGGGACTGCCGCTGACATTATAGCTAAAGTCGCTAAAGACTGTGGCACATCTGTATTCATCAATAAAGGGAAGTTATATGTTCGAAGTCTACGGCGTGGTGGGGACAACGTATTCACTTTATCTAAAGAGAGTGGTCTGATTGGGACGCCGGAACGGTTCGAGGAAGCTGGGGCTAAGGGGTTCAATGTACAATCCCAATTACAACATCGGATCACAACGGCTTCTGTTATTGATCTGACCTATTCGCAGTTCGAGGGTCGTGTGTATGTACGTAGTGGCAGCCATCATATCAGTCGCACCGGAGACTTCACGACAGAAATGGAGGTGATTCTGTGAAAAATGATCCAGCGGCTACCTTATCTCAAGTCATCGAGAGAATGATGATCCAGCAAGTAAGTGCTATCCATGTGGGTTTTCCTTGCCGTGTTGTTCATTATGATCAAGTGACATGCAAGGCTGATGTGCAGCCCTTGATCCGAGTATCTGAGGATGAACCCGCGATGATTCAAGGCGTGCCGACACTTGGACATAGGTTCTTAATCGGTGAAATAGAGACGGTATATAAACCCTTGCTTAAGGTGGGAGATACCGTCTTTGTTGTATGTGCGGATATGGAAATTAAGAATGTGGTAACAGGGCAGATAGCTACTGTAGATACAGAGCGAAGCCATGATGTGAATGATGCAGTGATTGTGGGGGTGTTTGCATGCAGTCTTTAAAGCTAGATCAGACCGGGGACATTATCTTTAATCATGCGGGTGATTTAGAAACGTTGGAGGATACGATGGAAGTCGCGCAATGCTGTCAGATTGGCATCGGTACGAATAAAGGGGAATGGTTCCTCAATCCAGACATGGGGATACCCTTCTCTAAATTTTTAGGCAAACAAATCAATGAGGAAGAAATGCGTGATGAGCTGACCGTGGGATTATTACAAGAGGAACGGATTCAGTCGGTCGATCGCATCGAATTTACGATCAATCAGAATTCGCGTACATTACTGGTTACATTCGAAGCTACCACGATAGACGGGGAGCAGATTCAGGTGGAAGGGGTGAGTATAGGTGCTGGATAGAACAGGATTTAAGCGCAGACGTTTCGATGACTTATTCGCAGAAATGGAAGATAAAGCGAAGGAAACGTTCGGGGAAAAAGCAAATACATCGGAACGATCACCACTGGGTATTATTTTGCGAATATTTGCATGGTTTCTCTCCAAGTTATGGGTGACAGCAGAAGATGTATACAACAGTAGCTATATTAATAGTGCAGAAGGTAGCAGTTTAGATCGACTTGGACCTTATGTGGGGATTACGCGTGTGTTGGATCAATATGCGGTTGGAACTGTCCAATTAACGGGAACACCCGGACGAATTGTGGAAGAAGGATTTCGATTGGGCACGGAATTACAAATCTATTTCGATACGACAAGTCGTGTGACGCTAGATCATAATGGCACGGGTGAGGTAGGTATTGAGGCTGTGAATTCTGGTCAAAGTGGGAATGTAGCGGCTTCAACCATTACCGTCATTGTGAATCCTAATCCAGATGTAACAGGTGTTGTGAACTCAGATCCAACTACGGGTGGGCGAGAGAAAATGAGTGATATGGAATTCCGAGATTTGTTCACGCAATCTGTCGCTGGGGGTGGGGCAGCTAGCATTGATGCTCTGATCGGAGCTCTGTTAAGGATTCGTTCTGTGAGAGCAGCCACGGTGATTCAGAATTTCAATCAGGAGCCGGATGCTTCGGGGCGTCCTCCTCATACTTACCAATGTTATGTCCTTGGTGGGAATGACGATGAAGTGGCACAGGCGATTTTTAATACAGGTGCTGGAGGAATTGAGTCTTATGGGGACATTGTGAAGGTAGTCAAAGACATTGGTGGTTACGATCATGAGGTCAAATTTAGTCGGGCAGAAGAGGTTGCTCTGCAAGTCTCCGTCACTTTGATTAGAAATGAGCAGTATCCTGCGGATGGCGATGCGCAGATTCGTTCTGCGATTGTTCGTTATATTGGAGGGGAAGATGGAGGCAGCTATTATAATGGCCTATCCATGGGCGCACCCGCAGTGTATAAAAAGCTAGTTAGTGCTGTGAATCAGATCGAAGGTATTGAGGATTTCACCTTGTCGATCGGCAAGGGTAATGTCTTAGTTGAGGATAATATCACTTTAGAGCGTTATCAAGTAGCTCAGATCCGAACAGCAGATATTGAGGTTAAACGTCATGTTTAGCGTGAAGGAGATGTTATCTCGGTTCGCAGATGTGTTCAATAAGAATCCTAATAGCAATATTGGGAAATTAATCAGTATTCTTTATGGACAGATGAATGATTTGAACAGCACTTTAGTGAAGGTTCAAGAGTGGCGAAGTATTGATGAAGCCCAAGGGACGACACTGGACCGAATCGGTCAGAACGTCATTCAACCACGCGGAGCAGCGACGGACGAAGTGTATCGGGTGCTTCTGAAATCTAAGATCGCGAGGAATCTATCCAAGACGGATGTCAACACGATTATTCGCGTATTGTCTCTTGCATTAGATAGTCACCACTCAGACATTCGTATTCAAGAGAAATTTAACGATCCAAGTGATCCTGAGCCTGCGGCACTCTCTTTGATCAGAGTGCCTATTAAAAGGCTGAATGAAGTAGGGTTGTCACCAATGCAGTTCGGACAGATCATCCAAAAAACCGTGGCAGCCGGTGTCCGTGTGGCACAGATTGAGTTAGCGGGAACATTCCGATTGTCATCGGTTTATGACCAATTACAACACGATGCATTCGGCCTAGCTGATCCAGACATGACGACAGGCGGTTCCTTAGGAACCGTGTATGTACCAGGTAACGATTATGGATTACCAATATAGGAGGGATAACATGGCATTTGATAAGAAAGCACCAGACTGGAAAGCGGAGGGCATAGAGCCACCCCTATCCAAGCGGGAAATAGGATGGGAAGTAGAAGACAAACCCCCCGCGGCTTGGTTGAACTGGTATATGAATAAGGCTTCCGAGTCGATTCAAGAATTGCAGACAAAGGCAGCAGAGAAGACCTATGTGGATGAGCAGATTAGTGAAGCTATTGGTTCTATTGACGTAGATATCCCTGATGCCTCACTTACACAAAAGGGGATTACGAAATTAAGCAATGAGACGAATAGCAAGTCAGAGACGGAGGCAGCAACACCACGGGCGGTAAACAAGGTTGCTACCGATCTGACTGAGATCAAGGAACGATTAGATACCGCTGCCCGGCAATCCCTCACGGTGCAGCCGGGATTACAAGTTATACACGCCGAGCATGACGCATGTTTTCGGTTTGGTAGCATCAAGGGTAAAACAGAAATTAATGGTCAAGGGCGAACAGGTGTCATAGGGGTGGAGAATCCGTATGTAGTTAGATATGGGGAGAATCTACTGCCACCGTTTTATGAGTGGGCAAGATTACATGCTAACGCTCTATTGATTAGCGGCTATAAAATTTCGCATACAAAGACTATAACTAGCGAAGCGCAAAGTTCATCATCACCTAATATCGCAGTATTACCAAATACTGACTACTATTTAAATAGCGGTGGGGCTTTGATGAGAGTTTACAGCTCGATAGACGGCATTACTTATGCTAACTTAGTCGCTATTTATACTAAGGGTACATTTAAGACACTACCTGATACTAAGTACATCCTGATTGAAGCATATATTGATATAGCTGGAACAGGTACATTCACTTGGGAAAATCCCATGCTGACATTAGGAACCGTAGCCAAGCCTTTCAAACCGCGTGAAGATTCCATGCTTGCGTTCCAAACAGAACTACATGCCGATCCAACAACGGGTTTGAATGCAGATGAATTGTTTGAGAAGGATGGACAGTATTTCAAGTTAGCTAAGTGGAAAAAATGGGTTCTTGGGGAAGCTGATGTTTACCGATATGGTGCAACAGCTACTGGATATAAAGCGATATTAGTTAATTCGCCATCGAACATTAAAAATGGTCAAGATGGTAACTATTTTACTAAATATGATGGCAAACTAATGTTTAATGTCCCAGATGATAATATAAATGCCAAAGACCAATACACGAATAGAACATGGGAATCACCAAAAGCTCTTGTTATAAGTGTGGCAGCATCGGACAGTGGATGGGGTGACGATTACACACCAACATCCGACGAAATCAAAGCGTATTTCATGGGATGGATAATGCTAAAAGTCGAAACTTGGAACACTAATCTTGAGCCTTATAACGGAATGGGAAATAAAGGATGGGCGCAGCGTTATATTGGTGTGGGTAGCCCAAGTACAATTTCATCTTCAATCGGATTAATAGTAAATGGTTCAGGCACACATACATTGCCAACTGTAGCGATACCTAGCTGGACACCATACAACCTTTTATACCAACTAGCAACTCCTGTTGTTGAATCAGTGACCTACGAAGGGCAACTAACACTACAAGATGGAGAAAATCTAGTTGATGTAGGTGCAGGTATTGTATTGAGGGAAAATTTTATTCCTACCTATGATCCCGGAAGCCAGACGTATAGTGCCAATGCAACTGGATACGGAAAATATTTAAAATACAGAGTAGCTAGAGTACTAAGTATTTTTGAAGGCTCTAAGAGGCAATATGGTTGGGATGTTCTAGCCAAAGGAAGTCCCTTGTCTGGTAATGGAGAATGGATAAGTCATTCAGCGGATAAGGGATCTATAGACTTATCCTTTAATTACTCTATAACATATCTTAGTGATGATAAGTCACCGATCTCCTTAATTACTGGATCATATGCGACAAACGAAAAGGGATTATTGAATGACCTTGTGGATGGTGTGCAACAGAATGCCGCTGCTATATCTGTCTTGGTCGCGTCACGCGCGTCTGGCGTTGATGCTACCAAATTAGTTATAGCCATAAATAATATTTTAGGTTCATAAGAAAGAAGGTGGCTAGATGCCAAATATAGTAGATTCAACGGTTATTGCTGCTGCTTATGATACAAGTGGTAATGGTGGGAGAAAGTTAGTTAGGCTGGCAAATGGATGGTTAGTGTCGTGCATAAGGACGACTACTGAATATGTCCTTCGTAGATCAATAGATAATGGACTAACGTGGACTCAACATACTCAGTCAGGAGTTACAGGTCTGGTAGATACAGCCATCGTAGCTGTAGGAAATGTAGTTTATTTTATGATGACATACGCCAATGGATCGTCAGTAAATTGGCGCCATTATAATATTGCAAATGGCACATCTTCATACTCTGGTTTTATAGAGCAAGGTCAAACAGCGTTAGGTAACTGCTCCCTTGCTGTCAACGAAGCCGGAACAGAGCTACATGCGGCGTGGTCTAGTAAAAACGCAACGAATCCCAACTCGTTCAATATCCGATATGCAAAAGGGGTTATTAATGCGTCTACAGGGGCGGTAACGTGGGGTGCGGCGGAACCGATAACTACGTTCGATACAGCAAGTATAAATCTTAAAAATCCTACGATTGCTTTCCTTAGCAGTGGTTACCCCCTAATAATTGCAGAGCGACTAGTAAGCGTAAGCGGTAATGATGGGATAACGTCATATACCTATAATGGATCGACTTGGACTGATAGTAACTATCCGCTCACCGCTGGTGGATACGCCCAGACATCCATATCGTCTACGTTCGTACCAAAAAGTATAAATGGATTAGCTAATGGGCTGGTAGGCATGGCGTGGCATGGGACAGATACAGCGCACACGACAACAAATTATATCAGGTTCAGCAAATTAATTAATTCGGGCGTAACGTGGTCAACCATGCAAAAACTTGTTCCGGGTACAAATGCAACATTGACGGCAAATAAGAATGGCAAATTATTCATCACTTACGAAGATGTAGGAGTTACGAAGCGTATTGAGTCAACAAACAACGGTGATACATGGGGTGCGGCTATCACGGTTGGCGCAGGGACAAACCCGTCATCATTAGTTGATTTAACACTGGATATGTCCGCACCTCTAACTATTCGCAAAGGTGCGTCAGGTGTGCTATTTAGCGGATCGTGGACAGCCGTTTCCAACTCAATACCGCCGGGATTCATCGGTACGAAAGACAACAAATCCAACCTCTTGACGTATACCATCACAACAGACGGCAACATGTCCACGATAACGGAAAAGGTCAACGGTGTTGTGATAGGCACGAAAACGGCAACGAGTGGTCAGAACTTAACCGTGGGGCTTACACAGGCGCAATGGGACGCGGTGAAGTTTGGAAAGTATAAGGATTCATCAGTTGGAGTAAACATGATCACAGTCGAAATGGGCGGCAATATATGGGCGTACACATTCGATAAACGATTAGCGGCAGACTCAGACGTATTGAGCGCTGTAAAGGCTACACAGGACGTGCAGACTACTTTCCTTCCTGCTGTTAAATCTAAGATTTCGGAAGCTATCAGGGGCAAGGATGTGGCAGCGTTAAACACGGATACGTGGACGACAATAGCAGCCAAAATAGGGCAGATTCAAATGGGAAAAGGATACGTCGAAGGAAACATGGTACCTTTTACAGGCGATACAATTTATGTAGCTAATCTACCGTTTACCCCGACTTTCGTTGTATTAAAATATAGAGCTGACGGCTATAGTTTTGGTCAAATTTTTATACTCTCAACATCAAAATATGGGGATAATAGTGCATCAGGAGTGGGCTATGGACCAAATAATGCAAGCAAAACAGAACTTACCAGCGGCAAAATAGACGGTCGATCATTCTCGAAGTATCTCGGAAATCAAAATGGTGGCTACAATTTATCTAATATCTATTGGATCGCGATAGAATAATATTGAGGTGATGATAATGTATTATATGGGGCGAAAGTTATACTACGACACATTCACAGGTGCTGTGCTTGTCGATACATGTGACCGTAAGGGGACTGATGATGTACAATCAACGATAGAGCAAGACTTCAAAAAATACAAAGAATTAAATGAACGAGTGCCCGAAACTGTGGGCATGATCCAACTGGAATACGGACAATATGCTGAAGAATTTAATCAATCCAGCGGAGTTCGGGTCAATCCTGAAACGCTGGAACTAGAATTCAGTTATCCCGATCCAAGCGAGCCAGAAGCGCCGCCTGTTTTCGGCAAGCCGCTGACGGAACAGGTGAAGGAAGTAGAAGCAAAGAATCTAGAACTTGAAACTAAGATCGAAGATAAGGACAGAGAGAACAAAAATGCACTATTTGAAATATATAATTTGCTAGGCGGTGAGTGACTTGAATGTCATGAGCCGTCTTTTGTTTTGGCTACTCATGAAAACAGCGAAGGGAGGTGGAATGAATATGGTAATTGTAATGGTATCTCTAATTATTTGGGGCGACATCACTTTTGATCAAGTGCCGACTAAACAGCAGGGTTCAGTTAGAGCGAAGCTTGAAGCACAGGGACTTAATGAGAATGGACAACCAATAGAAGCAGTTTAGACGACACGCCGCACATGGAGCGTGTATTTTTTATGCCCTCATAACCATGAGGGCAATTTTTTTATATAAGGAAATGGGGGAGATCAATGGACGAAACGACAGAAATATTACAACGGTTAACTCGGGTAGAAACCAAACTGGATGCTCAATTGAACGCTAAAGATATTGCTCAGGAAGCGTTAAGTTCAGCTAAATCAGCGCACCATCGACTTGATGAGATTGAGGATAACCAGAAGTGGTTGTGGCGTACTATCAGCGGATCAATAATAGCTATTGTGATGGCTGCAATAGTGACCGCTATTAAAGTGGGAGGACTGTAAATTGAACAATAATGAATTTATCTTAAAAATTGCTGCATATGCCATAGAGGACAATCGCAACTGCGGCGTCCCTGCATCTCTCACCATCGCGCAAGCTGCACTAGAGTCTGCATGGGGTAATAGTGGCTTGACGACTAAGGCTAACAATCTTTTTGGCATCAAAGGAAGAGGAACTGTGGGTAGCGTTACTATGTCAACCACCGAATATGTAGGCGGAAAGCCAATCAAAGTGGATGCGGCATTCCGTGCATATCACAACTGGGGAGAATCTATTGCTGATCATTCCAAGCTGATTACGAATGGGGTATCGTGGAATCGGAATCTCTATGCCAAAGTGCTAAATAAGGATGGGAAAACAGCCGCCAAGGAAGTAGCTGCTGCTGGTTATGCTACAGATCCCAAATATGCGGACAAGCTCATTACGATTATGGATACGTACAATTTATATCAGTATGACTTGAAACGTAACGAGGAATCTCTAGAGAAGCCGCAGGAAGGTGACAAAATCGTAGGTGTTCAAATCGCACAATTAGTAAAAACGATAGATGAACAAAATAAGCGCATTTTAGCCATGGAGAAACGCCTCAACATATCTGGACAAGAGGCTTACGTAAGTAATTACACAGATGCTGTTATGGCTGCTAAGCGCGCGAACGCGATCACGACTTCAGCCGATAAATCCAAGCTAGAGCTGAACATGATCCAGATGATTTATAATGTTGGGCTATTTGATCCAGGTGTAATAACAATGATGAAGAACCATTTGAAAGGAGACAAATGATGATGAATAAGCGAAGATGGCGTAACGGGGCTTTGTGGGCTAGTATTGTCTCACAATTACTGTTGTTGGCGCAGTTGTTTGGACATGTAACCGGGATGTACGAGTTAACAGAGCAAATGTCTGGAGATGTTCTCACGTTGATGAACACGTTGCTAGGGTTATTAGTTATCCTCGGTATTATTTCTAATCCGACCAGACCGGGCAGCTCTGGATATAACTTGTGATATGTGAAATCACAAATTCACAAATTATAAAATTATAAAATGGCTCTAATTCATAATCAGTGCTCGCTTAAAATAGAATCCTATGCTGATAGTAGCTTCGATACTGGAATTGTTCTGGAGAAGCGTAGCGTTCGCCTAAAAGCTTTCCCTTGGAAAGCTACTTCGAAAGCATACGCTTTGCCCCTGAATTTTCACCGCAACAGCGGTATATTAAAAAAATTTGGGGGCAACAGCGATCGCAAGGACAATCCATCCGCGTAGCGGTCACTTATCAATACTATATATTTTTTAAGTACTCATCCTTTTAATCCCCTGCATAGAATGCAATACATGACTCCTCTGACATTAATAACTATTTTTAAATTTACAAACACAAATAAGAGCTACGCAGAAGCATTTTTCCCGTAAAGCGTATTTTCCAATTATATAAATCCATAATATGGTATCCTGTTATTATTGGATAATGAAAGGATGATACACATGATGTTTTCTTTGTTAGCTATATTGATTCAGCTCGTAACAATTTCCTTTTGGATATTTATCATTTACGTGGCAATCACGTTAGTTAAAAACTCAAATTCAAACAAAAGATCCCTTCAAAATATGGAGAGAGAACTAAAAGAAATCAACGAGAAGACAAATCGAAGTTAACTCACGAAAAAATGAGCTGCGCTAAAGCAGCTCATAAACTATATATCCCCTTTTAATATCGCTCACTCATTTTAAGTATCCTTCGTATTCTAAGAATCTTTACTCAGGCATAATCCAGACAATTTCAAATATTCGGACGTAGAAATTTTTGCCACGACATTGCAAGATGACATGGTCTGGTTTGCAGTCACATACAATGCCTTCGACTTTTCCACGAGTTGTTTCCAACAAAACACATTTTCCTGTTAGGGATTTCAATGTCTCCACTACACAATGGTCAACGGGATGTACGACTAACGGCTTTTGGTGCATATGTGGGTGCATATGTGGTGGCATGTTTGGCTGCATGTTTGGCTGCATGTTTGGCTGCATATTTGGTTGCATGTTCGGTTGCATGTTCGGTTGCATGTGACGTGTCATTTGATAATGTTCCAGAACAATCACTCCTTGAGTTTGGTTGTTTTATTGATCTCAAGGTATTGTATGGCATTCGCCTAGGTTTGGTGATCTTATTCTGACCGTTAGTTGTTATTATTTTTTAATATCCCATTTGTTTACGTTATTAAATTGTCCGACATTAGCGGGTCTACCTTCAATGATATCCTTAGAAACAGCTTGTAAACGTTTTTCAGAATATATGGCTAGAGAAGGAAGATCCTCATGTAGCAAAGCCTGTAGTTGATTGTATATCTCAAGGCGCTTCGTGGAGTTAGTTTCAATTTCACCTTTGGTAATAAGTGCATCCACTTTTGGATTATTATATTTCAGGAAATTATTTTCGTTATCGCTTTTAAACAGTGTGAAATATAAGCTGGGTTCAAAGTAATAATCACGATTAAAGATGGTTAAATCATAATCCCCGTTGTCTACTTTTCCAATCAGAGTACCAAAATCGAATTTTTGTATTTTTACGTTCACGCCAGCTGCAATTAAGTTCTGAACTAATATTTCGGAAGCTTGTTCGCGAAGTTTGTTACCTGAAGGGACAAGCAGCTGAACTTCACGTTTTGAATCCCAATTCGCTTCTTTAAGCAATTGCTTTGCCTTCTCAGGATCATACGTATATAACGGGGTATCCTTGGCGTAGTAAGGATGGTTGTTCGGGATACCCCCATCGATGATATCTGCCTGACCTTTAAACAGTTGGTCAACGATCAGCTGACGGTTAATTGCATATGCAAAAGCTTGACGTACTTTAGGATCGGTAATCTTCGTTACATTGAAAAAAAGCTCTGCTGGCTCCGATGGAGTACTTGATGAAAGGCTGATATTAGGTAAATTCTTGACAGTTTCATAATCTGTAATCGGAATAAGTCCAACAGGCAAGGAGTTTAATTGAATTTCATTGGTTTGCAATTGAGCTACGAGATTTGTTGCAGGCAGTACCTTGACGATGATCTTATCCAGCTTAGCAATATCACGATAGTAATTTTCGTTACGCACCGCTTCAAAATACTGGTCTTTGGCAAACTTGGAGTATTTGAAGGCACCGATGGTTACGGTAGGATTCTGGAAATAGGGATCGGTAGCCAGCTCTTCTGGTTTTACATCCTTTAAGATGTGCTCCGGTAAAAAGTTGATGTTCGTACCAAAGTGTTCTTTGAAGATATTAGGGTCGATAGGTGTCTTGCTTTTTACTTCAAAGGTCTGTTTATCAATAATTTTCAACCCGGAAATTTCAGTTTGCCCCGCAGGGATTTTACCCGCATCATCCAAGCCCTCTACAAAAGAAATTCGAATGGTGCTTTCAACTTTGGGATTCAGCGCAGTTGTTAATGTGAAAGCTATATCGGCTGTCGTGAAGGGCTCGTTGTCATTCCATTTAGCCTCAGGATTCAACTTAATGATGAAGGTTTGGTTATCTGTTGTTTCAATTGATGAAGCAATCTTAGGGACAAATTCAAATGATTCTGTTAGATCTAACAGTGAATCATTGATGATACTAAGTACAGTTTGGGATGCAGAATCTCCTTGATGGTTAATTTGGTTTAAAGTAGTAGGGGAATTAACAATCCCAATGGAAACGATTTTTGGCTTAGCAACTGTTTCTGCCGTCTCCGTTGGTGTTGTAACAGCTTTCTCTACTGTGGGACTTTGCTGGTTATCTGATTTTTGTGTGGCTTCTTTCGTTGAGCCGCAGGCAGAAAGCATGATAACAAACACGGCTAAGAATAGAATGCGGTGCATTGATTTCATTGGAAGATCCCCTTTGTTGATCATATTTTAAGGTTCTAATTCATAATCACTGCTTGCTGAAAATAGAATTTTATGCTGATTGTAGCGGAGAGGATGGAATTGTCGTGGAGAAGCGCAGCGTTCGCCTAAAAGCTTTCCCTTGGAAAGCTACTTCGAAAGCATACGCTTTGCCCCTGAATTTTAACCGCAAACAGCGGTATATTCAAAAAAAATTGGGGGCAACAGCGATCGGAAGGACAATCCATCCGCGTAGCGGTCATTTATCAACTCTATACATTTGACAAGCACTGATTTTGGTGTTGAGCCATTTTTAAAGTGGTCATTATGTTATTGCTTTGGATCTAATGCATCTCGAAGTCCATCACCCATGAAATTAATAGCTAATACGGTGACCAAAAGGATAGACCCAGCAGGCACCCACAGCCAAGGTTGATTGGTTAATACGGTTAAAGATTGAGCATCACTGAGCATATTTCCCCAGCTAGGTGTTGGCGGTTGAATCCCCATCCCGAGAAAGCTAAGCCCTGCCTCACTTAAGATAGCAGCAGCTACACCGAATGTAGCATTGACAATAATGGGTCCCAGAGCGTTGGGCAGAATATGACCAAACATGATGCGCAGCGGACTGAGTCCAAGGGCGACTCCAGCTTTCACATAATCCATTTGCTTGAGCGATAGCACACTTCCTCTAACCAGACGTGCTACGGTAGGCCAAGAGAATAGGGCTAGAACGAGAATGATAGTGGTAAGACTTGAACCCAATATACTGACGACGACCAAGATGACCATTAAATAAGGAAAGGCCATAAAAATGTCGGCAAGACGCATCACGATCATATCAGCCCAGCCCCCATAATAAGCGGAAATTAAGCCAATCGTGGTACCTACGGTGACGTAGATGGATACGGTGAGAAAGCCGACGACCAGAGAGATTCGAGTCGCATAGATAAGCCGGCTTAGAACATCTCTTCCCACTTGGTCTGTTCCGAGCAAATGAACAGAAGATGGGGAGGCTGAGAAGACCGCAGTCACTTCATTGGGGTTATGCGGCGTTAACCATGGAGCGAACAGTCCAGTCATTACGAGCAGGATGATAAAGACAAGTCCTGCAACGGCCAACCGGTTTCTACTGAAGCGGTGAATGATCTGCTGGATGTAGCGTTCCTCCGGCTCCGATTCTAATGTGTGGGCAGAGCCCATTATTCGCGTAGTTGGTTTACGTTGGATATCGGTTATGGACATGTGCATTCCCCCTTTCTAGTTATATTTGACACGTGGATCTGCTACGAAATACAGAATATCCATGAATAAATTGGTTGCAAGTACAATAATCGCAGCTATGAAATTCAAGCCCATTAGGGTGGGATAATCCCTAGATAATATGGATTGCATCGTTAGCTGCCCTATGCCAGGCCATTGGAAAATTTGTTCAATAATAATGCTTCCTCCCAGCAGGAGGGGGATTTCCATACCGAACACGGTGATGATTGGAATAAGCGCATTACGCAGTGCATGTTTATTGGTTACGATAAACGCATGCAACCCTTTGGCGCGGGCTGTCCGTAAATAATCTTGTTTCAGCACATCGAGCATGCTTGCACGTACATATCTTATTTTTTTACCGATAATAGCAATCGTAAGTACGGAAACGGGAAGAATGAGATGCTTGATTCTATCCGCTAAGCTGCCATCATCGCCAATCGTCAGCATCCCACCTGTCGGTAATATTTTGAAATGAAGTGCAAAAATATAGATTAGACCTAGGCCAAGAAAAAACTGTGGAATAGAAGTCCAAATAAAGGATAAGCCAGTGATGATGTAATCGAAACGGGTATTTTGTTTGACGGCGCTTAGAATGCCAATGGGAATAGCTATTAACAGCCCCATGGTTAAAGAGATTGAAGTTAACATAAGCGTGGGTCCAATACGTTCTCCAATGATATGTGTAACAGGAGCAAAGGAGCTGAAGGAATAACCGAAACCACCCTGAAGCAATTGCCAAAGCCATTTGAAATATTGAATGATGAGGGGATCGTTAAGTCCTAGCATCTCTTTCTTAGCTTCCACTAATTGCTGGGGCGTATTAGGATCAATGAACATATCAACGGGATTACCTGGTGCTAGATTAACAATACAAAAGTTGAGAATGGTAATGCCTAATAATACGGGAATCGCAATAAGCACTCGTCTCACAATGTAATGGAGCATAAGAAGCTTCCTCCTTTTCCTAGCTTTAGCCTAAGGGATAATGACATGCAACCGTATGTAGGACACCCGTGAGTGGCGGTTCTTCATGCTTGCATTTTTCCTGCACGTAAGGACATCGTGTATGAAATCGACATCCCATAGGTGGGTTTGCGGAACTTGGGACTTCACCCTGTATAATGAATCGTTCTTTATGACGCAGCTTAGGATCAGGCAGCGGACTTGAATTTAATAAAATATGGGTATAAGGGTGCTTAGGATGATTGAATAAATCAGCTTTATCTGCTATCTCTACAATTTTCCCGAGATACATAACTGCCACTCGAGTGCTAATATATTTCACTGCACCCACCCCGTGCGCAATGAACAAATACGTAAGATTCAACTCTTGTTGCAAATCCTTAAGCAGATTCATAATCTGAGCTTGAATAGATACATCCAGCGCAGAGACGGGCTCATCACATACAATGAATTTGGGCTTTAAAGAAATAGCTCTTGCAATCCCAATGCGCTGACGTTGCCCGCCAGAAAATTCATGAGGATAACGATTCTTGTAAGAGCGAGGTAAGCCAACTGCATCCAATAATTGATCTACATTTTGCTGTACCTTGTTGAGCTCGACAAGTTTGTGTACGATAAGGGGTTCAGATAGAATGTCATTGATCTTTTTTCGCGGGTTTAACGATGAATAAGGATCTTGAAATATCATTTGTATCTGCTTGCGAATCGGCTTTAATTGTTTATTTGAATACTGAGTGATATCTTCATTCCTGAAAAATATCTTACCCTCGCTGGGATTCTCAAGTCGTACTATAGAACGTCCAATGGTGGATTTACCACACCCCGATTCTCCAATAAGTCCTAAGGTCTCACCTTCGTAGATATGGAGACTAATATCGTCAACGGCTTTGACATGACCTACTGTGCGTGAGAAAATTCCTTTTTTTATGGGATAGTAGGTTTTTAATCGCTCGAGTTGGATTAATGCTGTCTGGGCAAGCGACTTTTCCACTTCTATCATGTCATTCCCCCCTGCTAATATCTGACCTATATAATTCAAATCCCTAGTACAGCCAGCATTTCACTTGGTGATTAGGCTTTATTGTCTTTAATTTCGGTTGTTCATGAATGCATTGTTCCGTAGCATGTTCACAGCGGGAATGAAACCTGCAACCTTGAGGCATCCGCTGTATGGAAGGCACAGAGCCAGGGATACCAGATAATCGATCGTTGTCGTCAGCCCCCGTACCTGGAATGGATCGTAGTAATCCTTTGGTATAAGGGTGGAGCGGTTCCTCGAATAAGGAGAAGACATCGGCTTCTTCGACAATTTGGCCTGCATACATCACGATCACTTTGTCAGCCATTTCTGCAACGATGCCGAGGTCATGTGTGATCAGCATAATTGCCGCACCACTTTCTTCACGGAGCTGCTTCATCAAATTCAAAATTTGAGCTTGAACAGTGACATCGAGCGCAGTGGTAGGTTCATCTGCAATGAGAAGCTTGGGTTTGCAAGCAAGGGCTATAGCGATCATAACTCGCTGGCGCATCCCACCGGATAACGTATGTGGATACTCCTGTAGGATGGCTTCGGGTCGAGAAATACCAACTTTGGTCAG
>DASXLR010000090.1:0-10972 GCA_036496075.1 Paenibacillus sp. | reverse complement strand
CATCACCATCATCTAATTTGTGTACAGTGTGGAAGAATGGATGAAATACGTGAGGATTGGCTCGGTCCATTGGAAGAGCGTCTTGATAAAGAATACAATTTCACAGTATCTGATCATCGACTTGATTTTCATGGTATTTGTTACCGCTGTAAAGAAAAGAACGATAACAACAAAGATTCTTAAGAGTTATGAATATTGTAATGAGAATACAAAGCTCTCACCGCACTGGATTCATCGGGGGGGCTTTTTGCTTGTTCATGAGACTATGGTGATGTCAAGCAGGCAAGGAATAAATGGGGACAAACCGTCATATCTTCATGGAAGAGGGGGCGTTCCTATGGTAATTTCTTTGCGTAAATGCCTAGGTGTGATAAAGTTTATTATTATGTTTGTCGCATTAACTTATATGTTCTATCACATGGTAGGTTTATTTGGACGTTGGATCACACCTGTGGATCAATATAAGATCCCTAAGGGTTACGCTGTCAAAGCATTTCAGTCGCATGATGGAAATGTAGAAGATGCTAGTATGGGTGAACGTCTACGATTCTATTATTGGTATGGAGAATAGGATTTTTATATGCAGGATTATGGAGAATTATGTCGAATTTACATTGATAATGAAGCCCTAGGGAATTGTAAGCTTCATGCACTCGGATATAGAAGGAGCACAATGACCATGAAAGAGTATCTGGTATCCTTTATTCGATACATGGGTGATGAGAGAGGGTTGTCACGAAATACGCTTGAGAGCTATGAGCGAGATTTGGTACAGGTACTTGAGTTTATGGAAGCTCGAGGTATCCATTCTCCTGATCAGATCAAGCGAAGTGATATCGTTCTTTTTTTACAATCGATGAAACAGGCTGGTCGGGCGGCTTCTACAGTGACTCGTAAGACGGTATCTATACGTTCATTTTTTCAATACTTATCTAAAGAGTCTGTTGTGGGACAAGATCCCTCTCTTCATATGGAAACACCTAAGCTTGAGAAAAAGGCTCCGAATGTACTAACTATTGAAGAAGTGGAGCAATTGTTGGCTGCTCCTGAATCGTTAACACCTCAGGGCTTAAGGGATAAGGCGATGTTAGAGCTATTATATGCAACGGGAATGAAAGTGTCTGAATTGGTCTCGCTAGATATGAGCCATGTGCAAACGCAGCTTAGATATTTACATTGTATCGGTAGCTCAGGTAAAGAACGAATTCTTCCTTTTAATAGGGTATCTGCAGAGCATGTCGATTTATATTTACAAGAGGGCCGGGATCAGCTTGCGAGAGATAATGGCGATAAACAGGCGTTATTCCTAAACACCTTAGGGGGCAGGCTAACACGTCAAGGATTCTGGAAGCTTATGAAGAAGTATGGGAAAGAGACAGGAATTCAGAAGGACATCACTCCACACACACTACGTCATTCCTTTGCATCTCATCTGTTAGGGAATGGAGCTGATTTACGCTCTGTGCAGGAAATGTTAGGTCATTCCGATATCTCAACGACACAACTGTATAGCTCTATAACTAAGAAAAGTATGAAGGAAGAGTATGATCATCACCATCCACGGGCTTCGTTTGAGTCGTTATCATAGTACTTTTTGACCTCATATCCCGCTCTGTGGAAGAATGGTTTTTTTGTTGATTGGCATGATAGTATTGAATGATTGAATATAATAAGGAGTGAAAGCTCATGGTAAATTCTGTTGAACGTAACTTTAAGCGTATTTGCTTCATCGTACTGGACAGTGTAGGGATTGGAGAAGCACCGGATGCTGCTGAGTTTGGTGACGAAGGATCACATACACTTGGACATATATTAGAAAGAGTGCAGGATCTTAAATTACCTCATATGCAACAAATGGGACTGGCGAACATCGCTTCGATCCCCCCTTTAAGTCCTGTAGACAAGCCTACTGCTTATTTCGGTAAAATGCAGGAAGTATCCGTGGGTAAAGATACGATGACAGGACACTGGGAATTGATGGGGCTCAAAATTGATATTCCCTTTAATACATACCCAGATGGTCTCCCAGCTGAATTAATACAGTTATTTGAGGAGAAGACAGGGCGTAAAGTCATTGGAAATAAGCCTGCCTCGGGTACAGATATTCTTGTTGAATACGGTGAAGAGCAGATGAAGACAGGGGCATGGATCGTCTATACATCTGGTGACAGCGTCTTTCAATTAGCTGCGCATGAAGATGTTATTCCATTGGAAGAGTTGTATGAAGCCTGCAGAATTGCAAGGGAATTAACCATGGCTCCAGAGTTCTCCGTAGGTCGTGTCATTGCTCGTCCATACGTCGGAGAGCCTGGACATTTCACACGCACACCTAATCGGCATGATTACGCTGTGAAGCCACCTGAGCCCACCATCATGAATGCGGTACAAGATGTGGGCAAGAAAGTGATTGCTGTAGGTAAGATCAATGATATTTTCACAGGAGAAGGTGTCTCCGAATCTTATCCTACGAAGAGTAATGAGCATGGTATTGAAGTCACTATTGAGCAATTGTCGCAAGATTTTACGGGTTTTCTATTTACGAACCTTGTAGACTTCGATTCATTATATGGACATCGTCGTGATCCAGAAGGATACGGTAGAGCGCTAGAGGTGTTCGATCAGGCACTTCCAGATATCATCTCTAAGATTGGGGAAGATGATCTACTTATTATCTCAGCAGACCATGGGAACGATCCTGTGCATAGTGGGACAGATCACACGCGCGAATTTGTACCCTTGCTTGTATACAGTCCTCGTTTTACAACGATTTCGGACTTGGGTATTCTGAGTTCGTTCTCAGATGTGGGCGCTACAATTGCTGATAACTTTGGAGCACAAGCTCCCAAATATGGAACAAGTTTTTTGAAAAAGTTAGTATAGAGAATGGGAGAGATTCATATGACGAATTCAAATCAAGCCATTAAAGAGGCAGCAGCATATATAAATAGCAAAAGTAATATTGTTCCGGAGATAGGGCTGATTCTAGGCTCAGGATTAGGCATCCTGGCAGAGCTTATTGAGAATGGTGTTACCATTTCTTATCAAGACATTCCTCATTTCCCTGTGTCCACAGTGGAAGGACATGAAGGTGAACTTTTACTGGGTACCATTAAAGGTCGTGCAGTAGTTATGATGAAGGGACGCTTTCATATGTATGAGGGGTATGGTCCAGAAACGACAGCTTTCCCCGTGCGCGTGATGAATGAACTGGGGGTTAAGAGTCTTCTTGTAACGAATGCGGCTGGTGGTGTGAACACAACCTATGAACCAGGGGACTTGATGTTGATCTCAGATCATTTGAACATGACAGGGACCAATCCGCTCATAGGACCGAACGATGCTGATCTTGGAGTACGTTTTCCAGATATGTCCGAAGCATATAGCCGTAGATTACGTGCGCTTGCGAAGGAAACGGCTCAATCTAAAGGGTTTGAAGTACGTGAAGGGGTATATGCAGGATTACTTGGGCCGACTTATGAGACCCCTGCTGAGATCGTGATGCTACGTGCGATAGGTGCTGATGCTGTTGGAATGTCTACTGTTTCGGAAGTTATCGTAGCTCGGCATGCTGGGTTAGAAGTGCTCGGTATTTCATGTATTAGTAACATGGCTGCCGGAATACTGGATCAACCACTATCCCACGGAGAAGTGATGGAGACTACAGAACGTGTCCGTGAGAAGTTCTTAGGTCTTGTATTAGACGTCATTCCACATATGTAATTTATTGTTCAATGTTTAGTGATCCGCAGGAATATATTCCTGCGGATTTTTTGTTGTTCTCTGCAGAAGAGCCATCTTGCCGAAAATAATCATCATATAGCAGTCTTCAATTGGAATATTTTACAGCTAACCTGACGACACTGAATGAAAGTAACAAATTTATTACTTACAACTACATGTCAGGAGGGGACTTATCTTGAGAAAAATGTTACGGGTCACGGTGTTATGCCTATGTCTTGTCTCGTTGAGCTTTCCAGTCCATGGATTTGCCGCCGAGGAGAAGAAGACTACTAAGGATCAGGTGAAATCACCGGAGCTCGCCGCGAGTGCCATATCGGCTATATTGATGGATGCGGACACCGGTACGATTATTTATGAGAAGAACAGTCATGATAAATTACCGCCAGCCAGCATCACTAAAGTCATGACGATGTTACTGACTATGGAAGCCCTTGATGATGGAAAGTTAAAACTGACTGATAAAGTACGGACAAGTGAGTATGCAGCCTCTATGGGAGGATCTCAGATATTCTTGGAACCCGGTGAGGAGATGTCTGTAGACGAGATGCTGAAGGGAATTGCTATGGCCTCTGGCAATGATGCTTCTGTAGCCATGGCTGAGAAAATATCAGGATCAGAGGAAGCTTTTGTTGAGCTAATGAATGAGCGCACAGCGGAGCTTGGTCTTAAGGATACTCATTTCGTCAACTGTAACGGGTTGCCAGCAGACAACCACTATTCGTCTGCCCATGATATCGCTGTGATAAGTCGTGAATTACTTAAGCATAACGAGATTACAAAATATACGGGTTCTTACCAAGATTATTTACGTAAGGATTCAAAGAAACCTTTCTGGCTTGTGAATACCAATAAATTAGTACGTTTCTATAATGGCGTGGATGGTCTGAAGACGGGTTATACTTCTGAGGCTAAATTTTGTTTGACTGCGACAGCTGTTCGAGATGATCTTAGGGCAGTAGCCGTTGTGCTGGGTGAACCGAATACAAAGACTCGGAATAGCGAAGTGTCCCAAATGTTTGATTATATGTTCTCCCACTATAGCAAAGAGCCAATCTACAAAAAGGGAGACGTGATGGGGACCGTTAAAATAAACAAAGGAAAACGAACAGAGCTTTCACTTGTGGCAGGCCAAAATTACAGTGTTCTGATGAAGAAAAGTGGTAACAAGACGAATATCAGACATGAACTTCAATTAGATACTGAATTGAAGGCTCCTATCAAAGATGGACAAGTGCTAGGAAATCTAGTGGTATATCAAGGAGAGCAGATGTTGAAAAAATTCGAGTTGAAGTCACCCGTTAAGGTTGATAAGGCGGGATGGTGGACGTTATTTAAGCGTACGACTGCAAAAATATTTTTTGTAGATTGATAGCAGTTTTCTTCTAGTTTTGTCGTGATGCAGGAATATGATTTTCATTTCTAGAACTCTTTGTTTATGACAGGGAGGAGAGTGAGCATGACGTGAACTTGCAAATGGAGATGGAGCACCACAGACAGGTATTAATTGTCCGATTCTCAGGAGAACTTGATCACCATACCGCTGATCATGTGCGGATGAAGCTGGATGAGGCAATTCTGACTAAGCAAACAGATCACATTGTACTAAGTTTAAAAGATTTGCTTTTTATGGATAGCTCGGGTATCGGTGTCATTCTTGGACGATACAAGCTCATTAAGAGTAAGGGTGGAAAGATGGCTGTGTGTGACGCTACTCCACCGGTATATCGTCTGCTGGAGATGTCTGGAATGTTAAAGATTATGCCAGTCTATGAAAGTGAAAGCCATGCACTTACAGGTCTGGAGGTCGTATCATGATTGAAGATAAGACCCATGCTCCTAATTTCATGTCGTTACAATTTGCGGCGAAGTCAGAGAATGAATCATTTGCTCGAGTAACGGTGGCTGCCTTTATCTCACAATTAGATCCAACCATGGATGAACTTAGTGATATGAAGACTGTCGTATCTGAGGCAGTTACAAATTGTATTATTCATGGATATAATTGTGACCCAACAGGGATTGTTACGATAACTGCTACGATTACCGAGGATTCTGTGACGATAACAATTGAGGACCGTGGCGAAGGAATTGAAGATTTGGAACTTGCAAAACAGCCTTTATATACCTCGAAGCCAGAACTGGAAAGATCGGGTATGGGCTTTACCATTATGCAGAATTTTATGGATGAGTTTGAAGTGTCTAGTGAGCCAGGTGCCGGAACGTCGATCAGAATGATGAAAAGGATTGAATCCAAGAAAGCTTTATATAATTAGGGGTTGGACGTATGGATGCTGATGTGAAGAAAGCTTCGCAGACTTACTTGGAAGATTCGGAAGTCAAACGACTTATTGCACTCAGTCATACGGGCGATAGCGAGGCTCGAGACACGTTAGTGAATAGCAATATTCGTCTTGTCTGGTCGGTTGTGCAGCGGTTCATGAACCGGGGATACGAGCCTGAGGATTTATTCCAAATTGGTTGTATCGGACTCTTGAAATCCGTTGACAAATTTGATTTAAGCTATGATGTGAAATTCTCGACTTACGCAGTGCCTATGATTATCGGAGAAATCCAACGTTTCTTGCGAGATGATGGAACGCTCAAGGTTAGTCGTTCATTGAAGGAAATGGCTAATAAAGTACGCAAAAAAAAGGACGAGTTGTCTAAGGTATTGAATCGGTTACCTACAATCAAAGAGGTAGCAGCAGAACTCGGGGTTACACCCGAAGAAGTAGTATTCGCTCAAGAAGCTAATAAACCACCGACTTCGATTCATGAGACGGTCTTTGAGAATGATGGGGACCCCATTACTTTGATGGATCAAATTGCTGATGAGAGTCAGGACCACTGGTTTGATAAGTTGGCATTGAATGAGGCGATAGATGGGTTATCTGAAAGAGAGAAGCTCATCGTATATCTTCGATATTATCGAGATCAGACCCAATCCGAAGTAGCAAGCAGGCTAGGTATTTCTCAAGTTCAGGTGTCTAGATTGGAGAAGAAAATACTTCAATTAATTCGCGAGCAGATTGCACAATAATGAGCGGATTGCTGCCAAGTACAATAAAGGATGTTCCATGAGTCGATTTAAGACTTGTTGGAGCATCCTTTATTTGTCTGGGTATCATTGTCTTTGGATATTAAATAGAGACAAAACGACTAGAAAGTTACATTTATTCTCATACTAACGGTAATTAACATAAAGGAGTGATTTCGGATGTCTCATAATTCCACTCCCACGGTTTATATACAGCTCAAAAAACGTATACAGCTCCCTCAAGGAAAAGTGATAACGCTTGGGGATATTGCGAGTGTACAGAGTGCTCAGGAATACATGAAGATATTATTTGAACTGGAATTAGTAGCGCCGAATAAAAAGGATGGCAATCTGCTTGTATTGGACTTAATGCGAATTATTCCCGCTATTAAGCAGGTTATTCCAAGAGCGCAAATAGAGCCTGTGGGTCAACATCACACGATTGTTGAGATTGTGAAGGCTCCCAAAAAACCATCTTTCGCCATGTTTATTCTAGTATGGCTGCTACTGTTCTTTGGTTCGGCCCTGACCATTATGAATTTCCATGCGGATGTGAATATGCAAGAGGTACAGATTCGGGTAGTGGAGATGATTACGGGTACGCGAGACGAGCATCCGTATCTATTTCAGACCTCTTATTCGCTAGGTATAGGCATTGGAATGGTCGTTTTTTTTAATCATCTGTTCAAAAAGAAATGGAATGAAGAGCCAACACCACTGGAAGTTGAGATGTTTCTATATCAAGAAAATATAGATCAATTCGTGGTGGCTGAAGAATATAAACGAATGAGCATTGAAGACAAGCAGAATGAGGAAACCTAATGGTTATATTGACATGGGTGGTAGAAATTTTACTAGGCATTGCAGGCGGAATTGCTGTTGGAAGTGGCGTGATCGCATTCATTCTTGTGCTTGATATCGTGCCAAGACTTGCTCAACTGACTATGTCATATAACAAAGTTCATTGGTATGAGGGAGCTTTAATTACGGGATCACTGTTTGGAACCATTTCTGATTTCTGGCATTGGAAAGGTTCATTCAACCCGATAATCAGCCTGATCATCGGAGCTATGCACGGTATTTTTATAGGACTTTTAGCAGCGGCATTAACAGAAGTGCTCAATGTGCTACCTATTCTGGCTAAGCGATTATGGATGAAAAATTACTTGTTTGGCTTGTTAATGGCTATGGTTCTGGGAAAAGTGGTGGGCTCTCTCTTCGATTGGTATGTATACCAGAAATAGATAACAATGATGATGGGGTGATTGGAATGGCAGAAGATACTTCTAATAAACCAGTGGATCAGGAAATACAGAAAAAAAGAGAAAATGAAATGTCTGATACTGTTGAAGAATCGATTCGATATTGGCAAGATCGTGATGAATTTATTGGAGATCTTGAACAATTAAAAGTAGTGCTACGTGAAGTGATGGGACTTGATACTTCATTCGATGTCGCATTTCGGGAGATGAGCTTTGGAGATCTGAGAACGGGGACCCTATTTATTAGTGGTTTTGCTAATAGTGACATTATGACAGAAATTCTAACGAGATTAACCTATATTAAGCACGATGAGTTGTCTTCAAAGGCGTTGGAAACGATATTTATGAAATATATTCCCCATGTTCAGGTGGAAAAGGTAGACAAATTAAGTCAGGTCATTAACAAGGTATTGACGGGGATGAGTGCCATCTTCATCGAAGATGAGCATACCGTTCTTGTCATAGATACCCGTACCTATCCTTCGCGAAATCCAGAGGAGTCCAATATTGAACGCGTGGTAAGAGGATCTAAAGATGGATTCACGGAAACACTGCTTACGAATGTTTCTCTTGTTCGGCGTAGACTTCGAGATCCAGGACTGAAATATGAGATCGTTCAGGTTGGACGTCGTACAAGAACAGATGTATGTATTGCCTACATTGACGATATCGTAGATAAAGTTCAAGTGAATGTCATTCGAGATAAAATTAAAGAATTAGACATCGATGGATTACCACTGGGGGATAAACAACTTGAAGAAGCTATTATTAACAAAGGATGGAATCCCTATCCGTTAGTTCGTTATTCAGAAAGACCGGATGCTGTGGCTTCGCATTTACTTGAAGGTAGAGTGGTTATATTTGTAGATACCTCACCCAGTGTCATGATTATGCCCACCACATTTTTCGACTTATGCCAACATGCGGAAGAGAATCGTCAGACTCCGTTTGTAGGGACTTATTTACGATGGATTCGATTTCTAGGTGTTTTTGCTTCCTTGTTTCTGCTGCCGTTATGGCTCTTACTTGTTCTTCATCCGGAATTAAAGCCACCAGTATTGGAATTTATTGGACCCCATGGAAAGGCGAAAATCCCTCTCTTTGTTCAGTTCATTATGATTGAATTCGGGGTTGATCTACTGAGGTTAGCTGCTGTTCATACGCCAACATCAATTGCATCAGCGATGGGTCTTATAGCGGCGATATTGGTAGGAGATGTAGCGGTGAAAACAGGATTGTTTGTCAATGAGGTTGTGCTTTACATGTCTGTAGCTGCCATTGGCATGTTTGCGACACCAAGTTATGAACTGGGTCTTGCCAACCGCATCGTTCGCCTGGTTTTAATATTTGCCGTAGCCTTCTTCAAAGTGCCAGGTCTTATTATTGGAATCACCTTGCTTATCTTATTGTTAACGCTTCATCGATCAAATAATTCTTCTTATATGTGGCCATTTATACCTTTTAATGCAAAGGCTATGGCGGAAGTTTTGTTCAGAATGCCTGTGTTATCATCTTCAAGACGCCCTTCCTTCAACAAAACAAGAGATAATACCAGACTGAATACGGAGAAAAGCAAGGAGTAGTATATAAGAGGAAAATACAAATGATCTGCATAATAATCCATTTATACTCATTTCGGAAATCTGCTATACTGAGTTAAAATCAGTTGGAATATAATATTCCATAAATAAGTGGGGGATTGCCTGAGATGTTCTTACATGGTACAAGTAAAATAAATGATAGTGGGCACTTAGAAATTGGTGGCTGTGATGTCGTTGACCTAAAGGCTAAATTTGGTACACCGCTTTATATTGTAGATGAACAATTAGTTCGTCAACGCTGTAAAGAATATGTTGAGGCATTTCAAGCATCTGGCTTGAGATTTCAAGTTGCATATGCAAGTAAAGCATTCTGTGTGATGGCCATGTGTACAGTTGTGGAACAAGAAGGAATGTCTTTAGATGTAGTATCTGAAGGTGAATTATATACAGCATTACAAGCTGGTTTCCCTGCAGCGAGAATCCATTTCCATGGAAACAATAAAACTCCTGATGAGATTGAAATGGCCATTGAAGCGGGAATTGGTTGTTTCGTAGTGGATAATTTGGTTGAATTGCATCTTTTACAGGCGATTGCATTAGAGAAAAATGTGCATGTGAACGTATTGCTTCGAGTAACACCTGGTGTAGAGGCTCACACGCATGAATATATTTCAACAGGTCAGACGGATTCCAAGTTTGGTTTCGATATTGGTAATGGATCTGCCTATGAAGGTGTAGAGGTAACTTCAAAACAATCTCACTTGGAGCTACTTGGCGTTCATTCCCATATTGGCTCACAAATTTTCGAGGTGGAAGGATTCCAACTTGCGGTTCAGAGGGTTGCTGAATTTGCTCAAGGTGTAAAGACGGGACTAGGCGTCGTATTCAAGGTTGTCAATTTGGGTGGAGGATTTGGGATTCGTTATGTGGAAGGCGACACGCCACTTCAAGTATCCCAGTACGTTGAGGCGATTACTGATGCTGTTAAAGAACACTTCGCGAAGATTAATGCTGAGCTGCCCGAAATTTGGGTAGAGCCGGGCCGTAGTATTATAGGGGATGCGGGAACAACGCTCTATACCGTAGGTACGAACAAGAACATTCCAGGTGTACGAAAATATGTTGCTGTTGATGGAGGTATGACGGATAATCCACGTCCAGCGCTATATGAATCCCATTACGAAGCCGTACTTGCCAATCGCGCGCTGGAACAAGCGCAAGAGACGGTATCCATTGCCGGTAAATGCTGTGAGAGTGGGGATATGTTAATTTGGGACGTGAAGCTTCCTGAAGTAACTAGTGGCGATCTACTGGCTGTATCTTGTACAGGAGCGTACAATTACTCTATGGCAAGTAACTACAATCGTATTCGTCGTCCGGGAGTTGTCTTC
>DASXLR010000089.1:0-11224 GCA_036496075.1 Paenibacillus sp. | reverse complement strand
ATAGTAATTCCTAGACTGTTATACGAATAAACACTTTATCCTTTTCATACTGAAAATAAATATCACCCTTGTATATCTCAACCGTTCTTTTAATAATCATTAAACCATTACCTCTTAGTGCATCTCTGCTTTTTTTAGTTGTATAGCCATTTTGAAATAGGCTCTTTTGTTCATTAGCTGTAAGTTGAGCCGTGTTCTCCACTGCAAATACATATTTCTCTCCAATCGTTTTACATATAACACGGATCTGTTTAGGCTGATCACCCAAATAAGCCTCCGTTGCTTCAATGGCATTATCCAAAAGATTAGAGTAAATTCTCGCCAAGTCCATAGACTCCACTCTAGTATACTCATTCTGATCCGTCTCGAAGTACATTTGTATACTTTTAGATTGGGCAAATTCCCACTTGCTTCGAAATAAAACGATTAGAATCGGATTCTTAATACGTAACGACATCTCCACAATTCTGGTTTCCATCGTCAGCTGTTTTAAATAGCCGTTCGCTTTATCATGCAACTGCATGTCCATTAATCCGTTTAGAACCTGAAGATGATTCATCATGTCATGTCGGCTTGATTTAATTGCATCTATGACTCTTTCAAGCTCCGAGATATACATTTTTTCCGATTCTTTCAAATCCTGTTTCGAACGAAACTTATACCATTTGTTTAAGATGAACGCAACAATTAACAATACAATAGCAAATAAAATATCAATTACAAAAATGAAGATACTATTTTTAAGGACTTGGTCACTTATTTGCTCTAACTCTTTAGCATCAATGTCAATTGCAATAACACCAAGAATCTTTCCATCATCACTGTAAAATGGTACTCCGACAGATAAGTAAGAATCGTTAAGCCCGCCTTTTATAACATCTGTAAAATAGCTTTGACCATTTTTAGCTTGCCTTACTTGAGTAACAGGAACTGTGCAAGGGATACCTATTATCATCTCTTCCACACCTGCAGGAATTGCAGACACCATAACTTTAGATATATCCGTATCATCAAGCATTAAAATATATACATATAAAGCATTAATTCGATCGTAATATTGTTCTATATATCGTTGTGTTTGTTTGTAATTTTCATCATCCTGTTTAGATAATAAAAACTTTTGATAAACATCTTTATCTAATCCTACTGCAATACTTTTGGCTATTTCTATATACTGCTTTGCAAGCGTAATTTGAGCCGATTTGCCAGTAGTATAGTAAGAAATAAATAGTTTGACGCTCATAAGTGCGCTTAGCACAATACATGAAACAACAATAAAATATATAATTCTCTTTTTAGAATAAAAACTGTTCAACTTCATCAACCCAGTCCTTTTGTCCTATGCCCTATGTCCCTAGACTATTATCATCGGAAGAATAGGTAGAATCCTTTAGATTTTTCTTATCACACAGCTACTTAGGATCGTTAATCGTTCACCCACTCATCAGTTATTTAAATACTCATCTGCGGGTAATTCAAATTTCCAAGGACCTCTTATAATAACTTCCGAACCTGCTATTGTTAATTCACCTTTTTACGATTAGGGCTATTTTCAAATTGAATTATGTTCATCGCTTATGTTTGTTCATTGACTTGGGCCATATGTCTCATTGAAGCGATTCTGAAATTAAGCAACGATCTATGTAGTTGGCCTATATTCTTCGTATTCTAACTTCGCCTGTTGAATTCCCAATTTAGCACTTAAACCCTAGGAATAGCGCCCATGCTGGGCTCACCAAACGGCCGCTCCCTCATTAGAATATCGAGAGGCGGTCGCGGCTTAATGTTCTTTTATGCATGTCTATCTACTTGACAGATTTATGACCAATTACCATTAACTCTAATTTTCATTCAATCGCTCAGATACTTTATTAAGCAAATAATCCACCGTATCCTTATCATTTAGAATGATGTCCTGAAAAACTTTAGGGACCTTCCCAGCCAGGATAATGAACCAATATGGATTCTCCTCTAGTGCGATCGCTAAACGAAATAACACCTCTTCTGAAGGCGGTGCCGACTTATCATTTTCAATTTTGCTCAAATAGGTGAATTTAATGTTGGCCTTTTCACAAACTTCATTTTGCGTCCAACCTTTATTCAATCGGAGTGAACGAATATATTGACCAAATGTCTCATTCTGAAGCATAAAAATCTCCTATCTTGATGGTGTCTCACTACTTCAAGTAAGTCTAAGATGTTTAATTTCATATCAACATGTCATCAGGGCAGAACGTCGATGGTACGTCACTTATTTTTGCAAATATATGAGATAAGTGAAAAAGCCAGTTATACATTTGGTAAACACCATGAGCTCCTTCATCAATAAAATCAATCAATCCATTACTACAATCCATGTTTTTAGGCAATTAAGATATATTATTCCCATTCAGTTTAGATTACTCCCCCCTTTTTTGAGACGAATCCTCTTATATCATATATCATGTTGTATGTTGTTTCCATACAGGTCCAATATTTCCCTTATTCCAGTATTAGGTACGAAAAAGCCCACGAGAAGATTTCCCGTGGGCTAAATGAAACTTTAAACTTTAAACTTCCCAATTAACGCATGTAGTTCTTCCGACATTTTTGATAGAGAAGCTGACGATGAGGAAATCTCCTCCATCGAAGCCAATTGTTCTTCCGTGGATGCCGATACGTTTTGAGATCCAGAGGCCACAATTTTTGATCCCTCCGAAATCTCATCAAAAGTTTGAACCACTTGTTCTACGCTGGCAGACATTTGTTGGGAGGAGGCTGAGACCTCTTGGACCTGACTAGCTACATGGTCTACATATCCCTTGATCTCTCCGAAAGTTCCTCCTGCAGTATGTACAACACGTATACCTTCGTTGATTTCTTTGACCCCGTTCTCCATCAATCGAATCGTCTTTTCGATACCGTTTCGGATATGCGTAATTAACTGGATAATTTGCTCAGCCGATTGAGATGATTGTTCGGCTAACTTACGAACCTCACCCGCAACGACAGCAAATCCGCGTCCCTGATCACCAGCCCTCGCAGCCTCAATGGCTGCATTTAGAGCGAGTAAGTTTGTTTGTGCCGCAATATCGGAGATTGCATGGATAATCTGTCCTATTTCCCCTGAATACTCACCCATTTCTTTTACTTCATCGGCGAGTTGATTAAATGAATCTTGAATTAACTCCATTTGTTCCTCTACCGATTGAACTTCCTCGTTTCCTTCCATTGTTTTTTGAGCAGCTTGAATGGACACAGAAGAAGCTATTTGTGCGTTTGCAGCGATTTGTTGTACTCCAACTGCCATTTCACTCATTGCTCGTGCACTTTCTTCTAGACTAATTGATTGACTCTCTGCGCTAACGGCAACCTCTTGAATGGTAGAAGTTATCGTCTCGGAAGCCTCACTCGTCTGTCCTGCGCTAGCTGTCAACTCCTCCGAAGAAGCAGCTACATGTTCGGCGCTTATCCTAACTTGATTTATTAACTCGCGAAGATTAGCTTGCATGTGATTAAAGGAGTTCGCCAGAACACCAATTTCATCCTTATTTTTTACTTGGATGCTTTCTACAGATAGATCACCTGACGCTATCTTCTCGGCGGCTTTTTCCAAAACTACAATGGGTATAGATATCATACGTGAGGTGAAGAAACCAATCAGTATCGCTAGTACTAATGCAGAAACACTAAGTATGGAAACGACCTTAATTGCAGTATCAACCATCTCAGTATTTCTATTGCTCCCTTCATCCATTAATTTCAGCTGCCTATTAGCTACTTCACCCGCGATTGGATCTAGTTGCCTTCCTAGAGGAAGTACTTCATTTTTAAAAAAAGCCATCGCTTGATTTGGATCTTGGCTATTCTGAACCAATTGAAGCAACTGATCATACTTTTGTTTAAACTGTATATTGAGCTCTCCTAATTTTCTAAGCTTCTCTTCTTCTTCCTCACTTTGAACCAACGGCATAGTCTTACTGATTAACGTAGTCAGGTTACTATTGGATGTTTGTAATATATTCTTAAATTCAGAATCTTTCATTAAGAGATAGCCACGTAATCCACTAGTTTGTTTCGAAGCCTCTACTTGCATGGTTTGAACATTTGATAAGATCACCGCTCGTCTTTCAATTAAGTCAGTATCTAATCGATCTACTTCCTTAAGGTACGAAATTGATATAACACTTGTAATTCCCAATAAGATAGCAATAATTAAAAATGCTCCCATTAGCTTTTTTCCGATTGTTAATCTCATAGTTCTGATGTGTAATGACATGATGAATACCCCTTTATAGATATTTGATAAGGAAAAATTAAAAACCTAGTTCTCATCAAGTGTCTCATAGCGAATGTGCAGACTCCCAATTTTACGTAGATTTTTAGAACCCATTAGACTCTGAATTGATTATAATATAAACTTGCCTTGAACAGCAAGTCAACTACGATTGGTCCTTTAGCAATGCATAGATATATTCATAGGGTCATAAGTCGTAAATACTTTCATCAATCCGTTGTTGATTCTGCTCCTAAATGTACTGCGTAACGATCTCGTAGGTAGCGCATACCAGACTATAAAATTGATGACGTTACAGTAAAGGATAATCAAAAAGAGGTACAAAAAATACGTGTCCGAGCGACTTGGACACAAGAGTGTCAAAGTAACTGCGAACACGTATTTAAATTTCACTTATGAAGATGACAGGCTTTAACCAATTGAACCTTCCATCTCATGTTTGATAAGACGGTTCATTTCAACTGCATATTCCATCGGAAGTTCTTTCGTGAAGGGCTCAATAAAGCCCATAACGATCATTTGAGTTGCTTCCGCATCTGTAAGTCCACGGCTCATCAGATAGAACAATTGATCTTCTGATACCTTGGATACTGTTGCTTCATGCTCAAGCGTGATGTTGTCATTCATGATTTCGTTATATGGAATAGTATCCGATGTCGATTGATTATCCATAATCAACGTATCACATTTAATGTTCGACTTCGCACCCTCTGCTTGACGTCCGAAGGATGCTAGACCACGATAAGTTACTTTACCTCCGTGCTTACTGATCGACTTCGAGACGATCGTAGAGGTCGTGTCTGGTGCTAAGTGAATCATCTTAGCTCCTGCGTCTTGGTGCTGACCTTTACCTGCAACAGCAATGGAAAGGACCATACCTTTGGCGCCGCGTCCTTTAAGGACAACTGCTGGATATTTCATCGTCAGTTTGGAACCGATGTTACCATCAACCCATTCCATCGTTGCATTCTCTTCAGCTACTGCACGTTTAGTCACTAGGTTATAAATATTTGGAGCCCAGTTCTGGATCGTTGTATAACGAACGCGTGCATTCTTCTTACATATAATTTCTACCACCGCACTATGAAGGGAATTCGTACTGTAGATTGGAGCTGTACATCCTTCTACATAATGTACCAAGCTATCTTCATCAGCGATAATCAGTGTACGCTCAAATTGTCCCATATTCTCAGAGTTAATACGGAAGTATGCCTGCAATGGCACTTCACATTTCACACCTTTTGGAACATAGATGAAGCTACCACCTGACCATACGGCACTATTCAATGCAGCGAACTTATTATCAGCTACCGGAATGATTGTGCTGATATATTCTTTAACAATTTCAGGATGTTCTTTTAGTGCTGTATCCATATCCATGAAGATAACCCCTTGATCTTCAAGGTCCTTCTGCATGCTGTGGTATACCACTTCTGATTCATACTGTGCAGATACACCCGCAAGGAATTTTTGCTCCGCTTCCGGAATACCTAGCTTGTCGAATGTTTCTTTAATTTCGGAAGGAACTTCCTCCCACGTCTTTCCTTGCTTATCGGAAGCTCTAACGAAATATTGGATTTCATTGAAATCCAAATCATCCATATCTCCGCCCCATTTAGGCATTGGCATCTTGTAGAATTGCTCCAATGCTTTCAGACGGAAATCAAGCATCCATTCTGGTTCATTTTTAATTTTGGATATTTCCATCACAATTTCGCGAGTCAGACCTTTACCTGATTTAAATACAGATTCATGCTCATCGCGAAAGCCATATTGATACTCTTCTACTTCTTCTAATTGTTTAGCCATATGATTAGCCTCCCTTTCATTATTTGTTCAGGTCTTGATCATCTATACCTTTCCGCAGTGCATTCCAAGCTAGAGTCGCACACTTAATGCGTGCTGGAAACTTGTTCACACCAGATAAGGCTTCAATGTCTTCATATTCATCGAATTGCACATCTTCACCCTGCATAAGGGCAGAGAAACGTGTTGCTAAGTCCTGAGCTTCTTCAATAGTCTTACCCTTCACAGCATCTGTCATCATGGATGCAGAGGACATGCTGATCGAGCAGCCATCACCAGAATATTTAGCATCTTGAACGATTCCATCCTCAAGTTTGATCTGAAGTGTTATTTTGTCTCCGCAAGTCGGATTATTTAAATTGATGGTTACTGCACCCTCTTCAAAAGTTCCCTTATTCCGAGGCGTTTTATAATGGTCCATGATTACACGACGGTATAAGTCATCAAGTTGCATCGCCAAAGTACTCCTTTGTCTGAATTAAGGCACTAACAAGTCGGTCAATATCGTCTTCCGTATTGTAGAGGTAGAAGCTAGCACGAGCAGTAGAGCTTACTTGTAGCCAACGCATTAGTGGTTGGCAACAATGGTGCCCAGCACGGATAGCAATTCCACTTGCATCTAGTACAGTAGCTACATCATGCGGATGCACTTCTCCTAAATTGAAGGTAACAAGTCCCACTTCACGATGACGTGGACCATATAAGGTAATGCCTTCAATCTCAGATAAACGATCTATCGCATATGCAGCAAGCGTACGCTCATGACGTTCAATATTGTCCATACCAACTTCCTCAAGGAAATCAATCGCCGCTGCTAAGCCTACAGCTCCAGCGATGATAGGAGTTCCTCCTTCGAATTTCCAAGGGAGTTCCTTCCAATTCGATTCATAGAGCCCGACATCATCAATCATTTCTCCACCGAATTCTACAGGCTCCATGGTTTCGAGTAACGCCTTCTTACCATACAATACTCCAATGCCGGTCGGTCCACACATTTTGTGACCGGAAAAAGCATAGAAATCACAATCCAAATCTTGAACATCAACGGCCATGTGAGGGGAGCTTTGTGCTCCGTCCACTACGATAATTGCACCATTCCGATGGGCAATTTCAGCGATTTGTTTGACAGGATTCACGACGCCCATCACGTTAGAGACATATGCGATAGCTACAATTTTCGTACGAGATGTAACCACTTTCTCTACTTCTGCCAAATCAACTGATCCATCTGGTTGTAATGCTATATATTTCAAAGTAGCACCAGTAGCTCTAGCTACTTGCTGCCACGGGATGAGATTACTGTGGTGTTCCATAGGTGTAAGTACAATCTCATCACCTTCGCCGCAGACAGTTCGAGCATATGAAGAAGCTACCATGTTCAGAGCTGTCGTAGTTCCACGAGTAAAAATAATCTCTTGTGTGCTACGAGCATGAATGAACTTGGCTACTTTCTCGCGCGATCCTTCATATGCATCTGTAGCACGACTACCGAGTGTATGCACACCGCGATGCACATTAGCATTATCCCATTCATAATAATGCTGCAATGCTTCAATAACGGCACGCGGCTTCTGAGAAGTAGCCGCACTGTCCAAATATACTAACGGATGTCCATTGATCTCCTGCTGCAAGATTGGGAACTGCTCTCGGATTAGATTGTTCATTGTCCTAACTTCCTTTCAACTAATGACTGAAGTTGGGTCTGTAATCCTTCCAACGGAATTTGGGATACCACAGGAGCTAAGAAGCCGTAAATCACTAGCGCTTCGGCCTCTGAACGTGAAATACCACGAGACATAAGATAGTAAATTTGTTCAGGATTTACTTGTCCAACAGAAGCAGCATGCCCTGCCGTTACATCATCTTCATCTATAAGTAGAATTGGATTCGCATCTCCACGGGCTTTAGGACTTAGCATCAATACTTTTTCGGTCTGCTGACCATCGGATTTGCTAGCCCCTTTCTCAATCTTCGTGATTCCGTTAATGATGGCAGTCGCTTTCTCACGCATTACAGCGCGAGTAATCATCTGACTAAGCGAACTTTTACCAAAATGCTGAGCTTGTGTCGTATAGTTCAGCTTCTGCGCACCAGATCCGACAGCAATGACTTTAGCATCTGTCGTGGAACCACTCCCTTTGAGAATTGAATTCGTGTTACTCATAGTATCTCCACTATTCATTTCACCAACGATCCACTCAATAGCGCCATCATTCTCAACTACAGCTCGGCGATAACTTAAATCCGTTACATTCTCACCCATTTGGTGAACAGAAGCATAACGAACCTTAGCCCCAGCTTTGATGAATACCTCTGCAGCTCCATTATGAAGAATATCTCCATCAAGCTCACCAGACACATAGTTATCAACATAAGTGACCGAACTATTCGCTTCTGCCACAATCAGTATATGCGGTGCAAACGTTGCTTGAGCTTCATCTGTAAGGAATATAGCCTGAAGAGGGATGGTTACTTCTACATTCTTAGGCACATAGAGGAAAACTCCACCATTCCAAAGAGCTGCATGTAGAGCTGTAACGGAATTCTCATCACTCTTAACCGCGTTGTGTAGATAAGTCTTCACTAAATCTCCGTGTTCTCTAGCTGCGGTGTGAAGATCTGTAAAGATAACGCCCTGTGAAGATAATTCAGGGGACAGTTTAGTGTAAACCACACCTGAATTACGCTGAACGATAAGGCTACCAGACGCTTCCTGATCTTTAATTAAATCTTGAATTGAAGTAGGAACTTCATTCAAAGATTGAATCGTAGCAGCTTCCTGATAGGTTCCGTATCCTTGCGTATTCCAACGATCTATTCTTGTCTTCTCAAGCTTAGGTAATTCCAACTGAGCCGCCAATTCCAATGCTTTTAAACGTAATTCCGCTAACCAATCCGGTTCGTTATTGCGCTTGGAGATTACTTTCAGGCTTTCGGCGTCAACCGGAAGAATGGTTTGTGTTGTCATTTCGTTGTCCTCCTCCCGTTATATTTACGCTTCTTGACCTACAGTCTCATCTTCAATTCCAAGTTCCTCTTTCACCCAATCATAACCTTCAGCTTCTAGTCGTTCAGACAATTCTGGACCACCTGATTTCACAATAACCCCTTGCATCATCACGTGTACAAAGTCAGGCTTAATATAGTTTAGTAGGCGTTGGTAGTGGGTAATCACTAGGAAACCGCGATCTTCACTTCTCATTGCATTTACACCATTAGCTACAATTCTCAATGCATCAATATCTAAGCCGGAATCAATCTCATCAAGAATGACAAGTTTCGGATCCAGCATCATCATTTGTAGAATTTCGTTACGTTTCTTTTCCCCACCCGAGAAACCTTCATTCAAATAACGGTGAAGAAATTCTGGGTTCATTTCGAGTTCTTTCATTTTGGATTCCATTTGACGAATGAATTTCATCAAAGAAATTTCGCTACCTTCTTCACGACGTGCATTAATAGCACTGCGAAGGAAGTCTGAGTTCGTAACCCCTGCAATTTCACTTGGATACTGCATCGCTAAGAAAAGACCTGCGCGTGCCCGCTCATCTACAGCCATATCAAGTACGTCTTCACCATCAAGAGTTACTGAACCTGCAGTTACTTCGTACTTAGGATGTCCCATAAGCGCAGAAGCGAGTGTACTTTTACCTGTACCATTAGGTCCCATAACTGCATGAACCTCTCCGCCCTTCATCTGAAGGTTGATTCCTTTAAGTATTTCTTTACCCTCGATTGATGCTTTAAGACCTTCAATGACGAAATTTGTTGCCATGTTTTTTTCCCTCCGTTATATAGATGTTAACCCATATTTGATATTTTGTAGAAACCGGAAATATATTAACAGGGACGATGCCCCCGATTTCAATTGTGTTTATACTCATTCTAAACTACTTCGTCTTGATTCTCAATGATTATCATTTATTTTATTAAATTGATTTATTCTTATCCACTTTCACAAGAAATTTTCGCACTCAAAAACGAATAATCATCCTCTGAACCCTTATTAAGCTGATCCCCTCTTAATATTGATTATCATTTGCAACAAGAAAAATTTCCACCTGTGAACGGATTCTTTTCGGCTAAGAACGTTATTGCTGTATTTCACTTTAAAACACCTGAAACTTGATATATCATCCATATTGGTGTCATGACTGACAAATAGAAGTTAGACAAATAGAATAAAAAGATAGAATTACATATACGAAGAAAAGATAAATCAGTAAGGTGGACATAGGGGATAAATGGGGACTTCATAATATAAAGAATCGCCGTTCTACTCCTTTATCGAAAGTGAACGACGTTTTAGTACATTTTTGAATCTGAATTATCTTGAAAATATCTTGGATTTCAAAATCAAACATACTGGTTTTTGACTTTAAATATTGTATCGGCTTACAGCCATATTTTTTAAAAAAAGCCGCAGAAAAGTTGCTTGGATTGCTATATCCTACAGCCGCCGCTGCCTCACCAACATTCAATTGTTCAACCTCCATTAAGAATACACCCTTTTCAAGACGTTGATCCCGGACATGTTCAAAAACAGTCATTCCAAACAACTCTTTAAAGCTTTTCTATATCTTGTTTTTCATATAAAACCCTGTATTCGAATCATTTTCTCTCTTATATTTTTCTAAAACCAGCAAAACAATTTCCATGATCTTACTTTCCACATGCAATTTCTTTAATGAACCCCTATATTACGAGTGTACCATCTCGTTCACTGCTCGTTTGAGTATTATTGAATCCTCCAAAGGGTTTATTCGCCCCATCTGACTCTTTAAGCAGTTCTCAACACTTCTGTAATCGTCCGCAGACTCAAAGTAGCGCAGTATCTTTCCGGTGACATCCTGATTTCCAGACATTGATATCTCTGTTTTGATTTCTTGAACAAACAAATTTCGCTATCTTCTATAGTATATACATTGCCGGGTTGTACTGAAGTTGAGAAATGGTTTCCCTTGTAATAACATCGGCGCTGCCACTAAAACAATAATTGATCTCAAAAACTCGATCTTCATGGATATATTGATTCCAATCTTCTTCCAATATCATATCCGAAATGACAACTTCAATACCTAAAGAAGGTAGGCTTTGCCGCATTCATCAGCCAAGCCTACCTTCTTAGTTATTAAAATTTTC
>DASXLR010000088.1:0-11289 GCA_036496075.1 Paenibacillus sp. | reverse complement strand
AGCCAAAGGATGCTCTGGAGGGACAGCCAAATCAATTTTTTCTTCTCCTATGACTTCGTAAGCAAGTGAAGGTTCTAGGAGAGGGAGGGAGAGCAAGCTTAAATCTGTTTTGCCATTGGCTGTTAGCTTCTCTAGATTCATTGAGGAGTCCTCTAGGAGTGTGATCTCAATGTCAGGGTAGGTCTGTCTAAAAACGGGTAATACATAAGGAAGTAAATGAGAACCTGTAATAGGCATACTTCCGATGACAACCTTACCTCCACGTAGCTGGGATATATCGGTCATTTCTTGATGAAGAAGTTCAACAGCATCTACAATTTTTTGTGCTTGCTCCATAAAGGCTGCACCCGCATGGGTGAGTTCAACACTGCTTGTATTTCGCTGAAAGAGTAGCACACCGATTTCTTTCTCTAATTTAGAAAGTTGTTGACTTAGTGAAGGTTGGGCAATGTGTAGCTTATCTGCGGCGCGTGAGAAATTGCGTTCTGCAGCTATTTGAAGTGCATATTGTAGCTGTCGTAGTTCCATATTCAATCGACCTCATTTACGTTAATGAATTCATCTTATAGCGTTTACTTATATTATATCCGTAATCATTGTAGCAAAAGATGAACAAAAAAGAAGCCTCTCATGATAGTTCAACTAACGATTGAACTTATGAAGAGGCTTTTTCTAATATTAATCACTTTAGACGCTTCATTTCATTGAGCAGGTTGGATTGTAACGTTGAAGTAAAGCTTTGTAAAATTTCTGTAAAAGGATTGAAGTGCAATGGAATTATAGCTTAAAATATAGTCGAATTCCATGATCAGAAGAAGATCAAGATGTAAGTGAGAATAGGGTGAGTGTGGAACAGATAGAAGTATTCGAGAGGTTGTGCAGATCAAATCTACGCAAATGTACAAACTGATAAGGAGTTTGGAACGGTATGGAGACAAATGAGCAAGTGGAACCACAGGGTAAGCAACAAGGAAGGATTTCTGTTCTGATGGAGGTCTTGAGTGTATCGACTAAACTCGGGCTAACCTCCTTTGGAGGACCGATTGCACACCTCGGTTATTTTCATAACGAGTACATCCGTCGTCGAAAATGGATGGATGAACGAAGTTACGCTGACCTAGTTGCACTTTGTCAGTTTCTTCCTGGCCCGGCCAGCAGTCAGATTGGGATAGGAATTGGCATCGTAAGGGCAGGATTGCTAGGCGGAGTAATTGCTTGGTTAGGATTCACGCTTCCCTCTGTCATTGCTTTAGTGGCTTTTGCCTTCCTGCTTAAGGGATTTGATATAGGAAACGTAGGATGGATTCATGGATTGAAGATTGTTGCTGTAGCCATTGTAGCCCATGCTATCTTAGGAATGGGTCGGAAGCTCACACCGGATCGGGATCGAGTCACCATAGCGGTGATCGCTGCAACAATTACTTTATGTTGGCAATCAGCTTATAGTCAGGTTCTAGTTATTCTTGTAGCAGGAGTTGTAGGTTTATGGTTATACCGGAAGAAAGGGGTGGCGGGAACGCCCGAATTACCAATTGCAATAAGTCGATACTTTGCCGTCGCTTGCCTCGCTTTATTTTTCGGCCTTCTCCTAGTACTACCGCTGCTTAGACAGTGGGGAGATAACGAATGGTTAGCGATGTTTGATAGCTTTTATCGTTCGGGATCTTTGGTGTTCGGTGGAGGTCATGTCGTGTTGCCGATTCTAGAACGAGAGGTAGTTCCTACAGGATGGGTGAGTCAGGCGGATTTTCTAGCAGGGTACGGTGCTGCTCAGGCTATTCCAGGGCCTCTATTTACATTTGCAGGGTATCTCGGAGCCATGCTGGGCGGAATATCCGGTGCGATCATTGCGACGATTGCCATCTTCTTACCGGCATTTCTCCTTGTTGTGGGTATGCTCCCGTTTTGGAACGGTCTAAGAAACAGTCCGAAAATCCAAGGTGCGTTGGTAGGCATAAATGCTGCGGTCGTTGGGATATTGTTAGCTGCGCTGTATGACCCCCTATGGACTACTGCAATTTTGGAACCTATGGATTTTGCCCTAGCGGCTCTATTGTATATTATGCTTGTCTTCTGGAAGCTTCCTCCCTGGGTAATAGTTCTCACTGGAGCTGCAGGAGGAATGGTGCTGAGGCTCATGTAAGACAGTTTCTTTATTTGAACAAACTAATACACAATATTTAGCTAATAAGTATAATTATTGATAAGATTGACGCATCAATGAGAATACAAACGAAGATATTCAATTGATCTTATTTCCGTCTATGAATTCATCGTATAGCGTTAATTTATACTATATCCGTAATCATTGTAACGAAAGATGAACGAAAAAGAAGCTTCTTCATAAGTTCAACTAACACTTGAACTTCGAGAGGCTTCTTTCTAATGTAGGACGTGATTAAATTATAAATAGTCGGACTGTTGCTTTATTAAGCCTTTATGCATTCACTTTTTTATTTCCTTTACCGATATAAAAGAAATAAATAATTTTTTCCGACTACGAAAGGTAGGTTTCCCATGAAAGTGCAGTTTAGGTCATTAAGAACCAAGTTAGTCGTATTATGTTTATTTCTTTTGTTAGTGCCTACGATTCTAATAGGGATAACGACATATCAATCATCCAAGAGCAAATTGGATGAGGCGGGAAAAAACCAACTTCAACATAGCGTGAAGGCCGTCATTGGCATGATGAATGTGATGGATGGAGAAGTCAAAGCCGGGAAACTGACTTTAGAGGAAGCGCAAGAAAAAGTTAGACAGGAACTGTTAGGACAAAAAGATGCCAAAAATATCCGTCCGATAAAACAGGCTTACACAGTGGGTACGACGGGATATCCGTGGGCTGTAAATAAAAATGCAATATCGGTAATGAATCCGAACAACGAAGGGGATGACCTGACGAATTTTAAGACACAAGATGGTGTAATGCTGGGGAAAGAGATCGTGGAAATGGGAATCAAAGGGGGAGGTTTTCTATCTTATGAATATAAGCTCCCAGGGGACAATAATAAAATAGAAACGAAAATTTCTTATGTAGAAATGGATCCCAACTGGGGATGGATCGTCGGTTCCGGCGCTTACGTGACAGAATTCAATGCTGGCGCCCGGGATGTATTAAAACTTGTTTTATGGATCGGTTCTATTGCCGTGATATTGGGGATGTTTATTGTGAGTTTCTTCTCGACTCGTCTCGCCAAGCCGATTCAGCTGATTGCAAGAAAATTAAATGAAGTGGCTACAGGTAATTTTACGGTGGAAGAGGTTCACAACAAATCGAATGATGAAGTTGGCGAATTGGCCAGAGACTTTAATAACATGGTTAAGCAGATGAGGCACTTTATTGGAGAAGTGAATGAATCCACGCAGCAGGTCGCTTCTTACTCCAATGATTTAATGGTCGGCGCGGAACAAACGAGCAAGGCGACGGAACAAATCACCATAGCCATTCAAGAGTCCGCCGATGGAATCGAAGAACAGCGGGTCACCTTGGAGCAAACGACGACGTCCCTTGTAGAGATGTCCATCGGTATCCAACGTATTGCCGAGAGTTCCTCGACGATTGCGGAATCTTCAGCGGATACGAGAGACATCGCGGGATTGGGAGGAGTTGCTGTACAAAATAACGTCAAGCAAATGAGCTCCATCAGCGAATCCGTCAATGATTCTAATGACGTCATCCAACTCTTGGAGCAACGGACCGCACAAATTGATCAGGTGCTCACGATTATTCGGAACATCTCTAGTCAAACCAACATGTTGGCATTGAATGCCGGAATCGAAGCGGCACGCGCCGGGGAGCACGGCCGGGGATTTGCCGTCGTTGCCGGTGAGGTCAGGAAGCTGGCGGACCAATCGAACAGCTCCACCAATGAGATTTCTAGCTTGATTGAAGAAATGCAGAATGACATGAAACGATCCGTTCAAACGATGAACAAAGTCAAGGAAGAAGTGCTTTCCGGAACTGAAGTTGCCAAGGAAACGGAACTTAGATTTCAAGATATAACCACGTCAACGATTCGAATTTCCGAGCAGATCGAAGAATTAGCGAGCATAACCCAACAAATTTCAGCGAGTGTACAGGAGATATCGGCCAGTGGCGAGAACGTTACGAACATTGCCAGGATTGCGTCCAGTCATTCACAGGAAATTGCCTCCTCCGCAGAGGAACAGCTTGCTTCCATGGAAGAAGTGTCGGGACTGGCTTCTAATTTATCGCATATGTCAGGTGATTTGCAGCAGTTGATTAATAGGTTTAAGTTTTAGGCGGTCGTGTTAGGGATTTGACTTCTCTTTTCCTACGTATTCCCCTAGTTCTTTGGATTATGAAGAGCCGAGTAAGCACAGGCGCATAGCTTGTGCTTACTCGGCTCTTGTCGTTCTAAGCTCATACGGTTTCGCTTGGGACTGATTAGCATATGTAAGACTTACCCATTTGATAAATTTATATCATTTTAATAAAATGTTATCATAATTAGCCCTTAGATACACATGAATAAATGTAGTCGTATTTCTTTTTTTGCTAGGTAATGACTGGAGGGATAGTATATGCGCTGGCTAAAACAGAGTTTGTTCAGTAAATTGCTAATCGGTATGCTGCTCGCAACCGTGGTTCCATTTTCATTATCCAATATAATTGCGTATCAGACGACATCCAGCTCAATGAAAGAACAAGTGATTGAACTGAATTATAATGCGATGGAGATTATATCGAATAATTTGAAGATCTATGTTCATGATTTAAATATGTTGTTGGGTTCTTTCTATGTCGATCCGCAGCTCATGAGTTATTTCAGATCAGAACAGACATCGCCGCTTCAGAAGTTGTACATCTATAACAAAGTGAATGCCATGTATATTAGCCGGTCAGAGTTCCATGCGGTTAGATATATTAGCAACTCAAAAAAGCAAGCGTTTACATCTTCGGATGTTGGCAATAGCGAGCTAGAGAAGCTGCTGCAGGACTATGACAAGATACAGGGTGAATCCATGCAATATAGTGTGAAACATCTGGGAAATAAAGAGGTTCTGCTGATGCAGAAGAATTTGATTGACTATCCAAGATCGACGATACTCGGAACTTTAAATATGTATGTTGGACTCAGAGAAATTGATAAACTGATTTATTCTCAGCTCTCTACGGATGATGCGTATTTTTTGCTTATTAAAGACGAACAGCAGCTTCTCTACAGTTCTAATGAGGATACGAAAGGATTAAGTCATATCCAAGGTAAGCTGCTCGGGAGTCGAGGATTCTTTGAAGGAGAATTGGAACGAAGAGAAGGGGTGTTTATCTATGTGCACAATGAATACAATGATTTTCCGTTCACATTAGTGAAATTTGTGCCCAATGCCGTTATATATTCTTCTGCGCACAAGACCATTAACCGATCCTTACTCATTCAATTCATCGCCATTGCCTTTGTCGTTGTATTAGCCATGATTTTGTCTTATTTCATAATTCTCCCTGTGAGAAGACTAATTCGCAATATTGCTCGGGTTGAGAAAGGCCATTTTGATATTCCGAAGGGAAAGAAGCGAACCGATGAGATGGGTCTTTTGGAAGATCGATTCTATGGGATGACTCGGAATTTGGATGACTACATGAATCGTGAGCACCGATATCGTTTAGAGCTGACTACAGCGCAACTCAAGATGTTGCAGGCGCAAATCAATCCGCATTTTCTCTACAATACGATGCAATCCATCGGTACGATTGCGATGAAACACGGTGCTTACGAAATCAGTGATAAAATATCCGAATTGGGATCGATTTTGCGGTATAGCATGGATTTTCAGACCGAGATCGTCATGTTGGAGATGGAGTTAAAGCATATTGAAGACTACATGTCTCTTCAACAGGGCCGATTTAAAAGTAAATTATCGTACACCATGTCCATTCCTCCAGAAGCGCGATATTTGGAAGTACCTAAGATGCTGCTTCAGCCGCTTATTGAGAATAGTATCGTACACGGGATTGAAAGAGGACGAGGCTATGGATTTATACACCTTGATGTTGTGCTAGAGACCAAGGAGTCAGAGCACTTGCTGTGTATTCAGGTGATAGATGATGGAAAGGGAATTACGTCAGAGACAATCGAGGCCATTCGTCAGGATTACGTAGAGGACAAGCTGCACTATGGTAAGAATGGCATTGGATTAATCAATGTGTTGCAACGGTTGCGATTGTTTTATGGTTCAGAATTTACTTGGGAAGTGACGAGCGTTCCTTATGAAGCAACCATCATCTCATTACATATCCCAATGGTGATGATCCCAAGCGATTGAATGACGAGGAGGAGCTTCTGTGAAAGTATTAATTGTTGATGATGAGGAGCATGTAAGAGAGGGAATTGAACTGGCTATAGACTGGGAGCGGTTTGGTGTAAGAGAACGATTTCAGGCGGAGAATGGTCTTCAAGCACTGGACATGATTCGATTGCACAAACCTAGAGTGGTGTTCTGTGACATGAGCATGCCCGAAATGAATGGGATTCAATTGTTAGAGGTGATTCGCGAGAAATATCCCGATATACAGATTATTGTTGTTAGCGGTTACAACGACTATATGTATACACGAGCCACGATTAAGGCTAATGGCATCGACTATATTTTGAAACCATTTAAGAAGAAGGATGTAGAACAAGCCCTCTTGCAAGCGGTAACATTATGCAAATTGAGGGAGGACACCATGCGTGTCGATAGAGATACAGAATTTCTCCTGAAACAAGCTGACTTTTTAGTGATTGAGCAAAAAATGAATCAGTCTCTCAAGGAGGAGACACCGAATTATTCCGAACTCAAAGGTTATTTTCACAAGTCGAAGATGGCGGTAGAATGCCTTCGAGCGACCATCATTTTGATGCGTGACAGTCCTCTATGTATTGAACAGCGGTATGACGGGAATGCAGAGTTGTTTGCATTTGCTCTAAGAAATATTGCTTCTGAGTCTTTAGAAGAGTATGGTGCACATCTATTATTCCGGTGTGACGATTATCGTTGGTTATTGCTAACGGCCGAAGAGCCTGGAAGCTTAACGAATAAATTGCAGTATTTCATCAACAAGATGACAGCGGATTGGAGCAAGATCATTGGCTTAGAGGTATTGACAGGCACAAGCAATGGGGGAACCAACCTACAACAAATTCAACAACAGATCGATTCAGCTAGGGCAACGTTATTGGAGTCCCCGATATCCGCTGCATATGACAGCGCCTACGACGGTGACGATGTGAAACCGAGTCTATCTAACCAGGAATTACTCTTAAATATCGCTTTAGAAGACCGTAATAAGGCTTATGTCGCTGAGATTATACATGGGTTTGCCGAAGAGCTTCGTACATGCCGTATGTTGCTTTTTAAAAATTTGCAGATGATGACCAAGGAAGCCAACTATATGTTGGAACGCGCCAGTCGAAAGCTGAATAAGAATGTAGACGATTTATCCATTCCATTATGGATAAGCTCTATTGCAGAGTGGGAGACGAAGATGATTCAACAATGGTGGCGCCTGATTGAAGTTAGTGGTATGGATGGGTATGAAAGCCGAGGGATACAGGCCATCCATGAGTATATCCAGCAGCATTTTCATGAAAATATTACCCTGATTAGTTTATCGGAGCATTTCCATTTCAGTCCGCAATACATTGCGAAGAAATTCAAAGAGATGTACAACACCACGGTGGTCACTTACCAGACGCATTTACGAATGCAGAAGGCTAAGTCATTGCTGATGCATACCGAGATGTCCGTGATCAAAATTGCGGAGATCATTGGATATGCGGACGAGAACTATTTTAGCAAAGTATTTCGCAAGCAAATGGGTTTACCCCCGCTGAAATATCGCAAACAAGTGAGAGGTTCATAATTTACTCTTTTTAGCGAATATAATCTCTGTTTCTGCTGACAAGTAATTTGTAAAATAAAGGTGTAGCAAAAGAAAACAACTACTTAAGGGGGAATAGAGATGCGTAAGGTCATGTTAATGCTTCTCACGAGTATTGTATTTTTGTCTTTGATTAGCGGTTGTGCTGGCGGCGGAAGTACAAACAGTAAGAATGAGGCAACCAATAATAAAGGAAATTCAAGCAGTGAAAAAGTAACGATTAAGATCATGGATTTCAAAACGGAAATTACAGACAAAATCAAAGCCATGACAGCGGATTATATGGCACTAAACCCTAATGTCAACATTGAGGCACAAGTCACAAGCAACTACGATACGTTATTAAAAACACGCTTTGCAGCTGGCGATGGTCCAGATATCTTCATGACTCGAGCGTATACAGACATTCAAGACTGGTCCGATCGCTTGGTCGATTTATCTGATGAGCCATGGATGGACAAGGTGGTTCCTTCAGCGGAGCCAGGAATGACTGTAGACGGCAAGAAGCTCGGCTTCCCGCTCGCTGTAGAAGGATATGGATTTATTTATAACAAGGATCTATTCTCCAAAGCGGGTATTAGTAAAGTGCCAACGACGCTAACGGAGCTAAAAGAAGTGAACGAGAAGCTCAAAGCTGCACAAATTTCTTCTTACTCGGAAGGGTACAAGTCATTCTGGGTATTGGGTCAACATTTATTCAATCTTCCATTTGCATTTGAGAAAGATCCAGCAGCGACAATCGAGAAAATGTACAAAGGAGAGGCTAAAATCTCTGATTTGGCGAACTTGAACGGATTCTTTGATGTGTTAGACATGACGATTCAATATGGTAAAGGCACAGATACAATTGGCTTAAGTTACGATAATCAGGTATCAGATTTTGCATCCGGCAAAACAGCGATGATGCAACAAGGGGTATGGGCGATCGATTCGATTACAAAAATTAACCCGAATATGAATATTGGAATGTTCGCGATTCCGCTTAATGATAATCCAGAAGATACTAAAATGCCTATCGGGGTATCAACATACTACTCGATTAGCAAAGAATCCAAAGCCCTTGATGAGAGCAAGAAATTCTTAACATGGCTACATGAGAACGGTCAGAAGTATATGGTAGATTCCTACAAAATGATTCCTGCTTTCACCGATTTAAAGACGATACCTGAACTCGGTCCATTAGCAGAAGATTTGAATACGTAACTAACAGAGAACAAAACGTTGATTTGGTCCTTCCAGTTGTGGCCATCCGGCATTGCTGAAGATTTCGCAGTACCTTTGCAGGCTTATGTAGGCGGACAATACGATAAAGACGAAGCCATTAAGGAACTACAGGATATTTGGAACCAAAAAGTCAAAAAGTAGGGATGATTAGGCATGATGATTAAGACACGTAGACGATTGATATATGTCGCTTTTGTGGCACCTGCTATCATTTTCTTCACTTTAGTTATTCTAATTCCATTCCTAAGAGCGATTATTTACAGTTTTCAGGACTGGGATGGCATTAGCAGCAATATAAGTTGGGTGGGGTGGAGTAACTATGAACGGTTATTCCACGACACCGCCTTCTTCAGATCCTTTATATTTACCGCGAAGTATGTTGCGATTACAACGATTCTACTCAATGTATTTGGTCTACTGCTTGCCCTTGGCTTAAATCAAGCCATTAAATTTCGGAACCTCCTGCGAACCATCTTCTTCTTACCGTACGTGATGGGTTCAGTTATCGTAGGCTTCATCTGGCAATTCATTATTACAAATCTGTTCAGTGAAATCGGAGCTGCGACAGGATGGTCGCTATTTCAGAAAAATTGGCTGAGCCTTCCGGATTACGCCTTCTGGTCGATCGTGATGGTAGCGGTGTGGCAGTCTGTTGGATATTTCATGATTATTTACTTGGCAGCACTTCAAGGTGTACCGAAAGATATGCTGGAAGCTGCTGAAATTGATGGCGCAGGCTATTGGAACAGAATGTGGAACGTGATATTCCCACTCATTCGTCCGGCATTAACCATTAACTTATTCTTGGCGATTGCGAACGGCTTCAAGGGTTTTGACCTGAACTACTCCCTTACAGGCGGAGGTCCATTCGGAACAACGCAGTCGTTAGCCTATCACATCTACACGGAAGGCTTCGGAAGAAACTTGTTCACCTATGCTTCAGCGAAAGCGGTTATTTTCTTCCTTGTTCTTGCTGCTATCACCTTAGTTCAGTCCATTGTGCTGAAACGTAGGGAGGTGGAGCTATAATGCATAAACGTAAAAATAAACGCCAATGGATCGTATTCACGATATTAGCTGTCTTTGCTATTGTTGTTTTCTTTCCCTTGTATATTACATTAGTTAATTCCTTTAAAACGTATAATGAGGTTGTCTCAACGGTTGCATCGCTGCCAACGACGTTTAATTTCAGTAATTTTGAGACGGTATGGAAACAACTTAATTTTGGTGGCGTACTTATGAACTCGCTTACCATTACGGTTTTTTCGGTAGTGGGGATATTAATCATTAGTGCACCAGCTGCGTATCAATTTGTCCGGCGTCCGGGTTGGGTAAGTTCGATGTTATTTTTACTCATCTTGTCTTCACTCGTCATCCCGTTCCAGACGTTAATGATCCCGCTAGTGAAGGTAAGTAGTGAATTACACCTCATGGATTCGATTCCCGGCATCATTATCATGTATTGGGGCTTTGGGATTCCGCTAGCCGTATTTCTATATCACGGCTTCATCAAGTCCATCCCGCGTGAGTTAGAAGAGGCTGCTTTCATTGATGGTAACGGCATTGTAGGTGCCTTCTTCCGGGTCGTGCTTCCGTTGTTGAAGCCTGTGACGACGACGATTGCGATCTTGCATTCACTATGGATTTGGAACGACTTCTTGCTTCCGTTAATCACACTCAGCTCGGAGAAGAATCGGACGATTTCGATTGCCTCATCCGTCTATTTCGGTCAATACATGAACGAATGGCATCTGGCTATGGCGGCGTTAACGATGGCTTCCATCCCGGTTATTGTGTTCTTCATCTTCATGCAACGAAATATTATTGATGGCATTACGGCAGGAGCGGTTAAAGGTTAAACGGCTGTTCAATAGGCGAGTTGTCCAATTAAATAAATATGGATTATGTAAGTTTGAGAGGCCCGTCTCCCTTCATTTTGATGGGAGGATGGGTCTTTGCTTGTCTAGCGTTTGAATTTATCATACACGCAATGAGCGTGGAAGAATAACGGAGGTATAGCTGCGATGATGAAATATGATATAGGAAAGGGCAAGTTGAAGAATTGGATCGTTGCGGATTCTAGTTTTTCCAGTAACTTATTAGGTAAGGCCGAAGCAATCATGTCTCTAGGGAATGGATATATGGGACTTCGAAGTGCGACGGAAGAGCCCTATGTAGGCGAG
>DASXLR010000087.1:0-8220 GCA_036496075.1 Paenibacillus sp. | reverse complement strand
TAACTAGAATTAACGAAGCTATCACTGCTTTCATGATTACATCCTCCTTTTATAAACCTATCATACTCTTTCAGTTCTTCTTCAGTGGCAAAGTTCCTATATATGTCAAATAACGACATAGAATCAATGACTTCGCTTTTTTTGTTTATATTATCATTAATTGTTAGACTTTGTAAAGTATTTTTGATCGCTTCTCTGTATCTCTTATTACTAAATTGGTATATTGCAATTTGATAACAAAAATTAGCATATTTCACCTTATTAGAAACATCACTGTAACCATTGCTTAAATATGAGAAAGGTTCTTTCTCATATTCTTGAATAGCATCGTTAAACTGCTCCAGAATATCGTCTACAGAGAAGCCATGCTGGTTTGCCGATTCCATAATGGTAAGAAGACCAGGCAGAATTTCTTGCGGATTATCTTGCAAAAGTTGAGTGTATTGTGGAAGAATACTCTCATTCCCCATAAGAATCTCTAGTGTATACTTGTTAGCTATAGCCCACATATGGTATTTCTCCACTATTAAGCGTCCTTCTTGATCTAGTCCTTCTACCCAGCTTAAATCTGCATATCCAGCAACATATTTCAGGGCTTCCTCATAGCGTCCCTGCTTTTGTAATGCTACTCCCTTCATCAAATAACCGTACGCGTAATAGTTGACCAATGGCTTGTCTGTTACCAACTGTTCATAGGGTCTATTTCCTAATTTTTTACGCTTCTCATTCTGTAAAACAATGGTAGAAAGAGCGATTGACTCATCTGCATAATATTCAGCTTTCTCCCACTTATTCATAGTGTAGTAGATGTCCATTAGCTGGAGCAATGCATCTAACTGATAATTTTCCGGTAATCTCTTGCGATAGGCTATAAACTGAAGTGTGGCCTCCATATTTTGTTCTGCATCAAGTCCAATGGAGGCTCTAAATATACGATATTGACTAATCGCTAATCTCTCAGAATGCTGATACTTCTCATGCTCAGCCACACATATGTAGAATATAATGGATTCCTTGGTCTTCCCACTGATGTATAACCTTTCAGCAATAGAGAATATTAACGGTAAATAGGTAAGGTTCTCCATTAACCTAGATAATACGTGAGCAATCGTGTCCTCTTTGCCAAGCTCCGCACAGCGAACTAGAAACGAACTAATCCTTCTACCATTCGGTTTCTCATTGACGAAGCATTCTCCCACATACAAGTCATACAGAGCTCCCTCGGCATAACCAAGTGCCTTCGTAATTAGATCTATCTGCCGCACGGAGATGGGCTTCGGTGGATTATTGTTTAGAATTGCGCTGATCACACCCTTATTAATGCCTGAAGCTAGTCCAAAACTACTGAATGTATGTCCAAAACTTGTGATATGATTTATAATTTCTGCTCTAATCGTGGTTGCAGGACTCATTCCATCACCCCTATAACAGAAAATTGATTCCAATAAACCGAACCTAATTTAGTATTTTATTCTATATAATTACAATTATACGAATAAATTGATAGAGGGTCAATTAATACTCTACAAACAAAATATTATCGTATCAGTTGTAATCCATCCCCTGAGATAACCCTAATAATAAGTGTACAAAAAAAACCACCAGGAGCATCTACCCTGATGGTTAGAACTATCTTCTCAAGATTCTTTCATGACGATTTCTTCAGTCTTCTCTTCGTCCACTATAATGTCAGGATCAGATTTATACAATTCCGACGACTCTTTGAACCATTGGAAGATGTTCATCACAAGTACTTTAAGGATCGCATAGCCGGGAACCGCTAATATGATTCCGACCAAACCAAAAATTTTACCGGAAACCAAGATCACAAAAATAATGGTAATCGGATGAATTTTCAGCGTCTTCCCCATAATCTGCGGAGAGATAAACTTTCCTTCAATAAGCTGAACGATAGTCCAAACAATGATCATTTTAACTAGCATAAATGGGGAAGTTACTAGTGCAACAATAATCGCAGGTGCAATAGCAATCGTAGGTCCTAAGTAAGGAACCATGCTAGTACAAGCTGCAATGATTGCAAGAACGACAGAATAATCAAGCCCGATGATAAGGTATCCAATATAGAGAAGTATTCCGATACAGAAGCTAACAATAATCTGTCCACGGATATATGAACTGATCTGATGGCTCATTTCGGTCATCACTTTATGGGTGCGCGTACGATATTTCACGGGAAGAAAGTGTAATATGAATTGAGGTAATTTCTTACCATCCTTCAATAGATACACTAGTATAAACGGTGCAATAATAAAGGCTAGTATAAATTCCGTTACTGCTCCTACTACGTTACCAATTCCCTTAAATGTGCTATTAAAGAATGTGGCTACTTTAGCTGAAATATCTTTAGTAAAATCTAGGATGTTAAAGCCAACATTTTGCTGTATTTGTGAGAATAAATCACTCCCAAACCAACTCTCGAATAAATCTTGTGCCTCTTTACTATATGATGGAAAGTTCTCGACCAGTCCCATAATTTGCTCACGTACGATCGGAACAATCTCAACAACTAGAATCGTGACCAGACCCATGATAAGGACATAGACACATAGGATGGAATAACCTCTCTTCACCTTATATCGTTCCAATAGATCTACAATGGGATTCAGTAAATAATAGGCTACCGTAGCTAGAATAATGGGCACGGATACCGTAGCTAATATAATTTTGAGTGGTTCAAATACAAATGAAATCTTGGTGAATACTAGAATAATTAAACCTATCATCAATAGCATAAATAAGAACGTAATGTGTTTCTGTTGAAGCAGCAACCTTGATCGCTTTTTCATTCCGTTAGGTGATTGATTCATCGATATTATCATTTCCTTCGCAAGTTTATAGAATCAATTATAACTTATATGTTCCAAGAGATTCCACTACCTGGGCGTCACAACCGTATTAGATAATTACCACTATGAATTCGAAAGCCAACACGATGCGTATGACATCGTACAGGAGGTTAACAATTTCTCCTACACCGGCGATCCGCTGAACTCGCTGATGAAATCGAAGAATAACTGCAGCAAACATCGTCCCCTGAACGCAAAATATATCTGCTCCTGATTCTTCGAAGTAATCGTTACTCCCTTGGCTACACACGCTCTTCTTATCTCCTTGCCTTTTACAGTTCCGATTGTTTCTAATCTTCTTTCCTTTAGATTACATATAAATTGGATTTCGAGGGAATCTTAGAGGCACAGAAAGATCAAGCTATAAGAATGGAGGTGATCCATGGATGAGCATTTCAATAGGAAAAATCAGTATTTTACAGACCATTATGATTCTGATGTTAAGTAACGGATTGATGACACACATCATCATCAATCCGATGCTCCTCGATGCTTCAGCTAGAGATTCTTGGATTTCCGTCGTGGTCTCCTTTTTTGTTTTCATACCTTGGTTCGTCTTAATAGCGGTTTTTATGAGGAAGTCAGGACAACAGAAGCTACTCCCATGGCTCATTTCGCGAACCCATCCAATCATCGCCTGGATACTCATCATTCCGATCTGTATACAACTATATTTAATTGGTGGAACAACCGTATTTCATACAGCAACATGGACTTTTACCAACTATCTACCCTCTACGCCAAAGCTGGTATTAGTAGTGGTCTTAGTTCTTGTGTGCTTTTACTGTGCTACGGTAGGCATTACATCCATTGCAATAGGTTCTGGGATACTCCTTCCCTTTGTCGTTCTACTTGGTATTTTTGTGAGTATAACAAATACGCCCCAGAAAGATTACGCACGATTGACACCCATGTTAGAACATGGATGGGGACCTGTATTTAACGGTTTAGTGTATGTTGGGGGAGGTATTACGGAGTTACTCATTATTGTAGTCCTACAACACCATTTGAAATCCAAGATTCGCATGTGGCAACTCCTTTTAATTGGAGCTATCTTAATTTTCATTTCATTGGGACCGATTATTGGAGCCATCACTGAATTCGGTCCATTGGAGGCATCCAAGCAGTATCAATCCCCTTATGAACAATGGCGTCTTCTGAAACTCGGAGAATATGTTGAACATGTCGACTTTTTATCTGTGTTTCAATGGTTAGCTGGGGCAACGATTCGAATTAGTCTTGTTCAGTATCTGCTCTCGGATTTACTGCCCTTTAAGAATCAAGTCACGAGGACTCGATTTCTTCTGCTCATTACTACAAGTTATATTCTGTTGTCTTTGTTACCTATTAGTCAAAATGATTTCTATCTATGGGCGTACGGACTATATGTTCCTGCAACCTTATGTATAAGCGTGTTACTCTCTTTATTTTTACTGTATATTTCGATATTCACTAAACCGACAAAGGAGGGCTCCACTTGAACAATCATTCGGTCGAAAAAACGAAAGTAAACTGGACTCCTCAAACACTGAAAGACATGTTCAAGCAATCAGATGATATACACATTTTCGTTCATCAATACGATGAGTCTCCATCTTCAACGGTGGTACTAATATATAGTGAGGGAACGATAAATCCTAGCCTAATAAGCCGTACCGTACTGCCTGAACTTCACGCATTGTATCGAGAGAATGAAGAATTCGTTCTTCATAAAGGGTTAATGTTTGGATCTTTACAACTTGAACCTCTTCAGAATATGGCTTCTGAAGAGACCCTCTATGAGGTCTTATTCGAGGGCTCTCTTGTGATTTTTTTTCCACAACTCAATACATTCTTAACCGTGAACATCAGTCAGATTCCCGGTAGAATGCCCCAAGAATCAAGCACGGAAATCTCTATTAAAGGTCCTAAGGATGGTTTTGTAGAGAGTATTGTTGTTAATGTTGCACTCATTCGCAAACGAATTCGCAGTAAGTCACTTTGTTATGAGAAATTCATTATAGGCAAAAGAACCAAAACTAAGGTAGGTTTACTCTATTTCCAAGATATCATTTCTCCTAAGATTCTGGCAGAAATCAAGCGAAGATTAGATAAGATAGATGTGGATGGTATCGCGGGTGTCGGTCATCTAGAGGAGATCCTATCCGATTCAAAGTACTCGCTTTTTCCATTACTTGATTTCACGGGTCGTCCAGACTTCGCGGTTAATTGTTTACTGAATGGAAGATTTGTCATCATTATTGATGGGAGTCCGATGGTACTGATTGGACCAGGAACATTCACTTTACTCTTGAAATCACCCGAGGATCTACATTTTAGTTTTTATTATGTCACATTTGTTCGACTCATTCGTGCGTTAAGTTTCTTGTTATCTATTATACTTCCAGGACTATGGGTAGCATTAACTGCATATCACCCGGATCAGATTCCCTTCTATTTAATGGCGACTATCTCTAGTTCACGGTTTGGACTTCCATTCTCATCACCAGTGGAAATGTTCTTACTTATTATTCTCCTTGAGATCTTTCGTGAAGCTGGGGTCCGATTACCTAGTTCAATTGGACAGACCTTAACTGTCATTGGTGGGCTAATCATAGGAGATGCTTCTATTCGTGCAGGTTTAGTATCTCCCTCCGTCGTCGTTGTTGGAGCGATTACCGCTGTTTGTGGGGTGACATTGGTTAATCAGACCCTGAGTTCAGTTCTTAGTCTTGTGAGACTTGGATTATTTATAATGTCTTCTTTTCTAGGGATGTATGGTCTGATCTTGGGAGTGATACTTCTCGTTATTTATATGTCAAGGTTGCAAACATTCGGAATACCTTACCTATCCCCCCTTTCACCTCCTATTTTTAAAGATATAGCCAAAACTATATTACGTTTTCCTTGGATTAAAATAATCCATAGACCACAAAATTTAAAAACTGTAGACTCTGATCATCAAGGGGAAGATCCAACATGATATCATTAAGAAGACTCTTCGGCATCTTTATTTCCCTTGCACTATTATCAGGCTGCTGGGATTCTAAAGAGATTCAAAACATAGCTTATGTCACTGCACTGGGTTTTGACTATGTTGACGGAAAGTATAAAGCTTATGCACAGGTTCTCAATTTCTCCAATATAGCGAAGACCGAGGCGCTAGAAATAGGGAAAATTGTGCCTTCGTGGATTGGACAAGGGGAAGGTAAGACGGTTACTGAATCCATGAGTTCGCTCTATTCCACCTCGCAACAAAGGGTGTTATGGGGCCACGTTAGAACCATTATCTATAGCGAAAATTTGTTGAAGCAAACTAAAATTCAAAATATCTATTCTGCAATCAATCGCTATCGAGAAATAAGGTATAACATTCTAATGTATGGTACGAAAGAGCCTATAACTAAAATATTTGCACAGAAATCCTTGCTAAATTTCTCTCCGATCGAGTCCATTTTGAGCACACCAGAACAAGTTTACTCTCAGTTATCTTTTATTAAACCCGTATATGGGTATGAAGTTATCGCGGATTCAAACGAAGGTGGTGGGTCTTGTATGCTGCCATCCCTTGCAATTGACAATAAAACGTGGCTAGAAGATGAGAAGAAGAAGTCGATGCTCAAAATGAATGGGGCATATATGTTAAAGAATCATAAATTAGCCGGATGGCTGTCAGAGGAAGATCTGAAGGGTTCTCGCTGGTTGGACCGAGATCTAGAACGAACACTCACAAATGTTCCAGATACAGAAGATCCCGTGGCAACTGTGGTATTAATCAATCCCCACAATGCCATAACTCCGATAATTGTAGACGGGAAAGTACACTATGACGTTAAAATTACTGTACGAGCATATCTGGATGAGTTGATTGAATCTATATCTGAGCCCAATTTAGAAAAGGAAACGGCTAAAGTTCTCGTCTCACAAATCCGAAATACCTTTAATAAGGGTCTGACTATTAAAAGTGACGTGTTGAATTTGGAGAACTCCCTTTATCGATCCAATCCTCACAAATGGCATGAATTACATCATGAGAAGGAAGATGCATTCCTGTTAACAAAAGATTCTTTGCATAATGTCGAAGTTAAAGTCCATTTCATCCACAGTGGCAAATATAAATCAAAGATTTAACATTTACTCTTTCTTAATGTTGCCAGAAAAGGTGCTTATAGCTGAAGAATTCCTACTAGTGAATTCCCTAACGTGGCACCTATCGCGAATAATGGTATCACTTCCCCACCTTGGAATCCTGCTCTAATGTAACTGATGTAAAGAGCAGCTTCCCAAGAAAAGCGAAAGGATGAACGCCGTCCTGATCGGTTGTTACACCATTAATCAGTTAGTTCATTTCTGCTATAGATTCTCGGAGGCTCTTAGGAAGATTTTTGACAACCATATCGTAAGAGTGGTCAATCAATACAAAGACATCCGACTCTGGCAAGGAACCATCCATTGTAATCGTATTCCAGTGTTTTTTGTTCATGTGGTACCCTGGTCGAATGTTCTCATGTTGCTCTCTCAAATTTTCCGCAATCACCGGGTCACATTTTAGGTTTAAGTAAGAATAATCCCCTTTGTTCTCAAAAATAAGCGCGAACATTTTACCTGCAATTTTGATCACCAATGGATCGGGCCCGAAGGGATAATTCTTAGTCGCTCCTTTCTTCTTTAAACAGTATTCAATGATACTATTCTTCAATTCAATACCTCGCCTTCTCCGATAACAACAAATTCCTTATGGCTTGTATATCATTATTATAACTGAATGTAGTCCAACCATTCCTGTCCATTAGGGGGAATAAAAACGGCTTCCGCAGTAACCGCCAATATCCTTCATTTAAATAAGATTAAGATCTTCCAAAAATTCGATAATTCATTGAGTTATCCTTTTCCTGTCGTTAATAATACTATTGTAAGGGATTGGAAACAGCCCCCTTCCTTAAATTATGCCAAAATACTGAATCGTCACAGAAGTGGCGATTTTTTTGTTGCTAGCTTTTGCCCCCACCTCCTTTTTGTGCGTACAATCCAGTTCATAAAAAATTAGTACGGAGCTAATGAGAGTAAACTTCACGGCGACAATTAATACGGATTTATTCGGCACCGGAGGGGGTAAATAACGGTTTGTAAACTCGTTCTACTGGCTCTTAGAGCAACAGAAAGAGCCACCCCTAAAAGGATAGCTCATAGATATTAAGGTGCTTCTTTTTCAAGAAAATTAGCTTTAGAAACTCTCGTTTTGCAGTTTCCTCATTTACTTGATTTTTTATAAGCATTATTATTTTTGTTTACTAGTCAGTAACTTTAAACTGAATCTTCACATTTTCCCATACATTCGCAAGAAGTTCTTCATATGGTTTAAAGCCTATGGGCT
>DASXLR010000086.1:0-5549 GCA_036496075.1 Paenibacillus sp. | reverse complement strand
CGGTGATGATGCGGGCAAGGTGCAGTAGTCTTCTTGTTCGGGAGTATGCGCATAAGGGCTTGAAAGAACATTAAGAAGCTTCTCCATCACGCTGTAATCTCCTTGTTTCACTGCAGCCTCAAGTGCAGCTTCTACCTGGTGGTTCCTTGGGATTACCCCTGGATTGCTGTTCCGCATCAACTGATGTGAGGAGGCTTTCGATTCCTGCTGCCTGTCTAATCTTGCCTGCCACAGTTCATACCACTGAGCATATTCCATGGTTCCAAACAGGACTATATCCTCTGGCTGATCAAAAGTTAACGCTCGGAAAGTATTGGTGTAGTCCGCGCGATACTTCTGCATCATACTGAGGAGTCCTTCAATAAGGGATTCATCTTGTAGGTCTTCGTTAAAAATCCCCAGTTGTGCCTCATTCCCGCAAGCCAATAACTGTGATACAACTCGGTGAAATCTGATAGCGCTTCTTCGGCCAGTGTGACAGCCATTGCCTCGTCGACATGTAGCAGCGGCAATAGAGTTTCAGCAAATCTTGCAAGTTTCCACGCAGCAATATACGGCTGATTACCATAAGCATTGCGGCCATGAGTGTCAATGGAACTGAATACCGTTGCTGGATCATAAGTATCCATGAAGGCGCAAGGACCATAATCAATCGTTTCTCCGCTAAGGGCCATGTTATCAGTGTTCATCACCCCGTGAATAAAACCAACAAGCTGCCATTGGGCAATCAGCATCGCCTGACGCTTGATCACTTCCTGAAGTAGAGAAAGATAGCTGCGCTCATCAGTGTAAACTCTGGAAAATGTCTTTGCAATGTATAATCAGCCAAGGCCCGGAGATCCTCAAAAGTGCCCCATTTTGAAACGTATTGAAAGGTGTCAACGCGCAGATGACTGGTAGCCACGCGGGTCAATATTGCACCAGCTTGGTCGGTTTCGCGGATTACTGACTCACCGGTTGAAATCGGACTACAAGCTACACGCCAATACCTCTCCTAACTTTCGTTTGCATAATTACTTCTTACTTTTTGACTCATTTGTAAATAATGTTGTTTTATTTCGTAAGAATTCTATCCCTTATTGATTTTATGAGATTTTTACGCATAATTGTAACTAAGGGAGATGATTCCAAGTTGAGTGGACAAAATATCAGCACAACAGTTTCAGGAGATTTAATTGTTACTCATCTAATTGGCAAGATTAAAACAGATGATGTTAATGAATGGTTTAACGGCTTCAATCAGGCTTGTCAGCTTTTTATTTCTGAGGGTCGTAAATACAAATTGTTGGTGGATAGAAAAGGATACACGCCAGATCATTTTTCTATTCAAAAAGCATGGAAAGATAAGTTCTTCAATGAAACCATTTTGAATCACAGCAAGGCAATTGCGTTTCTCCTTGAAGAAGGGGAGATAATGAATTATTTACAACAATCCAATACAAAAGAATCCGTTAAATTTTTTGATAATTATGAACAAGCGTTAATTTGGTTAAATGAATATCCAATATAAAACCTATATTAAACCAGTTGCTCTCTAAAATGTCCCCTATTAAGCTACAACTCCCATTGGAATTCTCTTGAAGAGAATTCCATCTTTACATTTCGTAACCAAACTTTGAAACTGTTAAACACGTACGCCCGATAACATCGGGAACAAGACTTTCATTTCAGCTTCATCCGGTCTCCTGCCATAATCAGCAATTTCGAACGGCTCTGCATAACGAACTTTCGCCGTGTGATCTTGACCGAATTGCTTCTCAAGTGTTGGTAGCATTTCATCGGACACGCTTAGGAACTGATCCCAATACTTCAGAATAAATTCCCGTTTACTTTCCCAAGTATCCGGCACTTCATGTAAGAATCCACGTTGCCATGGTGCAAACTCATAGAATTGTGAAGCATGAGCATCACAAGCAAGTAATTTCTTCTCAATTACACCGTCTGCATCTACAACAACATCAGGTATATATGTTGCCCGTGCAGCATAATCCGGCATTAACAAGAATACCGGCGATTTCGTTAAACACGGAACTTCAGGTATAGCATTTGGCACATTGGCTACAAAATCCGCTGCATCCCGAACCAATTTACCTGCATTACGATTATCAACATGACCTGAACCGTCAGGATGGAAGGTGATCACGATATCTGCTTCCCAACCCCGAATTTGACGTATTACTTCTTTGCGCATTTCCAGTGTCGGTATCAATTCCCCATCTGGAACGGGAAGCACCACGTATTCCAAGACCCCAAGACGTTTCGCTGCTTCGTAGGCTTCTTGTGTACGACGTTCTATTAATTCCTGCCCATTCATCGTATAATGACCGCAACATCCATCCGTTAATGTAACGAACTTCACACGGTGACCCATTTCTGCGAATGATGCTGAGATGGCTCCTGCATATATTTCCGGTTCATCTGGATGAGCCGCGATTACAATCACATTTAGAATTTTTGACATTTCGGATGATCCTCCAATTCATTTCCTATCATTCTGATATAGATTAATGGTTATGGAATTACTATAAACGAACCGCTTACGAGACGCCCTTCGTAACATACCACTTGACGCTTCGATCTGCGCGCCACCGCTTCGGCAGAACAGCTTGCATGCACCAATATAAAGTTTGCTTTGTCTCCTACCTTGGGCCACACTTGCTCACCTTCTTGATTGAGTGGCGTTACCCCACCTGTAATAAATCCAAGGGAGCGAGATAATGATTGTTCATCATCATACCCATACAATTCTGCGAACCGCCCCGCTCTATCCAATTGATCTCCATTTCCAAAAGGAGACCAGTGATCTGTAAGGCTGTCTGTTGCAAGCTTCACCTTCACACCTTTTTTATGAAGCATAGGAAGTGGCATCATTGTTCTTCCAATCGGAACTGTTGATGCAATAGACATCCCAAGCGATGCCATCCGTTCAGCCAGTTCTTCCGCTTCTTGCTGCTCTGCTCTTGCAAACCAGAAGGCATGACTGACTGTCACTTTGTCCTGCAGTCCAGCTTCTTCAGTCAGACTAGCTAGCCGAGTCAACGTTTGTTTTCCCGCTTCGCCACTATCATGTAAATGAATATCAATACCTGCATTATTCATAACCGCTAGTTCTACCATCGTCTGTAATGATTTCTCTATATCTCCATCCACCGTATAGGGATCAACGCCACCTACATGAGTTGCCCCCTCTGCCAAAGATTGTTTCACGAGTTGGACCGAATCCGAACGAAGGAGTCCATGCTGCGGAAAAGCTACAATTTCATATGAAATTTTACCAGAGAACATGTTCAAAGCTTGTTTAGTTGCTTCTAATCGGTGTAACCCACTAACAGGCTCGATATTACAATGGCTGCGGACATGTGTAGCGCCGAATCCTTGTATAAGTGTTAAGATACTCTCCGCTTGTTGTCTCGCCATGGGTAAGAGTGTAGGAAGTAATATCTTCTCTTCCTCAATGCGTTCGAAGATGCTCGATATCGGCTTCACAGCTTTCCAGGGTCCATTGAAATACGTTTTATCCAAATGAATATGCGCCTCTTCGAAAGAAGGTAGCATTAATAACTCTTTACAGTCGTATTGAGGAAGATTACTGTGAAGTTCCGCTCCTGCAGCACTCATTTCAGCAATACTTCCATCTTTAATTCGAATATGACAAATTTCCGTTTGAGTGCTGGCAACCTGCCCTTCTTCCATAACATAACTTTTCTCTAATTGTACATTTGTTAGCCAGTATGAAGTGTTCAATATTTCATCCCTACCTTTTCTCTCAATAAACGACAACTACAAAAATTGAACTAAAGTATGCGCTCACAAGTTCAATTATCTCTATAAAGAGAATCATGAATATGTGGGTTCATCTTTAGTTCAATCTATCTACTTACCGCCCTTATTCGTTAACATTTCTATCATTTCTTGATAGCCGCTTCTTCTAGCATGTTGTATGGGACTAACTCCTTCAGAGTCTGCAAGATTAACGTCTGCACCATGATCAATTAACAGTTGAACAATGGCCTGATGATCCTTTCCCCCATCACCCAAGATGATAGCTTCAAGTAGTGCTGTCCAGCCAAGATTGTTGATATGATTAACATTGACGTATGAAGTTGTAAGAAGTTCTTTCACAATGTCCACATGACCACGGTCTGAAGCCGGAATCAATGCAGTCCCCCCATATCTGTTTACCATTGTTGTATCCGCTCCTGCTGCAACAGCCACCTTCACAAAATCAAGCAACCCTTCTGCTCCTGCATATAGAAGCGGATTGTCCATACGGTTATCGCGAATATTGATGTTGGCACCTTTTTCAAGCAATAATTTGAATATATCCAGTTGTTTCGTGTGCACAGCGATCATAGCGGATGTTCTACCTATGTAATCAGTAGCATCCACATCTGCACCCTCTACTAGTAGATTTGACACACGATCCTGATCTCCTTGTTTAACAGCATCAAAAAGTTCTTGATTTAACTTGTCCATTCCATCGTTCACCGCCTGAGTTGATTCCTGCTCTTCGTTGTTTAACAGCTTAGCATAGTCTATCTGACATCCTGAAATAAAGAGGAACAATGACAACATGAACAAGCGCATCGCAAACCCACACCTTTTCATAAGGAATCGCCTTATTCAGTAATTAATGTCACTTGGGAGGCTGTCGAGACTTTCTCGACAGCCTGAGACTGCCCTAAGGGGCAGTCTTTTGGGGAGATTTAGTTCCTTTACTAAGAAACAGAAACTACAGGTTTTTCTATTAATTCTACAATGAAGTATAGAAAATGTCTTTGATTTGGAGATCATTAACCTGGTTTAGAGTAAGTACAACCCTATAAAACTTTATCAAAATGACGTAAGGTAAATAGTTCAATTGTGTCTCGTAAAAGAATTGCAAGTAGCGAATACTGTAGCACACTATTAAGAGGCATTGTAAATTGACTATCAACGAATATTGTAATAACAAATCCAATGCAAATGATGAAACCAAGTGTACTATTGAAGTGCATTGCCACATGGTTCGCCTTATTCTGAACCAGTTGCCAGCGTTCATCATTTTTGTATTTCGTTGTCTTTATAGCTTTGAAACACCAAAGGGAAATAGCACATATACCTAATACAACCAACACTGCTAACATTACAAATTGATAACTCATTTTTCTTCATCCTCCTCAGGCACAAATACTTCATTAATGGATACATTAAATGCCTTCGCAATTTTGAAAGCTAACTCTAACGAAGGTGTATATTTATATTTCTCAATGGATATGACTGCTTGTCGTGAAATCCCAACATGTTCTGCCAAATCAGCTTGTGTCCAGTCACGTTCAGCTCTCAAAACTTTAATACGATTTTTGATCAATGTAACAGGCTCCTTTCTATATGTAATCAATTAGTTACATTTATATTGTAACCAACTAGTTACATATTGTAAATAAAAGGATACTGTTCCAGAAAAATAATCCGATGATATTTACGTTGGAATCTCCAAAAAAGCGAACGAAATCTTCCCTTAAAGAAAGAAACCGCTCGCTTTCACAGTTAGATGAAACTAATCTGTT
>DASXLR010000085.1:0-100666 GCA_036496075.1 Paenibacillus sp. | reverse complement strand
TTGGAGAATATACAAAGGGGGCTTCCTCCTCTTGAGTGTTTTGGTGTCGTTACCAAAAAACTTCTCCAAGTTGGGGTGAAGTCCTCTTTTATGCTAAAAATTTTCTTGTACAGCAAGGGCTTAGATTAATGCAAAATGCTCCTATAAGAAAAAATCTGCATTATGATGCAGATTTTTTTGTTTATATACATTTTTAAATTAGTTAGTTAAGGTGAACTCAAATAAACTAGTGAGGTATTATGCATGAAGAAGACTTCTAAATGGATCGTTTATTTATGTTGGTATGGGGCTTTAGGAATTAACATACGACTTTTAATAAAATCAGTTTCAAATAACGAGCCTATATTCACTAATGTTGTAGGAGTGATTCTATTGATCGTTTTTATTTTGGTTTTACACTTTAGTATTAAGAATAAATAAAATAGTTTCTGTCTATTCTTATGAATAACTCATTTAAATTCCATCAAGTCCTCAAAGAACCCCATAATCTTCAGCGTGTTCGGAATCGTCGATACACCTTCTTCAATTCGACGGTCTACAGTGCTGTAAGCTACCCCACGACGCATAAATAGAATCGCTTCTTTAACTTCCGGATCAATAATCTGATTGTGCGCTCTTAAAAACATCACAGTATATAATCTATACCTACCATACCCACTTTTGTTTACGGTTTGCAGCCTTGTTTACGCGTACTATATCGATTATTGAATTCATCTGTGTACATAATGCTTCTTTTGCTGACATTTTTCACATACGGGTTAGCTTTTAACTTGTTCACATCATGTTGACTAAATAATTTGGCACTCATAGCTCTCTCTCCGAATTCCTATTATTTTAATTCTTTAAGTATATACAAAAGTACCCCATAGGACAGACCTTTTTTAAGTGTCTACTCTACGGGGTACATTTTAGATCTGGATTCGCCTTTTTTTGTTTGCTCTAACCTACCTGTAACAGCTGTTATTCAGCTTTCACAAGAATTTTCACATGATTTTTTTCTTTCAAAAGTGCTTCAAAGCCTTCTTCAACAACTTCATCAAGCTTAATCCGTTTCGTTACAAGCTTCTCAGCAGAGAAGTAACCTTGAGCCATCAAGCTGATCACGGCAGGGAATACGTTGCGATAACCTATAATCCCTTTGATGGTGCGTTCCATCATAACAATGTTATTAGGTTTAATAGGCGCTTCTTTCTCGAAAATGCTGACAATCATCAATTCGCCGCCCACTTTCGTCGAATTAAGGGCCTGTGTAAGGACAGGGGGAACACCGGTGACTTCATAAGCGACGTCTGCACCGCCGTTCGTGCGTTTGTGGATTTCTTCCACAACATCATATTGTTTAGGATCAATTACGATTGCGCCAAGTTCAGTCGCCTTTTGCTTCCGTTCGGCGGACAACTCAACAGCATAGATCTCTGCTGCGCCGGAGGCTTTCAATGCTTCAATAACGAGCAATCCAATTGGACCTGCACCGAATACTACAGCTTTATCGCCAACTTTAAGTTTGCTTTGACGGACGGCATGAAGTGCAACTGCGGAAGGTTCAACAAGTGCACCTTGCTCATAAGAGACGCTATCTGGAATTTTGTGGACCATATATTCTTCAGCAGCCACGTATTCAGAGAAACCACCGCCGCCTCCCGCAAGACCGAGGAAGCCCATTGTGGAGCAAAGGTTATAGTAACCTGTTTTACAGGCATCGCATTTACCACATGAATAGATAGGTTCTACAACGACACGATCGCCAACGTTCACTTTGGTTACACCTTCGCCAACCTCTACGACTTTCCCGGAAAATTCATGTCCCATAACGATAGGAGCCTTTTCTCCAGTGATTGGATGTGGTGCCCCCTCTGGAATGAAGATTGGACCTGCTGTATATTCGTGCAAGTCGCTGCCGCAAATACCGCACCACTCGACTTTGATTTTAACTTTACCTGGTAGAGCGGTTGGTTCTTCAATGTTCTCTAAACGCAAATCTTTTAGTCCATGCCATCTTAATGCTTTCATATATTTCATCTCCCTAGATAAGTAGAATTACGAATAAGACTCTATTAATTACGGAAATATAATAACTATTTAGGAAACGTTTCCACGGACTACTATGTCACAGTATAGACAAATTGTCAATGTTAATGTCGTATGAGTATGACAATGTTCATATTAAAATCAGTTGTGTTATAATAAATATGGAGTTTATGTATACTATTGTGGAAACAATTTCATATCAGTTGGGAAGTGCTGGGATTGGGGAATAATAAAGTTACGATAGAAGATGTAGCTGCCCTAGCGGGTGTTGGAATCGCAACCGTTTCTAGAGCCATTAATAATACGGACGGTATTAGTCCGAAGACCAAGGAAAAAGTACTGGCTGCTGTCGAGGAGCTTGGATTTATTCCAAATTCATTTGCACAAAACTTGAAGTTTCGTCAAACCAAACAAATTGCCTTGGCCGTACCTGATATTCGCAACGCTTTTATTCCGGAAATTGCCTATTCGGTCGAACAGGCGGCGAAGCATTATGGCTATCGTGTCGTTCAGATTAATACATTAGGGAATATAAGATCGGAGTTAGAGCTGCTGCGTGATATGAAGAAGCTTCATGTGGATGGCCTAATTATTTTGCCGCTTGCTTATCCCAAAACACTCAAAGATCTCATTAATAAAGCCAGCCTTCCAATCTCCATCATCAATTACGGGAAAACATTAGATACAGATGTTAAGGCGGATATTGTAAGTCTCTCCACGCAAGAGGGCAAGCTAGTCATGGAGCACTTAATTAGCATAGGAAGAACGAGAATTGGCTATGCTGGAGCTCCAAAAGAGATCATTGAGGAGAGATTTTTTGCCTATGAGGATGCACTAGATCAAATTGACCGATCATTAGTTTATTTCGGCGATGATTTCTCACTACAGACGGGAGCTAAAGCAGCGGATTATTTTGTTAATCTGACGCATATGCCGGATGCCATCTATGCAGGAAATGATATGGTCGCGATTGGGCTGCTGAATCGCTTCAAAGAGTTGGACGTTCGTGTGCCAGAAGATATTGCTATCGTGGGAGTCGATAACAATTTATTATGTGCGATCACGACTCCGAAGATCAGCTCAGTCTCCATCATGGGGGCGGAAGTAGCCAAGGTGGCGACGGAGCTTCTGCTGCAGCGTATAGTTGAGCAGAAAAAAGGTCTTTATGAGAGGGTTCAGTTCGAGCCAAGACTGATCGTTAGAGAATCTAGCTTAGCGTGGACTCGTACCACTCAGCACATTGAATAAAATAGAATAACGTATGGACTTGATGACAGTGGTGCAAGAATTCTTGCGGTTTGATGATATACGTTTATAATTAAACAAATAAAGAAGCATCGCGTAAGTTTACTCTTACGTGATGCTTCTTCACAATGGATGCCTCTAAATAATCATCTTACACTGATAGACTGTGATTTGCCGAGGTTATGATACACTGACTGTTTCAACCTTTTCCCTCATTCATTATTATTTATTCTAACGAAATCTTATACATACTGATCTCGTCCGGAGAACATCCCAAGTGCCATAACTAGGCCAGAGATAATGATTAATGTGATGATTGGGATGGTCCACATTTGGGCCATATCATACAAATATCCAATAAATATAGGCCCTACTGCTGCAAGTAAATACCCCGTTGATTGTGCCATTCCAGATAACTCTGCAGATTGACTTGCATTCCGAGTTCGAATCCCCAAATAACTTAGAGCCAACGGAAAGTTTCCTCCCAATGCAATACCAATTAAAATTATACTTATAATCATAATAGGATATGATGCACCTAACAATAATCCTCCATAACCAACAATCGAGCACATACCTAATGTGAATGCAATCCACACCTGTGAGCGTACCCTTCCTGCGATAATAGGAATGAGGAAACTAGCCGGTAATCCCACTAGTTGTGTAAACGAAAGCAACCAGCCTGCTGTCCCTCTACTTATTCCATAATTATGTAAGATTTCAGGTAACCAAGACATCGTTACATAAAATAAAGATGACTGAAATCCCATGAATAAGGCTATTTTCCAGGCAAGTGGTGAACGCCAGATTCGACTAGCGCTGGTACTAACACGTTTTATTGCTTTATCCTTATCTGGATTTAATTTAATGAGAACGGTCCAGACCAAGATAGCTGTTACTGCCGGTATACCCCATACGATTAAGGCCCCCTGCCACCCAAGGTTCAAATCACTGGCTAAAGGAACACTAACCCCTGATGCTAACGATGCAAACAATCCCATTGAAGTTGAATATACACTTGTCATCAGACCGAAATTATGTGGAAATTTATCCTTAACAACAACCGGTAAAAGAACATTTCCAATAGCTATGCCCACTCCAACCAATAGAGTTCCAGTGAAAAGAAACAACGTTATTGAAATAGATCGAATGCATATACCCATTAAAAGAACAATCAAACCTAATAGTAACGTTTTCTCATTGGTTAAACGATTGGCGATTTTGGGAACAAGGGACGACATTACGGCAAAAGATATTAAAGGAATACTCATTAATAATCCTGTACTCCAATGTGCTAGACCAACATCTTCCTGTATGATACCAACTAATGGACCTACGGATGTAATGGCTGGCCGTAAATTAAAGGCCACCAGTATAATACCCGTAATGAGTAAAACTATATATAACGATTTCTTTTTAATATTTGAATGTTGTAGTTCCATTAACATAATCTCCCCTCAAATAATCAAACTTACTAAAGGATCCATAGATGCCTATTCAAGCACACAAGAATGAATCCCAATAGAGTCTCCTCTAATGGGATTCTAAATTCTCTTTGGTACGTAAAGTTGAACACGTTCCCCAATATCCTTCCAACTTATACGTGAATTTTCTTTCTATGATTCTAATATTTCTAAGTCTATTTGATCTAACATGATGTAATCTTTTCGAAGTTAAATCAAAAGACTCTAAAGACATTCACTAACTTATTCTGCGTTTTTCAGATGATCATTATCCTTTTTATATGCACTGACCAGTGCAGAATTAGTTATAACATATAAGAACAAAGAATGAAAGTATAAGCTACCTAGAGTCGACTGCAAATACTCCGTAGATTCCAAGAGAGCAAAGATACATACGCAATCTGAAATTATCTTAATTGCCTTAGCAGAAGTAAACCACGTTATGAGGATTATCAATTCCCCTTAATTTTAACTAGCCTAGAAACGCAAAAAAAGACCCTACCAGTTACTTGTTACTTAGCTGGCAGGGTCTTCGCCTTAAACTATTTCTTTCCACGTTTACTTAATAAAATAGATATATTATGGAACAAGATAACAAAGCTAATAATGATTAGGATAGATAAACCTTTAAAACTATTGGCTAATAAATATGAAAGCATTACCAAAGATAGGGACATATAAATGTTGAGAGAATTGGTTTTTGAAGTACCACAACACTCTTCCTGTCAAAAAATTAAATGCTTTTCCTAGTTGACTGTGGTTGTCCTTACCTCGGATACTGGTTCTTCATTAGCGTAAACAGATGTATTAGCCCCTAATAAAACTATTGCAAGTGATGAGCCAATACTAACCAAAGCCTTAAAATTCATTCTTTTCAAAATCTTTATCTCCTCTTCAATCTATGATGCAACCAGATATAAATATATCAATATATTGGAAAATATTATAAAGTACGGAATTATCAATATTAACAACCATAACCAGTGCCAAATGGCTCTATCAATAAATAAAAGTGGGGCTAATCACAACCGCCATTTCTTCCCGTATTATCGGCGCACCTCGTCCGTCGTGTTCCGTCAAATAATCCATTCTTAAGTTGCGTATTCCCAAAAGATTTTATAAACGGAGATGATCCAACCGAATTTGCTTATGTACCCAAAGATCAAAAAACTGTCGATGAAATAGAATGCAAACAGGAACTACCGAAAAAAGGTCTTTATGAGAGGGTTCAGTTCGAGCTAAGACTGATCGTTAGAGAATCCAGTTTAGCGCGGACTCGCAGCACTCAGCAAATTTAATAGAGTGAAATGAATGATACTTCTGAACGTTACAAAAAGAGACATGGTATAAGTTCAATAAACTTATACCATGCCTCTAATTTTTTAACATGATGTCGTAGAATAAGGTTTCCTACCCTGATATATACAGTTCAGATGATGGTTCTACAGATTCAGGCTAGCGATGCATCATGGAATTGTCATACATCCTTGAGTTGTTATGCATCATTCTTGCTGAATAGGTATTATCTCTTCCCTGCTGATGACAACTATTGTACATTTGTTCTAACTCAGATTCATTGAGGTTCGGATGCATTTCTTTCATGAACGGACGCATCTCTCTTACAGATCCTGTTCCTACCTCAGTAGCATAGGCTACAGTCCCAATACCAACAGACAAGACAACGACACAAATCATTGCTAAGACTTTCGTTTTCATATACTGACCTCCTATTTCACTTACATATAATACTATACCCCCTCCCTCTATGGTCAGTGACCTAAGGCACAACTCGCACTTGTAATTTCTTCATATTCGAAGGACTGCAGTTGACAATAATACCATAGACGTTTCCAAAGATCATATTCCTTACTCCATCACCGATTGAGTTCATGCTTGAAATAAAAAGGATTAACCCCCCTAAGTTTAGACACAAGTTTTCTTAACCTTAGGATATCTTAGTATCTCAGATATATTTACTATTTTAATAGGTTTTGGAGTTTATAAATCTATTTTACAGACTCGACAAAAAAGCTTCTCACAAAGTTCGATTTGAACTCGTGGAAGCCTTGAATCTACGCTAAACCGGTTATATCTTATTTTTATTTAAAATTGATTCGATTTAATATTTTTGCTTTTTGATAATGAAATATTGATTTTGAACATTCAAAGATGATTCCGTTAGTTAAGCATACCGTATTTTCGATAACCAATGCTGGATCTAGTGGACTAACATGCAGCAATCCCGCACTTTCTTCATCAATATTTTCACAGTTAATAACTTTGTCCGCAAAACCAATGCTTAATTTCAAGTCGTCTATAAGGTAATTATAAATAGAACTTGAGGCAATATCTTCATTTAAATAGGGCACAATATTTTTTTTAAAGTAACTTATTTCGATTGAGAAGGGTTCTTTATCTACCATTCGCAGCCGCTTAATATAATAAAGTTTTGTTCCTACTTCACAACGCATTTGTTCTGCTTTTACTTCATCAGCTTCTAGCACATGTAAATCTAGAATTTTCGTCTCAATTATTTTTGAATTCAAATCTTTTGTTAATCCTCTAAGACTGCCTAAATTGATATAATCTGTTACCGATTTTTCCCGTAAAAACATTCCACTTCCTTGCACCTGATAGATATATCCGCGATTGACCAACTGATTAATTGCTTTTCGAATCGTATTTCGGCTCACTTCAAATTGTTTTGTCAGTTCTTCTTCAGTCGGCAACTTTTTCAATTTGTCAAATTTCCCATCCTGAATTTCCCGCTCTAAACAATCAGCTATTTCTTTATATTTTATAGCCATATAATCTCCCTATTTTCGTTCAATCATTTACTGTCTCTATTATACACACAACCTTTCAATTCATATCAAGAGGTTTTTTTGGGTTACTTACAGCTCTTCTCCTCTCGTCTCAATAATATGCTTATACCAATGAAACGACAGCTTTTTCTTTCGGTTTAAGTTATTATGATGATCCACGTAAATAAACCCATATTGCTTTTTATACCCATTTAACCAGCTTAATAGATCAATGACTGACCATGCGTAATACCCTTTTAAATGAATACCTTCTTCGATAGCACGCTTAATCACTTGTAAATGTTGCTCAATATATTTAATACGAGGAACATCCACTACTTCATTATCAATAATCGGATCCTCATCACCAAGTCCGTTTTCTGTTACGTACATTTTGATATCACCATAACGCTCTTTTAACATATGCAGCCCGTCTAGGAATCCTTGGGGTGAGATTTCCCATCCCCATCTTGTATATGTTTTATCTTCCATTTTTACGGTCCGATAAAAGCCATCAAAAGACGGATTGCCTGGAGTTAGCGTAGATGTTTCTCTTGAATGTTCCATAGATGAAACAGCTTCGTGATTTTTTGCTACTCGAATGGGTTGGTAATAATTAAGTCCAATAAAATCATTTTTTTTCGCATTTCTTTTTAACGTTTCTAATTCTTCTTCTGTCCAACTAGGCGTCCAGCCTTTCTCCTGTAGTTGCTCAACCACATACGACGGATATTCTCCTTTTAAAATAGGGTCATAATACCAAAAAGTTTCATATTCATTGGCATGCCTGGCAGCTAATACATTCTCTTTGTTGTCATCTACGCTGTAAGCTGGTAAGAAAACATGGGTAATACCAATCTCACCGTAATGATTCAGTGACTTATAGACTTCTACGGCTTTCGCATGTGCATAAAACACGTAATGTGTCGCTTGAAAGTATTTATTCTCATCGTTTTGGATACCAGGAGGATGTGCCCCTTTTAAATAGCCTAATCCGCAAAACATAACCGTTTCATTAAACGTAATCCAATGTTTGACACGGTCTCCGAATGCCCGAAAACAAACTTCTGCATACTTAACGAAGGCTTCAGCTGTTCGCTTATTCGTCCATCCCCCATCTTCTTCAAGCGTCAGAGGCAAATCCCAATGATACAGCGTAACAAATGGAACAATCCCATATTTTAAACATTCATTAATGACATGATTATAAAATTCCAAGCCTTTTTCATTAACTTCTCCGTCTCCTGTTGGCAAAATACGTGCCCATGAAATGGAGAATCGGTACGATTCAAGTCCCATCTCCGCCATTAATTTAATATCTTCTTTATATCGATGATAATGATCTATAGCTACGTCTCCGTTCGTGCCCTCATACGTTTTCCCAGGAATCTTTGAAAAGACATCCCAATTCGTTAACCCTTTACCATCTTCATTCCATGCTCCTTCTATTTGATAAGAAGCGGATGCTGCCCCAAATAAAAAATCATGTGGAAACTTCATTAATAAACCCTCCATTTTTATGCCAACTTGTATAATTCATTACTATATATTTTATTTGTAGGTACAAATTATAAAGAGATTATACACTTATTATCGACATTTAACAATTGAACTATACTCATATTTATGCTCATATGACCACTAATATAGAAGAAAAGTCCTCCCACCCGTTCAGTAATACTATGATACGGACACTCTTATATTGATTTGTCCGATGGGGAAGTTGACTTAAGCTTACGCAATTTGGTAAGAATGTATAGTAATAATGTTTATAATTTTAATAGTTCAAATAATGACAAGAAAAAAGGGAGAGAAGTAAATTGATTAATATCGTGGGTCAAATTATGTTGTATGTAAATAACCAGGATGAGTCATTGAAGTTCTGGACAGAAAAGGCTGGGTTTTCCGTCATTTCTGAGGCAGATAACGGCGAAGGAATGAAATGGTATGAAATTGCTCCTACAAAGGATGCTCAGACAAGAATCGTTCTACACAATAAGGAATTAGTTGCAAAGATGTCTCCTGAAATGAATCTGGGAACCCCTTCATTAATGTTTTTCTCGGAAGACCTTGATCAACTGTATAAAGACTTTTCAGATAAAAAAATAACCGTCGGAGAAATGGTTAATATGCCTACGGGAAGAGTATTTAACTTTGCTGATGATGAAGGCAATTATTTTGCTGTGGTGGAAAAAAAGTAATCAATACAAAATATATTTTAGCTGGGCTTCCTCTGATGGAAGCCTTTTTCACTAAGAAACAAGCTCAGATTGAGCATAAATTTATTCTTACTAAGAATACTGTCAGTTCAAAATATACAGTTACAACTAAAAGAGGCTTCTCATGAAGTTTAATTAGAACTCATGAGAAGCCTCTTATTTAAATCTATGTTGACAAGCAAGTTCCCTTACGGGAATCACTTGATGCATAACACCTTCGGAGGATTAAAATATAAATACGTCGATGTGAGTAAACGCCCCCGAATACCTTTTCGTTTCAGATCATAAAAATGAGATTTTAGCGTCGCTAGACCACTCTTCGTCACGAAGGCTACAATGAACATGAAGGACTGACATTGCGATAATTGCTCCAATAAGCTCTCGTAATGCTTCTTTGCTCAACCCTCTCTGCCATTCCCATAAGTGCATTAAATATTCTTCACCCATTGTCATCCCAGAAAGACTCGTTAGATATATGTTCAACCAAAAGGAAATTGCCTGTAAAAACCCGATGCATGATCACTGACGAAATTCAAAACTATTGTGAAAAAATTCACTACGTATTGGCCGATAGTATATTACAATGAAGTGAACATAAAGAGGCTAACTCATTTGCTCTTTATGTTCATCTAAATATCAACATAGAATAGCGGAGGGGTTAAACATGAAAAAGAAAGTTGCAGCAACGCTTATTCTCGTTCTCACTTTCATGCTCGTGATCGCGGGATGCGGCAGTGGGAATCAGAACCAAAATCAGAGTCAGGACAATGCGAAAAAAGATGAGACCAAAGAAACGGAAGCCGTTTCGGGAGCGTCTCAAGCCGGCTATACACCGATCGATCAACTAAAAGATAAATATGATATCATCATTGTCGGTGCAGGCGGTGCCGGCATGACTGCTGCACTTGAGGCAAAAGAAAAAGGCATGAACCCGGTTATTTTTGAAAAAATGCCGATTGCCGGCGGGAATACAATGAAAGCATCTTCGGGGATGAATGCTTCTGAAACCAAGTTTCAAAAAGAGCAAGGTATTCAAGACAGCAATGATTTATTTTATGAAGAGTCCTTAAAAGGCGGTCATGGTACAAACGACAAAGACATGCTTCGTTTCTTCGTTGACACTTCTGGAAGTGCGATCGATTGGCTGGATTCCATAGGGATTCAGTTGAACAATATCACGATTACTGGCGGTATGAACGAAAAGCGCACACACCGTCCTGAAGATGGCTCAGCGGTAGGACAATACCTAGTCAACGGTTTGTTGAAAAATATACAAGAACAAGGAATTCCGCTTTTTGTAAATGCCAACGTAACGGAGGTTACAGAAAAAGAAGGCAAAGTAAACGGCATCAAAGTCACCTTCAACCAGAAAGAGGAGAAAAATATTGCAGCGGATGCCGTCGTTATGACAACCGGTGGTTTCGGCGCCAATATGGACATGATCTCCAAATTTAGACCCGATCTGAAAGGGTACGTAACAACTAACCAAGAAGGCAGCACCGGTGACGGCATTAAGATGGTTGAACAACTCGACGGTACAACGGTCGATATGGATCAAATCCAAGTTCACCCAACGGTGCAGCAAGAGAAATCCTATCTCATTGGAGAAGCTGTTCGCGGAGAAGGAGCGATCCTCGTATCCAGTGATGGCAAACGTTTCACCAACGAACTGGATACTCGTGACAATGTCACCGCCGCAATCAATAAACTTCCTGAAAAATCGGTTTTCCTTGTATTGGATTCTGGCGTAAAATCCCGCGTTAAAGCGATCCAGCAATATGAAAAAATGGGCTTTGTCATTCAAGCGGATTCGATTGAGGCTCTATCCAAAGAAATGGGTGTTCCGGCAGATCAGCTAAAAACCACATTGGATACATGGAACAGTGCGGTGAAGAATAAAAAGGATGCCGAATTCGGCAGAACAACAGCAATGGACAACGACTTGTCCAGCGCACCATACTATGCAATCAAAATCGCCCCGGGGATTCACTACACCATGGGTGGCGTGAAAATCAACACGAACACGGAAGTTTTAAATAAAGACGGCCAACCCATTACGGGACTGTTCGCAGCAGGTGAAATTACTGGCGGCTTGCACGGTCAAAACCGAATCGGCGGCAACTCCGTTGCGGAGATCATTATTTTCGGTCGCCAAGCCGGTATCAAATCGGCTGAATTCGTAAAAGCACAATAAGGTATCAGCTTCCTCTTTTCACTCAGCAAACAACAAACGCTTGGGCTCATCATAGTCCAAGCGTTTGTTGTTTTATTTGGTCGGATCGACGGACGACCAGGAGACGCATATATATGATTTAGTTGAACTCTTGCTCTTACGCTGAATAACCCTATCTCTATGGTGTCGGTAATATGCACGACTTCGGTTTTTACTTTTAGTTACATGCATCAAAAACCCAACTTCTTCCCCTCTTTTTCTAAATCAGAAGATAGAGTGTTTGCGATATTCAACAATCGTTCATAGTTATTGTCATCGCACGCCTATTGATTAACCAGATACTAGGTTTATAAGATTTCGTTGTACCAAAAAGAACGGGAACATTTACGTTTTGCTTGATCCAAACTTTAATGCCCCAACGTGTCTTATACATGTTAGCAATGTGTTCAGCGGTATGTGGAGTCGGCGTCTCATTGTTCGATTAGATCTTGAAATAAGCAAATGAAACAGTTGCTTGAATAACTCATAAGGCACATAGCTAGCTTTAGTGGAAAAGGTTGAATGATCCATAAGACGTATGATGCAATCGATTGTATAGAAGTGCGACCCTTTTCCAAGTTACAGTTTCCTTATTTTAGTTAATTAATAGGCGTGGTACAATTTCTAGTTCATGCTGTAAACTAAACTCGTTGTAGATTTCTAGTTGATCGATATCTACCTGTTGGAAAATATTCATTATTATCTTCTTAAGATCCAGCATTAAAGTCACCTCATCGTTTTAATAACAACCCACTCTTAACAAGAATACCCTATTTTATGAATCTATAATTAACTTGCATAAGCAAAAAAAAGAGAACACCTCATCAGTATAATAAACTAATGAGATGCTCTCTAAATGTATTATGTGGTCAAACAGTGTTTCCCTCACGAGAAACCCTTGATATATAAGGGTTTAAACCCCTTATTACATCATACCACCCATCTTTTTTTGGGTTTCAGCTCTATTCATCTGAATTCAAATATGCCCTAATAACAAAGGACCACATTGGCGTTATGCCTCTGTGGTCTCTTGTATCGTATGAGGTTATTTAATAATACACATTAGTTTAGAAACAGAACGCACTGGTAATAATGACCAGTAAAATGAATAATACTAATATTGCTGCTGCACTTCCACCAACACCGCAACTTCCGCCAAATCCACCAACAACTCCACCCAATGTAATTCCTCCTTTTAATTAGAATACACCTTACTATATGGATAAATATAAAATGAAGATTGGGTTTAATGGCAAGAAAAATTTATCGTTGGATCATGCTCTGTAGTTCTATTTGTTGCTCAGGAAAAGTTTCCTTACCAACACATCAAAAAAATTGACAACAATTGATGTAGACCATTTCACCATGTTTAGTTAATTCGTCAAGTAATAAAAACAAAAATAAACCCCACCGACCAATTAAGGTTCATGGGATCAGTCCGTTACCCTTCGTAACGTTTATGGCGGAGACGTTCGGGCTGCGGACGTTATCTGGCTTATTCTGATATACCGTACGAGAAAGCTTGCAACGAGGTGCTTTCGCTCGGCAATCGAGTAAAGCAGTATAAGCGGCGCGATATTTAACCAGAAAGGATATTAGCCGTCATCCGGATAAGTGATCCCGAATAATGTAGGGAAGGAGGTGGGTTAATGAAACACAAATTCATCAGTAGCAAAATGAAAAAAGGGAAGCCCTTGCTAAATGATCACGTCCTATCCCGTCACGTTCCGGAAACCCATTGGTATCATAATGCCACTCTTACCATGATGCTCAGGGCCTTCCCTGTATTATATATCAAACCCGATAAAGGTTCTTCGGGAACGGGGATAATCCGGGTCAAGAGGCTCAATAGTTCCAAAAGCTTGATTTCGTTTAAAGCCACGTCCAAAATGTGCCCCAACACAAGCATCGTATCCGAAGTAGTAAAGAGAATGCGTCGCGATAAAAAATATATTATCCAGCAGGGGATCGCACTGGCAACCTATCGAAATAAACCTTTTGATCTGCGGATTGTTCTCCAGAAACCCTCCGACCGATGGTTGCTTACTTGGATGAGCGCCAAGGTCGCACCAAGGTCCAATTCCATCGTCACCAATGTGGCAAAAGGAGCCCGGGATGCGAGAATAAAGGAAATCCTTCGAGGAGCCGACCAACCGCTAAACGTATCCAGGGTCCTGAAGAAGTTAAGCAGAGTCTCCTACAAAGTCGCACGTAAATTGGGCTCTTATTTCCCTCTTCGAATCGTCGGATTGGATATGGGCATCGATAAGAAAGGAAAGGTATGGTTTATCGAGGCTAACACCAAACCGAGCTTTCACGGATTGAAGAAGTTTGATCCCGTCCAATACCGAAGATATCTTCATGCAAAGAAACGAATAGAAGCAAGGAGCCAAAAATGATCAATTCCCCAACATTACGGAGGTTTGCGGCAGTAATATTAATATTGGCATAAGACAAGAACATTAGCTCATTAGAAGCCGTGTATATCACGGCGTCTTTTTGATTTAGGGGATAATATTCTCGATGAGAAGAACCTTGACAAAGAAATCTATTTAATAATCGTTTACAGGAGAGCCTACAAGCAATGTTACTCAAAAGGTCAATAAATCTACTGACGCGCCAACTACAAAAGGTCGGGTATCCCCTCTACTGACATGTATTACGAAAATTGTACAGCTGTAAGAGCTGCCGGATCTGCTCCGATTTCCAAGGGAGAACCTGGACGTACCGGAAAAGTGGGTCCTGGCTTTGGTTTAAGGTTAACCATCATGAGTATTTCCTCGAGGTTGCTTGATATTAACCTTCTTCATTACCTGTGTTTCCATTATATTTATGGGAATGCGGGATCCTACCGTTTATCGTGGTATAACCTTTAAAATAATGATAATGTCCACCGCCTGCCATGGGAATGGCGGGACCTGTTGTTCCTCTAATCACGTGTTTGTGTTCATCATTAAATGAAGTTTGCGCATGATAATTATGAACGTGCGGAACTCCACTTGGAGCTGGTTCAGTTACACCAGCGTAATGGTGATAATGTCCGACATCACAGGATGTATCTCCTTCAAATGGATGAACATGAACGTTAACTGGTCTTCCATCCCAAGAAGTTAGAAAGAGTTTATGAGAATGTCCGGAATCAGAGTCATTGGAATGAACAACAAAACCCATTATTTGTATTTCTATTAAATATCACCTTCCTTTATTCAATACATGATTTCTTTCTTGTTCACCTTCATCCCAGATAATGACTGATCAAACATATCGAGAATAAATAGGAATCGTTCGGCTTCACGAAATACATGATCCGCTAACAAAGGATGAATAATACTTTTTATTCGACATTCGTCGATTAAATCACGTGCTGTTTTCTTGAAACCACGCAAAGATTTAACAGAAGCTCGGTTTTCATCAACAAATTGACTTAGTAGTGGGACCGTTTGAGATTGTGGTCGCATACTACTCAAATCAATCGCTTGGAACATCAACGTATCAAAATCATGACTAAAATCCCGTGCTTGCTCGACCAATTTACGTTCAGATGGATCAAGTAAATGACCAATAAATTTTGCGTGATCAGCCATAATCTTTAAGAAAAAGATATTCTCATCGATAATAGCATCGGGTAATGGTTCGAGTTTACCTAAATTGAGTTCCTCTAAGCGGTTTCTGAAATAATTCGCTTCTCGGCTTATATGATCTACTAGTAAAGGGAAATTTGTTTGTCCCTTAAATGCCCAGATATTAGTCGCCGCATTCCGAACCTCTGTATTAAACTCTTTGATTGTGTAAGGATCTGTATCCATCTTAAATTCATACGACCTTCTCTCAATATTCTCAAAAATAGCATAAAACTCATTTGCTTCTTGAATGAGTTGAGTATCTTCAGCTCTAAAACCTAACCCAAGGAAAAATGAATGTTCCTTCATGATCCTAGACCAAAATCGTATCTCGTCTAATGACCGGACAACAAAAGCATCCGACGACATTATCCCTCCATTCATTAATTTATGGCATACTTAATAAGACAATCTATAAAATTAACTTGTTAGCAGAATATATGATGCTTGCATGTTCCAATATGCCATCGGAATGTTTATGTAAATGCATTGTCGAATATCGAATAGGGATCTTATTATTAAAAGTTAATGATTTAAAAATTCACTTCCCGTGCAAAAAAAAAGCTATCAACAACTTAAGCAGGTAGGAGGGTTCCATTCTGCCTGTTTAAGTTTTCTGCGTGGATTGTCCGCTACGAATGACGAATACCTCATTGTTTTGTATGATAATTTCCTTACCCAAATAGAAAAAAGACCTTGCAGGCAGGGTCTTTTTAAGAACAAATAGATATTATTTTAGTATAAGAAAGTTTTGGAAATAATCACCAGTAAAATGAATAATACTAATATTGCTGCTGTACTTCCACCAACACCGCAACATCCGCCAAATCCACCCAATGTAATTCCTCCTTTTAATTAGAATACACCTTACTATATGTGTAAATATAAAATGAAGATTGGGTTTAATGGCAAGGAAAATTTATCCTTGGATCATGCTCTGTGGTTCTATTTGTTGCTCAGGAAAAGTTTCCTTACCTAAACAAAAAAGACCCTGTCTGGTATTATCCCCTTTAAGTAGACACTCAAAAAAGACCGCATGTTATCATGAAAAAAGGACAAGTATTTCAGCAGATCGGAATCAACTTCCCCACAATAAATTTAAAATACGGTAGAGATGCGAAACGTTTTGTAGTGCAGATGAAAGACATTGAACAAGTTTTGATATTTGAAAATAGAGATTTTTAAAGGAGGTTATCAAAGTGGCCAGCTTTACTAAAATAGCTACGAATAACAAGCAGGGGTATAAATGGATTTGTACAATGGAGGGTCCTCCAGATCCCGCTACTGGAAAACGTAATCAGATACCTCGCCGAGGAGATACTAAAAAAGAGGCGGAACAACGTTGTCAGAAAGTTATTGATGATTTAGTAAATCACGGAATCGACAATAAAAAGGTAAAGAAGATTACATTTGAAGAAGTAGCATGGAATTGGCTAAAACCTATGCGAAAGGGAAAGTAAAAGCCAGTACGGTTAGAGTGAGGGAAAAGGAGGTAAAGATATTAATAAGATATATTGCAAAAGTGACTATAGATAAAATCAACTCATAGACAATACCAGACTATCATTAATGACCTGGACGATAAGAAATATGCCAGGACTACCATTGAAGGTGTGCATGTTACAACGAATATGATAATGAAGTATGCGATCAAGCATAAGATGAGACTAGATAATCCTTGTACTGGTGTTGTTATTCCGGTGAAGATGCTTACGGTTGAAGAAATAGAGAATACTACCATCGAGGAAAAGTACTTAGAAAAATCTGAATTTACCCCACCAAAAACCAACGCATCCATTCGCACTTTAGACTTAGATGAAAGTATTATGGGGTTACTTGAAAGTCATAAGAAGAAACAAGCGGCATCCAAGCTAATTAACAAAAACTTATTTTCTGACTATCATAATAAAAATTTTGTAGCTACTCCACACATATTCCGACACACGCACATTAGTATGCTTGCTGAAGCAGAAGTTGATCTTAAGACCATTATGAAACGAGTTGGACATGACGATGCAGACACCACTCTGAAGATCTATACACATGTAACTGATAAGATGAAAAAAAATGCCACGGAAAAGATCAAAAACCACTTTGCAGATATCTTAAATTTTGATTCTCCGCAGAGAATGTGATTTTTATGTGATTTAATCGAAAAAGGCTCCCTCTCGGGAGCCTTATAAACACTGGTATTTCAGGGTTTTTGATGTATTACTTACATCATGCCGCCCATTCCACCCATGCCGCCCATATCAGGCATTCCACCGGCTTTTTCTGGTTCTGGCTTGTCAGCAATGACAGCTTCAGTAGTCAAGAACATAGCTGCTACAGATGCTGCATTTTGCAATGCGGAACGAGTTACTTTAGCAGGGTCAACGATCCCAGCTTCGAACATGTTCACCCATTCGTCAGTAGCCGCATTGTAACCAATACCGATAACTTCTTTCTTCAAGCGTTCCACAATAACGGAACCCTCTTGACCAGCATTAGCTGCGATCGTGCGGATCGGTTCTTCAAGAGCGCGCAATACAATGTTCACGCCTGTTCTTTCGTCGCCTGTTACATCTACAGCATTTACTGCATTGTATACGTTCACGAGCGCAGTACCCCCACCGGATACGATACCTTCTTCAACCGCAGCGCGAGTTGCATTCAGGGCATCTTCGATGCGTAGTTTGCGTTCTTTCAATTCTGTTTCTGTTGCTGCTCCAACTTTAATTACGGCTACGCCGCCTGAAAGTTTAGCAAGACGTTCTTGCAATTTCTCTTTGTCGAATTCAGAAGTTGTATCTTCCAATTGAGCGCGAATTTGATTAACACGAGCATCGATATCCGCTTTGTTGCCGTTACCGTCAACGATGATTGTGTTCTCTTTCGTTACACGTACTTGACGTGCAGTACCCAATTGTTCCACTGTTGCTGATTTCAGGTCAAGACCAAGTTCTTCGGTAATCAATTGTCCACCAGTCAATGCAGCGATATCTTGAAGCATAGCTTTACGACGGTCGCCAAATCCTGGTGCTTTAACAGCAACAGCGTTGAACGTACCACGCAATTTGTTAACAACTAGCATAGCTAGTGCTTCGCCTTCGATATCTTCGGAGATCAATACAAGAGGTCTAGCTTGTTGCACGACTTTTTCAAGCAACGGTAGAATTTCTTGTGTATTCGTAATTTTCTTATCTGTGATAAGGATTAATGGATTTTCAAGAACAGCTTCCATTTTGTCCGTGTCTGTAATCATGTAAGGGGAAATGTATCCACGGTCAAATTGCATACCTTCTACAACTTCTAGTTCAGTAGCGAACCCACGAGATTCTTCAACAGTGATAACACCATCATTTCCTACTTTTTCCATAGCTTCAGCGATCAATTCGCCAACTTCTTCATCAGCAGCAGAGATAGATGCTACTTGTGCGATGGATTGTTTACCTTCGATTGGCTTAGCAATGTTCTTCAATTCGATTACAGCAGCTTTAACTGCCTTCTCGATTCCTTTACGGATAACCATTGGGTTAGCACCCGCAGTTACGTTCTTAAGACCTTCGCGAATCATCGCTTGAGCAAGTACAGTAGCTGTAGTAGTACCGTCACCGGCTACATCATTGGTCTTCGTAGCTACTTCTTTAACAAGCTGTGCGCCCATGTTCTCAAAAGCATCTTCTAATTCGATTTCTTTAGCAATGGTAACACCATCGTTAGTAATGAGGGGACTACCGAATTTCTTCTCTAGAACAACGTTACGACCTTTAGGTCCTAGTGTTACTTTTACTGCATTTGCCAAAGCGTCTACCCCGCGTAGCATAGAGCGACGAGCGTCTTCACTAAATCTAATATCTTTTGCCATGGTGATGTATTCCTCCTTATGGATTATATATTACATGTGTTCTCTTATGTTTAGATGTCATACAAATTGAACTAAAGGGTTAACTTTAGTTCATTTCATATAATCAACCTACAATTGCGTGAATGTCGCTTTCTTTCATAATCAAATATTCTTTACCTTCATATTTGATTTCTGTTCCGGCATATTTGGAGAAAAGCACCTTGTCGCCTTCTCTAACTTCGAGAGCAACACGAGCCCCGTCTTTTACCAATCCGCTACCAACAGCAATTACTTTACCTTCTTGCGGTTTTTCTTTAGCGGAGTCTGGAAGGACAATCCCAAATGCCGTTGTTTCCTCTTGCTCGATTGGTTCTACCAAAACGCGGTCACCTAAAGGTTTGATCATGAAAAATAGCCTCCTTATTAGTATGTTGTGATACAATATCAAACTGTCGAATATGTATTAGCACTCGACAAGCCTCAGTGCTAACAACCACTATTTATGATACTCAACTTGAGCGAACATTTCAAGTCCCTTTACATATTTTATCCCAAAAAATATGCAAGCCACTCTACATTCTCTCCTCAGCGTATTGAAATATCCCTAGTACCCAGTTTATTTACATTCCTTTGTGAGAAATCAAACGATCTATAGAAGATGCCTCTCATAAATTTTTCACAACTTGAAGATCTAGCTTGGAGCTTTGGTGCTATGCGGTTAACTTATGGTCCGAGCTACTTCCTTCACAAATGTAAGATCTCTCTCTTTTATAAACTTACCGACATAATTCTTTGGATGGTCGTTCTCCAATAGAGAGATAGCCTCTTCAATATGTACCCATTTCAGAATATAGCCTTGATTCCTCTCTTCTTGCGTATAGCTGGGTTCTACCCACTTATCAGCCACTTCACCTAAATAACAATACGATATTTGAAGAAGTCTATGCTCATTCCTATACTCGATGATCATCCCAACTTCATCTAGAATACGAACTTCTACGCCTGCTTCTTCTATTAATTCCCGCGTCAAGGCTGTCATATAATCCTCGTCCTTCTCTAACCCACCACCTGGAAGCTTATGATATTTATCCCTCGAAACGTAGATCAACGCCATCTCCTTCGATGAATTCGTCACAACAGCCCTTGATGCCTTTCTAACAGTATATGCAAAATTGGAATTAATCAGTTCTTCACGCTCTATATCTATGTCTTCTATTTCTCGAATTAATCTCATACTATGTTCGCCTCCATAACTAACCTAATAAGGCCTTTCTCTTAAATACAATAATAACTTCATTGGATTGTCCTTGCGCATTACTCGTATCAAAACAAGATACAAGTTCCCATCCATCGAATCCGTATTGATTCAACTCCTCCTCAAATTGTTCCTCGTCCACTTTACCTCCAAGAAAGCCTACGGTATTATATTTTATCGTTTTATATTCCCATTGATCCATGGTTTCCCCCTTTTCCTATTATCATAGTTTGATGATAATGGCGTTGGATAAAGCGATCTAATTGACTCATATGATGCTGATCATGCCATATGAAATCTTTCAAATATTGTGGAAGATGAAAGGGCTCCTCTACACCATAGCTTGCCATATACGACTTCTCAGGTAACTTACGAATATGCTGAATAATCTGTTCTCTATAGTCGATGGTTTGATCAATTAATTGTCTGATGCTAGTCTTCTTCCCGTATTCCATTGCTGTGTTGTTAAATTTATTGAAGTCTTGATGCTGAAGCGTCAGTGTCTCTTCCTTGTAAATCTTCTCGATGGCTGTTTCGAAGAAATACTTATCCCATAACATCATATGACTTACTAATTCACGTAATGACCATTTGCCCTCTGCTATTTCTTCATTCCATACATCCTCACCATATCCTTCAAGCTTCTTTACATAACTTATCCACTCACTAAATTGTTCTAATAATTGTTCCTTACTTTCAATAGTCTCCGACATGTCAAACCCTCCTATTTTTATTGCCTTATTCTAATCTACTGAACTTTCTTCACGTCTTTCATCTTGTTGTCAATTCACATTATGTATTTCACTTCTGAGTAATTATGAACGATTAATTCCTCGTTCCTAGTTGTTCCTGTTCTCTTATCTATTTCCCTTCTCCATATTTCATTTTCTCTATAGTTTTTATCCTCACTGCAATGAAATTGATGATTTCTTTCTTCAATATAGCCTTTTCCAATCGTAGGTTTTCCTACTAAATCCCAGAAGGAAAAGTTCTCCCCTGGATTGATTTCAATCTTATCGATTTTCTTTATGGCTATACCTAAATTAGCCACTTTATTTTCTTGAAGTTGAGGATCAGAGGCTCCTAACTTCCTTCTAAGAAGCGATTGATGCCGCTTAATTGCATAAGGTAACTCATTATTTGATTGATGTCTGGCAAATTTCACAAATACGTTATTAATTCTTCTGTTTGTTCTTAACTGGATGACTCTTATTTTGTATATAAACGGGATTCTGGACAATCTTCTTTTGATCATATGCATCCCACCTCTAGCATAATTATTTCTATCTTACATTCCACTAATTATACCAATTTATTGAAAAAATATGAAACTATTTTATTTATCGTTTCTAATAAAAGACGAGTTAATCGATCAGAGCTATGGTTTCACTCTTGATAGGTTAACTCCATCTTAATGGTGTACCCATTCCTACAGAAGTATTTTGTAAAGGGGATTGTAATTGGAGCAGTAAAAGGATAGATTCCATGCTGGGACGCACACAAAAAAGCGTACTTTTCTAATGAAAAGCACGCTTTTTTTTATTCATTTGATCCATCTGTTGGTTTACGATATCTTTGTTCCAGCTCATCATCCGCAGCTAACTGCTTGCGGTAAATTAAGGAAGATAGGAACACGCTGAACTCATACAATATAAGTAGTGGGATGGTCACCAAGATGTCTGAAATAAAATCTGGTGGTGTGACAACAGCAGCTATAAAGGCAAGTACAAAATAGGATATTTTACGCGTTTTCCGAAGAAGCCGTGGATTTATAATCCTAATTTTGGTTAAAAACATAACAATCACAGGTAGCTCAAACAACAGCGATAAAGGCATTATTAAACTAAACATAAAACTGAAATACTGTGTCATACCGTATGTTTCTTTTAACCCCATATCTTGTGTGATAGAAGTCGTAAATGACAATGCCATAGGAAATACAATGTAGTAAGCAAATGCTAGTCCCATTAAGAATAAAATAAAGACAAAAGGTACATATCGAAGTGCCGCTTTACGTTCAATTTCTCGTAGTCCTGGACTCACAAAGGCCCATAACTGATACACTATAGTGGGTATGGATAGAACCAAAGAAACAACCATACCAATCTTCATATAGATCCCAATACCGTCCCAGAAAGAGAAGGCATTGAGCACATATCCTTTAGCTGCATCTGCGTTAATTAAGTAAAGATATATTGGCTTAGCGAACACTAATCCAATCACTAGCCCAATAACAAATACGACTAGAACATATATGATACGTTTGCGTAGCTCACCTAAGTGTTCAAACACAGACATGCTATCTTGTTCTTCTGACATGACATGACCGCCCACCTTTCGCTATCTACGACTTTCTGGACACAAGAAGAAACGGCTTCACCGTGTCCTTAAAGGGACGGTAACCGTTTCTCGTAGAAATATAAGCAAAGTATTGTGAGAACTTATACCCTTCTTATATTTAAACAAAGTCCCTCCCCGAAGGAAGGGACCTAAGGTCTAGCCATATAAAAGTTACCTCTTACTCCGGAAGACGTTTGGATTCTGACTCTTGATGTGTAATGACGGGCTGAGCTACTTGTTCAGTCTTACGCGTAGCGGGCTGGTCGTCCATAATATCACGCGCGCCTTCCTTGAATTCTTTAAATGTACGCCCGACAGCACGACCTAATTCAGGTAGCTTATTCGGTCCGAACAATAGTAGTGCCAAAATAACAAGTAATATAATTCCTGGCACTCCGATTGAATTAAACATGGATATACCTCCTCATGAATAAAAATCAAGTCAGTTACATTAAAACAATGTGATCAATTTCTAACAATATTCAATAAAGTTATAATACCATAACTTTAGTCACATAAAAACCGAGTAATGAAGACGATTTGTCTTCATTGTAACTTTTATTGTTTGTATTGACCTGTAACCATGAGTAAGGCTTCGGGTAGTTGGTCCATAATTGCTGCTAAACATTCATGAACTCCCTTCGGAGTCCCTGGTAAATTAACAATAAGCGTGCGACCTCTTATCCCACAGATGCCACGAAATAACATAGCGGAACGATCTCTCTGCATCACTGCTGTACGCATAGATTCTGCAATCCCCGGTACTTCCCGCTCAATGACCCGCATCGTTGCCTCTGGGGTTACGTCTCGAATCGCAAGTTCAGTTCCTCCAGTAGTCAATACAAGATCTGCTCGAAAATAATCGGTTAACTCAATGAGCGATGCAATAATCTCATCCTGTTCATCCGGCACGATGCGGTATTCCACAATCTCTCCGCCGAGCTCCTCTTCCACCAATTCCCGGATGACCTGGGCACTCGTATCTTCACGTTCGCCTCTGGACCCTTTGTCACTCGCTGTTAAGATCGCTGTTTTCCACACCATATGATCACCCTCCTTCTTTACCTCTATATGTTCTTTACTGCTCTAACTGATAATCGCCGCTTTTACCACCCGACTTAGATTGTAATTGTGTGGGTCCGATTACCATGTCTTTCTGCAACGCTTTGCACATGTCATATACCGTCAGGGCTGCAGCTGATACAGCCGTCAAAGCTTCCATCTCTACGCCTGTCTTCCCCGTCGTCTTAACGGTTGCCTCTATGTAAAGTTCATTATTGTCATTGTCAGTAAAATGAATATTAATTCCTGTCAAAGGTAAAGGATGGCACATCGGAATCCAATCCGACGTCTTCTTGGCTGCCATGATCCCCGCAACTTGAGCCACGGCGAGTACATCTCCCTTACCGACTTTCCCGGCTTTGATGCTAGCTAGTGTTCTTGGCTGCATCGTAACCATCGTCTGTGCTACGGCTGTCCGGGCTGTCACTTCTTTATCGGTTATATCGACCATACGTGCTCTTCCTTGGTCATTAAAATGTGTCATACCCATCTATGTAGCCTCCCCCTTGCAATTCACAATACCATTCTCTGTAATGAGAACATCCAGCGCCACATCATGCCCGTCCATGGGTACTTTACTCAACACTTGCATCTCAAACCCAATTCCGATTAATAACGGAGCAGGTCGGGAGATATCTACATGCTGTAGTCGTTCATATAGGCGATCATAATAACCACTTCCGTAACCTAATCTTCCTCCTTCACGATCAAACGCAAGCCCCGGCAAGATAATAGCCTCTGGCACAAAGTCATGTGCCAAACTGACCGTTTGCGCTACATCAGGTTCAGGTATTCCATACGCACCGGGTGACAATTCACGCCAGTTCCCAAGGGTATGCAGCGTCATGGAACAATCTTCTTGATAACAACGGGGAGCCAGAACTTGTAGTTGCTGTTGCCAACCCCATTCAATTAGCGACACCGTGCTCAGTTCAGAGCGAAACGGAATATACGCTAAAAAGCAACGTATGCCCCTTTTATTCAAATAAACAGAAGCATGATGACATGATTCAGACGACCAAATCTCACGTTCACGTTCATACAAAGCATTTCGCATGCTAGACATATATATACGTAAGTCTTTTTTGATGTCGGATAGTTCGCGATTGTCCCCATTCATTTCTATACAACTACCTTTTACGTGTGATTTGCTCTTAGTTTACCACTGTTAATGTCTTTTCGCCAAGAATGGTCTGAAGTCCTGCTCCTAAGTCGCGTATTCAATTCTTTTCATGTAAACTACCTATATATAAGAAGATAAATGGAGGTTCCCAAGGCATGCTGCTTCAAGCTACTGGAATTAAAAAATTATATGGTGTCCTTCCCGTTCTTGACGGAATTAACTTACAAATTCTTGAGAGGGAACGGGTTGGATTAGTTGGCGTAAACGGCGCAGGTAAGTCTACATTTCTACAAATATTAGCGGGTGAAATGTCTTATGATGGTGGCCAAATTTTCAAGGCAAAAGAAACAACCATAGGATACTTAGCCCAAAATAGTGGGTTGCAATCGGATCGTAGTATTTGGGAGGAGATGCTGAGTGTATTTACTCCCTTAATCGAAGCGGAACAGGAACTGAGAACGATGGAGCAGCAAATTGCTGATCCTGCCATGATGGAGAATGACAAGAAATATCAAGACCTCCTAGATCGGTATGCCGTACGTTCTGACTGGTTCAAAGATCATGGCGGTTATGAAATGGAGACGCGCATCCGTAGCGTTCTACATGGTATGGGATTTGGAGATTTCGCGCCAGATACTTCTGTATCCACACTTAGCGGTGGTCAGAAGACTAGGCTTGCATTAGCTCGTATTCTCCTCCTTGCACCCGATCTACTTATGCTCGATGAGCCGACAAACCATTTGGATATTGCTACATTGACGTGGTTGGAAGATTACCTTAGATCCTATTCGGGGTCCCTATTAGTCGTCTCTCATGACCGTTATTTCCTAGATAGACTCGTCACAACTATTGTGGAAATAGAAAGACATCAATCCAAACGTTACACAGGTAATTACAGTCGTTATATCGAGCTCAAAGCTGCTGAATATGAATCACAATTGAAACAATATGATAAACAGCAAGATGAGATTTCCAAAATGGAAGCTTTCGTCCAGCGGAACTTGGTACGTGCTTCTACGACCAAGAGAGCTCAAAGTCGCCGTAAATCGCTTGAGAAGATGGATCGATTAGATAAGCCTATGGGTGAGCTTAAAAAGGCACATTTCTCATTTGAGGTGGCTTATACATCTGGTAAAGAAGTCCTACAGGTTAAAGAGTTATCCATCGCATTCAATCCCAAAGAACCCCTATTTAAACATGCGTCATTTGATATGCGCCGTGGGGAGACCATTGCCCTGATTGGTCCTAATGGTATTGGTAAATCCACGTTGCTAAAGTCTATGATTGGTACACTCACCCCAACGGAGGGTACGATTCATTGGGGTACGAAAGTCAAAATAGGCTATTACGACCAAGAGCAGACTAATCTAGCAACGAACAACACCGTGCTTGAGGAACTATGGAGCGAATATCCACATATGGAAGAAGCCCGTATTAGAACCGTTCTTGGTAATTTCTTATTCAGTGGTGAAGATGTACTCAAGAAAATATCAGCACTTAGTGGTGGCGAGAAGGCAAGGGTTGCTTTAGCGAAGTTAATGTTATTAGAAGCCAACATGCTCATTCTGGATGAACCTACGAACCATCTTGATCTCTTCAGTAGGGAAGTACTCGAATCTGCATTGATTGATTATGAAGGCACACTTCTATTCATATCCCATGACCGCTATTTCTTGAATAAAATGGCGGAACGTATTGTCGAACTTTCAGCCACTGGAACAGAGCAGTTCCTCGGGAATTATGACGATTATACAGAGAAAAAACAAGAATTAGCCGAAATCCGGCAGGAAGCGTTGGAGCTAGCTGCACGTTCTTCTAAAGTAGACGTAGGGATAGATGTTGCCGACAAGTCAGGGGTATCCTCCTTCGAAGCAGACAAGCAACTTAAACGTGAAGAGCGGAATCGCCAACGCAGACTTGTCGTGTTAGAGGAAGACATCCAGTTACTTGAAGGAGAAATATCCGATTTGGAAGCAGAAATGGCTCTTCCCGAGATATTCCAAGATTATATGGCTCTTCAAGAGCGTCAACAACAGGTTGAGATGAGAAAACATAAACTTGAACAAGTATATGAAGAGTGGGAAATGCTTGCTGTCGATTAGGTAAATTTCATAAGACCATGCAATGATATTTAAGACATTAAATACAATTGTCAATATTCAAAATAATTTTTTTTATACATGTAGAGAGTTATACACAATCTTATCCCCGATAAAAGTGTATAACTCTCTCTCTCTTTTTACTTTTATAGCTTAATATCCTCTATTTAATCGCGTTTTGTGTAAAATTCCACTATTATCCACTAACTTATACACAATATCCACAACTTTCGTGAAAAATCTATCCACGGATTCAGTATTATCTCAAACCCCTGTAAATTATGAATAGAGTCGATTTGTACACAATCGTCCATGAATATGTGGATAACTTTGTCCACATCTTGACAAATTCCAACTTTGTTCGCAAAAAAACAACAGCCGCATTCTGGTAAACCAGAGAACAGCTGTCTCTATGACATGTTGGTAAATTTTATTACCTAGTCCGGCTGACTTCGCCAGAAAAGATTAAACCATTCATTAAGTTTCATCATTACTAAGTAAATGTGATGAAAATAAACAACTAGTGAAGCCAGCCCACGAATAGAATCTAGTTGAGCATAGCACGTACTCTTTTTTATCAACGGCTATCTATCCCCCCTCACAAAAAAAATAACGCCGAGGTACATATTGTATCATTACAATACACAATAAGTACCTCGTCGCTATTCTTTATGATGTACAAAACTAGTAGCAAGGCTCATCTCATCTTTTGAAATTCTTTTACCAACTTCTCGAACCAGAATTGGTACCCGAAATCGTTCGGATGTACTCCATCCGTCAAGACCGAATCGATCTTATGTTTATACTCTTTTTTAAAACTTCCATAGATATCAATATAGTTCCATCCCTGTTTATGAATATACTTCTTGATCTCAGAATTATAATCATCCATATAGAGTCCTAGTTTGTTCGGCACATCCTGCTCTAGCCCCTTTGGATTCGGAGACATTAAGACAACCTTAGCATCCGGAAGTTCCTTATGGAACTTATTTACGATCTTCGTAATGTTGTTTAGAGATTCCTGTATAGATAAACCTTCCCCGTGATCATTCAGCATACATGTTTCGAATAGGATAAGATTAGGTTGCTGTGATATGACCAACTCGACTTTATCGTCCTCTAAGATTTCACGCGTGTTGTAACCTCCAAAGCCATTCACCGTTAAATCAAAACGGAATAATTCATCCTGTTCTTTGATATATTTAAACAGAAGCGTACTCCACTTTTTCCTTGGATCAGATGCACCCGCACCTTCAGTAACACTGCTACCAAGCGTAGATATTTTTACATAAGAGTCATCATTCTGTTGCAGCTTCAGAGCTGCGAAGTATCTCAAGTCATCCAGATATGATCTCGGTAGATCACTAGGTTTCCATTTATTAACCTCAGCTTGAAACGGTAAAGTATGTGGCTCATATGCATAAACTTTACCGAATTTACTTTGTTCTCCAACTTTTATTTTCCAGTCAATCATGATGACACTAAAGAACATGGTTAGTCCTATTATTAACACGGTTAGAATAAAGATTTTACGATTCATTTTTTTCTTCCGTCTTCTCTTTTTCTTCATTTCTCTACTCGACTCCCTATAACTTAATCAATATGATACATATTGTATCATTGTTGCGACAAGTTATAAAGATCTATTATCAACAAATTAATTTGGGATATATTAGGGCATTTTGCTTGTAATCAATGTACCCGATTCATCAATTGTCACTTTATATTTACTCGTTCCCGTGGAGTATATGCTATATCTTGATTTAGGATTATATCGATATAAACTTGGGATCGTGTACGTGTATCTTTGGCCTGCATATTGCCCACGTAATTTAATTTCTAATCTCACAGTTCCAACAGGGGTTTGAATAAACGTTTCTGCATTAATCTTAGCAATATATTCTGTACCTATCTTAATTCCTGCTGCGTTAAAGTAGTGAATTTCTATAATATGTGGCTTACCTGCTGCATTAAATAAATCCGTATCGCTATAGAACAGCAATTTCTCATTCTGATCCATTGGAACATTTAAAGTGATATCCGTCCAGTTCAATTGCGCTAGAAAGGTTACTTTACTCTTATTAGCTGAGTACACAATCTCCTTGGCATTACTGCTAAAAAACCACGACACATCAAATTTCTTATTGGATAGATTAGCTCCACCAAAGCCGAATGGATTCCCCTCTTGATCTACCCACACATAATCTTCTCGCAAGGTGACGAACACTCCATCAATATAAGCGATACGCCTTGGAAATAAACTAGTCTTAGGCTCCGTATCATAACGTTGATAATTAAGTTCTTCAAGTCTAATGTTCTGACCGTGAGATACACCGAAATATCCTGTTTTGGGGATCACGATTCTGACTGTTTTCTCTGGATTAATAGGCACTACTCTTGTCGTATCTTCAAAAGAATTGAGGTTACCCGAAGTCATGATATCTTTCATTGAAGATCGTTCTAAGTGAATCATCTGTTCCGCTTCGTTCGCTATATTTCCCGTGATCGATACGCCATTAATGGCGGCTAATTCCATACAAATCCATTCCGAATTTTTCAGAATAGAATTGTTGGACAAGTTCTTAAAACTTGATAGTGCCATTTTTTTACTTATATGATCAAAGACGTTGCCTATTATCGTACAATGCATAAGATCTCCCACAATTCCACGGTAAGCATAATCAAAAATATTAGAAGAGATTGTAACCCGATTAATAAGGCCAGATCCTATAGCCACCCTACATAGTTCGAACCAATTCTGTACTATCATCGTCATGTTCATATTGAGAACATCAAAGATGATTGCACCATCAGGAGCAAAAGAACTACCACTGAAGTAATTCAGTGTAAAATAACAATCTCCGACAAGGCATTGCTTCGTGAAATACTGCCCAATTTCACGAAACGTATTGTTGACCATACGGACTGCAAAATCAATTTTGCAGTGATCAAAAACGATGTTAAAGGATTGAATCTGAGAATTGGATATAACAGAATGATCTATTAAATTAATATTTTTGAATACCGTTCCTGTTGTTGGCCATTCTTCATTAGCGTAGTATATATCGTTAGATGTTATACACATATTTTCCATTTGCAAATATAGATCTTGATTCCCATTATTTTTAAGAAATAATGTGCCCTCCATTTTAGGTCGATATATGATCCGACAAGGAGAATATCGTTCTGGCCCCGTCTCATCACCTTGCAGCATCATGGCTGAGTTGCTACCTAGCAATCTAACAACATCTGGAAGGTATATGGTACGGGTAACAACATATTTACCAATTGGAAAATATAAAACAGTTTTCGTGGCAGAACAATGATTAATAGCTGATTGAATCGCATCTGTGTCATCCGTTGTACCGTCTCCTATGGCTCCAAAGTCTTTTACACTTACTGTAGAAGAACTTAAATTGTTCATTCCCATACTCGTACCCCCCTTTACTACTTTAATGTATTCATACCTTATCCTTGTTGAAGCTTGTTCTCTAGCAATGCTATTGCTTTTTCTTCTTAATAACCAACGGGAGTTTTTTTCATTATTTTCCTATCTCCAACCCCTTTTGAGCTCGAAGTAGATTTTAGGTTAATTACACAAAGTACTGCGTGTCAGGAGACACGCAGTACAAACAAATATAAGACAAACTACACGCTGACATCAGCTATGGCTAGGTAGTTTTCATCCTGTCTTTAAACCTTCACTTAATAGACGTCCTACCTTCATTTAAATAATCCGCATGCTTTTTGTTATTCATGCCACTATGAATGCCTGCTAGAGCTACACTAACTACTGACACCAACAATGATTCCATCATTCCCTCTCAATGACTCCGTAACTAGTAGTTAATACAAGCAGTGCTGCATAGGACAAGCCTTTATGTTTCGAAACTCTGGCAAACACATGGAGCAGAATCAGATGACGAGCGAGAGACAATATTAATCTAGATGCTCCTAACACATCCTTTAAATTAGTCTTTATAAAGTATCCATAATTAATAAATATAAAGTGCACTCTTGCTATTAGCCCAAGAGTGCACTTTATCTACTATACATATTGCAATATACTATCGTTTAGTTGGTGTAGCTTAAGACTCATTCTCCCTGCTAGCTAAGCTTTAGAGAATACAGAAAGTGCGCTATTGCAAGCGGCAACATAGGCGAGACCTGCTGCCATGATAATGTCTTGATGTACGGCTGTGCCTCGATAAATTGTCCCTTTCCATTCCACCGTTACTGCAGCTTCCGCGTGGGCTTCTTCTCCTGCGCTAAGAGAATGCAGTTCTAGATCCCCAAAGGTAATTTCAGCGTCAATGCCTTGACTAATGGCTGCAATGACCGCTTCCAGTGGGCCGTCGCCTGTACTTGTATGAGAAGATTCTCTATTCTCATGAAGATGTCGCAATGTAATAGCTGCCACACGGTTCTGGGCACTCCCTGCCAACACTTGTACCTCTCCTAGCTCATAGTTCTGTGCTGTGATGCCCATCGTACGGCTCACCATTTGCAATAGAAGATCATCACTAACGACCTTAAGCCGATCTGCTGTTTCTTTAAACTCATTATACAGTACCTCTAACTCCTCATCCTGAATCTGTAAACCATAGCGTGCAATTCGATCCTTCAAGGCATGACGGCCAGAATGTTTACCAAGAATAATCATATTCCGTGGAATACCTAATGACTCTGGATTCATAATCTCATAGGTGCTACGATCTTTCAGTAGTCCATCCTGATGAATACCCGATTCATGCTGGAAGGCATTACGTCCCACAATCGGCTTATTGTAGGCCATTGGAAAGTGCATTGCACCACTAACCAATCGAGATACTTCATATAACTTCTCCTTCACAATTCCAGTAGAAAAGCCTATCGATTCTTGTCGAATCGTTAAAGCCATAACCAATTCTTCAAGTGCGCAGTTCCCTGTCCGCTCTCCAATCCCATTCACCGTCACTTCAATCTGAGTTGCACCGTTCTGAATGGCAGCCAAACTATTCGCAACTGCGAGCCCTAGATCGTTGTGGCAGTGAGCGCTATATTGAACATTGTTGCCGCCCCTTACCCCTTCTCTTACTCTGCGGAACATATCTCCATATTCCCCAGGAAGAGCATATCCTACCGTATCAGGCAAATTAATGATGGTTGCTCCTTCTTCAATCGCTGCTTCAACCATTTCAATCAGATCATCAATTCCCGTCCGAGCCGCATCCATCGCTGTGAATTCAACACGTTCAGAATACTGCTTCGCATAGGCGGTCATCTGCCTTGCCTTTGCGACGGCTTCTTTCCGGCTTATTCGCATTTGATGCTGTAGATGAATATCCGAGGAAGAGAGAAAAAGATGTATTCTTCTTCGCTCGGCGTCGCGTGTTGCTCGGACGGCAGCATCAATATCACCCTGTACCGCACGCGCAAAACCACATATCTCTACCTGCTGAAACTGCCGTGAAATGGCTTCTACCGCAGCAAATTCACCTGGACTTGAGATGGGAAACCCTGGCTCGATAACATCAACACCTAGTTCTACAAGTTTAGCTGCTAACTGTATCTTCTGTTCAGGCTGTAAGCTTGCCCCAGGTGCCTGTTCACCATCTCTTAGCGTTGTGTCAAAAATCGTGATATTCGGTATTGTTGTCATTAATAAAACCTCCTCAAATTTATACTTTCTGATAACACAAAAAAGCCAGCCATCTCTATATAAGAGACGACAGGCTTTCACCTTCCGCGGTACCACTCTTGTTGGCGCCATCACGACTTAGAATTACAGTCTAGGCACCCCACTTATCCTCTTCAAAGTACGCTATCCAGAGCCGTATCTTTCAAGAAGTCCCTATATCGGGGGTAAGCCGAAGCTGGTGTACTCATATTTCCACCGCTTGCGCTCCCGGGCGAGATTCAAAGGATTCTGCCACTACGTCACACCGTCCCGTAGCTCTCTGTAGACATTGGCCCTTTACTACTCCCGTTCATTGCGTTTTATGTTATAAAAATATACAAAAAAGCCCGTCATCTCTCTAAATCAAGAGACGACAGGCTGTTGACCTTCGCGGTACCACTCTTGTTGCTCTTCCTTCTCCCCTAAAGATGGGATACTAACGGAAAAGCCCCTCAAACGCTATGCAGCCATTCTTATCCAAGATAAGAACAGACTGATAAGCTTACCCTCTCACGGAGGCCATCGTAACGGTATACTTCCCGGCGTGCACTTACCGAGCCTACGCAGAAACCTCATGCGTAGTGTTCCACCGTTCCGCTCCCAAGTGAGTTCAGGTTCCTTCGACTGCGTTGCACCACCCCGCAGCTCTCTGTTATTCCCGGATAACCATACTATTCTTGTTCATCGCGTTTGCAACAATCTGGAATTTTATTGATTATACCGAGCAACGCTAATCATTGTCAAGCCCAAATATAATTACACCACTTTATTGGCTGCCCAATCTTCTAAAGAAAGCTGAGGGTCTGCCAACATATCAAGTGATGTAAATTGTCCCTCACACCATTTCAGATAAGCAGCAGCACCAATCATAGCCGCATTATCCGTACAATACTCAATGGGGGGGATAGCAAGATTGATACCTTCCTCTGCACAGCGGCGACTCAGTTCGGTACGAAGCCCCCGATTGGCAGCAACTCCCCCACAAAGTAGAAGCTGTTTAACATCATAGGATTTGACAGCTCTTATAGCTTTCGTAACAAGTACCTCTACTACGGACTCTTGAAATCCACGTGCAATGGCTTCGTAAATTGGAGGGTCCCCACGCATTTTCCGCTGATTAATGACGTTTAGAACAGCCGATTTCAACCCACTGAAACTAAAGTCATAGGAATCGGGTTCAAGCCATGCTCGTGGTAATGGGATTGACTCTTCTGCCTCCATCGCTGTCCGGTCCACATGTGGTCCCCCTGGATAAGGGAATCCTATCGATCGCGCTACTTTGTCATATGCCTCACCGACAGCATCATCACGAGTACGACCGATAACGTCGAACTGACCTTCCTTCTCCATATACACAAGTTCTGTATGTCCACCTGATACAACCAGTACCATACATGGGTACTGAATTTCCTGGACTAATCGATTCGCATAAATATGTCCTGCGATGTGATGTGTACCAATTAGCGGTTTAGATAAGGCAACAGCAAGACTCTTCGCTGCCACCACCCCGACCAGTAGTGCCCCGACCAGTCCAGGACCTTGGGTCACCGCAATGGCCGATAACTCGCTTTTCTTAATTCCTGATGCTGCCACAGCCTCATCCAACATAAGTGTGATACTTTCCACATGCTTACGAGAGGCCACTTCGGGCACAACCCCGCCAAAAGCTTTGTGTGTCTCAATTTGACTTGAAATCAGATTGGACAACACTTCATGACCATCTTTAACAATAGAAACAGCTGTTTCATCGCAGCTCGTTTCGATAGCTAGTATATAACAAGGTTTGTATTCATTATTATGTTCACTCATGAATCTATACGCTTCCTTCCTGACTAGCATGCTTACGGTATGGAGCCAGATCTGCCCACATAATCATAGCATCTTCATGATTATCGGAATAATAACCTTTCCGAATTCCTACGGATGTAAATCCTTTTCTCTCGTACAATTTTTGAGCAATCATGTTAGATACCCGCACTTCTAATGTGATCCGTAACATGCCGATCTGTGAAGCTGTATTCATCAGCTCTTCCAGCAAAAGGCCTCCAAGCTTACGACCACGATATGCTTCTAAGAGAGCAATATTGGTCACATGGGCCTCATCCACAATTGTCCACATTCCTGCATAACCGATAGGTTCTCCATTATTCTCTAACACTATATATTTGGCAAAAAGATTGTTTGTCAGCTCATTGTGGAAAGCATCTTCCGTCCATGGTAATGTAAATGCCTCTTGTTCAATGATCATAATGTTAGGGATATCTGCTAGCTTCATCGGTCGAAAAGTGAATGAATCATGCTCTTGTTGATGCTCCTGTTCCATTACCATAACTTGAACTATCTCCCTTCCTTAAGGGCCCGTAAGAGATTAGCTTCCGCTTCAGCAAGTTGTGTATAGTTCGGCACCAGCGCGTGCATATCATCCATGTCTCCCTTTAATAATCTGTCCGCTCCCAATATCCCCACAAAGCGTCCTTCCAAATCGTACGGGACAATATGGAGATGATCACCAAGCAAAGAAGACAGCTTCATTGCAGCCTCTGCATGTAGACTGACATCTCCCACAATCCACACAGAGTCAGGTCTATCTTCAACCTTTAGTGTTTCAATAAGACTTATTAACTGTTCAACCCAAGTCTCCATTAAACGAATACCATCTTGTTCTAAACGATTCGGGATATGTTCCTCGTGATCCATACTAAACAGTGCAGTAAACACCTGACCTCGACGCGCGTCTAGCAGCGGAATGATCCAGCTAGAGCGAACCTTATTATCCTTATCTGAATCTTCTGCTAATTTATTCATTCCATGGGTATAACCGCCATAAGCCAATGCATGTAAGCTAGAAATTCCTACAACAGGAATCTCCCAAGCCCATGCTAACGTTTTGGCTGCTGTTACAGCAATACGAGTACCCGTATAAGAACCTGGTCCGATACCCACAGCGATTCCTTGTACCTGCGTATTCGTGGTATTGGATACTTTCAACGCTTCCTCAATAATCGAAAGAATTCGAACCGAATGATTGCGTACACCGTATGCGTTAATCTCATGCAGTACCTTATCGTTCTCTATAACCGACACAGCCAAAGACGTTGTGGAGGTATCTAGAGCAAGGAAACGTGCTTGTGCTTGTATTTCTGGTTCTTGTTGTATACTCATCACTTAAAGACTCCATTCTTATTCAGATTACGGCATAGCTCTTCATAAGGCTCCCCGAAACCACGCACCGTAATTTTACGTTCTTCAAGGCCTGTAGTCTCTAAATATAGATGCAGATGGGACTCGGGTAATAGTTCACTAATCATCTGAGACCACTCGACGAGACATACACCCTCGCCAAAGAAATATTCGTCCAAACCTAACTCTCCCGCCTCATCTATAGACAGGCGATAGACGTCCATATGATATAAAGGTAACCTACCTACATATTCTTTAATAATCGTAAAAGTAGGACTATTCACAATCCCCTTGACACCTAAATGTGTGGCAAAGCGTTGTGAGAAAGCGGTCTTGCCCGCACCTAAATCACCATCAAGACCAATGACAGTCCCCGGAAGTGAAGCTTCAGCAAGCCATGCTGCTAATTTGTCTGTATCCTCCAAATGATGGGATATGTATACATACTGCTCCCCATTATGATCTTTTTCCACCTTAAAACCCACCTTTGAGTTCCTCTTTAATTCCAATTCCAGTTCCCTTACTTAACTTTGTCCTTTATTATATCGGTCTATGGTAGGTGCCGCAACAAGAGGCCTCAACCTCTTCTCAGAAGTTAAGACCTTTATACTGCTGTAAATGGTTTATTACCCTAACATCACGCGTTTACTCTAATCCTACTTTTCCTTTTCATGAAGCCGATCAACACTTACGGTATGCGTATTCGTTGGACGAGATCCCACCTGAACTGTAGCCATACCATATACTTCATCCACATGCTCAATCCATACAGGTTCTCCGTCCAATTGAACAGCAATATTATCCTTATCGCGATAAATATCAAGGGCTCTTTGTAAATCCATAGCATTTACTCCTTCTTATCATCATCTTGGAATTCTGTACTTTCACCAATAAGGCCATTATCTAGGGTGACATTGCCTCCACCTAAGCCTTCGTTTACCATACGATCAATATCCAATTCATGAGACTCTTCAGGTCGCTCAGAATCCATACTTGGAATAGCGGTGACGCTCTCCCAATTAATCATGGTTCCATCAATTTGTTCTAGTTCTTCTTCCTTCATCGAAGAATCGCCTCCCACATGTTAAGTACCCATAGTCCTAGCATCGGCTCTACATAATATTCCCCATAGGGAAGTCATTCATTCACCGATTCAGACAGCTTCTAAAACATGAAATGAATAAGAGTTGGTTATACTTTAGTTAAAAAAAAGCAAAGGAGACGACGAGTCCTATGCATACAGTGTGGAAAGGCGCGATCAGTTTCGGGCTGGTTCATGTCCCTGTAAAAATGTTCTCTGCAACAGAAGACAAAGATATTTCGATGAGGTATGTTCATACCATTTGCGGTAGCCCCCTCTCTTATATTCGTAAATGTCCGGTATGTGACAAAGAAACGCCATGGGAAGAAATATCCAAAGGCTATGAATATGAGAAAGGGAAATTCGTTCTATTTGAGAAAGAAGAGATGGAGCAACTATCTGAACAGGGGAATAAGAATATTACGATTATGGATTTCGTTGATCTAACTGAAATTGACCCTATATATTTCCAAAAAACCTATTACCTTTCGCCAGATCAGGCTGGATCTAATGCTTACATGCTTCTGCTTGAAGCCATGCGACAATCTGGTAAAATTGGAATCGCTAAAATATCCATACGGTCCAAAAGTAGCTTAGCAGCCATCCGAGTATTAGATGAATGTCTAGCGATAGAGACTATTTTCTATCCTGATGAAATACGGCCTGTGTCCCAAGTCCCTAACTTACCCGAAAATGCGGAAATTAAAGATAATGAACTAAGTATGGCCAAAATGCTCATTGAACAACTTTCTACTCCCTTTGACCCAGATAAATATACAGATGACTACCGTGAGGCACTGCTCCAACTCATTCAAAGTAAAGTAGCTGGTCAAGAAGTGAAGATTGCCCCAGTACGCCAAGAGAATAATGTCATGGATCTTATGGCTGCATTACAAGCAAGTATCGAAGCGGTGAAACCCATTGTCAGTGATCCAGGTAAACCCAAGAACAAACGAGCTAGTGGTACGACTGCTAAATCTGCGAAAACAAGCTCTGAGAACACCTCAGACGGAACAGAGATTCCTAAGCCAAAACGGCGTTCAACGAAATCAACTTCTAAATCAACAGTCTCTTGAAGAAAAACATAAATGGGAGCATCCAGATTAATGGCCATTCTTTACAGATTACCAATCCCGATAAGTTGCTATGGCCCGAAGTTGGTATTACGAAGGCCATATACCTACAAAAGTTGGCCTTCCTTGCTCCCTATTTACTCACCTATTGCCGTAACCGCCTTCTTACTACCATCCGTTACCCACATGGCGTTGGCAGCACTTTTTTTTATCAGAAAAATGCACCTGAACCACTGCCACCTTATGTATCTACGTCTTTGTTTGAAAATATTAACTATATTCTGCTCAATGAACTCCCTGAACTGTTGTGGCTCGGAAATTTAGCTTCGTTAGAATTTCATCCTTCCCTTCATTATGCTGGAAGTGATCTGCCCTGTGAGTGGATGATTGATCTAGATCCATCGATGGAAGAGGAGCCGCGCATTATGGAAGCTGCCAATATTGTAGGGGATATTTTATCCTCACTTGGGCTTCAATCTGTACCCAAAACGTCTGGAGCCACGGGAGTCCAGATCATTGTACCCATCGAGCAAGGAATTACGTTCGAGGAACTGAGAAGAATGGGTCATTTTGTAGGTCAATATGTCACCACGAAACATCCCCATTTGTTCACTTTAGAAAGACTTAAGAAACACCGCGGTGACAATATCTATTTCGATTATTTGCAACATTATGGAGGAAAAACATTAGCCGCTCCTTATACACCCAGGGCCCGTACACTTGCTACCGTATCTACCCCTCTAACGTGGGATGAAGTGAGGCAAGACGTCCGTCCTAGCGACTTCCATCTTCTTAATATCGAACAAAGACTTCAAGTCAAAGGTGATCTGATCGCAGCCCTCCCACCCCAACCGGTTAGGCAGATTATCAAACAGTTAGTATAGGCCACGCACTCTACAGCAAAAAAGAACCGAAGAGGTATTCCTCTTTCGGTTCTTTCATATAGTCTGCTAATGAATCGCTTTTTTCTTAAAGCGTCCGCCTTTAACATCATGGATATTACCAATAGCAACAAAGGCTTGCGAATCCCAATCCTCAACAATAGACTTCAGTTTAGCTTCTTCTAGACGCGTTATAACGACAAAGATCACTTTCTTATTCTCACCCGAATAAGATCCTTCGCCCTCTAAATAAGTAACTCCGCGTCCTAGACGATGTGTCAAAGCATCTCCTATTTCTCGATACTTATCACTGATAATCCAGACTGATTTGGACTGATCCACACCTTCATTGGTAATATCTATCAATTTAAAAGCAATATAGTAAGCGATGAGAGAATACATTGCATGGTCCCATCCGAAGACGAAGCCGGCACTACCTAGAATAAAGATATTTATAAACATAACGACTTCCCCAACAGAGAAGGCAGATTTCTTACTGAATAGGATCGCTACAATCTCCGTTCCATCTGTAGAACCTCCGGCACGAATTGCAAGACCTACACCAAAGCCCAAGATCACGCCTCCGAATACAGCTCCGAGTAAAGGGTCTATCGTCAGTGGTTCAACAGGGTGCAATAAAGTAGTACCTACTGACATGACTACGACTGAGAAAAGCGTTGATAAGGCAAAGGTTTTACCAATTTGCTTATAACCAAGAAATAGAAATGGTAAGTTTAGTAACAATAAGAAGACACCAATGGGAATACCGAAAAGATGGGAAAACATGATCGATATGCCCGTAATACCGCCATCAATAATATTATTGGGTACCAGGAAAATTTCAAGTGCTACAGCAACCAGAGTCGCTCCAATAATCATGGTAAAAATTCGGACTAATAGCTTAAGCTTAGACTGAGTTTTCTGTGGTACTTTAGGCTCCTGAGGCCTTTCTTCTACGAATACATTTGAATTTGCTACCATATAATCCCCCCATAGTTCGTATTAATTTGTATTTCGGTCGAAATATTCATATGTTAAGCATTGGGTACGGACTCGCTGCCTAGGAATAAGTGAAGGAAATATAATTTTAGAATGAACAGTCTATATAGTAAGACAAAATATTGTAGTCCAAGTCATATCCTTGTAAATCCCCTTACAGCATTTGATCTAATTCATCAACATCCTTAACCATTAGCTGTACCTTATGGCTTACACCATTATATTATGAATATTACATGATATATATTATATCATAGAAATATTATGAACAAAACGAAAGCAGGTAAATAACTATAATCTTATTGTTTACAGTTGCAGGTTAGATAGAAATTAGTGGAGGTATATTCATGTACTTCCTTTACTATGGGGTTGATAGGGTTGATGGATATTAGGGTATTATTTTATGTAAAGTAGGAGTTATTCCACATATCCCCCTACTTAAAGTAGAGGAGATAACATACGACATAGTATTTCTTCTGCCTTTTGTAGACGTGTTCTATGCCGAAAGGTTTCTAACTGCATTTCAGAGCAAACCTTCAAATCCTCTTCAAAATCATGTACTAGATGCGCAATTGGCTCTTGTTCAAACAATACGGCTGTCAACTCGAAGTTACAGAAGAAGCTACGCATGTCCATGTTCGCCGTTCCTACAGAGGCAAGTAAATGGTCCACAATGATAATTTTGGCATGAACGAATCCTTTACGATATTGAAAGAAGCGCACACCGGCTAACAATAACTCTTCAACATAGGATAACGAAGCCAGATGTACCAATCTTGAATCCGGTTGGCAAGGAATAATAATTCGCACATCCACTCCACTCACTGCCGCTGTTTTTAGTCCTTCATAAATACTTGAATCGGGTATGAAATAAGGTGTCGTGATCCAAATCCTTTCTTTGGCTACCGTTATAGCTCCGAAGCACATCTCCTGTACAGCGTTCCATGTCTGATCTGGCCCACTACTTATTATTTGTATTTGCTCCTCTCCTACACATTCATGTGCAGGAAATAAAGACATATCCACGATTCGTTCTCCTGATGCTAATTTCCAATCATTAAGAAACACATTTTGCAGAAAATAAACAGCATCCCCTTCAATCTCAAGATGCGTATCCCGCCAATAACCTACCTTGGGGTAGAGCCCTAGGTAATCATCTCCTACGTTAAGACCACCCAAGAAACCCTTTTTTCCATCTACGATTAATATTTTACGGTGGTTGCGGTAATTAATACGACGATCTAACATTGCAATGAATGGCGGGAGGAAGAAGTGAAACCCTACCCCCGCATCCTTGAAGCGTTGTAGGAAGGGACCTTTAAGTCTGTAGCTACCAACGCCATCACATACCACACGAACCTTCACACCTTCCCGTGCTTTACGAATCATGACATCCTGAAATTTCGTACCGATAACATCTTGCCTAAATATATAGAATTCTACATGGATATGGTCTACTGCCGTCTCCATCGCCTCAAGCATAGCTTTATAAGCTGCCTTGCCGTCTGTAAGTACACCACTATTGTTGCAGCCTGTTATAGGGCTTTCCGATAGATGAGATAAGAGATTAAACAATCGTTCCTCATGGAGAAACTCATCATTACTCATTTCATCTGCTTTCTCTACAATGGCAGCTTCATGCCACAGATGTCGACGAATTTCCTGAAATAAGCGAGATCCCCGTGAACGTATTTTCGTACGCTTCTTAAACTCCTGAGCTACGAAATAATAAGCTACAAAACCAAAAAAAGGAATAAAAATACCAATAAACATCCAAGCGACTGCTTTTGATGGGTCCCGAAATTCAAGGATTAGAATGGTGATCATTTGAAAAATAAATACCAATAGTACGATCAGGAGCCACATCATGCAGCTATCCTCCTTAAGTGACGCTTAAAAAGATACGTCTTCCAAATATATATATATCAGCATTGACCATAACGTCTAAGCTTTATTCAATACATACCCCGTAGAAGACAAGCCGTAACTCTATTTTTTAGAGACTTTTGACATATTCCGAGTAAATACAGAATAAATAGAGTATAAACAAGCTATCGTAATCTCTTCACGGTCACACCAAATTGAGCCACAGAAAGGAGTTGCCATGAAAAGTGCGAAATCAAAACAACACTTGACCCTGCTCGTTCTGCGTGATGCTCAGCATGCCGTTAAGCAAATACAGATTTCAAAGCCCCTACTTATAGCTGTCCCCACGGTTGCCATTCTATGCTTATCTGGTCTAATTGTATCTATGCAGGTTCATTCCTCACAGGTCATTACGAAGATGGAAAAAGAAATAACATCGCAGACGATTGCTAACATGCAGATGGAGTTAACGGTAAACAATCGAGAGGAAGCTATCCTTCGGCTGAAGAATGAAATTGTAAATCTATCTTCTGAAGCAGATGACATGAAGAGTAAGATGACGCGCGTAAGTGAGCTAGAAAAAGAGTTACAGAAATTCATCAAGAAACACGATATTAGTATGCTTCCTGCTGAATCTAAAGAAACCCGTACAGTCCCACTCTCTTTAGATGCTTCCAAACACGTAGGTGGAGAGTACATCGCTGTACATCATAGCGAGATTCTAGATCTTACTCAGGAAACAAAAGATGACTTCGAGCAAATGAGGAAACTATTAGACACGATGGAACATCATATTCCCGATACGCTTGAAAAGGCCCAAGAAACACAAAAGATCATCTCAGGCACGCCCAATGCTTGGCCAACGGTATCTAAAGTACTGACCTCTAGCTTCGGTTACCGATCCGATCCCTTTACCGGTAAAGCTGCTTTTCATGCTGGTATCGATATATCCGGGCAAACGGGTGATCCAATCTATGCGGCTGGTGCAGGTCAGGTGTTGAGTGCCGAACAAAGTGGTGCCCGGGGGCTCTATATCGTCATTCAGCACCCTGAGGGTCTACAAACATCGTATATGCATATGAGTAATATCAAGGTATCTCCCGGGGATCAGGTATCTAAGGGAGACGTCATTGGAGAGATGGGTAGTACAGGCCGTAGTACAGGATCTCATTTACACTTTCAAGTCATGAAGCACGATGAAGTTATAAACCCACTTCCTTATATAGACTAAATCAATTGATGGAGGTTATCTCTTATGGCAAGATCGAGAAAATCACGAAACGAACTAACTGCGACAGATACCCTTATTGGACTAGGATCTGAACTAACAGGCACAATAAATTGTGAAGCCAATCTTAGAATCGAAGGAAATTTTAATGGAGAAATTGCATCCCAAGGACATGTGACCGTGGGGGAATATGCGGTTGCTCGTTCTAATATTAATGCAAGAGAGGTTATCATTGCAGGTAAAGTATACGGCGATATAGCGACCTCTGGTAAGCTGACTATTACGGCAACAGGTGAAATGTTCGGCGATGTAACTGCCTCTGCTCTTATTATTATGGAAGGTGGCGCCTTAAGCGGTACGAGTACAATGAATCAACCCGAACCTGTTTCTTCTGTTGCTACCTCCTCAAAGGATGCTAGTTCACGATTTTTACAGCCAGAAGTCAGCTAACGACATGTGATAGTCCAAAGAGCCCCGTTGATATAGAGTTATTCTCTACATCAACGGGGCTCTAAGTGTTACTTATACTTACGATGAAACATCCCGCTTCTTAAAGACAAACCATGACAACAACAAGAAACAAATATAATATGTTGCTAGCACGGATACCGAGAAGACAAGTGTACTTCCAGCAGGACCTACAGTACTATTCAAATATCCACTCAAATCCATATGCGTGAATATCAGATATTTCATCCATTCATATCTCTCCGGACTAAATAATGTAGTAAAGATATCTTTTGTGAACATGATGAACAAAGATAACCCAATAGCCAGTCCACTTGAACGAAATACGCTAGATACCATGAAGGCGATCGTAGCGACCAAGATTAGTTCAACATATTTAAGTAGTAGTAGCATCAATGTGTAATTCATATCATTCCATGCTCCTGAGGTCATGCCAGTGCTACCACCATAGGAGAACCAAATGTTAGACGAAAGAAAAGTAGCAGCGAAAAGTAGAATAGTAGTAAATACGCTAAATATCACTACTGAAACATACTTTGATAATAAAATTTTGGAACGTTTCCAAGGTCTGATTAGCAATAGTTTAATCGTCCCCCAAGAAAATTCCCCTGCCACTGAATCAGCTGCAATAACCACGACAAATATCATGTTAAGAAAAAAAGAAACCGTCATCGCTATGGTTGTTATTTCCCAAACATTCGGTTGTTCAGATCCCGATGAAAGAGAGAATAAAAACGGCAATAGGATTGAAATGACAACTAATATCGCCATCATAATCCATGTACGAATACGACGATAAATTTTCATATTCTCATTTAACACAAGATTAAAGAAACTACCCAATCTGATCAGCTCCCGTCATTTCCAAAAATTGATCTTCTAGGGAGCGAGTTACTTCACGGATACCATATACCTTAATTCCTGCTTGAACCAAACGTGCATTAATATCTGCCACTTCCTCACGTGACGCTCGCATAACCAGTAGATTATTCTCCACTCGGTCTACACTAAGAACGATAGCAGCTTGCTGTGGGTCACTTACATCAAAAGCTATTTCAGTTGCCGAGACAGCGACACCATCCTCTGTTTTCAGTTGGCGAACATCAATGAGGCGACCATTCTGAATGATCGCTACGCGATCACACATCAGTTCCATCTCAGAGAGTAGATGGCTCGATACGAACACCGTTGTACCTTCTATCTTGCATAAATGTCGTAAATAATCACGTAATTCACGTATCCCTTGGGGATCAAGACCATTCGTAGGCTCATCTAGAATAAGAAGTTTCGGGCGATGAAGTATCGCTTGCGCTACACCTAATCTCTGTCTCATACCCAGTGAATAGGTTTTGACCTTATCATGGATACGATTGTCTAATCCTACTAGTTTGGTGACCTCTTGTATCCGTTCTTCCGTAATACCCGACATCATCCGAGCGAAATGTCGTAAATTCTGATACCCTGTCAGAAATTTATACATTTCTGGATTTTCCACAATCGCTCCTACATGAGTAATCGCTTTCTCATATTCCTTGATAATACTATGTCCGCATATCAAGACATCTCCCTTGGTGATGGATATTAAACCAACCATCATCCGGATCGTCGTTGTCTTCCCTGCGCCATTAGGTCCTAGAAATCCAAACACTTGACCAGGCTGAATATCTAAAGAAAGATCATCCACTAGTGTTTTGGAAGAAATCTTCTTTGAAACACCCTCCAGCCGAACCACTGGGTCTTGCTGCATCCTATTCACCCCTTTACGAATAACAAACTTCATGATGTCAAATCTTCATCATCTCATCCTAGTTTAGCATATTATCCATGCTGATTCTCCACAATCTTACAATCTTGATATAAATGGGGGTGCTTATTAACACATTCTACACAGCAGCCCATCAGTATGTTATGTCGATAAAAGCCTGTTTTAAAAATCATGCTTTTCGTTTCACTTCGGACCATTGTCTCACAATACACACAATAAAATTGAATATATTCAATCAAACGGAAAACCTTCCCCTCACGGAATCAGTTCTGTTTTCGACAAAATGCAGTCGATTAATAAAAAAATAGTTACATTTTGTATCATTAACAGTAATGTACTTGACATTTATTATATTGTCAAGAGGTTCCTGTGCAGTGAGGTAACCTTATATCTGAATATCAGTTAGGGTAAACCTACGACCCTCTATATCTGTTAGTATCCAACAACTTGAGCTTAACGGGTGAAGATTCTCAAATCTCTCATTCATACGAATCATCATTCTTCCATAATCTGTATCCACTGTCCATTGCCACTGTTTTTCGCCTCGCTTTATCGAGATAACACGCTGGATTTGTGGAATGATATCATAACGTCGAAGCTCCTGTTCTGCTTCTCTACGACTTGCTTCTTCCAATATTGAAATGTCGGAGATCAGTGAAATCTCCTCATCATTTAGTGAACGTACCGAGATATATTGATCGGGCATCGTAAAGGGGTATTTTCGAATTAATTTAACATGACTATATCTCTTTCCATCTTGCTGCGCTTCAAGTATACCTTCAGTATTTCTCAACAACTGTACCATATGTAAATATGCCTCCATTATCATCAAATCCACGACTTCCACACAAGAAACTTTGAATTATTAGGAGATAACAAGCCCTATTACGAGGGAAAACTAATCATTACGAGGTATAATAAGCTCCCCATCAGGATACATGATGTATCTCAATAGAGAGCGGGGGTTATCGTCTTATGAGCCTTTCATTCTACATCCGATTGATTCAGATGCTCGATCATTATTTCGTGAATACGACTACGTTCAGCTTCATCGACGATATAATAATAGATGCCATCCATCTTCTGACCCTGTCCCTTCACTTCTACCATATCTATGTTTTTCAGTTCCGAACGGTACTCTGTTATCAGTTGCTTCATATTATCAAAGTTAATATCTGTCTTCACATTATCCCCAACTTCTTTGAGCATGGATTGGATATGTACGATATTGGATACCTGTAATCCATTGCTTATCATCTTCTGAATGATTTCCCGTTGCCTAATATTTCGACCTAAATCTCCCTTGGGATCGTCATATCTCATACGCGAATAGAGTAAGGCTTCTGCACCATTCAATTGCAATTCTCCCTGTTGAAATGCATGACCCTGCATATTAAATGCATACGGGTTATTCACCTCAACACCACCTAATAAATCAATAATCTGAATAAACCCCTCCATATTCATCTTGATATAATAATCGATGGGAACATTCAGAAACTCCTCAACCGTTTGAATAGACATGCTAATGCCACCAAAAGCATATGCATGATTAATTTTATCTTTCGTGCCATGCCCCACAATTTCCGTTCGAGTATCCCTAGGTATATTAAACATAAGAACTGACTTTTTAACCGGATTTACAGTTAATACAATCATCGTATCTGAGCGACCTCGATCATTCTCCCGTTGATCTACCCCCATGACGAGAATTGTAAATGAGTCCTTATCTTTTAAACTGACCTCTTCTCTTCGCTCGGGATTCACCGCTTGTGGGTCTTGATTAACTACTAAAGTCTGCACAGGCTCTCTTGGTTCATAAATATCATTCGCTGTCGTCTTAATCGACTGGTATACATACACCCCATAACCAAAAACGACTATAATCATGATAGATAACGCCCATATGAATACTTTCAACCCTAATTTCATGCCTGTTCTCCTTAACTTTCTATAACTACAATAGAACTGTTATTTTTTCGCCTATGTTCGTGACGCTAGGGCGACCTATGGAATAATAAATGAAGGCCGACTTCTCAATATCTTCCTTATCATATAGATTACGACCATCAATCATAACAGCAGTGTTCATACAATTAGCTAGTTCACCTAAATCTACTTGCGCAAACTCATCCCATTCCGTCAATAAACATACCGCATCACATCCTTTAGCCGTATCAAGAGCGCTATCGGACCAATGAATCAATGGGCTATCTACTTCTTTCCTGAAATTATTTGTCGCTATAGGATCATAGGCTCTTACTGAAGCTCCTCGTTCTATCAAATTCTGAATGATTTCTATGGCTGGAGCATCTCTCACATCATCTGTGTTTGGCTTAAATGCTAGTCCCCATATCCCAATCGTTCTTCCAGCTAATGATCCGAGTTCTTCTTGCAATTTGCGAATAACGTTGAAACGCTGGTGTTTGTTTACTTCCACAACTGAATTCAACAGCTTGAAGTCATAGTCCACATTTCCAGCAATCTGAATTAAGGCTTGCGTATCCTTGGGAAAACACGATCCACCATAACCTATGCCAGCTTGCAAAAAGGAAGGACCAATTCGTTTATCATAGCCCATCCCTTCCGCTACTCTTGTGACATCAGCTCCAACCTTCTCACATATATTTGCGATTTCATTTATAAACGATATCTTCGTTGCCAAGAAAGCATTCGAAGCGTATTTGATCATTTCCGCAGATCGGATATCTGTAGTAAGGATGTTGGAGGTGAGTGGTGAGTGTAGGCTGATAAGCTTATTAAGGGCATCCTCGCTTGAAGAACCAATAACAATACGATCTGGATTCATCGTATCTAGAATGGCCGTTCCTTCTCTTAGAAATTCTGGAACAGAAGCAATATCAAAGGGGTGATACGTATGCTTTGAAATGATCTTCTGGATTTTCTCATTCGTACCGACAGGTACTGTACTCTTCGTAACAATGATTTTGTAACTATCCATAGCGGTAGCAATTTCCTGTGCAGCCTGCATGATATAACTTAAATTAGCTTCCCCATTCGGAAGAGAGGGCGTGCCCACAGCTAGGATAATAATATCTGCCTGTGTGACGGCTAACTCTAAATCAGTACTGAAACTTAAGCGTTCCTTTTTCATATTCCTATCCATTAATTCCTTAAGACCAGGCTCATAGATCGGAACTTTTCCCTGTTTCAACATATTGATTTTGTCCGAATTGTTATCTACACAGATGACATGATTTCCAAGGTTAGCAAAACATACCCCGGATACTAGCCCAACATAACCTGTACCAATAATGGTTATTCTCATAAGTTAACTCCTCCTACGTTTACCAACGATTCTATCTATAAAACTTACGATACTCTGAATCGGGGCCACATTGTTTATATCTACTTCTAGTGGTATTGATTGATCTTCAAGATAACTGGATAATTGACAATATTCTTCCTTCATATCCTTCATTGCTTTCAACTCTTCCCATTTCAATAAATGGATCGCGAGCTTGTTCTTCACAGCCTCAATCGTATTCCTATCCTCTGGCATGAAGCCTCGATCAAGAAGCACAACAGGCTTACGCAATTGATAGGCTTCACTAATCGTGCTCCATCCAGGCTTCGTAATAACCACATCTGAAGCTCCCATATAATTTTGTGATTCGGTATATGATGAAGGGATTGCTATGATATTTGCGCCTTGTATATTCACATTTGAAGAAACGATAAAAATGCACTGCTCATCCTTCCACATCTCCATTTGAAGAATGTCGGAGACGTTAATACTCATCCCAATAGAGAAATAGATGATGATTTTATCCTCATGTGGATTCAGCCTTTTACGAATAGCACGGGATTCTTCAAGATCAGCCTCACGACTATAGAAATCCACGTATAAGGTTCCTATTCTTCCCCATCTAGGTTCTCGAGCACCTGCTAAACTAATGAAATAATCCATCTTGTCGTATGACTGCCTCAGTAATTGTAGATATGGCTTTCCTAGTACTTCTTCGTAGCCCGTATACCACGTGAAGTTAGATATCCCTATAGAAGGGATGTCTAACCGTTCAGCCGAAGCAAAGGGCACTGGAGAAATATCAGATAGAACTAGACTACAATTACTAGACAGAAGAAAATCCTTCTCTTGCTCAATTAGCAATGGGAAGGATTCTATATATTCATTATATTGTTGTTGTAGCTCTACGAGATCCACTTCAATCGTGCCAGCCCTGAGAATATATCCTAGATCAAGCTTAACTTTTCGATAGCGAATTCGTTGGTTATTACGAAGTGAAGCCTGCATGAATGACATAGCATCACCTGTACAGATGATCATATTCAACTGTTGTAACGCAGGGGAGTCCAGTAAGCGCCTAATTAAAGCAATACTTCGAGCTGCATGACCATACCCATAGTCAGATACATAAAAGCATAGAGTAGTCACTTGCTAACCTCTTTTTACAAACTATATTTTGATGCAGTGCTCCTCGATCTCTGACCAATTCGTATAGAACTCCACAATATCTTCCTCACTCTTGGCTGGTCCCGTCTGCACAACAATAAATTCAACTTCATTAATAGCTCTCAAACAATGCATTGTCTTAGCAGGTATGTGTAGCACATTCCCCGCCTTCACGATCATATAATTTCCATTGTGAATGAATTCAGCTTTTCCCTTCACCATGGTCCATACTTCTTGTCTATTCCTACTCATAAGATAACTCAGATTTTTACCTACCTGTATACTTACTTTCTTGGTAATAACATGATCACCATTATCATAATTCTGAATATCTAATACTCTACACCAGCCCCATTGCCGTTCCTCATACATCGGTCCTTGATCAAAATTAACGATTTCTTTAATACGAGGGCTTGCACTTTTATCTGTTACCAGTATGCCATCAGGACTTACAGCAACGACGATATTTGATATACCTAATAATGTGACCGGAATATCTAGTTCATTAATGAGATGCGTGTTCTCACAATCGTTACTGATAATGCCTTTTCCAATCTGGTGACTTCCCATTTCTTCCGTTAAAGTATTCCAAGTACCTAAATCTTTCCAGTATCCGTCGTAAGTGATGACCACAATATCTTTGGCCTTCTCCACTACTTCGTAATCGAAGCTTATCTTTGGTAGTTTACCGTATTGCTTCAACATTTCATCATATTGTATGGGCAAACCTTTCGCTTCAAGTAAGGAGATTACATAATCAAGCTTAAAAGCGAACACGCCACAGTTCCATAGTGCATTCTGAGAAATGAGCTCTTCAGCTTCTTCTTCAGAAGGTTTTTCTTGAAATCGACTTACCTTAGTAAATTCTTCGTCCTCATTCAACTCTGCTTCGGGAATGATATATCCATATTTAGATGATGGGTAGGTTGGTTTAACACCGATTAAAGCGAGATCCGCGTTACTCTTCTTCAGTGTTTGCTCTAACTGCTTAACCGTTCCAAAGAAATGATTCTCCACATAAGGATCAACAGGCAGTATAGCAATCACCTCTTGTAAGCCAACACTCTTGACTGAATAAAGATAAGTCGCAGCTAATGCAATTGCCGGGAAGGTATCCCGTCTCTCTGGCTCAACAATGAGTGGAATCATCTCTCCCACCTGACTTTGCAACATTTCAACTTGAGATTTGCCTGTAGCGATATAGCTATCGTTGCTTAAATCGTTCTCTTCAATCTGTTTCCAGACTCGCTGTACCATCGACACCATCTCATGATTATCGTCTTCCAGTACTTTGAGAAACTGCTTCGAACGTGCATCATTCGATAATGGCCACAATCGCTTACCCGATCCTCCTGATAATAGAACCAGCTTCATCCGGCACACCCCCATATTATGTCATTTTTATCTATCAAGAACTTAACCTTTGAAGTAAATCGCGGTATTTATCCATTGCGGTTTCTCTTTTCAAATGTCTCTCCAGATACACCCTACCGTTCAAGCCACATTCCTTTAACTTATTCCGATCCATGAAATACATAGTTTTCAATCGCATGAAAAATTCATCATATTGCTGTGGCTCGACCAATAGACCACATTCACTATTTTCTATTAAACGATGTGCCTCACTTCCTTGTTCAAGCACCCCTAATATAGGTTTACCCGCAGCCATCACACCATAAATCTTACTCGGGACGGATACTCCCTTAATTCCTTTCTGATTAACAACTAAATGAATATCAGCTGCGTTCAAGGAGTATTTCAAATTCTCCTTCGGCTGAAAACCAAGGAAACGAACCTGTGTAATTTTATGTTCCTCCACATATTGCTGCATTTGAGCCTTAACAGCACCTTCTCCGATGAAGAGAAATACTAAATCTTTGAATCCTCTGAACTTTTTAGTTATGCGGATCAAATTCTCAAGATCATAATAAAGCCCTAAGTTACCGGAATACATCACAATGAACTTACCTTTGAGTCCATGATCAGCTAGAAATTCAGCTACCTTCGGGTGAGTTTTGGGAAGTGGGACAATATCCTCTTCGTCTGTCCAATTATGAATAACTGTATTTGAGGTCACATTTCGGTAAGCAAAACGCTTCTCTAACGTATCCTTCATGTCATGACCTACCGTAATAATATGGTCTGCTATTTTACAATTCTGGGTATCCATCCATCTCGCAGCACCTAATAACCACTTACTCTTATTAAATCCAACGGCCTCTGCCTGCTCAGGATTGAAATCCTGTATGTTGTAAATATGCTTAGCTCGCTTCAATAACTTCCCAATGGTTCCAATCAACCCACCTAGAATCGGAGGTTGTGAGATGGTGTAGATAAAATCAGTATTCTTTTGCCTAAGTAATATGAAAACGGCATAGAAAAAGTAGGTTGCTATGTATCTCAACCTACTAGCTTTATTCCTTTTGTTCACTTCAGGAAGCCGGATGCGAATAATTCGAATGTTCTCTAACTGATCATATGAATACCTTTGCTTACTACCTGTTTCCATGGATCTGGGCTGCTCCGCAATGACTGTAATATTAAATTCATGCTGGAGATGCAAGCATAACTCCGTCAACAGTTGACCTGTAGAAGCATAATCAGGGTGAAAATAATTAATGACAAATACAATATTCGGCTTCATCCTATAACCTCTCTCATATAAATCAATTCATCTGTAGATTCAAATCTCTTCTTAAGAAATTGTGCTGGCGCACCTGCATGGATCTCATTTTCAGGAATAGGCTTAGTTACCGTACTTCTAGCTGCGATAACAGCCATTTCACCAATCGTGACACCAGGATATACAAAGACATCACTAGCGACCCAAGCACCGTCTTCGATCTTAATTGGGTTCGTAATTAAGGAGAATGTAAAGTCATAAATATCGTGTGTCCCTGTGCAAAGATAACTTCTCTGAGATACGACACAATGCTCTCCAATCTCAATTATATCCAAGCTATACAATTCAACCTGATCGCCGATCCAAGAGTAATCACCAATCTTTACTTTCCATGGATATGTAAACTTGGCAGAGGCTCTAATCTGAACATGCTTGCCTATCTCTGCCCCGAAACAACGTAACAGAAAATTACGCCATTTATACATAGGATGGAGTGAAAAGCGAAACAGACTGCCTTGAACAATCCACCATAACAATACAATGTAACCACTTCGTCCTCTTGAATAACCTGATTGATCGTAACGATCTAACCTAATTATGTTTTTCATTGATTATCTTACTCCTATTATGATTTAAGGTAGCCATTGTAATCTCGTTTTTTTCATGTTCATAAATTTTGGCATCTACTAAGAATCTATACCAAAATCCTTGCAGGAAGTGAAAGACAATCCCTTCTTTTCCATCTAAAAACCCAAGCTTTACAACGTACCGATAAAAAAAATACAAGGCTGGTCGTGTGAATAACGGAGCCTTGTAGTAAAGTATGTTTTTGAGCCATCTTTTTCTCTCTGCTTGCCCTTTAAGAAGACTAGGACGGATCTCGCGGTCGTTCTTCACTTTCTCTTTGCCTAATAGATATTCACTCATTTCTTTGTTAGAATACCAATTATGCTTTTGTGTCCACCAATCCAATTTCTTCGTATTATTATCAATCATGTCCTTTTCAAAAATAATAGATGTTCCTTCTAGTAATATCATGTGTTCATCCATTAGTTTTTGCTCACAGACCGCTGTTCCTGTTCTAAAAATTCTAAGTAAACATTGTGGATATACATCACCATGCTTAATCCATCTACCCATAAAATAAACTCTTCTTTTGAGTATAATCCCATTTATTGAATCTGGAATGGTTTTGATTTTAGCTTCCATTTCATCGCAAAGCTCACCCGTCAACTCTTCATCTGCATCCATTCTCATAGTCCATTGAGTCGTTATATTCGTATTTTCTAAAGCCCAGTTCAACTGAGAAGCATGATCCGTAAAAGGATGTTCATACACATCCAGACCTAAATCCAAACAAATTTCTTTTGTTCGGTCTGTACTAAAGCTATCCACGATTACAAATCTTGCAACAATCCCCCGAAAAGACCTGATACATTTTTCAATATTAGCCTCTTCATCTTTCGTTAGTATGACTACAGTTAAATCCAACAAATAACTTCACCACACATTTCTACAAGAATAACGTTTATATTCTAATAATCTAATATTGCTTTGTAATTGTTGTGAAGGCTTTCCCCCACTTTAGACCATTGAAACTGACTCTCTACCAACTTTATTCCGTTTTCAATCATTTTTTTGGAATACCCAGGACTTTCCAGTAGTTTCAACATACTGATAGCTAATTCAGATGAATCACAATTGACAACTTCACCGGCCTGATGCTCAATCAGTTCATGAAATATATTTACTTTGTTAGAAATAATAACGGGTAATCCACATATCATAGCTTCAATAACTGAAATACCAAAATTCTCAGAATAAGAAGGAAGTACGAACATGTCTGAATCCTTCAGCACTTGTAGCTTCTCCTGGCCTGTAAGCATCCCCGTGAAGGTGACTCTATCCCTAAGCCCCTTCTCTTCAATCCACCCTTTGACAGTCTGACCATACCCCTCATTATCCGGTCCCGTAATCACTAAATGTACATCATCCTTCAGGGCAGCTACCTCGGCATAGGCATCAACTAATAAATCAAGTCCTTTTTTAAAATTCAACCTACTGAAAAAAAGAATGATCTTTTTATTATTTGTTTCAGGAAATTTCATTCTAAAGGAACCTGCAACGACTTTACTTTGATACTCATCCAAATAAAGTCCATTCGGAACCACAAAACTACGATCATGGGTAATAAAAGGTCTAGCGAGCACTTTTTCTTCTTCGGTTGTATAATGCAGGGCTGAAGCATGATCTAAATTCTTGTTCTCAAACAATAGCTCTATAATCGCTTTTTTCTTTCTACTCCGATGATACAAGAACGGATCTAACGTTCCATGTGGCCTGACGATATAAGGAATTCCATATTTACGGCAATAATGAGCCGTTACAGCTCCGTGGAATAAATAGAGTGAATGAATATGAACAATGTCGTACTTATGTTGTTTCAATTCATTTCTTAACGTCCTTGCTAAGGGAAGAGATGTGCCAAAAAAACGAGGATTTTGAATGGGGAAATATCGAATTTCAACACCATCTTTTACAATGGGTACGTCCAGTGGCACATCTAGAACACCTTCTCCATCTTGGTTCGTTGTAAAAATGGTAACTTCGTTTCCGATATCAGCTAAACTTTTGGTCATGCCCATAATAGCTTGTGCCGGGCCTCCGTACCTTGCTGCTAAATTAGCAATTACATGAAGAACTTTCATTATTCTCTCATCACCTTTTCTCAGCATTTATTGAACTAACACGAAGAAATATTAGATTAAAATCAACTAACTTTCGTATGTACCTTCTAGCCTATCAATGCGTTGTTTTCTTGTGTGACTTCGTTTAAGAGCTATCTTATACTCTGTAGCTAACAACAGTAAGTACATAGCCAGTATAAGGATGAAATGTAACCATAGCCCCTGAGAGAGGATAGATGTCACCCATAACGATACTGATAATAATAGTGTCAGTATCGAACTCCTAACCAGATCCATAACCATAGGCGTGTCAGCACGATTTATAATGTAACCGAGCAACGACATATTCGTGATCAAAAGGCCGACAATACTTGCTAGAATCAAGGTGTGAACCGTAACCTGCCCTATGATCAAAAGTACGATCACATACACCGCTACTTGGACATAGGTTAAGATGGTAACCAACTTAGGATTACCAATCGCCCTTACAAACATCACAGAGATATTAACCGTAGCCGCTAGACTCGCGCTAATCACCAAGAGAACCATAATATCCATGAGAGCCAACCAACGATCTCCTAATATGAACCGGATAATAAAGTCTGAATTACTCACCATAAATATCGATGTTAAAGCACAAAAACTAATCATCAAGCTGAAATTGACTCTATAAAATAAATACAACGTTCTACTTGATTCTCGATTCATTTTTGAGAAGGTTGGAAATAAATACTGTCCAAATGCAAATGAGATATCTGCGAGAGCCATCTGAGTCAATTTTTGCCCCATTTGATATAGCCCTAGAATGGTAACCCCCAGAAATCTTGATGCGATCACTTTATCCATTTGGGTAAATATAAAGGATGAAATACTATGACCCCATATCCATTTGCCATAGCTTGTTATATCCTTTATCGATTTGAAAGCAAATGAGAATCTGGGTTTTGTGTGTAACACGATATGGGTCACAATTGTCCGTACCATTTCCGCGATTAGCATACTTATAATGGCGGATATAGGGGAGTTATTGTACAAGATCAGAATGACACATAGTATGAAATCAATGCTTACCGTAAGGGCCTGAATTGTACTCGTTAGTTTAAAATTCCGATTTCGAATCTGCTCATATAATCCGATGCTTGCACTATTGCGAAAGAGCGGCACGAAGGCGATTAAATAAATCATGAACATGGCATGAGGTGCATTGAATAAATGAGCCATAAGTGGGGCTACAGCGATCATAATGACCGTGATCGCAACACCTCGTAGAAATAGAAATGTCCATAGTGTATCCAGTTGTCCCTTCGTAGGATTCTCTTTCCTCTGGACAATTGCCTGTAACATCCCAAGCTCCGTCAAAGCCTCCATCAAAGCTAAACAGATAAGTGCTACACTAATTAACCCAACGGACTCAGGTCCCAGAATCCGAGCAATAATTAGAAACTTTAAAGCTACCGCGCCTCTTGAGAAAAATTGATTGAGGAATACCCATACAGGATTGGAAGGATCATGAAATACCCTCTTCACTTTTATCATCATGGTTAATCACTTGTCCTTGCCTCTCTATAAATTTAATATGGACTTATAATTGTTGTTGAGACTCTCACCGACCTTGGACCATTGGAATTGACTCTCTACAAGTCTCATACCATTCTCAATTAATCTACTCGAAAGCTCCGGATTATCAAGAAGTTTCAACATACATGCAGCTAACTCACTTGAATCGCAATTCACAACCTCACCTGCCTGGTGGTCGATTAAATCATGACAAATATTCACTTTGTTCGAAATAATGACAGGTAAACCACAAATCATCGCTTCGATTACAGCAATTCCGAAGTTCTCTGAGTATGAAGGAAGCACGAACATGTCTGATTCCCTCAGGACTGCTAACTTGTCCTGACCCGTGAGCATCCCTGTGAACGTCACATGATTTTGTAATCCTTTATCTTGGATCCACCCTTTGACGATCTGTCCATAACCCTCATTATCTGGTCCCGTAATCACCAGATGTATATCATCTTTCACGGCAACAACCTTAGCGAATGCATCAACTAATAGATCAAGTCCCTTTTTGAAATTCAATCGGCTGAAAAATAGAATGATTGTCTTATTCTTCGTCTCAGGATACTTCTCTCTAAATGAACCCTCACTGATCTGACTTTGATACTCCTCCATATACAATCCATTAGGGACGACGAAGCTACGATTATGATTAATAAAGGGGCTAGCAAGTACCTTTTCTTCTTCGGTTGTATAATGTAACGCTGATGCATGATTCAAATTTTTGTTCTCAAACAACAGCTCCATAAACGCTTTTCTTTTTCTGTGTCGGTGATAAATAAATGGATCTAACGAACCATGTGGACTCACGACATAAGGAATGCCATACTTACGGCAGTAATGAGCAACTACAGCTCCATGGAATAGATAAAGAGAATGAATATGGACAATATCATATTTATTACTTTTCAATTCTCGCTTTAGTGTTCTAGCCATTGGAATGGATGTTCCAATAAAGCGTGGATTTTGGATTGGAAAATAGCGAATTTCTACTCCATCTATCACAATGGGTACATCGAGTGGAACATCCATTATTCCTGCCCCGTCTTGGTTCGTTGTATAGATAGTCACTTCGTTTCCAATCTCAACTAAACTTTTCGTCATCCCCATAAGCGCTTGAGTTGGCCCGCCATATCTCAATGCTACATTAGCTATCACATGAAGAATTCTCATGATGTAGTTGTCGCCTCCCTCGCCTTAGATCATCATTCCATTACAGCTTCTGCTCTTCTCAGGTTGCTGCTACTGGCTTTATTACTTCTTATAGCTAGCTTATATTCCATGAATAACAAACCTAAATACACAACCAGTGAACATACAAACTGAAGGAATGGACTATGAATAATCATTGAGACACAAAAAAGAACTGCAGATAACAGAGAGGTTATCAAACAGCTCTTAACAAGATCCATCATGATCGACCTATTCGCACGATAAATAATATAACCGAATAGAAAGCCATTCGTCACAAGTAAAGATATAATGCTCGCTAGAACCAAGGTCTGAACCGTTAAATGCCCTACGATAAATAGAACAACGATATATACCAGCACTTGAAAATACGTTAAAATTGTCACTAATTTAGGATTGCCCAAGGCTCTCACGAACATATCCGAAATATTGACTATAGCCGCAAGACTTGCACTAATAGCTAACAAAGCCATGATGTCAGTCAATGCTAGCCAGCTTTCTCCTAAGATCATCCTAATTATAAATTCTGAATTACTCGTGATAAAGACAGAAGTTAACGCACAAAAGCCGATCATTAAACTCATGTTCACTCTGTAAAAACGATAAAGTTGATGATTAGACTCCCGAATCATTTTTGAATAATTGGGAAACAAATATTGACTAAAAGCAAATGAAACGTCCGTTAAAGCCATTTGATTCAACTTTTGCCCCATTTGATATTGACCTAGCATTACGGTACCCAAATACCTCGCAGCAATGATTTTATCCAGCTGGTTAAAAATAAATGCCGAGATGCTATGACCCCATATCCATTTACCATAGCTCGTTACATCTTTGATCGATTCGAAATCGAAGGATAGTCTCGGCCTTGTCTTCAAAGCAACATGGGACACGATAGTCCTCAATATTTCAGCTATTAATAAACTCATAATGGACGATACTGGCGATTGATTGTACATCATTAACGTGATACATAATATAAAATCAACACTGATCGTAATCGCTTGAATTGTACTCGTCAATTTGAAATTTCGATTTCGAGTTTGCACATGTAATTTAATACTTGCACTATTGCGAAACAAAGGTACAAAGGCAACTAAGTAGATTAGAAATAAAGAATTCGGCGCATGGAACAAATTAGCTAACAGCGGAGCGCCCACAATCATGATCACCGTAATTAACGCGCCTCTTATCAAGAGAAATGTCCACAACGTATCTAGTTGCTTCTGAGAAGGATCTTCCTTTCTCTGAACGATCGCCTGTGTAATTCCCATCTCTGTAAGAGATTCCATCAAAGCTAAACATATCAGTGCTACACTAATCAAACCTACGGAGTCGGGTCCCAAGATTCGAGCAATAATTAGAAACTTTAGAGCTACCGCACCTCTAGCATAAAATTGATTAAGAAATACCCATATGGGATTTGAACGATCTTGAAATAATTGCTTCACTTTTCTAATCATCGTTGATCACTATTCCTGATTCACAATTTAGAAGGCTGATTCGCTCGAACTGTAGAGTAACCTTGCCTAAGTACTCCTCCAGTTGTAGCAGCCTTAGCCTTAAGGAGATTACGTTCAGTTAATCTATGTTGTTCCTGGTCTGCAGATAAATTCGACATCCTTTCAAAGTTATACAGAATACTAATCCACAGAAGCAAACTTAATAATTCACTAGGTACAAATAACATAACCTCGAAGACAGAATAATACATACACACAATCAATAAACTTATAAAAAAAGAGAAATAACGATCTTTGTACTTATCCCGATAAGTCATAAAATTATGAATAATTATTGAAAGTACGACAAAAAAAATAAAAAGACCAATATAACCTACCGTTATATAAGTTAATATATACCAATTATCTGTCATCAATTTCGCCGAAAACTCCATAACGTTATAAAAATAACTTATATTATAATATCCAAGTCCGGTAAATGGATTCATATGATGAAATTTCAAGTAGTCCAATGTGTATATCCAGTTGTAGTACCTGTTGGTATTCGAAAGTAGCTCTTTATAATCCAATCCCTTAATGTAGTTCAGTGATACTAACGTTGTTCCTAACAGGATCAGCGCAGTAAATAATATCGAAACCCGATTTACAATTTGGGATCTAAAAAAAACAACTTTGTTCAGAGCAAACAGAATTAAAAATAAAAACGATGCTGATAAAGCTGTTCTACTACCTGACGTAAGCATAACAATAACAACCAAACCGGTGGCTCCCACATCCAAACAAGTTATTAGCTTTGTCATTTTTAAATATGTAAACTTATAGAGGGTGAGCACAATATAAATGAAGCATAGATTACCAAGCGTATTGGGATGCCTCAGCCCATATGTCTGGCGAAGCCGTTCCTCCAAGTTAAAAGCAGCTTGAATATTTGTTATGTTGAGTAAGTCCAATCCATTAATAAACACAACTAAACAAATAAATATTAAAATCGAGACTCGAAAAACTTTCGTAAACTCATGAAAATAATTAAATCCAACGATAACTTTCGTTGTGATAAACAAAAAATAAATATACATACAGGTTAAAAGAATATTAAACAAAATCTGCTTATCACCACTAATGACTAAGTTGATTAAAGTGGGCACCGTATATCCGAATAATAAAATCAATATTAATTTCAAAATGTGATGCTTCCTACTCTTATCTTGATTCATTGATATTGAGTAGTACATGATTATCACAAGAAACATGAGATACTTTAAATTCAACATAATAGGATTACCTTGATAGATGAGCAAAGTACTTAAGTAAAAGCAACCTAACAATGATCCATATAGTGTATGAAAGACGATTCTTTCTTTTTGCATGTTATTTACTTCTCCTCGGACAATGATCACAGAATTAATTGATGACGAGAGTATCTTCGATATGTCGGCTCAACCGCTTCAAATCCTCATTTACCATCATGTGGATCAGTTTCTCAAAATCCACTTCCAATACCCAGCCTAATTTTTCCTTAGCTTTACTGCAATCACCCAGCAGCAAATCCACCTCAGCGGGTCTTACGAATTCATTATCGAGTACAACATAGTCTTTATAATCCAAGCCTACATACGAGAACGCAATTTCAAGCAATTCTCTGACCGAATGCATTTCCCCTGTTGAAATCACGTAATCTTCAGGTTCATCCTGCTGCAACATTAACCACATTGCCTTGACGTAATCACCTGCGAATCCCCAATCACGAAGAGAATCTAAGTTTCCTAATCGAAGCTCATGTTGTAAGCCCAGCTTAATTCTGGCAACAGCATCCGTGACTTTACGAGTGACAAATTCCACCCCGCGTCTCGGAGATTCATGATTAAACAGAATGCCTGAGCAAGCAAACATGTTAAAGCTCTCCCGATAGTTCACGGTTATCCAATGACCGTATACCTTGGCTACACCGTAAGGACTTCTTGGATAGAACGGCGTTGTTTCCTTTTGCGGTGTCTCGATGACCTTACCAAACATCTCACTACTAGATGCCTGATAAAATTTAGCTTCCGGTTTCATGATTCTAACCGCTTCTAACATATTCGTAACCGAGAGTGCTGTAATTTGTCCAGTGGCTAAAGGTTGAGGCCAAGAGGCTGCTACAAACGATTGTGCAGCTAAGTTATATACTTCATCAGGATTAGAAATACGAACTGCTTCAATTAGAGAAGCCATATCTGTTAGATCACCGGATATCCAATATATTTGATCTTTAATGTGCTGCACATTATCAAAGTTAGGATTGCTTGTTCGTCTTCTCATGCCGTATACCTTATATCCTTTTCCAAGCAAAAACTCTGCCAGATATGATCCATCTTGCCCGGTAACACCTGTAATTAAAGCCGTTTTCATAACGTTCCTCCACTATACAGTAATTATTGTTTTATTAATGCTTCATCACGGAAGCTTGAATATACAGATCTAATACCATCTTCTAGCGATATGCGAGCTTTCCATCCCAGCTTATTAATCTTTGTCACATCCACCAACTTCCTCGGTGTTCCATCCGGGGCTGAAGTATTAAATACGATATCCCCTTCATAACCAATAATCTTCTGGACCAGCTCTGCTAGCTCTTTAATAGAAATGTCATCTCCAACGCCAATGTTAATGATTTCATCTTGTTCATAATGATTCATCAAGAATAAGCATGCTTCTGCCAAATCATCAGAGTGGAGAAATTCCCGCTTCGGAGTACCTGTTCCCCATACCTCCACAAAGGATTCATTGTTGATCTTAGCTTCATGAAATTTTCGTATTAAGGCAGGAAGCACATGAGAAGTCTGTAGATCAAAATTATCATTAGGACCATACATATTTGTCGGCATAGCTGAAATAAAAGAAGTTCCAAACTGTTTATTGTAGGACTGACACATGGTTATCCCTGCTATCTTTGCGACTGCATAGGCTCTGTTCGTTGGCTCTAAGTCACCTGTCAGTAAATATTCTTCCTTAAGTGGCTGCGGAGCATGTTTGGGATAAATACATGTAGAACCTAGAAAGAGTAGTTTATTTATCTTAGCTTGATAAGCAGCATCAATCACATGGCTCTGAATCTGTAAATTATCCCTAATGAAATCAGCTGGATACTCATTGTTGGCTACGATCCCCCCAACTTTGGCTGCAGCCAAGAATACATACTCAATCTGTTCCATACCGAAGAATTGATCTACTTCTTCTTTGTTTCGTAAATCCAGCTCTGCGCGGGTGCGGAATACTAAATTATAATACCCTTTATTCTGTAACGCTCTTAATATGGCTGAACCAACCAGCCCTCGATGTCCGGCAATATAGATTTTTGAGTTCAGTTCCATTTATGCTCCGCCTCACTTTATGATTACTAAAAAGCATCCTTTGAACCGAACAATACCTTAAATGTCTTAAGCATAATAAAAAGATCAAGCTTGACTCCCCGATTCTTGATATATCCTAAATCTAATTCAACCATTTGTTTGAAATCGAGATTATTTCTACCACTTACCTGCCATATTCCTGTACATCCTGGCGTCACCGCCAAGCGTTGCTTATCGTACGAAGAGTATGTATCTACCTCTCTAGGCAAAGGCGGTCTTGGACCTACAAGACTCATCTCTCCTCTAAGAACATTGACTAACTGAGGAAGCTCATCGATACTTGTTTTTCTTATAAAACGGCCTATTCTCGTAATTCGGGGATCTTCTTTCATTTTGAACATGGCACCACTGATTTCATTCTGATCCATTAAATGTTCTAACAATTCCTCTGCATCAGATACCATGGAACGAAATTTATACATTCGAAATAAGCGTTCATTCTTGCCCACCCGATTCTGGTAGAAAAACACACTTCCTCGAGGATCTTCTAGTTTGATAAGAAGAGCGATCATTACCAAGAATGGTAACAACATCACAATGCCTAATAATGAAAGTAATATATCCGTTAAGCGTTTTATTAAATGATAGAATGAGTAACTTTTATTCGCTGGTGAAGTGCTACTCTTCTGTGCGTAGAACTCTCCAGCGATAGCGACTAAGACATCTGCATCATTCTTATGAGAAGAAGCTGCCACTAGATCTCACCTCTCGCGACTAATAAATTGGTCTCCTTCTCTCTAAGCAGTAACTGCTCAAGCCCAATGAAAAGTTGATCCTTTATCTCGTGATTCTTCAAGCCAAAATCAACAGTTGTCAGAATGAATCCTAATTTCTCACCTACGTCATATCGCTTACCTTCAAACTCATAGGCATATACACCTTGGAATTCATTCAACTTCTGAATAGCATCCGTTAATTGGATTTCTCCGCCCGCGCCCAGTTCTTGCTTCTCCAGAAAACGAAAAATATCTGGTGATAAGACATATCTGCCCATAATCGCTAAATTCGATGGCGCGGTTCCGATAGGAGGCTTCTCAACAAATTCATTCACAACATGTAACTTCCCATAAGAATTACGATAATCAACAATCCCATAGCGACTAGTCTCATCTATTGCAACACCCTGAACACCGATCACCGAGTGTCCTGTCTGTTCATACTGTTCAATTAACTGCTTCGTGCAAGGTACTTTAGATACGACAATGTCATCACCAAGAAGCACGGCAAATGGTTCATCACCAATAAAATTGCGTGCGCACCATACCGCGTGACCTAGACCTTTAGCTTCCTTCTGCCTGATATAATGAATATCGACACTAGCAGATTTCCGAATCTCTTCTAGCAATTCAAATTTCCCTTTTTCAATCAAAGTATGCTCCAGTTCAAACGCATTATCGAAGTGATCTTCGATAGCTCGCTTGCCCCTTCCAGTTACGATAATGATGTCTTCAATACCAGAAGCAATGGCTTCCTCGACAATGTACTGAATTGTAGGCTTATCGACGATGGGTAGCATTTCCTTGGGCATCGCTTTTGTTGCAGGTAAGAATCGGGTACCTAAACCTGCCGCAGGGATAATTGCTTTCCTCACTTTTTTCATCATTTTCCACTATCCTTTTATCTTTATTTAAAAGCACGATTTGAACCGTTTTATTTCTATGAAAGTAAACCAGCACAAATCTTACTTTCAATGTGTACAAAGGGCATTTAACCCATCCTCACGTCACACCCTTGACGATTCACGTCTAAGGTTCTGAGAAACCCACAGTATGACCGAGTGCCTACAATGATAGAGGTATAGTAGGTATTACCTAAGTTATGAGAATACGGTCTGTCTACCTATTTCTCTCCATAGTAATAGTAATAGGGTCTATCCTTACCCAGATTGACATTGTTTAAGACGACTCCTAAAATGCGGGCATTGACATGTTCCAGGTTAGACTTTGCTTTCTTCACCATTTCTTTTTTTACCTTATTGGAACTAACAACCAACACAACCCCTTCAGACATTGAACTCACAATTAACGCATCTGTCACAGCTAACACCGGCGGTGTATCAAATAAAATAATCTCATATAGGTTTTTAATCTCTTCCAATACCGATTGCATTTTAAGCGAACTTAGCATTTCCGAAGGGTTCGGAGGGATGGGCCCCGATGTAATGACATCTAAATTCTCTACATGTGTTTCTTTTACTACTTCTTGAAAGGGGTATTGACCGGACAATACACTAGTTAAACCTGAATGATTCGAAACCGTGAATACCCGATGTAATGAAGGTTTGCGTAAATCAGCATCAATTAACAGAACCTTCTTTCCTTCTTGTGCGTAAGCTACTGCTAGATTACTAACCGTCGTCGTTTTCCCTTCACCTGCCTGTGCAGATGCGACCATAATAATACGAATTTGTTCATCAACCGATGAGAAATGAATGTTAGTTCGAAGCGTTCGATAGGCTTCGGATACTGGCGATTTAGGATTGATCAAGGTTACTAAGCCAAGACTCGTGTTATTTGCTGACCGTGACATATTTGCCTTCACCTACCTGTGTTTGAGTTTTTGATTTCTTATTAGCACGAGCATCTTTCTTCCTCATTTCCGCAATAACAGCTAGTGTTGGCATACCTAACTCAAGTTCGAGCTCTGCTTCATTCTTGAATGTGTCATCTAAGTAATCCAGAAGAAACACCAAACCAATCGCAAACATTAACCCTACAACGAAACTTATCATGATGCTCATTAATGGATTTATGTTCACAGGTAATGCTTTTTCATCTAACTTCGCTTCACTTAGAATCGTGACATTATCAACCTTCATGATGTTGGGGATTTGCGATTTAAAAACCCTCGCTATGCTATTCACTGTTTTCGCAGCGTTTCTATAAGATGTATCTTGATAAGTTAAACTCATCACCTGTGAATTGTTATACGTACTAACGTGGATGTTCTCAGCCAAATCATTCGCTGTTGTAGTCAGATCAGGATAGCTCGAGATGACCTTTTCCATTATGGTAGAAGATTTAATGATTTCAATGTAAGAGTTAATGATGGTAATGTTCGTCTGCAACGTGCTGTAATCCAGCAATCCTTTACCTTCAAGTTCATAGGCCTGGTTCACAATCAACTTGGCGCTGGCTTGATAGACAGGCTCCGTATAATAAATACTTTTTACAGCTGAGAATGTACAAGCTACAACAATAATGGTGATAATCAGCCAGCTTCTTTTGCGTATTAAATTCATATATCCTTTAAGTTCCATAAATTTTTCCTCCTGAATGTGTATTAAGGCATCTTGGACTACCACGGTAGCCAACTTCGTCTGATATTGACAGATTCAGCAGTAATCATAGGCTTATCCTCCAAAATCCTAAGCGCGTTAAATTGAAATCTTTCCACATGTTCATCTCCAAACTGTTTATCTAAAGTGAAATATGAAGTGCACACTAAAGTTCTATAGATATAAATGATGTGAATTTGATGAAATGAAATGTAACTCATTTTTCTTACATAAATAAAAACAAAATTTCTGAACTTTCCTCTCGAAAAGTCCTGTGATAAAATGAGCAGTAATTTGAAATAGAACACTTTTCTCGAATAAATCAAGAATCATTCTATATGAGTTCATAACTTGGAAAAAAGGAGGCCCATGTGTTGTGGAAAGTTCGAGTAGCATCCGTTTATTAGATTATTAGAATTAGAACTAATGCACTTCCTAGTGATTTATAGTAGAATGAAAGTAAGTATGTTCATTGATAAGGAGTATTCTTTTAGATAGACACATTAATGTTTCTACGCATTCCACTAACATGTAAGTCTTTGGAAACAAAGAAATAATTCAGGTTGAGAAGCATCCTTTTTAGAAGACTTGTATTATATAATTGATGTTCTTTCATGCTATGTAATTCGACACGGTATTGAAAAGATTGTTCATACATCCCTTTACTATCTAATTTTCCAGAGAGCTTAACCACAGAACTAGAATCTTCAATATCAAAACCAAAAATGACATTTTGTTTCAAGGGTAGATCTAAATCACTTAAAAAGCATATTGCATTATCACATAATTCCATTAAAAATATTGGGCGTCGCTTGCTCATTATTTTATTTCCTGCTACTTCTCTAATGTAAATATGCGCATTTAGAGAAAGGTTGGCCCAAACATGAATATTGGGATTCATGGATTCGCTTCATTCCTTTGGAATCATATTTGTTACATAGATTGAACTAAGTAAGAAATGAGAGTCCTTCTTTAGTTCAATCTATATAGGTATAAAAATATTCTGATCAGGGAAATATAATTATTCAATGATACATTTTGTAACCCTTTGTATCAATTTACGATACAAAAAGTATCATGTCAAGCATAATTTGGGATTATCTTTTTTTGTGACATTCAATATAGAAATGGATAGCCTTAGAAGTCTAATTGGGAGGATCATTCATGAATCATGGGAATCGCATAGCAGAACTACGTGAGATACGAGGATGGACACAAGAAGATCTATCTTGTTCCATCGGCATTACAAGAGCATCACTTTCCCATTATGAGAAAAATCGACGCAAACCTGATTTTGAAATATTAAGCAAACTTGCTGATAAATTTGGTGTTTCTATTGACTATTTAATTGGTCGGACAAACCATACAGAGCTAGTAATGGATGACGATGTAAGAGAGTTTGTAGATAATTTAGAACTATCTGATGGCAAAATTCTCGAACGCATTAATCTAACGATCGACGGTCGTAGCTTAACAGAGGAAGAAGCCAAGCGATTTATTGCTTTTGTCCGTATGGAACGCATTATGAAATAACTAATTATTCAAAAAAAAAGCCTTAATTCCTAAAGTTATTACTTGGGAACTGAGGCTTTTTATATTTAATGTAGCTTACTATGTCTTTTATTAAGACCAACATGTCATTTCTGTTGATCCTTTATGTAATCTTTCCATTTGTCGGGATGAATACCACATTGCTGCATTATTTTTAGAATGTCTATCTCTCTCTTATCCGGTTTCTCTCGATTTGACCGGGCTTCGGTACCAACTTCTTTTCCTTCTTTCATCGAAGATAACCTCACTCTACTTTTCATTTATAGTTTCTCATCCTGATTATTCTTACGTCCGATAAGCTTAATCTTTAATATTATAGCTTACGACCTTCTTATTTGTTGTCGTCTAATGGAACTGTTCCGACAACTTAATGGTTCTAATTTTGTCGAAAAAAATGGACTTACAACCCAACTCGCAAGAAGCGATCGGGATGTAAGTCCATAATGAAAAACATTGCGCGATTGTGAAAAATAATCAGTATTTTCAGTTACCTCCGGTACGAGCTAGTTCACGCATATTGGCTTCAAAAGCTGCAAGAAGCGCAGCTTCTCCAGTTAATCCACTCTCATGTACTTTCTCGATTTGCTGCGTCATCCGTTTAAAATCTTTTGGAATAACACGAACGAACGAACTCAAACACTCATTCCAGTTATCCAGTACCGATTGTCCTACAGTACTCCCCGTATAGGACACATGGTTCTGAATCAATGCACGAAGGTCTGCTGCTTCTGCAGCATCTTCTATTCTTTCTAACAATACCATTTCAAGATTACAGTCCTTTATAAAGGTTCCTTCTTTATCGTATACATAAGCAATACCACCAGACATACCCGCAGCGAAGTTACGCCCTGTTTCACCGAGTACAACGACACGTCCACCTGTCATATATTCACATCCATGGTCGCCAACACCTTCAACAACCACCTTAACGCCAGAGTTCCGAACTGCGAACCGTTCACCTGCGATACCTCGAATATAAGCTTCGCCACTGGTTGCTCCGTAGAATGCTGTATTCCCAATAATAACATTTTCTTCCGCTTTGAAGGTAGACTTTGGTGAAGGCTTCACAATAAGCTTACCTCCAGACAGTCCTTTACCTACATAGTCATTAGAATCGCCTATGACAGTCAAAGTCATACCTTTAGGAACAAAGGCACCAAAGCTTTGACCGGCTGTACCCATGAAGGTAAATTGAATCGTATTCTCTGGCAGACCCACAGCGCCATATTTACGTGTCAGTTCACTACCTAAGATCGTACCTACGGCTCTATTTACATTAGTGATTGGAATTACCCCATCCACCCATGTTCCGTTCTCTAAGGCAGGCGCTGCCAAATCGAGTAACTGGCGAATATCGAGTGTCTCTTCTAACTCATGGTTCTGACGCTTACTATTATAAGGTGTACTATCCTCTGGTAGCTCTGGAGAATGAAGTAAGACAGATAAGTCTACACCATGTTTCTTCCAGTGTCCCGAAGCTTGAACAGCATCCAGACAATCCGTACGTCCGATCATATCTTGAACGGTACGAAAGCCTAGTTCAGCCATAATCTCGCGCATATCTTCTGCAATAAATCTCATAAAGTTAACCACATGAGCTGGGTCACCCATGAAGTTCTTACGAAGCTCTGGATTCTGAGTAGCTACGCCTACAGGACAAGTATCCATCTGACAGACTCTCATCATAATACAGCCTAGAGCAACTAGTGGTGCTGTTGAGAAACCATATTCCTCAGCTCCTAACAAAGCAGCTACAGCTAAATCACGACCATTAAGCATTTTACCATCCGTTTCCAGAACAACCCGATCTCGCAGGTTGTTAAGAATAAGCGTCTGATGCGTCTCCGCAAGTCCCAACTCCCAAGGAAGTCCAGCATGACGAATAGAACCTTGTGGAGAAGCCCCCGTTCCTCCGTCATAGCCGCTAACAAGAATAATATCTGCGCGACCTTTGGCTACTCCTGCAGCAATTGTTCCTACACCGACCTCAGATACCAACTTCACATTGATGTTCGCACGTGGATTGGCATTCTTCAAATCATAGATAAGTTCAGCTAAATCTTCGATTGAATAGATGTCATGGTGCGGTGGTGGTGAGATTAGACCTACGCCAGGTGTTGACCCGCGAACTTCTGCTACCCATGGGTAAACTTTGCGACCTGGTAGTTGCCCACCTTCACCTGGCTTCGCACCTTGCGCCATCTTAATCTGAATTTCATCCGCATTGACCAAGTAATTAGAAGTAACACCGAAACGTCCTGATGCCACCTGCTTAATCGCACTCCGGCGGGAGTCTCCATTGCTATCCTTAACGAAACGCGCCGGATCTTCTCCACCTTCACCTGTGTTACTCTTACCTCCAACACGGTTCATCGCAATCGCGATACTTTCATGAGCTTCCTTACTGATGGATCCGAAGGACATAGCCCCGGTCTTAAATCTTCTCATAATAGATTCTACAGATTCAACTTCTTCTATAGGTACTGAACTTCCCACCGCCTTAAGCTGTAACAGTGAGCGTATTGTAAGCCGTTGTTCATTCTCACCTTGAACCAATTGAGCATATTTCTTATATAGCTTATAATCATTCGTTCGAACGGACTGTTGTAATAAGTGAATTGTCTGTGGATTGAACAGATGCTCTTCACCATCTTTACGCCATTGGTATTCTCCACCTGAATCGAGTTCTTTATCATTACCATCTTTGTCTGTAAATGCACGATTATGATGAGACAAAGTTTCCAAAGCTATCTCTTCAATGCCGATACCACCGATCCGGGATGGTGTACGCGTAAAGTATTGATCTACAAAATCTGAACGAAGTCCCACGGCTTCAAAAATTTGCGCACCGCGATATGACTGTATCGTAGATATCCCCATTTTGGATAATACTTTAACCACACTCTTAGTGGCCGCTTTAATATAGTTCTTAACTGCCTTCTCATGGGAAATCCCACGCAGCATCCCCTGCTGAATCATGTCATCTAAACTCTCAAATGCAAGATAAGGGTTAACTGCACTAACACCATATCCTAGTAAGAGCGCATAGTGATGGACTTCACGAGGTTCACCTGACTCTAAGAGAATACTAATCTTCGTCCGCGTACCTTGGCGAATGAGATGATGATGCAAGCACGATACAGCTAACAAGGCTGGAATCGCTGCATTATCCTTATCCAAACCTCGGTCAGACAATATCAGAATGTTATGACCTTTATCAATAACACGATCCGCTGCTTCACAGAGTATATTCAAGGCAGCACGTAGCCCCTCCGCACCATCGGCAGCAAAGAATAAGATCGGAATTGTCATCGACTTAAAGCCTGGACGGTGAACATGACGAATTTTAGCGAAATCCTCATTGGATAGAACTGGTGTATCCAGACGAATATGTCGACAGCTTTCTGGTTCCGGATGAAGTAAGTTACGCTCTGGTCCAATCGTTGTTCCCGTTGCTGTTACGATCTCCTCACGGATGGCATCAATAGGAGGATTCGTTACCTGCGCAAACATTTGTTTGAAATAATTATAAAGTCGCTGTGGACGCTCTGATAATACAGCCAACGGAGCATCATAGCCCATAGATGCAATGGCTTCAGCACCTGTAGATGCCATGGGCTCTAGAACCTTCCGCAGCTCCTCATAGGTATAACCGAAGGTTTGCTGTAATTGCTGAACATTGTCATGCTTAGGTTCTGGAAGTTCTGGTGCATCTGGAAGCTCAGCAAGATCAATTAAATGCTCATCGAGCCATTCACGATAGGGCTGCTCCGTTGCGATCTGAGCCTTAACCTCTTCGTCAGAGATAATGCGTCCTTCCTTCGTATCCACTAGCAACATACGTCCTGGACGCAAACGGTCCTTGTATAGAATGTCTTCTGGAGCGATATCAAGCACACCTGCTTCAGAGGACAATATGATCAGATCATCTTTCGTTACATAATAACGAGCTGGACGTAATCCATTACGGTCAAGCATAGCCCCAATCTGAACACCATCGGAGAAGCCCATAGCAGCAGGCCCATCCCAAGGTTCCATAAGCGTACTGTGGTATTCATAGAAGGATTTCTTCGCTTCATCCATGCTGTTATGGTTATTCCATGGTTCTGGAACCATCATCATAGCTACATGGGGTAAAGAGCGTCCACTCAAGTATAGAAACTCAAACGTATTATCAAACATCGCTGTATCTGAACCGTCTGGATTAATGATAGGTTTAATTTTTTCCAGATCATCACCAAATACTTCGCTTGCAAATTGTTCCTGTCTTGCATGCATCCAGTTGACATTACCGCGAAGCGTATTAATCTCTCCGTTATGGATCATATAGCGGTATGGATGCGCACGTTCCCAGCTTGGGAATGTATTCGTACTGAACCGAGAATGTATTAATGCAATGGCAGTTTCTAAATATTCATTCTGCAAATCAGTATAGAACTGACCTACTTGAACCGTAGTTAACATCCCTTTATATACGATCTTGCGGCAAGAAAGACTGGATAAATAAAAGGAATCTCCATCTTCTATCTCAGCATAACGAATCGCTAGCTCAGCTCGTCTGCCGATAACATACAATTTACGTTCAAAAGCCATTTCATCCTGTACTGCGCCATTCCGTCCGATAAAAACTTGGCGTACATAAGGTTTTGCTGCTTTAGCCGATTTACCTAGCGTATCATCCACTGTCGGTACATCACGAAATCCAAGAAAATTCTGACCTTCTTCGATAATGATCTCTTTAAGAATCTGCTCGTGTGTTTCTCGGATCGCCTGATCTTGAGATAAGAAAATCATACCTACTCCGTAAAGTCCCTTATCAGGAAGAGTAAAACCTAATTTATTCGCTTCTCTGGTAAAAAATCGGTGTGGAATTTGCAACATAATACCGGCTCCATCACCAGAATTCGCTTCACTACCCTGACCACCACGATGTTCCATATTGACCAACATGGTTAACGCTTGGCTCACAATTTCATGAGAAGGTTTGCCTTTAATATTAGCCACAAATCCCATTCCGCATGCGTCTTTTTCATTCTGCGGATCATAAAGCCCCTGCTTAGGGGGGAGTACTGTATGTCTCATAGATAGCAACCTTTCTTTATTATAAAATAAAATCAAAAGAACAAGACTCATTAGGGTAATATGCAATAAACAATCCATTAATAAAAATCCAGATAATTGGTTATCCCATTTTAGCACCGAGCTAACAGCAGCGCAATTTAAACTTTTTTATATATCCGATAAAAAATGTTTCACATCAAAGCATTAGCGTGTGAAAGTTTATTTACACCATTATACGTATAATCATGCAGAAGGCAATCCATCTTTATATGGAAAAGGCACCCCTTAGATAAGGGATGCCTTCCATTCATTCATTAAACAGCTACATTATGTTCAAGCTCAGCTGTTTTATTAGAAGATTTACGTACGAAATACAAGAATGTTGCACTTAAGAAAATGAGTCCAAATATCGCAAGGTACCCTATTTGACTCCACATCATACTAGAATCTCCTGTGGAAATAACCGCTTTATAACCGCTAACGCTGTACGTCATAGGGAACCAAGGGTTAAGAACTTTCATCCAGCCCGGAATAAGTTCCAGCGGGAATGTACCTGCACTTGTTGTAAGCTGTAGAATTAAAATGACAATGACTACGAAACGTCCTGGTTGATCCATCCAAGTAACAAAAGCCTGGACAAGGAACATAAACGCTAAACTTGTAACAAATGTAAACAGATAGAACATCGGGACATTCTGTACTTCTAAACCTAACACATATAACATCATAATGGCAGCAAGTAAGGATTGAACCAAACCTACACCTGCAAATGAAAGTGACCGACTAATAAACCGGTTAAAACCTGATGCATTAGGTACAGTCGATTCTCTCATAGGTAATACAATCGTTGTGATCAGTGCCCCTACGAACAACCCGAGTGATAAGAAATAAGGAGCAAAACCAGAACCATAGTTCGGTACTTCATTTATCTTCTCTTCTTGGACCTTCACTGGTTCAGCAAACATGTTGTATGTGGCATCTGTACCTTTAACTTTGCCTGTTTTATCAGCAGCTTCATTTAACTTGGAAGCAAGCTCTCCAGAGCCATCTTTCAATTTCACGATGCCTGACTCCAATTCGCCGGCTCCATCATTTAATTTCTGGGAACCATCAGCCAATGTACCTACGCCACCATCCAATTGATTCAAACCGCCAGCTAGCTTATCCGTACCTGCTGCAATATCTCCAGCCCCACCCGCTAACTGCTGACTTCCACTAACCGCATCCGCCATCTTAGTACCGAACAACTTCAAGCCATCAGCCACTTGGCCTTGACCTGCTTTTAATTGATTAGCCCCTTGAAGTAGCTTCTGTTGACCTTGATGTAAGGCTGTGCTTCCTTGGGATAACTGTTCAGCACCTTGATGTAAGGCAACTGCACCTTCACTTAATTGCTGCGTACCTGCATGTAACTTAGTTGCACCCTGTAATAGTTGCGTTTGACCTTGATTCAGCGCCGTTGCTCCTTGCGCTATTTGTTGCTCGCTACTGTGTAGCTTCTCAGACCCTTGAGCTACTGCTTGGCTTGCAGCCAGCAGCTTTTGTACGTCAGGACTTTGCGCAAGTTCAGGATTAGACTCTACTAGCTGTCCTAAGCCCTTAGCAACGCTTGCTGCACCCGTTGCAACTTGCTGACTTCCTTCGACTGCCGCCTTTAAGCTTTGCGCAAGCTTTGCGCTTCCGTCTTCAGAAGACTTAAGTCCATTTTGCAGTTGAGCCGCTCCATCTACACTGGACTTAAGTCCATCTTGTAGCTGACCCGATCCAGTTACGGATTGCTTCAAGCCTGCATCTAATTTCGCGCTTCCTTGTTCAGCAGATATGAGACCTGTCTGTAATTGGCCAACCCCTTGATGTGCTTGGACCGCTCCATTCTCAAGTTTCTTCTGAGCTGCTTGTAGCTGAGATAGTCCTCCTGAAAGTGTCATCGTACCATCCTTCAATTGAGCTGCACCTTGCTGTAGATCACTAGTACCTTTAGTGAGGGGCTGTAAGCCATCCTGAAGCTTGGTAGTTCCTTCTACCAATTTAGCTAAGTTATCTTTCAGCAGTATCGCCCCATCGTCTAACTTAACAGTGCCCTCTTCGATGTCACCTGCACCAGTTCCAGCATCTTTAAAACCTGTTGAGACCGTCTTGATCTGATCAAATAGAATCTCAGAATACATCTCTGTAACTTTGGCAGATACCTTAGATTTGATCTGACTCACAGCCGAACCCCCGATTTGGGATGCCAGGAAATTATATCCTTCATTTGGCGAATAAATAAGTTGGGCTGGCTGAGGCTGATCATCCAACAACGTTGTTGCTTTAGAAGAGAAATCCTCTGGAATAACTATGGTCATGTAGTAATGATTAATGGCCATTCCATTATCTGCTTCTTCTTTACTAACGAATTCCCATTTGAAATCATCACTTTTCTTTAACTCTGTAATCAAATCATTTCCTGCCTCAATCGTCTTTCCTTCATAATCAACTCCGGCATCACTGTTAACAACAGCGACTGGAAGATCACTCATTTTACTATAGGGATCCCAAAAGGCAGTTAGAAACATACCACTATACATTACTGGAATAAATAAAATTGCAATCAAAGAAACCAACAATTTGTGATTTCTTACCATAGATCCTAAGTCTTTAAAAAATACAGATAATGACTTCATCTTCAACTTCTCTCCTTCTCTATATACAAACACTGTATGACTACTATTGTCAGTTGGTCATTTTCAGTCTAAGAAAAACTTCTCTCATTAAAATGGCGGTGTTCTATCATCTCTAAGACCGCATCATCTATGTAAGGAAGTTATCTTTACAAGTATGGTTACATTATAAACGCTGTTATTCAGTTGTTTGCTTCGCTACTGCTAAACCATCCAGAAGGAATAAACGAATATGCTGTTGAATTTCTTCCTTACTCAAGGGTGCATGGAGCTTATTCAAGTCTGAAGTCAACGTAATGTACAATCTTAACATGACAATCGAGACAATTTTGGGATTACAAGGCTTAATTTCATTATTTCTTAAGGCAATCCCAATCTCTTGTTCTAAATACTCTAAAATAACATTCTCCACTTTATCCAATGCTTCGAGCGCTTGAGGTGTTCCGAAGTCACGTAGTTCTTGCGATAGCTTAATGATAAGATCATGTTCTCTACGGAATTCAAGCACCGCATTAAGCACTCTGTATAAATTAGCGAAGAATGCTTCCTCACGAATCACTTCTCTTTCTACGATCCGTTTCATCTCTTGAATGACTTCCAATACAATCTCATCGAATAAATCTTCCTTATTCGTAAAGAAAGTGTATATCGTTCCTTTACCAACATTTGCAATCTTTGCTACTTGATCCATCGTCGTTGCTTTATACCCAAAAAGTGCAAAAGATTGGGCTGCCGCATTCAGTACTTGCTTTCGACGATCCATCGCAGCCATATTATCCTCTCCTTTCAGAATAATTATTATTTAACAATGACCAATATTCATATTCAGTCATTCAGTCATTTAAATTTAACACTTTATGATTTAAATATCAATCATTATTTAATTATAATCAATTTAATCTTGCTAAGCCGGGGTTTTCCGACCTCAGTCCAAGATTACCCTCGTCTAAGGTCTAGGATGAATTACCGCCTTTGGTCTATTCTGAAAAGTTGGATTTCCAACTACAATACTTAATAGAGTATTACGGTCGGTTCCACGTGTTAATATTCCTTTAATCTGATTGTTAAGAGCGCGATACATGAAATGGATTCAACAAAATATCTATTAAGGATAATTAAGGATAGTAATAGCGATTCCTATTCTGTAAGATAGAGGGAGAAAGTTGTAGGTGAAGACATGAGAAAAAAGAGAATTCTGTTTTTGTCCGAAGGGTTTGGGACTGGGCACACTCAAGCGGCTCATGCTCTCGCCAGCGGAATGAAGAAGCTTCATCCCCATTTGCAGTGCCGTGTGATTGAACTTGGAAATTTCCTGAATCCCACTGTAGGACCCTGGATTCTATCAGCATATCGCAAAACCGTCAGTACAACGCCAGCCATTATAGGTATGTTCTACCGTAACAAGTATGATAAATCATTGAATCGACTAACTCAGCTTGCGCTACATCGCATTTTTTATACCCATGCAGCACAGGTTCTATCTCAACTCAAGCCTGATATCATCATCTGTACCCATCCTATTCCTAATAGCGTCATCTCGCGGCTTAAACGCCAGGGTGTAGATGTCCCGTTGATTACGCTCATTACCGATTACGATGTCCATGGAACATGGGTTAACCCTGAGGTGAATCAATATCTAGTCTCTTCTCCAAGAGTCAAGAATCTTCTTCTTGAACGTGGTGTAAACTCACATCATATTAAGATGACGGGTATTCCAGTACACCCCAATTTTTGGGAGAGAGGAAATAGAGATCAACTCCGAGCTGAATTGAAATTAAAATCTCTACCTACGGTTCTTGTTATGGGTGGTGGATGGGGACTCGCTTTCAAACATGACTTCTTGGTACAGTTGACATCATGGGCTGATCATATCCAGCTTATTTTTTGTGTGGGTAGCAATTTAAAGCTATTGGACAAAATGAAAGAGAACCGTATCTTTGATCACCCAAATATTACGTTGTTAGGGTACTCAAGCGAGATCAACAAGCTCATGGATGTGTCTGACCTCCTTATTACTAAACCAGGTGGAATGACTTGTACAGAAGGACTAATTAAAGGTATCCCTATGATATTTTATGAAGCTATTCCAGGACAAGAAGAACAAAACAGTCTGTTCTTCGTGAACAGTGGATTTGCAGAGACGCTCCATTCTACTGTACTCAATAGATGGTTCAAGCGACTCACAACGGAGTATGACGAAGTTGTCGCTGAGCGGAATAATAAGAAATCTACCGAGTCTTATCTTCAGCCTTGTTGCTGCGCACAAACTGTCGTTGATATGCTTAAGATGGAATCCCTCGAACAGCCGAGAGAATGGACTATCACTCCTTAATATGCTCAAAAAACCAGCTTCCCGCTAGCTTATGGGAAGCTGGTTTTTTTGTTTATATCTTTATTACTTTCCCCTAAGATGACGGCACTAAACAGAATAAATAAGAAGCCTTATTTATAGAATGTATGATTTCCAATAGTTTTACTATATGTCCGGGTATGCTTAACCGTTAAATCATCTGCTAATTGAAGAGACAGGAAATAATAAGTATCATCACTCACTTCCTTACACCCGTTCATAGCTTCATTGACAGCATGAATAGTATCCTTGTTAGGCTGGACACGTTTAAAACGTCCATTTCCTACAGGACTAAATTGAAATTTCTGATAGATTACCTTTTGAATAGTATTGGGGAAATTGGCTGACCGCAGCCGGTTTAAGACAACATTGGCGACAGCCACTTTGCCTTTGTACGGTTCACCTTCCGCCTCTGCCATCACAATTTTGCGTAGCATAAGCAGTTCTTCATCAGAAACCGCGTATTGCCAAGTCGATTGATCCTTCGCTTGTTGGCTTAGCGTCTTTGTCCGAGTGAAGAATAATACTTGTGGGGGATTTAGCTTAGGATTAACCTCTGCTAATTTTTTCGCTGCAGCCTCTTTTTTGGCTTTAGCTTCTTTCTTTGCCTGTGCCTCTTTCTTTGCTCTAGCTTGCACAACCTTAGCATGCTTCTTAGCCTCAGCCTCTTGATCTGCTTGAACAAGTTCTAAATGCTTTGTTAAAAGATGATTCTTAAAAACGACTTGTTTAGAAGAATGAATGATGACACTCTTATTCATGAACAAAGATTCCTTATTATCCATTGTGTGGAATCTATCAGCAGATTCCAATCTCAAAGATGATAACGAATAGACGTTAGTCTTCTCTAATTGTTGAACAGTACCATCAGGTAAAATGCTCGAATGCATCGTTTCTAGCATTGGAAGCTTGCTCTCTTTCTCCCAACCTTGTACTAGTTCTGACTGCAAAAGCAGACATATCGCAGAGAAACACACTAAAATAACACCAACTAACAGCGCTATCCAGCGGTTTTGTCTAAATGTACTCATAATCTTCCTCCTATGTTTCCGGCACATTCCCTAATAAGTAACCGAAAATATAGGTTTTGAATAACCTTGGAAATCATTTTCAGTCCATTTAAACCTTTATTGGGAATGCTTCTACAACCTCATACATCGGCTTAGAGCCTATATGAGTCGTAAAAAGTACAAACTCACTAACATACCATGGTAGGGTCTCCACCGAGGAAGACATTAACAAATCCCTCTGAAAAGGAGTCTTACCCGTATATTTGCGTGCTACAGTAATATGTGGCCGGTATTTACGTGCTTCTTTGTTAAATTGTAACTCTACTGTTGATTCTACTATTTTCTGCTGAAGACATTCAAGTCGGGTCATATCACCTGCAACTGTTCTGTAAAGGACTCTAGGCGATTCTGGAACACCGAATATATCCCACGTCCCCATTTCCAACTTGAACGGCTTAACCTCTGATGCTACATTATTCAAGACTTCACAAAGTGCAGGAATCCTATTAGATTCCGTATCCCCCAGAAATTGAAGCGTAATATGATAGTCTTCCGAATAAGTCCATTTAGTAAACGGAATACCTATCTTATATTGTTTACACTCATTTTGTAAAGTATAGCCTATCGGTTCAGGCACTTTAAGTGCCACAAACAAGCGCTGTGAATCTGGCAATAGGTTACCGCTGCTCATTACTATCCAAGTCCCTTTCGTTATAACAAAATAGTGATTTTGCTCCTTCTAATAGAGTCTAACGAAAATTAACATCCTGTGTTATTATAGCCTTTCCGTTGCCAATCCTCAATCCATTTATTCTAAAAATGGATGCCAAATTAGCCCAAGATATGATTACTTGGGCTGTGTTAATGGAATATTTAAGCCAATAAACCCTTGAATATCAAGGCTTTGGCGTGTCTACACCGTTCAGGATCAAATGCATCCGTATCTCTGCATTTAGGGAGTCAGATACCGCACAATATTTCTTTTTACCCATCTCAATCGCTTTCCAAACACGGTAATCTGGGATTTCTCCATCTACTTTGAATGTCAGGTCAATCGCTGTAAATCCCGTTGGATTCTCTTCTCTCCGTGTTCCCTCAGCTTCAATCTCGAGCCTATGGATGGTAGAAAGAAATGCGTCGAGAATCATCGTAATATCAATCCCCATACAACCTGCTAATCCCGCCAATAATAATTCCATAGGAGTAGCCCCTTTTCCCTCTCCACCGTATACAGGTGTTGCATCCATACCAACTGAATACCCTGAGGCTCCTACTGCATTAAAGGACCGTTTGCCATTCCATGTGGTTGATACTTTCATAATTGTACCTACTTTCTATTTTATTAATCTCAATAGGGTTCAATGCTCTGTAATTTGGCGCAAAAATTTCTTAGCACGGTCAGACTTCGGCTGTTCAAAAAATGAATCAGGTGTACCTTCTTCCACAATAGATCCATCTGCCATAAATATGACTTTATTGGCTACCTCGCGAGCAAACTTCATTTCATGGGTTACAACCACCATCGTCATTCCCTCTTTGGCTAGTTGCTGCATGACGGCAAGAACTTCTCCCACAAGTTCTGGATCCAGTGCCGAAGTAGGCTCATCAAATAACATGATAGCAGGGTCTATCGCCAGTGCTCTTGCAATTGCTACCCGTTGCTGCTGTCCGCCCGATAGTCTTGAAGGATAAGCATCCTTCTTGTCAGACAATCCTACACGTGCCAGCATCTGCTCTCCCTTAATGTTCGCCTCTTCTTTACTCATTTTTTTAACCGTTAGAAGAGCCTCCGTCACATTTCCAAGAGCCGTCTTATGTGGATACAGATTGAATTGCTGAAAAACCATCCCGGTCTGAAGACGTATATCACGAATCAACTTGTGTTGTTGCCTTCGTGGCATATCAGCATCTACTCGTACACCACCCACTTCAAAGCTACCTCCGGAAATATCCTCAAGACCATTCAAACACCGAAGCAAGGTACTTTTACCTGAACCACTTGGCCCTAGTAGTACTACAATCTCATTCGTAGCAACCTCTATATTTACTTCTTGGAGTACATTAACATGATTGAATTGCTTAGACAATCCGTGGGTACTAATCATTTTCATTCTGCTCATCCCCTGATTTAATAGGCTTTGGACATGCGCTTCTCAATGGCATTCAGTATGCTGGAGAATACCGTGCTCATCACCCAATACATCGCTGCAATTGCAATATAAAATGGCATATATACATAATACTGAGCCACAAGTAATTTCGCCGACTGAAGCAATTCTGTGACTGCAATAGTGGATACTAATGACGTCTCTTTGAGCATCCCAATAAATGTATTCCCCATAGGCGGAATCGCTACCCTTATAGCTTGAGGGTAAATAATTCGCCGCATCGTTTGCCAAGAAGTCATACCTGTAGCATAAGCCGCCTCAGTCTGGCCTTTAGGGATAGACATAATGGCTCCCCGAAATGTTTCTGAAAGAAACGCTCCTATATTCACACTGAGAGTAACAAAGGCTGCCGTCAACGGACCTAATGTAATTCCATAATCCACCAGACCATAGTAAACAATGAAAATTTGCACAAGGGTTGGGGTTCCTCGGATAATAGATACATAAATACGAGCCAGCCCACGCACCAGTCGATTTCCTTTCATTCTCGCCATGGCGGTAATAACACCAATAATAAATCCAAAAAAAATGGATACCAAGGTGATTAGCACTGTATAGTAAGCACCCATCATTAAAAAAGTGAGATTCTGGTAGACGAGATCCATCTTATCCGATTCCTTTCTATAGACACCAAGCTAAACTAACTTCTAAACTCTGTGTTTATTTAGTTGAGGGTTCTTCCCCAAACCACTTAACGAAAATTGTTTTGTAAGTACCGTCGGACTTCATGTCCTTTAAAGCTTGGTCCAACGCATCCCGAAACTCCGGATTATTTTTACGAACAGCGATTCCTGCCGAATCCGCTTTGATCGCTTCTCCAACTGTCTTCACTTGAAATCCATTTTTATCAATAATGGGTTTAAGCGCATATAGATTATTAATCGTTGCATCAATTCGACCTGCATTAAGATCCTGCAGTGAGGTATTTGCATCATCGTATGTTTTGATATCGAATTTCCCAACCTTAGGGAGGATTTCATTACGTAAATAGGTTTCATCATTCGTACCCAATCCTACGCCAATATTCTTACCTTTGAAATCCTCCAACTTCGTAATATCGTTATTGTCGCTTTTCACAATAATCTTGACTTCATTTGTAATATAAGGTTCAGTGAAATCCATTTGCTTCTGACGGTCTTCAGTAATTGTCATTTGACTTATCACGGTATCGAACTTCTTTGCTTGCAGACCTGCAACCATACCTGAGAACTCTTGTGCTACAAACTCTGCCTTTACCCCTAAACGATTCGCGATCTCCTTGGCAATATCAACATCGAAACCATCCATTTCTTTATTCTCATTCAAAAAATTGTAAGGAGGGTAAGTCCCCATCAATCCAACTTTTATGACTCCAGCATCTTTCACTTGCTGTAACAGATTACTGGCGGATTCTTGGGCATTATTATTTGTTCCCGGCTTATTAGTAGTTGTATTCCCCTTGTTTCCACAAGCACTTACAATCACACTCATTACTAGTATTAATGCAAGTACAAAAACTCTATGTTTTCTGTATTGTATATTCATTCTCATATCTTTCCCTTCTCTTTTAAGTTTGGAATCCTTACATTGGTATTCCCTAAACTCCTCATTCACTTGCCTAAAAGCCCAAAAAATTCAAACTTAGCCGTCTCAGCTGCTAATTCTTCGATTGTCCTTGAGGAGAAATTTGAACCTGGTTCGGACGGTATGAATAACCATCGAGAGATAACACCTTCAACTAGGCTCATTAACATAGCGGCTCGTAACTCTGCATCAATCGTGGACGATAACATTTCAAGTTCAATCGCTCTTTGAATGTTACGTCTAAAGGCCCGTTCCATCGCCGCCTTAGTCTCGTGAATAGCACCACTAATCACGCCGTTGGCACCTGTTCCACCAAGAAGTAATTCCATGAGGTAGCGATTATGATGCGCGAATGAGAATAGCCTGATGAATAAAGCTTCCGAAGCCTGTTCCATCTCCTTCACTGTTGCATAGCTTTGCCGATAACCTTGACCAATAACCTCCAAAAGTTGTTCTTGTCCTTCTCGAATAATTTCTAATGCTATAGCTTCTTTACTTTTGAAATGCCAATAAAAGGTTCCCTGAGCAACTCCGGCCTCACTAACGATATCCGAAATTTTCGTGTGATGATAACCTTGTCTTGCAAATCTTTCTAATGCAATCTGTAAAATCTGGTTTCTCCGATCAGATCCTTTGTTATGTTCTACTTCTTTACTGATCTCAGAAGTTTCATTATTCATTCTCAGTCCTCCTGATTGACTAGTCAGTCGATAAAATAAATCCTATAGGATAACTATGATATTGTCAAGGGAATTCGAAGCCTATGCGATTGTGTTTAAATTCTGGTATGATTTTCATACAAGGATAACGACTTCGTGGTCCCATAAGGAAGCATTCGTTTTACCGATGAAATATTAGATTCATTACTTAGGAGGATAAAAGATGAAACAAATGGTTAGTCTGCACAACTTATCTCCCGAGCAAATAAGACAGATTAAGGACATTGCCCCAGAATATAACGTAACCATTGGCAAAAAGTCTGAACTAGATTCTAAACAACTACAAGAAGCAGAGATTCTCATCGGATGGTCCAGAGGAATAGAGGAACATGTTCTTGCTGAGAATAGCAAGTTACAATGGATTCAGACTTGGTCTGCTGGTGTAGACAAGCTACCGCAAGATCAACTAGCGACAAGAAATATATTATTGACCAACTCGAGTGGCGTGCATGCCATCCCTATCTCGGAAAGTATTTTCGCCATGATCCTTGCCTTCTCTAGAGGTGTGCAACGGGCCATCCTAAATCAATATGAACAGAAATGGGACCCTAAAGTAGGTTGGAACAGATCTAGTACACTCTCAGAGCTTAACGACAAAACAGCCGTGATTGTAGGTGTCGGTGAGATTGGTAGTGAGACAGCTCGACTTGCCAAAGCTTTTGGCATGAAAGTGATCGGCGTTAGACGCTCTGGTAAAGATGCTCCGCATGTGGATCAAATGTACAGCATGGAAGGTCTACACGAGGCACTTAGTCAAGGAGACTATATTATCAACATCCTTCCATTAACTGATGAGACTTATCACATGTTCAATACAGCAGCTTTTGCTGCTTTTAAACGAGAATCTTGTTTCATTAATGTAGGACGTGGGCCAACCGTTCATACTGCCGCTCTAGTGGATGCACTGAGAGATGGCATTATCCGCTCCGCTGGATTGGATGTATTTGAGGAGGAGCCCTTACCTCAAGACCATCCCCTCTGGACGATGGAACAGGTGTTAATTACGCCTCATATTGCAGGGAGCACTGAGCATTATGATGAGCGTGTTGTGAATATTTTTATAGATAATTTGAAAGCTTATATAGAAGGAAAAAGATTACCACGTAATCTTGTAGACTACGATTTAAAATATTAAGACCTGAAATATCCATGGGGGTCTAAATTAGTTCCCGCTGAAACTAGCGGAGAGGACGGAACGATTGCGGAAAAGCGGCCGCGGTCACCTTTGTCTCCAGATGTACACGGCTAAGTGTAATTCAATACATCTGGGGACAACAGCGATTGGAGCAACGTTCCGTTCGCGGAGCGCCTCTCAGAACACCTACTTAAGTATTGCTCAAAAGACAGGGGTGTCCCAGCAGCCATTTGCATGGCTTTTGAGACACCCCCTACTAGAATTACAACTTCACCTTCATAAAACCTTCGATTCTCTCCAACGCTTCCGTTAATTTTTGTAGGGATGCTGCATAGGAGCAGCGAATATATCCCTCTCCACCTACGCCAAAAACATGACCCGGAACGGCCGCTACCCCTACCTCCCGAAGCAGCTGCAAAGCAAAATCTTCTGATGTCAGTCCGGTATGAGCAATCGAAGGAAAAGCATAAAATGCGCCCGACGGTTCGTGACAAGGCATTCCAATCGCTCGGAATCCACTAACCAGCAGCTTTCTCCGCTCATCGAAGCTTTTTATCATTTCTTCTTTATGCTGCATTCCGTTCCGCAATGATTCAATCGCTGCAATTTGACCAAGCACAGGAGCACACATCGCCGTGTATTGATGAATTTTTAGCATTGCAGCAATTAATTCCCGATCACCACAGGCATAGCCCACTCTCCAACCGGTCATAGCAAATGCTTTGGAAAAGCCGCTAATCACAATCGTCCGTTCCATCATCCCAGGAAGAGAGGCAATACTGACATGCTGGTTGTCATACGTAAGCTCGGCATAGATTTCATCAGAAATGACAAGCAAATTATTTTCTTTTACAACCTGAGCGATAGGCAACCAGTCTTCGTATGTCATGACTGCCCCTGTAGGATTACACGGAAAATTCACCATGAGCAGCTTAGAACGTGGGGTAATCACCTTCCGCAAAGCCTCAGCAGTAAGCTTAAAACCCTGTTCAGCTGAAGATTCTACTTCTACCGTGACTCCGCCGTTCAGATGGGTAATGGGTGAATAAGCAATATAGCTCGGAGAAGGGATGATGATCTCATCACCAGGCGTTATGAAGGCACGTAGAGCCAAGTCCACTGCTTCACTACTTCCCACCGTAACCAAGACCTCGCTAGTTGGCTCGTAGCGGAGATTAAAGCTTTTGTGCAGATAAGAGGCGATTTCCTCTCTAAGCTCCAGTAAACCGGAATTCGGTGTGTACATCGTTTTTCCATTGTTCAAGGCACGAATACAGACCGCTCTAACATGCTCCGGTGTAACAAAATCAGGCTCGCCTACGCCAAGCGAAATAATATCCTCATTCCCTGCACTTAGGTCAAAAAAAGCCCGAATCCCCGAAGGCGCAATCTCCCGCACACGCGGAGCAATCCACTCATTTTGCATGGCCGCACACCTCTCCTCTTGGACTCTTTTCCTTTAGGGAAAGGGAAATGATCTCGTCCAGCAGTCCGCTGAATGTATAGCCTGCCGCTTGCGCGCTTTTGGGTAAAAGACTGGCCTTCGTCATGCCCGGTAGCGTGTTCACCTCCAGCACATAGGGAATACCATCCTTCAGCAGCATATCCACCCGTGCGTATATACTGCATTTTAATGCTTTGTAGCAGGTCAAGGCAGCTTCACGCACCCGCTCATGCACCTCTGCAGGTAATTCAATCACTCGTTCGTCAGCCCCGCCATCTTCATACTTAGCACTGTAATCAAACCACTCAGTATGCGCTGAAGTAATTCCCAGAATGGGCAACAGCTCTCCGTTCAGAATGGAACAGGTGATTTCCTGACCTTGAGTATAGCTCTCGATCAAAATCGACTGATCACAGGCAAAAGCTTTCTGCACTGCGCTAAGCAGCTCCTGAGGGCCACTCACCTTTTCCATTCCGATGCTCGAGCCGCCTGAACACGGCTTTACCATAACGGGATAACCAAGTCGTTCTACTGCATATGCCGAATAATCCTTCATGCTATGCCAGCACAGCCAATCTGCCGTATTCACGCCTTCGCAGCGCATAAGCTTTTTGGAGAGATCTTTATCCATGCAAATGCTACTAGACAAAACCCCGCTTCCCGTATATGGAATACCCATCGTCTCCAGCGTCCCTTGAATAGTGCCATCCTCGCCGTAAGCTCCGTGAAGCGCAAGCAGGGCGATATCGATGCCTTCTGCCTGTTCAATGAGCTCCTCACGTTTCGTGATCACAATTGGAGTGATTTCATATTTATTTGGATCCAGATTCTTCAATATTTCTCTACCGCTATTCAGTGACACCTCATATTCTGAGGATACCCCGCCCATAATTACGCCAACCTTCATCTAAGCACCTCTTCATCCCATTAGTTGCCGAGCTGTCCTACCAATAATTTCGATTCCCTTGCGGATATCCTCATCCGTCACTCTGGAGAACCCGATTCGTATCGTATTTTGACCCTTGCCGTCCGTGAAGAATATATCCCCTGCTGTAAAAATAACCCCCTGCTCACGACATGCTGCCAATAGCGCCCTTGTATTAAATCCCTCCGCGAAGGTTACAAAAAGATGCAATCCACCATCACCGGTGAGTGCCCTAAATGGAATAAATTCCTTACAGCATTGCAGGGTTAATTCGTATTTTCGTTTATATTCGGCTCTAGCTTTTTTCAGATACTTCTCCATATTGCCGCCCAGTAAATACTGATACAAAATGGATTGATCCAGCGTCGAGGTATGAATCGTACGTGCGCGCTTGACGCTTTCGAGGTAATAAATCAACTCCTGATCTGCCAGCACCCAGCCTACACGCAGTCCCGGAAACAAAACTTTTGAGAAACTGCCGAGATAAATGACACTATTGCCACCACCCGCCGCTGCGATGAGTGGAGCTACATGAGAACCTGAATATCGTAATTCCTCGTTAAAACCATCCTCGATCACCGGTATCTCATACTGAGTCATCAGCTTCATGAGCCCCTGTCTTTTCTCAGGAGACATTACAATGCCAGTCGGATTATGGTAAGAAGGGACAAAGTATGCACAATCAAAGGATTGTTGCTGCAGTGCCTTCTCCAGCTGGACCAGATCAATCCCATCTCGCTCCATAGGAATTCCGGTGATCTCATAATCGTTCAGCTTCAGATTCTTGATCGCCGTATGGTGCGTCGGATTCTCACAAATTACCGAACCATTCTTTTTGCTCAGGGCTGACAAAACAATATCAAAACCCTCTGTAAAGCCATTGGTGATCAAAATATCCTTGCCCTTCATTTCAACGCCTTTGTGCTCCATATACTGCTTCAAAAAGTCTATTAAAGGCTTATACCCTTTGGCATAGCCGTAATTTAGCAGAACGTTGCCTTCTACCGACATACGGTCCATAAAGGCCCGCTTTACATTATCCAGATCAAACAGACTCTCATCGGGCGCAATGCTCGTGAAGGAGATTGTTCCCTTCTCCGCTCGTATCCCGCGTTTCATGATATCCAGTTCCTCAGCCAGCCGCGCATGATCGTTTATACGCGTCTTCCAATCCATCGTCCAGGAAGTAATCGCCTCGCTACCGGGAGGCGTGGGTGCGACATAACTTCCCTGCCCCTGCACCGCATAAGCAAAGCCATCATCCTCAAGACCTGCATAAGCAGAAATTACGGAATTTCGGCTAACCTTAAGCAGTGTGCTAAGCTCACGTGTGGAGGGTAGCTTCTGATTGCCTTGCAGGCCACCTTTAATAATTAAGTGCTTCATGTAATCCTTAATCTGTATATATACCGGCCGTCCGGCTATGAGCTTAAAATCCTTAAACATCTCTCAATCGCCTCCATAGCTATCATGTCACAATCCATCAGGTAAAAAAAGAACCACAACCTAGGGATTTTACTCCGGTTGTGGTTCTTTGAGTGGAAAGTTCTTACAAATTTGGCCGCTGAAACTAGCGGAGAGGACGGCACGATTGCGGAAAAGCGGTAGCGGTCGCCTTTGTCTCCAGATGTACACAGCTAAGTGTAATTCAATACATCTAGGGACAACAGCGATTGGAGCAACGTTTCGTTCGCCGAGCGCCTCTCAGAACACCTACTTAAGTATTGCTCAAAAGACAGGGGTGTCCCAGCAGCCAGTTGCATGGCTTTTGGGACACCCCCTTTTGCGCATTCGATTTCATCATCATTTATAACATGTATCATATGGAAAATTAAAAATAAAGCCGTATGAACATCTCTTGCTCTAAGTTCCCGTTATCTTCCACAATTTCAATTCGCTTGACCGGGTCTTGCCCATTTGGAACAATGATAGGTGTAATAACGGAATAACCCGCTTGCTGAATTGCCTGAATATCGAATTCCAGCAGCAACTGTCCCTTTTTTACCTGATCGCCATTCCCAACATGAGCAGTAAAGCCTTCGCCTTTGAGCGAAACGGTATTCATGCCGACATGAATCATGATTTGTACGCCGGATTCATGCTCCAGCAGAAGGGCATGTTTGCTTTTTTCCATGATATGGGCAATCTCTCCGTCAAAAGGGGCAAATACCTTACCTTCAGCGGGCAGAACCGCAATTCCTTCCCCCATTGCTCTACTAGAAAACGCCTCGTCAGGAACATTCTCTAAAGCTACCACCTTACCAGGTACCGGTGTTAGAATCTCCAATACTTCCAATACAGCATTCTTTTTTTTGCGTCCAAACATATAATATCCTCCCTACCTACTTCATTCTCCTCGTATTTCCATTACAACGTTATAATATTATGGGATTGAAAAATCCACTAAAAGGTGTTAGTGCAAAAATCAGGCTACATGTTGCATCTATATCTCCGACTCGATATTTTTTAACTCATGGATCGCATTTCGCGTCTTCGTTATTTTATCAATGGAAGATTCAATATTAATAGAAGCGTAGACATAATACAGAACATCAATAATGAAAAATTGGCTGTGCTTGGAGCTGGTTGCGGTGCTTCGCATTTTCGCTTCGGGAGCCAAGGAAGTAAACAGATTGAAATCACTGAGGTCGGACAGCTCGCTCCGTCCAAATCCCGTAAAACTAATCGTCGTTAGACCGTTCTTTTTGGCAAACTTCGTAAGGTGCAGTACTTCCTTAGTGGCTGCGCTGTATGAAATACCGATAAATACGCTGCCCTGGGGGGCGTTGGCCATACTCATCGTCAGAACATGCATATCTCTGAATGCATATGCGTTTTTACCCATCCTTAACCACTTTTGGGCAATGTCTTCTGCTACCAGAGCAGAAGCGCCTACTCCGTAAGCGAAAATGGCGGGAGAACTATGCAGACTATGTGCCACCTCTTCAATCATGTCTACATTAAGCTGACCTACTGTATCCTTTAGAGATTGAACCGCGTTGGACAAAATTTTATCGGCCAGCTCGCCCGTATTCTCATTTCTATTCAAATCATAGTAACCGGACTTTTGTTCCTGGGCAAGATCAGCCGACAATGCAACCTTCAGTTCAGGAAATCCCTTTAACCCGATAGAACGGCAAAACCGCACAACGGAAGCGCTACTGGATAGCGAACGCAAGGCCATTTCCTGAACGGTCATAAACACCACCTCATCCGGAGCACTAAGAACAAACCGGGCTACTTTCTGCTCGGACTGCGTTAATTTAGGTAGTACATTTTCGATTCGGGATAAAATTTGACCAACACCCACATTAACGCCTCCAATTAATCTTGAGCAATACAATCATTAAGAACCAATTTAATAATATACGTTCAGTTTAGCAAATCGGCTATATATTATCATATTATTCACTTCGTGGCTCTCTGACAAGCAACTTGAAGGGATATCTGTATTTTTGCAGAAAAGACATCAGGGGGAGATCCTGATCGATCACATACCCGATCACATTTACCCGATCATCAGCCGGCAGCGGTTTCAACACCACCTGGAATTCCCCCTTGTAACGCTTATAGTTATCATTATCCAACGTCAGCGTGCCTATCGGGCGTTCCACACAATTGTCCGGTTCGATGCTTCCATTAAAGTAACTGCGCGCATCTTCCGAGCGAATCACGTCTCTCGCAATATCCGGACGGTTATGATGCAGCTCTTTCCAAATATGCGAAGGCCTCTGATCTCTGACTCCGACGACCACAGTTCCTTCGTTCCATGAAATAAACTGCTGCATGGTCCACTCGCTAACCGATAAATCTCCAATCACGACATGGTCTACAGCTGCCTCGTATTGTAATTCCAAATAACTGGCGAACGGGGACTGATGGCGATGCTGTTCCAGTGTAGGCAAGCCCTCGTGCAGTGGACCTCTCAGTTCGCCATCTCCCGGAATAAATGCCGCTACCGTTAACCCTTGTGATTGCAGCCATTCATTCTTTTTCTTAAAACTGTCCCATTCAAGCCCTGTCTCCGGTCTGGGGTAGTAATTATGCCATGCTTCCAATGATGAAAAATCAGCTTGCAACTCCCTCAGATCAGCAAGGAAAGCTTCATCTATAGTGCTTGCATTCAAGGCTACCAGCCAGTCTTGGGTTAAAGCTGAAATTTCGCTATTCTCCATGCCGGTATCTATTCTTAGCCCTGTCACGCCGCTCTCCCTAAGCTCAGGAATAGAAAAATGTCTGAAGGTTCTTGGAGATACATCCACCATCAACATCATGTCGTGATCACCCGCAAATCCGCCAATCCGGCTTAACGGGTCAAGCAAGGCACTCGGGTCTTCTTCCGGAATCTGCAAGGAAGTAAAAATCGAATCAAAACCATTTTGATGCATAAACTTCAAATATTCTATCGTTTTATCAACAGATTGTTCCGTTAGCGAAACTAGTACACCGCGCAAACCGATCACTCCTTTTTTTTAATTTCCTAAAGTTCCTTAAGCTTCTTTTGGTTGTCTGGCTTCCTTCGGAACACCAAACAGGTAAGTGATCCCGAATCCGAACAAATACGCCGTCAGCAGTCCCAGTAAATAAATCCACCATTTCCCGTCCGCAATCAGAAGCAACATCTCCAAGCCGGACGCCCCGATCGTGATCGCACCCACGTTACCGAAATAGCCGATTACGGCACCGCCGCAGGCCGCTCCCAGACAAGCTGTCACAAAAGGTTTTCCCAGTGGAAGGGTAACTCCATAAATGAGCGGTTCCCCGATGCCAAGCACACCTACCGGCAATGCTCCCTTGATGATATTGGTTAGCGGTTTGTTCTTGTAACAGCGTATCCAGAGCGCCAGAGCCGCACCTACTTGTCCTGCTCCGCCCATGGCCAGAATTGGCAGCAGTATGGTTACGCCTGTCTGGTTAATCAGTTCCATATGAATAGGTGTCATAATGTGATGCAATCCGAGCATAACCATAACAAGCCATATACCACCCAATGCAAAACCGGAAAGGGCACCTCCCACGGCCAAAATCCAGTTTACGGCGATAAGCAGGTAGCTTGCAACAAATCCGGCAAAAGGCATAATCAGGAATATGGTCAGCAGACCTGTAATTAGAACGCTCAGAAAGGAAGTGACAATTAAATCAATAGAGTTCGGTATAATTTTGTGCAATTTTTTCTCAATCCAAGCCAAAATCCAGACTGCCAATACGACTCCTATGATGCCCCCCTGTCCGGCAATAAGGGGTTCCCCTGTAAAATAATTCATAATTGGAAACTCAGGCTTCATACCTGTTAATAGCGTGGCCCCACCGATCAGACCACCCAATGACGGGCTGGCCCTGAATTCTCTGGCGGAGTTAATCCCGACAAAGATAGCCATATAGGAGAAGACTCCATTTTTGATGACATTAAGAATCAGGTTAAATTGAGACCATCCCTCCCCGCTAACGTATCCCGCAGTCATCAGGTTAGAAATTACGGCTGTTATACCTGCAAGCAAACCGGCAGCTACAAATGCGGGTGCTAACGGAATAAATATATTTGAAATCGCTTTCAAAAAGTTTTTAATAGGTGTATTATTCCGTTCTTTATACTTTTCCTTATTTGTAGCGGCTATCCTGGCCGCCTCGTCTTTGTTGGAGTGCGTAGAATTCTGCAACTGCGGGTCCAGATTCTGAGGAATGTCCTCACCCATCTCAACCCCGCTTATCGCCGCAATTTCATTGGCCACCTTTCCCACCACTCCGGGCCCCACAACAATCTGAAGCGTGGATTCAACAATAACTCCCATGACACCGGGGACCTTCTTCAGCTCTTCTACTCTGGCGAGTCCCTCCTCCCGTAAAGTGATGCGGACACGCGTCATACAATGGGTGACCCGTTCTACATTCTGAATACCACCTACTGTTTCCAGAATGCCCAAAGCCAAATCCTTCTCTTTACCCATGACTACAACCCCTTTTCGTCTTGTATGGCTAGGCGGATGAATCCAGCCGATTCTGTCAGTCTCTGCTTCGCTTCTTCATACTTCAGGCCTGTGAGCATCATGACCACGGCCAGTTTAACCTGATGTCCGCTTCTCTCATAATAATCAGCCGCCGTTTCTGAATCGCAGCCCGTAATCTCGCTTATGATCGATTTTGCTCTTGATACCAATTTTTCATTTGTAGACTTAACGTCCACCATCAGATTGCTGTAAACTTTTCCGATTCCAATCATTGCTGCGGTGGAAATCATATTCAGCACCATTTTTTGTGCCGTTCCAGCTTTTAACCGGGTCGAGCCAGTTAAGATCTCTGCACCTGTGACAATTTCAATCGGATACTCAGCATAGCGACTGATCTCCGAATTTTCATTACATGACAAACTGGCTGTTGTTGCCCCCATTTGCTCCGCATACATCAGTGCACCAATTACATAAGGCGTTCGTCCGCTGGCCGCAATCCCCAGTACGGTATCTTTGTCAGTTAAGTTTAGTCTCTTTAAATCGGCTTGGCCCAGTTCAAAAGAATCTTCCGCTCCCTCTACCGCCAGCCTGATAGCTGTCTCGCCTCCCGCGATGACACCCTGCACCAGTTCCGGGTCAGTTCCGAATGTAGGAACGCACTCTACAGCATCGAGTATACCCATTCGGCCGCTTGTACCCGCACCGATATAAATTAGCCTTCCGCCTCCTTTAAAGCTGTTAATTACAGCTCTCGTCACTCTCTCAATATCCTGCACCTTCTCTTTGATAGCTAAAGATACCTTCGCATCTTCCTCCTGCATAAGTTCCAGGATCGACAGGGTTGTCATTTGGTCCAAATCGAGTGTTTGCTGGTTTCTTTTCTCTGTTGTCAATTTTTCAAGCAAAAAGTACCCCTCCTCATCCAGACTAATAAAGCTTTCTCTATTTGAACTCAGTTTACAGCATATGAAATAATATTTCAATTATTTTTTTGTTCATTGTAATATTATTTCAGAATAACTTGAACCATCTACAGAAAACTTCAATGCCCTAACGTGCCTTTTACATGTCAGCAATGTGTTCGGCTAACATCATTCGTTACATTTGAGTCTTCAACTGACTGGATGATATAGCAAAAAGAGCAGAACATTGTATTCATGTCCTGCTCTTCACCTTATACTTGCCATCCAAATAGCTTTCCTGCACGCTAATCGAGATCGTAAATTGAACCCACCTTGAGACCGTACAGCTCATTGTATATTTTCTCTGCAAAAGCGTCCGTCATCCCTGCGATGTAATCGATCACCATATGCTCCCAAGTCCATATTGGATTGGGTTGACGTTGATCTCGTTCATACCGCTGTAGCCAGTCTGTTGGAATAATCGACTTCGACATTTCGGGATCTAAGAAGGCATTCCATAGACGCTTGATAATCCACTCACTTCTTTTTTGCAAACGTTGTACACGAAGGTCCTTGATCATCGTAACCCACGCGAAACTTTTCAACACGCTCACGGTCCTTAGCATATCTTCATTCTCTGCATGATCTTTGACGAACGTAACCTTTTTCCAATTCCCATCCGGTATCACACCCAGATTACTTACGAATAGACTTACCCAATACGCCTTAACTTCTCGTCTAGTCCGAGAATAATCGTGTTCGCATATTAGCATTTTCTCTTTCCATACTTGTAAAAAGGAATATAGAACCTCTTCAACTTTCGATTGAATTTGTTCATTCTGCCACCCATCCCAGAAAGCATCCTCGAGCGTAGTAATCTTCTCTACGATTAATCGAATCGTATTAGGATCAAACAGAAAATACTCATGTACCTCTATTTTACCTGCCTTAATTCCATCCTCTAGATCATGCGAGGAATAGGCAATATCATCACATAGGTCCATTAATTGTGCTTCTAATGTCTTCTTATAATCTGGAATATCCCAGTTTTTACGTATTTCCGAAATATAGGCCCATTCATGTTGATAAAGACCCTTCTTAAGTAAAGTTCCGGGAAATGGATACTTATTAATGCCCAGCAGTACAGCATCTGATAAATTTAAGCCATCTATATTTTCTCTCTTCTCGAGAAACATAATCAATCGAAAATTGTGCGCATTCCCTTCAAAATGCTCATATTTACTCCTAAGGTTACTACGAAATTTCATAAGTTGCTCAGGAGAGACATGCCGTCCTTTGGTAGCAGCCTTAAGCTTCTCATCAATAAGACATTCAAGAATACCATCAAGTACCTCTTCTCCTTTATGTCCAAAAGGAGGATGTCCGAAGTCATGCGCAATCGATGCACACTCAACCACTTCGGGATCAATAACAAGTCCCGGATTATCGGCTTTCTCTAATGTCACCTCAGGGTAAGAGCGTAATAAGCTCTTAGAAGCTTCACGTGCAATCTGAGCGACCTCAAGGGAATGTGTCAACCGCGTACGATAGTAATCCCCTGTTCCTGCACCGAACACCTGCGACTTACCTTGAAGCCTGCGAAACGTGGGAGAATGTATGAGCCTTGAATAATCTCGTTCATACGTTGCACGAGAGGCATCTATCTTCGTTAGCTCAGGATGTTGGCGATGTTCTCTTTTTTCTTTTAGCGTCATAGTCATTCTCTCCTAACTGCATATCCAAAATTTTATCTATCTCTTTATGATTATGCTCTATTATAATCGAAATAAGTATACAACGCCTACGGCGGCTTTAATATTAGAGAGGTTGTTCAAAAAGTCATCTATTGATAATAAAGTAACACTAGAAGAATATTTGGCATCGAATCTAACTTCAACCCTCATAGTCCGTTACGCGCTTACATACATAACAACAAAAAAAGAGCATGGTCATAGCCATGCCCCTCACATGTAAACTTATTCTTCGTGCCAGTCCCACAATGTAACTTTACCTATACGGATGTTGGATACGAGTGGATCATCCTTTAACTTCAATAGTTCTTTCGTAGGTCCAGTAACTACAGCACCGTATAATCGCACGCCATGCTCTTCAATGTAAGATACAGAACTGTCTATATCGTAAAAAGGTGCCAATCGCTTCGTAATCGATGGATATTGTTGGATTAACTTCAATGTCTTCATGAAGTTAGCATCACGTAGATCACCGTCCCCGTAAGTGTCGACAGATGGAGCGATCGAAGACTGCGACGTTACGCTAGCCCCCCACCATCTCTTGCTCTCCGTTCGATTCGTAACCGTCATATCATCCGAATGCCAAATAGGTGAGCTTGGAAATCCAAGTGGCTCTGTAATGGCTCCATTATCATCACTCAGTCTATTGTTATTCCCGTTATCTACAGCAAACCATACAGCCTCCATATTCTTGTCCTTGAACTGCGCCAATAACTCATCTGTTGTGAGATAGTTATGATAGGATACATACGCCTCAGCCACCGTTCCCTCAGGCAACATTTTCAGACGATTCCAGTCGGCATCACTATTGAAACCCTCCGATTCAGGAAGTTGAAAAAAAGTATTACTATACTGTCCCTGCTCATTCCACGTAAAATCATATAGGCGTAAAAAATTAAAAAAGAATGAACCTGAGAATTCCCCCACGCTAAGCCGAGCTGCGCCCACCTGCTTCTTAATATCTCCGGTAAGTTTCATTCCAAGATAGGGGCCCACATCACTGCTTAAGTTCACTATAATATTCGGCTGGGTAAGCGCCAGCGCGGAACCAACAACATCCCTATATTGTTCACCACGATCCGGTTCACCCCATGTATAAAACAACATTGAACCGATCGAAGAAATAAACGTAAAGAGCAGAAACATACTGATCACAGTGAAGGCAGAGCTCAATCGAACTTTCCATTTACCTTTTCGTAAAATCTTTGCTTCATTTAGACGGTTCGATTCTGAAACCCATTGCGGATGTTTTATTTCATCTTCTCCGCCCTCTTGCATCATTTTTTCCATATAAGATTGATACAGCTCCATCTTCTCCAGTTCCTTCTCCATCTCGCTACGCTGCTCTTCTGGCAGCGTCCCATCCATATAACTTTTCATTTTTCGCTTGAATTCCTCACTCACGTTCCTCGCCCCTTTCACGGTTTCTCCTCAACCCTTGTCTAGCCCGAAACAACAATATTTTAAAGTGCGATAAAGTAACACCCATTATATTTGCAGCTTCCTGATAACTGAAGTGGTTCGTATCATACAATAGAAGTGCCTGTTGCTGTAGCTCCGGTAAAGCTGAAATCCATTCTCTAACCTCTTCCATAGTTTCCTTACGCAGAACCTCGGCTTCTGGGTGTAATGCTGATGAGTCTGCTAATCCGTGGAAAAAATCATGATTTCGTACCACGCTACGTTTCTCTTTTCGCTTCATATCGATAAAAGCGTTATAAGCTACTCTGAACAACCACGGTTTTACTCTTTCCTCTTTATAATTCTCCAAATGTATGTAGGCACGATAAAAAGTTTCCTGTACCAGATCCTCTGCTATAGCATCATCCCTACAAAGCAAGCGTAAGTAACGATAAACATCCATCATATATTTTCTATATACTTCATCTAATGTGCTGGGCTTCATATTCGCTCCCTTCACCCCTATGAACGTATGATTAACGGAAAAGTTACACGGATCACTACATTCAAAAAAAGAAGATAGACTTATTTAAGCTATTTGGTGAAATGAATCCTCCCAGTCTTATTTACAGTATAATTCCCAATACCTTTAACTTAAGATGTAATATTAAATAACATAAAATATTAAGTATATGTAAATTCAGACGTTAAATGATAGATAGATTATCAAACCATGAAATATCACAAGATTTTTTTTTACTTTTTCTCATTATCATTATATAATTATACATAATATGTAGGTATTCATCACATATTTCCGCAAAACTATCGCTTCATCTTGAATACCTTAATAGAAATGGAGGCTGCTATTATATAATCATTTCAATATCAAATTTATTCTAGGAGGTTCATTTATTACATGAATACAAAAAAATGGCTAACATCACTAACACTTACCCTCAGTTTGCTAATCGGTTCCGTTGGAACAGTTGCTGCTGACGGTACTACAACTCCTACTGATACACAACCTACAGGTAAGCACATTACAATCCTACATACGAATGACATGCACGCTCGAGCAGTAGAGACTTCCCCCGCTATGGGTTTTGCAAAGCTCGCAGGAATTATAGATAGTTACCGCAGTAAAAATCCGAATACACTCTTATTAGATGCAGGTGATGCTGTTCACGGTACGACCTTTGCTACTTTAGTAGAAGGTGAAAGTGTTGCTACTGTAATGAAAGAAATGGGATATCAAGCGATGGTCCCGGGTAATCACGAATTCAATTATGGATCTCAAAGACTAGTAGAACTATCCAAAATCATGGGGTTTCCTGTGCTCAGCGCTAACATCAAAAAGAAAGACGGTAGTCATCTTTTTGATCCCTATTTAATTAAAGAAGTCGATGGTGTGAAAGTGGGCATTATTGCGCTAACAACGCCAGAAACAGCTTACAAAACAAATCCCAAAAATGTAGAGGGCTTGAAATTCACAGACCCTTCAGCTGAGGCTAAGGTATTCGTTGATGAGCTACGTGATAAGGTTGACGTGATTGTGGTTATAGGACACCTTGGACAAGATGAATCCAGCACAGATACCAGCTTCAAAGTAGTAAAAGAAGTTCCTGGTATTGATGTATTCATTGACGGACATAGCCACACTGTACTGGAAAATGGCTTACTTTCAGACAACAATACGCTCATCGCAAGTACTGGTGAATATACAGAACATTTAGGTGTTATTGATCTATGGGTAGATAGTGGTAAAGTTACGAAGAAAACAGCTACGCTCATTGATGAGAAAGAAGCTGTCAACGTAAAGCCAAATGCGAAGATCGCCACCTTGGTAAACTCCATCTTAGCGAAGCAAGAACCTCTCCTGAAAGAAGAAGTTGGAACTACACCCGTGAAGCTAGAAGGAGCTCGTGAGAAAGTTCGTGCAGGTGAAACGAACTTAGGGGATCTAATTACAGATGCTATGCGTGATATCAGTAGCTCCGATGTCGCTATCACGAATGGCGGTGGCATCCGTACCTCCATTGATGCAGGTACAATTACCAAAGGCGGTGTGATCACAGTCCTTCCGTTCGGTAATCAAATCGTAACCCTCAATGTAAGCGGAGCTGATATCAAAGCTGCTCTTGAGAACGGCGTCTCTGATTATCCAGAACCAAAAGGCGCTTTCCCACAAGTGTCTGGTCTAAGCTTTCAAATTGATCCATCACAACCCAAAGGTAGTCGCGTCCATTCTGTCATGGTTGGAAGTAAAGCATTGATTCTAACAGCTACCTACAGCCTAGCAACGAATGACTTCATGTCTGTTGGTGGTGACGAATACACGATGTTCAGTAAATATCCACAGGCCGGAATGTACGGCTCGTTAGATGAAGCATTGATCAAATTCATTAAAAAGAGTAAAACGATTAGTACAGAATCGGCAGATCGTATCACTGAAGGAAAACTTACTGCCATAGAACCCACACCTGAGACTAAACCAACAGAACCTGCAACACCTACGCCGAAGCCCAAAGTTAAGCCTGTTCCTATTCCTAAACCTGAAGTAAAACCCGCTCCAGTTAAAGATACTAAGGTCTACGTGGTTAAAGCAGGAGATACACTTTACAGCATTTCTAAGAAATACAATACAACATGGCAAGCATTACGTGACCTTAACCACCTTAAAAATGCCCATTGGATATATCCGGGTCAAAAGATTGCACTTTCTGCAGCCTAATATCATAAACTCACAATATGATAGCTACATTCTATTTATCCCAAAAAATCACGAACACCCTCATAGGTGTTCGTGGTTCTTTTTTTGTCATATAAGATAATCGTTAATGAGCGACCTGCGATCTAAAGTCATCTCGACTCGAAAAGTTCGCATGATAGAATATGACGTCTCCATCCATGAGTGAGAATCGCTGTTTCTTCGGGTCTGTATACGTTCTACTGAACCCTTCCATCTGCCACTGATTCATCAGAGGGGCATGAATATATTGCAGATGTGGATGCGTGGTATTCCCATTCTGCAATGTCTCAATATCGAAATTCACAATAATATATCCCTGCTTCATAAATATAGGTGCGTGATCATCTAAGGTGTGCGTTCGGCCATATTCAGCTACATTTGTACCTTTCTTTACCGCATATACATCGGCTGGAATACTGTACTCCCCGTACCAGTGTTGAATAGAAGCATTAGCCCGTTCTAGATCAACGCTACTTGGTAGGTTGTACTTCGGTCCCATCAGTGTACGAACGCTACTTGGTAAGGTCAGATCATTATAGCGCCCTATCCACGTTTTTTGCTTGCTTAGACTCTCAAGATATTTCTGAGTAAATTGCGCTAAAGTTCCTACTTTCCGAGCTGCGTCCTCGTGATTGTACAGATACTTCGCTGTGTCCTGAAGCTCTTCCATAGCTACATTCCGTAATCGGTCATTTAGAATCACATATCGCCGTTCTGTATCTTGCGAGGAACCTAGCTGAATCATGGTCTTCGAGCCACTGTTATAATATAAATCTACAGCTTGTCTACTTGTTCCATCCTTACTTACATAATAGAAACTTGGCGTGATGGCGATCCCATCTTGGGCACGAAACATATTTCCTTTCGTTTTGAAATCAAATTTGAATTGATAACCTGTTTTGACCGCTACATTCTGATGGCTTGAACTCGGATGTTTTCCTTGCGCCACCGGAAGTACAAAAGGTGCAGTATTTCCACGGGGAGCGCCATCAATTGATTTATCCCCTACCCAGTAGGAGAATCCGCTTGGTGTACTGCTTCCCTTCTTCGTACGAAATACCGTTTGTAGTGATAGGTAAGCCTTTGAGATAATCTCTGGCTTTTCCCCCACTCCACACCGTACGTGAGACTTTCACCTCATACGGCGTTCTATCTATTTGAACTAATAATTCATAGGTTCCAAGTTACACTTATTCCGATACTGG
>DASXLR010000084.1:0-8602 GCA_036496075.1 Paenibacillus sp. | reverse complement strand
TTTCTTTTGGTATTGATAGATCAACTGATTTTTTAGCATTATCATAATTCTGTAACATCTCTTGCTCCATATCATCATTAAAAACCTGTTTATACGATATTGCTTTAAAAATTTCTTTTTCATGTTTAGTTAAAAAGGATTGTTGAATCACTTCAGGATCATAAGTAGCAGAAGGAACTAGTCGATGAAAACCAATCCCAGTTAACACATTCACTCCTCTTATTGTTAATGAATCAATTAAGTCCATTTTATAAGTCACGTACTCTTGAGGTAAACCAATATCTAAAGCAATGATTCCCTTCACTTCATTTGGGTATTTTTGTGCCCAGTAGATAGCTTCTAACCCTGATAATGAGTGTGGAACTAATATATACGGAGGTTTATTCCCACTTTGAATAAGCGCTTCTCTAGTTTGTTCTAATATCTTATCAATATCTCTGTTATCGTTAAAAACATCACTGTATCCATATCCTGCTCTTTCAATTACAGCAACCTTATTTTCTTTTGAAAACTTGCTATATAGTCCTTTCATTTCATAAACAGGAGCAGCTATCCCAGAGCCAGACATAAATACATACCTATCTTTACCGTTACCTTCATTATATACATTTATTTTTTTGTTATTAAAATCAACTAATGTTCCTTCACTATTAATTAGTGCTGATTCCTTACTTAATTGATAATTATGGTAAACAAAAACAGATACTGATACAAATAAAATAATAGAAATGAAACTAACAAAAATATTCTTTAATACTTTGAATATTTTTCTCATAGACTTCTCCTTTCAAGTTATATTGAAATGGATGATATAAAAATAAATCTCTAAATTAAGGTCCTAATTCATAATCAGTGCTTGCTGAAAATAGAATTTTATGCTGATTGTAACGAAGAGGATGGAATTGTCTTGTAGAAGCGTAGCGGTCAGTTATCAACACGATACATTTTTCAAGCAATGGTTTTGGTGTTGAGCCCTAATTAATTTCTTATATTTCTTTTCTTTGGAAATAAATTAGCCCTGAACCTAAGAAGATAATAAAGCTTCCTAGAATGACGTAAAGCAATGTATCAAAAGATACATTATATGCGCCCAAGCTTTCTTGTGACTTTGGAATGTTCATAGCGACATACGAAAGCCCCAAACACCCCTGTCAACAGCGGTAAAAATAACAACGCATGTAAAAGTACCATCGTAGAAAGTAACATGAACCAATAATCATATCCATCTTCTTTCATCGTAAAAAAGCCTAACAGGGATGACAGAATGGGGCTAACGAAAACGAGCAACCATATATTGGATTTCCGCACCTTTAACCACTCAGAACCCAATATATTAACCAAGGTTCTCATGTTAATTCACATCCCGTCTTATGAAATCAAATAATCCCATACTAAAAATACATAAGCCCACAACAATACCTGCAAGTACAGAGTACTCTCGTACATTAGTCTCATTCACAAGTAAGGGCCATTGAGATAAACTGTACATTCATTAATACGCCAGCCCATAAGTCAGCAGCATACAAGTCCGTTAAATAATCATACCGTAGCCCGAAATTAACAGCCTGCAATGCAATCACCCCCACAGGTCCCAAGAAAACGAGGAACCAAATGGCCGTTCTACGAATCTTTGCAAGATCTGAAGCTAGAACTCGCGCCATCATAAGATCTGCCCCTCCCCGATCAGTTCTAAGAAAATGTCCTCTAAGGAGGTTGTGATCTCTTCTACTCTATATATGTCATGCTGATTGTTAACGAGTGCTTCAATCGTTCCTGCTATTTTCTCATCTGAAATACCTTCAAATATTAGAGCGGACTCTTGTAACTTAGCATAACAACCTGCTGCCGCTACAGTACGTAATGCAATTTCAGGTTCTGTCACGACCATGCGAATTTTGCTTTTGGCACGTTGACGAAGGACTTCAATTGAATTTTGAAATAACATATTCCCCTCTTGAATAATTCCGACTCGGTTTGCCATCTGCTCGACTTCACTCAGTAAGTGACTTGATACAAGCACCGTGATTCCCTGCTCCTGCGGCATTTTCTTAATAAGCTCCCGAATCTCTAATATTCCTGAAGGATCGAGTCCATTGGTCGGCTCATCCAGAATAAGTAGCTCTGGCTGCCCAAGTAAAGCAGCCGCTATGCCGAGTCGCTGTTTCATGCCAAGCGAATAACCTTTAACAGATCTTCTTGCATCTTTAGTAAGCCGAACGATAGATAGAACTTCATCAATTCGTGATTTAGGAACGTCCAATATGCGCCTGAGAACTTCAAGATTCTCATAAGCTGTTAAATGACCATAATACGAAGGATATTCCACCAGTGAGCCTACTTTACGAAGAATGGCCATTTTTTCCTGTTTAAGATTCTTCTCAAACATATGTACAGAACCACTTGAAGGCTTAATTAGACCAAGCAACATCCGAATAGTCGTCGTTTTCCCTGCTCCGTTTGGCCCTAAGAAACCATAAATATCTCCCTTATTAATCTCTAAATTAACTTTCTCAACTACCTTTCTTGATCCGTACCGTTTGGTCAAGTCATGGGTAGTTATAATGAATTCACTCAATCTGATCACCTCGGTAATTATCATAACTACCGAGGGTTAAGAAGAAAGATGGCTTTTGTTTAAGTTTCGTTTAAATTTCTAGATCTCTCGTATATAGCTGCACCCGTGTCCCCTCTTCAGAACTGATAATATCCCATTCCAGCCCCATCTCTTTGATCATCATGGAGACGATAGATAGACCAATTCCAGCCCCCTTCTCGCTGGATTTTGCTTTCATACCGGGTCCCTTGTCTTCAATGATAAGCATAACTCTTCCCTCATGTTCCTTCATAGATACAGCAATGTATTGGCCTTTTCGTGCGTGTCTTACGACATTCTGGAACAAGTTGTCCAAAATCCGATTGAACCACTCAGAGTCAATACACCAGTAAACGTCTTTGTCGGCTAAACTTACCTTCACTTCAAATCCATCCTTTTCAAACAAGGGGTACCAGGACGCAAGCGAAGCGCGAACTATTCTTACGATATCTGTTCTTCTCATCTCAAGTGGATATTTTCCTGCGGATAAAAGTGTATAGGACAATAAATTCTCAATAAGCTGACCTAAATAATCAACCTTCGCTTCAATGATCTGAATGGATTCTTTAGCCTTCGTACTTAAAATCTCCTTGTGTAAAGAATAGGCATGACCCCGAATTGTTGTTAACGGTGTACGCAAATCATGCGACAAATTCGTAATGAGCTGCTTACGTAGTTGCTCCCCCTCCTGCTCTCTCTGTCTACTCATATTCAATTCATCGATCATATGATTAAATGCACGCTCCAATTGTCCTATCTCATCCTTCTTGTGTACAATAATCGTACGTGGAATCCCCGTCTCATCGACTTCTGTCATGGCTTCTTGGAGATTCACAAGCCGTTTGCGTATTTTGTAGAACAGCAGTCCCGTCGCAGATATGAAAAAAAGAAATATAATAAAAATGAAAACTAAAACAACCCAATTATTGCTGAGTGCTTCACCATCACTCTTCATCAGTGAACGTGGAATTTGAATAACCATGAAGCCTTCGTCCTGTGTCTCTCCGATCATAGCTACAGCGGTAAAGGGGTCTGAACTCACACTTTTCTTCATAAATTGAATGCTATACCCCGAGGTCCATTGCTGAGGGATTAACTCATTCTTAGGAATCATCTGCTCTGTTGTGCCTGCAGCATTAACCCAGAATATCCCTGATTTTGGATACCTATGATGTAATGTTTGCAACTGCTCGTTTATCGTCTCTCGGGATGCCCCCTTTAGATTTGTCGCTTCACCTTTCCATATTTTCTCTATCTCATCACCATTTGCATAAATATTCTGATCCACTTTATTCTTAGATATAATTTCTGTTGGTATATAATAGAGCAGCGCAGCAAACGGAAACATTAAGGGTAAAAATAGAAGTGCAATCATGATAATAGCAAGGAACCTCGCTAGCAGAGAATGGCGAAATTTCATTGTTTCACCCTATATCCAATGCCACGAATGGTCTCGATAATTTCAGGATTACTAGGATCGCTCTCTATTTTTTCACGAAGATGTCGGATGTGTACCATTAATGTTTTGTCACCGTCCGAATATATTTCTCCCCACACCGCCTCGAAAATTTGTTCCTTCGTTAGTATTTGATTCGGATGACGTAATAAGTAATTGAAAATTTGAAATTGTTTGCCTGTTAAACTAATTTCCTGTTCTGTCCGTGTATCGATGATTCTTTTCTCATTAAGATAAATACGAACATGCATAAGCTGAATCATTGCAACAGAGACTTTCTCAAAACGTCGTAGTAACACCTCAACCCGAGCGGCTAATTCCTCAGGATGGAAAGGCTTCGTAAGATAGTCATCAGCAAATTGAAGGCCTTGTAGCTTATCCTCTATCGAAGCTCTTGCTGATAGCATTAAAATCGGTGTTTGGGGAAAGTATTTTTTCAATCGCTGCCCCACGGAAAAGCCATCTAATCCTGGAAGCATAACATCTAGTATGACTAAGTCGCTTGTGTCCATTTGCTCCATCGCACCTTCGCCAGAAGTAAGCCAACAGACGTCATATCCACGATCCGTTAGATCATCGTTCACCCAACCTCCAATTTCAAGATCATCCTCAATATATAATAGGTTCTTATTCATCGTATCTTGTATCCTTTCTCTCTACATAAGTTATTAGTATGTGGTGGTATATCCATGACATTTCGTCTATATTACCAGATTGTATAGGAACATGTCCTATGCTTGCATAACAAAAGAACCCTTACTGAATAAGGATTCTTTTGTTAGTACTATATTGGTTCAACTCTTATTACTTAGTAATTTAGTTCAATACTCCAATCCATGGAATTCAGCAACCAAAATCACTTCAATTCACATATTAAGAATCAATAGTGAATTGAAGTGATATGGGCTGTCTAACCTACTGACTATCGACTTTGTTCTAGTGCTTCTGTCTTACGATTTTCCTTTTCTAACGGCTAACTCAATAATCATAACAATAAGTACAAGCAGTGAAATAAGCTGTTCAATCGTCATATCCGTCCGCCTCCATCAATCTAAGGATGGCTCTATCGGACGGTTTCCCTCTCCCAGCGTCACGGACGTTCCCCATAACATCTATATGCTCCACTCGACACGATTATGTATTGATATTCATCTAAATCAATCTGGATTTTATGACTATGAAATAGTACAATTTGATCACTCAACATCAATTCAATAACATGCTTCTCATGGGAGAGGCACTCATTTAGGGAGGAATTAGGGTTGCTTAATGAACAACAGCTTCAACAAATTCAATCTTTACAGCAACATTGTGAACAAGCGGACGGGTTATCTCTGAAGTTGAACTGGGAAATGCTAAATCATCGAAATGCTGATGAAAAGCATGATTATTTACATTATAACCACGACAACATGCTCATCGGATTTTTAGGAGTATACAGATGGGGCAGCCAAGTTGAAATCTGTGGTATGGTTCACCAGAATTATCGCCGCCAAGGGATATTTACTTCCCTTTGGACACAAGCAATACAACAAATTAAGCTTGATGGATACTCTGTACTATTACTAAATACACCTGCAAATTCAATAGCGGGGGAAATGTTCTTAAAGAGTATACCGTGCAAATATGAAAACTCTGAATATCAGATGAAATGGGATGAACAAGATAACATGAGAAATCCTCTTATTCCGGACGGAAGCATTTCTCAAGATATACAGGTCTCTATTAGAAAGGCTACCTTGCAAGATGTTCCACATCTCATACGACTCGATCTGGACGGATTTAACATGAGTCTTGAAGATACGCAAGATCTGTACCATCCATTGACAGAAGATCGTGTGCAGAATGACTTCATGATTGAGTTTAATAACCACACTGTGGGTAAAATCAGGGTTTCATCGATAGACTCCATCACATGGATTTATGCCTTTACCGTAGATGCGACAGTCCGTGGTCAAGGTATTGGTCGCAGAGCACTACGTCAAGTGATTGAGCAGCAAAGAAGTGATGACAATCCACTTTGGCTGGAAGTTGCCGTACATAATCCAAATGCTCTCCATTTATATGAGTCGTGCGGCTTTATCATTCAAGAGAAGCAAGATTACTATTTATATACGGGTTGATCAACCTAGAGAAATTTAATTGTTTGAGCCTTCTATACCTGTATAGGATGCATTAACCCTGACAAATGATGTACAATATAAGCTAAACGAAATTAGACTGTATAAGAAGGATGGATTGTTGATATGTATGTAGCACAAGATTGGCAAGATTATGAGTTAATTGATACAGGGGATGGCGATAAGCTGGAAAGATGGGGCGACGTTATCCTTCGCAGACCTGATCCACAAATTATTTGGCCTCTGGAGAACGAGACAGATACTTGGCGTAAGATTCATGGACATTATACTCGTAGCGCTGCCGGTGGCGGTCAATGGGACATGAAGAAGCCTATTCCAGAACGTTGGAGTATCTCTTATGATAAGTTAAAATTCCATATACGTCCTACCAACTTTAAACACACAGGACTGTTTCCAGAACAAGCTATCAATTGGCGTTGGATGATGGATAAAATTTCCGATGCTGGACGTCCTATTAAAGTATTGAACCTATTTGCTTACACAGGCGGTGCCACTGTAGCTGCTGCTTATGCAGGTGCTGAAGTCGTGCATGTCGATGCGGCAAAAGGTATGGTACAGTGGGCTAAAGACAATTTGCAGCTTTCTGGTCTTACAAATAAGCCTGTACGTTTTATAACTGACGATGTATTTAAGTTCGTACAACGTGAGCAACGCCGTGGTAATCGTTATGATGCGATTATTATGGACCCTCCTTCCTATGGTCGTGGACCTGGAGGCGAAATGTGGAAGCTGGAGACCAGTTTGTATCCTTTCTTGGAGAGCTGTATGGAAATTATGTCTGATAAACCGCTCTTTATGCTTATTAATTCATATACAACGGGTATTTCGCCTACTGTGCTGAATAATATGCTATCCATGACAGTGTCGCGTAAGTACGGTGGTAAAATTTCATCCGGTGAGATTGGATTGCCCATTACCACTTCTAAACTCACTTTACCTTGCGGTATATTGGGCCGCTGGGAGGCTTAAAGATTATGAATAATGGAGAAACAGCTGGATCAGGGATTCCTATTCTGTATGAAGATAATCACCTACTTGGTGTGGTCAAGCCTGTCAACGTACCGACTCAGGAAGATTCTTCTGGTGATCCAGATATGCTCAGTCTTCTCAAACAGGATATCAAAGACCGATACAACAAGCCAGGTAATGTATACATGGGATTAGTGCATAGACTCGATCGCCCTGTCGGGGGTGCAATGATCTTTGCCAAAACTTCCAAAGCTGCTTCCCGCTTATCAGAGGCAGTTCGTAGTCATCACTTTCGCAAAGTGTATGTCGCTGTAGTACATGGTAAATTACCATCCAATCAGGGAAGGTTAACCGATACCCTGCTAAAAGATGGTAGCACCAACACCGTCACTGTCGTCCCTAAGGGGACCTCTGGTGGCAAAGATGCGATTCTAGATTATAAAGTATTAGGGACGACAGACCGCTTAAGTCTCATTGAAGTTGAACTGCTGACAGGCAGATCACATCAAATTAGAGTTCAGTTCAGTCATATCGGCTGCCCACTATATGGCGATCAGAAATACGGTAGCGCCGTAAACAAAGTAGGTCAGCAAATTGCTCTATGGTCTGTATTCGTAGGCTTTCCTCATCCTGTCACCAAAGAAGAGGTTAAGCTTATCTCCACTCCACCCAACCAATATCCTTGGGACTTGTGGCCGCATGAGCAATTTAAACTGTAATATCTGTTAAAGTAATCAGCCTTGGATCACACAATCAAAACGGTAGGCCAAGGATAATCAACCTTGGCCTACCGTTTCTTGCAAAAATCGCTCTCTATTAGATTAAGTATACTCCTTCATGCCTTAGTTAACTTCCTCCGTATAGGCTTTCCCATTCACGGTTTCGATCTCCACACGATCACCCTTTTGGAGAACAAAATTCAGAAATTTACGTGAAATCTCTAATCCATTAAGCTTCATTACCTTAACATTCTCTAGCTCCCAACCCAACTCATCATATACATCCATGTCAAAAATAACGTCATTTAACGTTTGCACGGTATCACCCTTCTATTCATGATGTAAAATATCCTATGTATCCCCTATTCCAATGTGACATCTTAAGCCATGGATTTATATTAGCATAACCATCTATAGATAGGGGGACTGTTTCTTTACTACATCTAATTTCCCCTATAAAAAATAGAGGGCATCTTTCTTGCTATTTAATATACTTTTGTTTTCAATCTCCGATCATACTTGCCACCCCCCCCTATTCTAACCATTCTTATATAGAACGTTTCTATTAGTAAAATGTTTCATCTACAAATAGAAACGGCTTCGCGGTCCTTAAAGGGACGATAACCGTTTCTTGTATAAATATGGTTCTTTTAGTACTGCAGACCAATTTCCATATATGATACACTTTATTGTAAGTATATACCAGAGTTAATATAACTGTTGA
>DASXLR010000083.1:0-5958 GCA_036496075.1 Paenibacillus sp. | reverse complement strand
AATCCCCCTATTTCGAATTTGTCTTTTTAACATCACATAAGGTACGTGAAATTTTACTATCTCATTGTTGAATAAGGGAACGATGCTTAGTAAAGTAGCCCCCACCAATCTACTCTGCATGGTTCCGTTATCCATTAAGCTGTTGTTCTCTGTAAAGCTACTATTCTTTTATCCTCATCATGGATAGCCCATCCTTCTTCTAAATGTTGCATTAGCTCATGACACTTAAATACATCGAATATCCAAACATACTGATTGCTCCCGAAACCTGGTTCTTTCATATACAGCATGAATTCTCTTGTACCCTTGTATCTTGTAATCATCTATTCAGCCCCTTTATTTTCTTATCCAACCTTTCTGCTTGTCCTTCATAACAACAACTAACTCCTGCTCGTAGCGAAATTCGAACATTTTCTTCATATACGGAAAGCGATCATTAGCGTAGCCTTTAACATCGATTACTTCCTGCGTTCCATCTTTATAAGTAACGAGAAAATCTGCTGTAAATTTCCAGTCTCTTCGCTTTTTACGTTTGCCCTCTCGTGTAGTGATATAAAACCCTTCAAGGAGCAGGTACTGAGGTTGTAGCTCAATCTCGGCAACCTCAGGATTACTCTTTAGGAATAGGTAATACTCTGCTTCTGTTTTACTATCAAACTCAATTCCTAGTACGACTGTTTTTCTACTATTAATACGGCCTGTCTTCTTTTTACGATTAATCAACTTATATCCTCACTTTCTATTCCATCTGCTCTTTGCACTCTTCAAGAAAATCAATAACTTCCTGAACATGCTCCCTTGTTGTCATACTTTCCATCACGTATCCTTCATCGTTATAAACATTAACCTTATTTCCTTTAAACTCCATTCCTAACATCCCATCATCACCTAATAGCTTTACGTTATCTTCCATTCTCCTAACCTCACTTTCTATTCAAAGGATTGTTTTGTTGAGCTTTCCATATGTCCGAGTATTTCTCTTACATGTACTATTAATTGCTCACGACTCATCTTTGTATAACCTTTTATCTTGTTGTGCCGACATACTGACTTGAGATCCCTTAATGTCCACTTTTCAACTGGTGGAATATTAATAGTGATTGCTTGTCCTCCCATTTCCCTCTTCCTCCCTGAATAAATTCCTGAATCTTGCCCATACTATAACTACACTTAATGATTGAACTTCCTTCTTAATGCTTTTCTGGAGAGCAGTTAACTTTTGCTAGCTGCTCTTTTATTCGCTTCATCTATTGCAAAGGTTATACTGTCTGGAGCCCATCCCGAATATTTATCCATAAAGTTATAAACAGCTTGTTCCGTCCATCCTCTTGAAAGTATCTCTTTACAATGCAACACTAAATCTTCATAGGTAGGAATGTTTTTTCTCGTCAAAACTATATCTTGTATTTCTTCGATACTAACGTCTAATGTTCCACATAATTGATCTAAATGATAATTATCAGTGTCATACATCCATGAATAATCTTTTCCGCGCTCAGAAGCATCCACTATTGTTTTAGCAATCAATTCAATCACTTTTGTTTTATCAATCTGCTTCTCTTTAATCGGCATTGCCCAATGAACTATTCCTGTATCCTTTGTTAACTGCTGCGCCTCTTCGCACGCCTTAAAATAATCCTCATTAGTTGTCATTACTTCTCCATCTAAATAAACACCGTATTTCATATCCATTCCCCTTTTCTACAAAATGAAATTTTTATATCAATTTTAATTGCTCATATAATCTCCTCGGCTTCTTGATCTCCGATATCTCACCATTAAAGTGGTCAATCACTTCTTGCTTCCGTTCCTCATTCAATGACTTTCTTTCAATATACTTATCTAGATATTCTGAATCCCAGTCACAAACAACATCTTGATCCATATACACATCACCCAACCACTTCATTGATGCCTTGTACATATTAGGTTCGTGATCGTACAGTGTTTTCAAATCTTCTCTAATGTTTTTAGAGAATGGACATCCGATGCATCCTGTTCTTGTTGCTCCGTACACCTCGTAAGCATCTGATAACCTGATCTCTCTTTTCGCAATGAACTCGTCTACAATTTCATCTGACCAGTCAAAGATCGGCATCGACATGATGAAACCTTTGTTGTTAACCTTCTTTATATGAACACAACTTGTGTAAGTAATTGACCTTACTCCACCTTCAGCAACCCGTATTCCAGTGAAGCTTCCTAGCATGTCATTTTCTTTTGCGTAATCTTCAAAAGGATACTTCTTCATGTACTGGCAGCACTTATTGGCTACTTTGTATTCTCGATCAGGATGTAAGAAGTGGAATTTAGATAATGGTAAAGAGTACATCGTTCTGAATCCTTGTTTCTCTCCACCTTTCTCCGCTTCCCCTGAAATCATTTGTCGTACTCGAGCGGAGCTTAGTGGATCATCCATATTGTTCTGATATGTGCTTAACGCTTCACTTTTCAGCTTTGATAACGCTGGTTTTCCGTATTCCTTTAAGATCGCACCGAATGGCTTCCTTGGTTTCAAGACCACCATGTTAGGGTAAATGGTATCCCTTAGTTCTTTCACATATCGCACGGTCGCTCCTAGCTCTATTCGTGTATTCGCGAAGGCTGCTGTTACTTTATCAGCAAGTCCAGCCATGATAAGAAGTTCCATTACCACTCGACTATCTTTCCCTCCGCTAAATGAAAGGTAGATCTTCCCGCCTGTTCTTTCGTACTCTCTCTTGATTCGGTATAATGCATCTTCTATAGCAAGTTCTAAACTAAGCAATTGGCGATCCCTCCTTTCTATTCAACCAATCTTGCTAAACCGGTTATTATTAATTGCTGTCCAAAACTATTTTGATTAAATTCAACCTTTTTCATGTTCTCTCCCCATTTCTTAATAAATTTCAAATTTGGTCTTACTTTACTCCCGTAGATCCGAACCCACCAACACCACGTTCACTATCCGATAACTCGTCCACCTCGACAAAATGAGCTGTTTCCACTGGCGCTATGACGCCTTGAGCAATTCTGTCACCTTTTCGAATGATGTAAGTTCCCTCTGGATGCAATCCGTCTACTTGATTGAATTCATCCTCAATTGTTCGCACATAATCTGTCATTGTTCCTATTAATGATCGTGAATTCCTTGTTATAACTCCAATCTCTCCGCGATACGATGAATCAACCGTCCCAAGAATTACTGTTAAATCTGTGTTAAGTGATATTCCACTCCTTGGTCTCACCTGTAATTCGTATCCTGGCGGAATTTCAAAAGATAATCCTGTTGATACTACTGTCGTTCCTTCTGGCCAGATAATCGTGTCTTCTGCTGCTACTAGATCGAAACCAGAATCCCCTGGCTTCGCATATCGTGGTAGTTCCACTGATTTATTTAATCGCTTGATTTTCACTCGTAAATTCATTCCGTCCCACTCCTTATAAGTAACTTTTCAATTTCTCTTTTTGTTTCTTTAACTCTTCCAATGCCTTTTCTGTTTTCCGTTTCTCACTATTCAATCCGTTCAAATGATATTGCTTCCTGTAAATCTCGTTTTCTACTGATTCAAGCTCACCTTCCACCTGTATTTTGGTTTCTTTCTTCATGCAATCCCTCCTAAAATCCCAATTCTTCTTCAAACTCTTTCCTTTCAAATCCCGCAAGTACATTTCCGCTTGGGAATACCGTTACTGGTGCTGCGTTATATCCGTAAGTGTCAAACTCTTTTCTGTATTCTTCCTTTTCCTCTATGTTTCTCTCTTCAAATTCCTTCTCCGCTGCCTTTAATCCAAATTTCACATGCATACAGTTAGGACAATTATTTTTCGTGTAGACAATAATCTTAGTTGCCATTCTCTTCAGTCTCCTTCGCTTCTGCTAATAGTTTAGTAATTTCAAATACACCATTTTCAATTTCTCTCATTATTCTTCACCTCCGTGATCCGCTATGATATCGTCTAATCCTGCTGCGATTCCCTCGTAAACTGTTACCATTCCTTTATGGAAAGCCGATAGTGCTAAATCACCTTTCTCATACGCTTCATCTGCTAGTTCTTTGTTCAACTTCGCTTCTTTCCATAGGTTATCTGTGTACTCCTTAATTGCTTCATTCATTTTCATTCGCTCCTTTTAGTAGTTCTGGATTTTCAAACTTATTTCCAATCACTTCTGCCCAATGTCTCATTCTGTGAAGGTACCAACCACCGCAGCTCAGCTCCATGTACTCGTTATGGCAAACTTCGTAATTCCCATTTATATCAATTGAACCTTGGAAAGGATGATCGCTAATTTTTACAATGTCACCTTCATAAATCGGATTACCATTTTTATCATTCAGCCCTGTGTATTGACGTATGTTTTTATGCTCTACCAGAAGTGTTTCTATATCGCTAACACTGTTCTTGAAAATAACCTTGCTCTTGTCCTTAACTAGCGATTCGAAAAACAACCCGCTTAATTCAAATACCTTAGTAACCCCTTCCCAATCAGTCATATATGCTTGATATTTTTGTTCTCTCATTCTCTACATCTCCTTTTAATAGCTCCGACAGTTCTTTAACCGATCCCTCAAAGAGATCGCGCCCGTCTGGTAGCTTGAATATGTGATTATCGATTAGTTTGTTGATTAAAACGTCTTGCCTATCCATGTTGCCTCCTAGCTGATTTGTTTCTTCTTATATTTACGTGGTGGTTTTGTTGCTGCCTTGTAAGGATCCATTCCTCTTTCAACTCTTTTGTAAAATGTTATCTCTACAATTCCATGTTCAGCAGCTAGTTCAAGGTAGATCGAATACCCTACCGGTTTCGTTGCTGCTTCATAAGGAGTCATACCTTCCTTTACTCTTTTCATATAGGTCGTTCTACTAATCCCGTTACGTTCAGCGATTATTATCATGCTTTCATGCTTATCCTCTTTATATTTTTTGACAGGATCTGTTATAGCGCGTTCGATACTCCAATCCAAATATTTAACCCGGCGAAATACATGTTTCATGCTAATTCCATTTGCAGCCGCTATCTCATAATCTTTAAAAGTAATAACAGGACTGTAATGTGTCATCCTACTTCCTCCTTAAATTTTAAGCATTCACTTTGCTTACTCCTCACCGGTTTTGTAGCCGCATCGTAATAATTCCACTTGCGTTTTAACCTGTCGCGAAACGTATTTGGATTTATCCCATTCTTTCTAGCTAACCGAAGCCATTTATAGTGTTTTCCTTCGTAACTATGTCTAACGGTACCTGGCGGGGCTGTTAGTGCTTCTTCTAAGTCCCATTTATCTGATCTATAAACACGATAGTGTAGCGTCCTTCTGCAAATACCGTTAGCCTTTGCTTTCGCATATTCTTCATCAGTTAACCACCGATCTAAAGCCATCCCATTCCCTCCTAATCTAATGCCATAATTTCCGCTAACGTCCTGTCTGAAATGTACGTCTTAACAATTTGTATCTGGCCGTATTTCTTCCTAGCCATTCCCTCAGCTTCGCTCTTTGTCTTCGCTTCAAACCACCTTAACTTTTGTCGTTGGTCCTTATCGAAGAAATCCACGGTATAAGTAGGAATTCCCTGTGTCTTCGCTAGGAATTGCTCTGATGTGCTCTTTGCTTTGTAATCGAAAGTGCCCAATATGTCGTCAAAGCTTAGTTGACTTCTCATTGTTCAAACCTTCTTTCCAAGTTAACGAACTTACCGTATTCCTTAATAAATGCCAATTCCACTGATCCAACAGGGCCATTCCTTTGCTTCCCTATAATGATTTCAATCGTGTTTTTATTTTCTGTTTCTCGGTCGTAGTAATCTTCTCGATACAGGAATGCTATGACGTCCGCATCTTGCTCTATTTGACCGCTCTCGCGTAAATCTGACATCATAGGCCTTTTGTCTTGGCGCTGTTCTACACCACGGCTCAACTGAGATAGAGCAACCACACATACATTTAATTGACGAGCCATTGTTTTCAGCGTTCGGCTAATT